>JAGWVU010000011.1 GCA_018970725.1 Verrucomicrobiota bacterium
TCGTGTTCTGGGGGACTGGCTGCCGCTGCCTGAACGCGATGCCCAACCGGCCATTCTGGCCGTGAGCCCGGTTTTGCCCGGTTTGATTGCGGAGCCAGGTCAGGACGCCCTCGTGTCCGTTGCGGCGGGTCTGGCGCAAAAATATCAATTGGAATCCGTCGTTGCCTCCTTGTTCGCCCTCGCCGAGAACGAAAATGGTGCCGTGAGCGCCCGGGTCGCCGCGGCGCGAGCCTTGGAGTTCGTGCAAGGTCCGCGCTCCCGAAAACTGGCGGATCAATGGCTCGCCGCATCGCAGCCCGCCCTGCGCAGCGCGGGACGCGAGCTGCTTTATGCTCAGGATTCCCCGGCTGCCTTGGCCGGCCTGGAGCGGTTGTTCCAGGCCCCCGGTGCCGAGGAAGAAAAACGCGCCGCCCTTGAGCTGCTGGGCCGCGCCACCGAGGCTGGCGCGCACGCCTTGCTCACCCGCCAGATGAAAAGGCTGCTGGACCATCAGCTTCCCGAAAGCCTGGCACTGGACGTGAGCGAAGCCCTGGCCGCCCACGGAAAAAACCACACCTTGCCCAACAGCACGCGCAACCAACGAGCCCGCACGGCGGCCGATCTTCAACAGCAGTGGCTCGCCCGCCTGCCCCCTGACGATGCTCTGCGTGAACATCGCATGACCCTCACAGGTGGCGATGCAGATCGTGGGCGCCGCTTGTTCCATGAGAGAGTCGAGTTCCTCTGTGTGCGCTGCCACCGGATCGAAGGTCAGGGCGTGAGTAACGTCGGCCCCGACCTCAGCGGCATTGGCTCCAAACGGGACCGGGAATATGTCTTGAGAGCCATCGTGCATCCCGGAGCCGATATCGCCACCGGCTTTGAATTCGCCACGCTTGCGCTGGCCAATGGCCAAACGCTGGTCGGAACCATTCGGGAGGAATCCCCGACTCACCTCCGGATCGAGATCACGGAGAACGGAACCAGCAAGCTCGAGGAAGTGCTCAAATCCACGGTGAAAGAGCGCCTTGCCACCTCCGCCATGCCACCGCTGGTCGCCCTCATGACGCCGCGCGAACTCCGTGACCTTGTCGAATACCTCGCCACCCAAACCCAGCCGAATCCGACCCGATGACCCACCCGTTTGCCGAACAGATCGCCCTCGTGACCGGGGCCAATGACCCCGAAGGCCTGGGTTTCGGGATCGCCACAGAACTCATCGCCGGGGGGGCCACCGTCTATTTCGGTTGCCGCCTTCAAGACCAGGTCGAGGCCCTCGCGGCGCCGCTGAACACCTTCGGCCCTTCCGCGCGCCCGGTGCTACTCGATGTCTCAGACCCGGCCGGCATTCCCCGCGCCTTCCAGCGGATCGAGTCCGAGGCCGGTCGTCTCGACATCCTGGTCAACAACGCCGGCGACGGCGCGAACTGCTCCGCGCTCGACGAGACCGCCGGGCAGTGGGATCGCATCATGACCGCGAACGCGCGGGGCCCGTTCCTCTGCTCGCAAGCCGCGGCCCAGCTCATGCTGCCGCGCCAATACGGCCGCATCGTGAACATCAGCTCGCAGGCCGCCACCGTGGCGATCCTGAATCACGTGGCCTATTCCTCATCAAAGGCCGCGCTGAACATGCTCACGAAAAGCATGGCGCTGGAATGGGCGCCGCTGGGCATCACCGTGAATGCCGTGGCTCCGACCTACCTCATGACGCCCGGCACCCGTCCCTTTCTGGAACAACCCGAGTTCCGTAAATCCGTGCTGGCACGAATCCCCGTGGGCCGGGTAGGCAGCATCCACGACATCGCCCACGCCGTCCGTTTCCTCTGCCACCCCGACTCCAGCCTCATCACCGGCGAGGTGTTGATGGTCGATGGTGGTTGGACCCTGGCCTGATCAATTCCCGAAACAAACTCCATGAAACTGATTCACCCCCTCCTATTCACCGCGCTGCTGGCGCTTGGCTCTGAAGCCTTCGGACTGGGCTTGCAAATGTATAGCCTCCAGGAAGAGTTCGACCGGGACACCCCCGCCACGCTGGACCGGCTCAAGGCGCAAGGCTTCACGGACCTCGAGACCAGCGTCTTCACCAAGCTACCCGCGGCGGAATTGCGGTCCTTGTTGGACGCGCGCGGCATGACTTGCTCCAGCCATCATGTGCGGCCGGAGACCTTGGAGAAAAACATGGACCAAGTCATCGCGGACGCGAAAGCGCTCGGGGCGGTGCAGGTGGTCTGTCCCATCCTGCCCCACAAAAAGCCCCTGGATCGCGCCCAGGTGCTCAAAACGGCGGCGAACTTCAACCGCTACGGGGCCGCCTTGAAAACGGCGGGCCTGCGGTTCGCTTATCACAACCACTCCGGCGATTTCCTCGCGGCCGATGCGCCCTCGGTCCCCGGAGAGACCTTCTATGATGTGCTCATCGCCGCCACCGAACCGGGCATGGTCAGCTTCCAGCTCGATGTGTTCTGGGTGGTCTGGGGTGGCGCGAAGGCCACGGAGATCCTAGAGCGACACGGCGACCGCATCTGCTCGTTGCACCTCAAGGACCTCGCGCGCGATGCCAAAACGGACGCGGATCCCAAGTCCGCCCGGGCCTTGATGGTCCGGTTGGCGGCGGGCCGGGTGAACATCCCGGCGGTGATCGCCATCGCGAAGGCCAAGGGAATCACGCATTTCATCATTGAGGACGAAAGTCCCGCCGCGGCCACACAACTTCCGGACAGCTTGACCACCGTGAAACCTCAGGTAGAAGGAACCCACCCTTCCCAACCACGCGCCAACACGCCATGACACGTCCTCTTCGCATCGCTCTGATCGGCACCCAGTTCATGGGCCGCGCCCACTCGAACGCCTGGCGTCAGGTCCACGCGTTTTTCGATTCCGAGCGGATCCCCGAACTCGCCCTCGTTTGCGGCCGCGACCTCGCCAAAACCGAGGCCTTTGCCCGACAATGGGGCTGGCGGGAGGCCGTGGCGGATTGGCGTGAAGTGGTCGCCCGCGAGGACATCGACGCGGTGGATCTCTCCCTCCCCCAGCATCTCCAGGCCGAGGTCGCCATCGCGGCGGCGGCTCATGGAAAACAGATCTTCTGCGAGAAGCCGATGGCGCTGAATCCGGACGAGGCGCACGCCATGTCCCACGCCGCCACCCAGGCAGGGGTCGTCAACGCGGTGAACTACAACTACCGCCGTGCTCCCGCCGTGGCGCTGGCCCGGCAAATCATCGACGAGGGGAGGATCGGCACCATCCGTCACTGGCGCGGCGCGTATCTGCAGGATTGGTTGCGCGATCCCGGGACGCCGTCCGGATGGAAGTTGCAAAAACAGTTCGCCGGCTCGGGACCCCATGGAGATCTGAACTCACACAGCGTCGATCTCGCGCGTTACCTCGTGGGGGACATCGTGGAAGTCTCCTGTCACCGGCGCACGTTCATCGGGGAACGCCCATCCGTGGACGATCCGGCCAAGCGCGTCCCGGTGGACATCGACGATGCTTCCCAACTGCTCGTGAGCTTTGCCAACGGGGCCATGGGCAGCTTCGAGGCCACCCGCTTTGCCACGGGGAACCGCAACGCCAACCAGTTCGAGATCTACGGCTCGCGCGGCGCGTTGCGCTGGCACCTCGAGGATTTGAACCGGCTCGAATTTTATTCCGACGACGATCCGCCGCACCTGCGGGGCTTCCGCCAGATCCTCGTCACCGAACCCTGCCACCCCTATGTCGGCCGCTGGTGGCCTCCGGGGCATGTCATCGGTTATGAGCACACCTTCGTTCACTCCATCGCGGACTTCCTCGCGGCGGTGGCGGGTCAATCCGCCTATCGGCCCGACTTTGAGGATGGGGCCCGCGTGCTGGAGATTCTCGATGCGGCCAGGAAGGCGGATGAATCCTCGGCATCAGTGAAACTAAAGCCATCTGGACAGGGGTGAACCCGCGTCCCCGCCGCTCCCATCAGCCTGAAAACCTCAGAACAACCCGCCCGACCAGAGGCCGTCGAGAAAGTCCTCCACGGTGAGGATCTCGATGCCGTCGCTGGTGGCCCGGCTTTTGGGCTCACGACAGACCACGATCTTGCGACCGGTGCCGGGATACTCCCGGACAAGCTCCCGGAGGCCTTTCAGATGGTGGGTCTGCACCGCCGTCGTGCTTTTGCATTCAATGGCGCATTCCATGTCGTTCACAATGAAGTCCACCTCCGCCCCCGTGCTGAGCCGCCAAAAACTGAACTCCGCAAAGCGCTCCCGATAGCTGTTGTAACAGCGCAGTTCATGGAAAACCCAGTTCTCAAATGCTTTCCCAAAAAGCTCCCCTCCGGGTTCCAGGGTGCCGCGCCGGGCCAAAAAGTTCACCACGCCCACGTCGTGAAAATAGAACTTCTCCGCCGCAGAAATCCGCCGCTTGGGACGCTTCCGGTAAGGCGGCAACATCCGGGCCAGCAACGTGTCGCACAAAATCTCGAAATAGCCGCGCACCGTCTCCCGGGAAACCCCCAATTCGCGTCCGAGGTTGGTGAAATTGACCTGCTCCGTGTCCGTGAGCGCCGCCGCATTCAAGAACTCCGAGAAAGGGGGCAGGCGCCGCACCAACCCCTCCGCCATGACTTCTTCTTTCAAGTAATCAGCCACATAAGCGTTGAGCAGCGGACGCGGCCGCCCGGACAGATGAATGCGCGGCAGGGTTCCGTGATTCAGCATCCGGGTCAGATCAAAGTCCGCCCCCAACTCCCATGCCGACAGGCCGAACATCTCCCGCCGCAGCGCCCGCCCGCCAAGCAGGTTGCCATGACCGCGCTTGAGCTTCCGGGCACTCGATCCGCACAGGGCAAAGTGCACCGCTCGATGCTCATGCAACCAATGCGCTTCATCCAACAGCGCGGGCACCTTTTGCACCTCGTCGATCACCACAAAGCGGGCTCCGCTCCGCGCCAACTCCTCGCGCAGAAGTTCGGCTTTCGTCCCATATCGGCGAAACTCGTCCGCTTTCAACAAATCGATCCACACCGCTCCTGGATAGCGCTCGCGCAAGAGCGTCGTTTTGCCCGACTGCCGGGGCCCCCAGAGGAAAAACGTCTCTGTTCCCGCGTCGGGAAGCCGCAATGCCCGTGTGAAATTCGCCACCTTAAATTGCAAATTACATGAAATCCGCAACCCAACAACGCCATTTTCTCATCCCGGCCCTCGGTCTCGCCACGGCCTGGGCAATCCCGGTTCCCGCCGCCGAACCTCCGCTTCCCCAGCTGCGCATCGAAGAGACCTTCACCTCCAGCCTTTCTCCGGACTGGCATTGGGGCCTCGGCACCTGGACGGCGAAGGATGGCGTGCTCCGCGCCTTCGAGTCCGGCGAGCGCCGCCACGGCCCGGTGAAGCAGCGCCGCTTCGCCTTCACAGAGGCCGATGTCCGCTTCGAGT
This sequence comes from Verrucomicrobiota bacterium, assembly GCA_018970725.1. Classification (GTDB taxonomy): domain Bacteria; phylum Verrucomicrobiota; class Verrucomicrobiia; order Verrucomicrobiales; family DEV007; genus V1-115. The sequence goes on from JAGWVU010000011.1 coordinate 5,388, forward strand.
TCCGGCTCGAAGGCAAGGCGTCCTTCGCCAGCTTTCCCATCGACGGCACCCGCGAGCGCGGCCACATCCTCAACTTCGTCATGGGCCGCGAGGTCTTCCGCATCATCGCCCACCCCAAAAAGGGGGAAACCGTGGACCTCCTGCGGGAAAAAATCACCCTCGCCGACCGCGACTGGCATCCCGTCCACATCGTGCTGAAGGGCGAGACCATCACCGTCGAATTCAACGGACGCACCTGGACCACGAAGCATCCCGTCGCGGCCGAGCCCAAGGCCCAGTTCGGCTTCGGCGGCGAGTCTGGCGGACCGGAAGGCGAAAAAGCCGGGGCACTGGAGTTCCGCCATCTCAAAATCACGGCCACCCCATGACGCCGGCGGGGGAAAAGGCATCAATTCCCCGACCTGCCCCGGTTCTGCCTGCGGAACTCCTGAGGCGACATCCCGACGACCTGTTTGAAACGCTTCGAAAGGTGAAATGCATCATGGAAGCCAAGGTCGGCGGCAATGGCGGCAAGGGTCTCGTTGGATTCAAGGAGCAAGGAGCAGGCGCGCCGCACGATTTCATCGGCCCGATACTCACCGGGACTTTTGCCGCTCGTCTGCACGAAACGCTTGCGAAAGGCGCTGTAGGACATTCCCATCGAGCGGGCGATCTCTTCCAACGAGGGATCCGTGAGACGCCCGGTGCGCAGTTTCTCTTCCGCCTGCTCGCGCCATCGCAACGTTTCGGCGGTTTCCTTGCGTTTCTCCTCAAACTGAAGCGCGTCCGCCAACCATTGCTGAAAATGGCAAAGGCGGGCGAGCTCGGACTCGGCCGGGGCTTCGGACGAGGGCTGAAGGATGCGCCGCAGGCGGTCCGTCCAGTAGTTGAGGGGACTCAGCGCAAGATGGCGACTGCGTTCTCCGGGAAATCCACCGGCCTGCCAGGCATCGAAGAGAGGACCGCGGAACCAGAGAAACAACTCGCTCCATCGCTCTCCGGGGTTGGGTCCGTAACTTTGATTCACACCGGGCGCGGCCCAAATGAGGGATCCGGGCTGAAGCGTGCCACGCAGTCCCGTCCCATCCCGGTATCCGGCCTTCCCTTCCAAGGTGAGCACGAGCAAAAAATGCGGTGTCGGGCGCATGAAGTGGGGCGGAGCGGCGTGCGCGTGGGTGGCCTGGCTGCCCCACTTGGTTCCCGCATAGACGATCTGCCCCAGCGGCGAATGAATCGGGCGGGTGACGTTCACGTTCCAAGGCCCCGGCGTGCTGAAGTAGAGGTTCGGATCCCCTTCATTGCCCATGTCAAAATCTACATGCAACAGGTCATTCCTTCAATTCAAGGATCGGGAGGCCAAGGTTATTGTTGAGACAGTTCATCCATGAAAGCCTGTCTCCACTTCCTCGCGCTTCTCTCCATGCTGAACGCGCCGCATGCCGCCGCGGAACCACCGGAGGTGATCGCCGCTCTCCTCGAGCGGAACTGCACCGAGTGCCACGATGCGGAGACGAAGAAGGGAAGGCTCGACCTCACGACCTTGGCGTTTGATTTGATCGAGGCACAGGGAATGGAACGTTGGACCCAAATCTTCGATCGGGTGGCCAATGGCGAGATGCCGCCGAGATCGGAAGCGATGAGTCCCGGGGATCGAAAGGCCTTGCTGGCCGCTTTGGAATCCTCGTTGATTGCGGCGGGCACGGCGACCCGGGAACGGACGGGACGCGGACCGATGCGGCGGCTCAATCGCATCGAGTTTGAGCAGAACCTGCGCGACCTCCTCGCGTTGCCGCATCTGGATATTCGCGACAGGTTGCCCGCGGATCGCGAGTCGCATCACTTCGACAAGGTCGCGTCCACGCTGGATATCTCGCATGTGCAGCTCACGGGGTATCTGGATGCGGTGGAGTCGGCGTTGCGTCAGGCCGTGGTGACATCAACTGTGCCGCCTGAGCCGAAAAAGACGCGAGTGGTCGGCAAGCAGCTCGGCCCTCATCGCACCACCGGTGGTGTGCAGTCGCTGTTCTATGCGCGGGACGGCAAGGGCTTCGATCTGGAACAAAAGAACGCGGACCAAGCCAAGGAGACCGTGCCCGATCCGAACATCGAGTTCGCCTTGTTTCGTTCGCCGGGATGGCCGTATGCGGTGTATCCGAAGAACGTCATCGCCAGCGCCACGGGCGAGTATCGCGTGCGATTCTCCGCGCGTTCGGTGCTGCAAACGGAGGGCTTTGTTTTCAAAAAGGGAACGCGGCCCGTGCCCATGAACTTCCGTGCCCGCAAGCCGACGAACCATGACATCGCCGAGGATGTGCGCGTGACTGGCGGCATCATCGACGTGCAACCCGAGGGCGGCGTGTATGAAACGACAGTTTATTTGCTCGCAGGCCAGACCATCGAGTATGGAATGCTCGGCCTGCCGGTGCCGCAGATCGATGCGCAGGGCAAGACGGGCTACTATCGTTATCCGCCATTCCCCGAGGGCGGCCAGCCGGGCATCGCGTTCCAATGGCTGGAGATGGAAGGCCCCATCGCGCCGGCATCCTGGCCGCCCCCTTCGCATCGCGTGCTGTTTGATGATCTCGGCGCTGACGTGAAATCAGCAAAGCCCTCCGAGGATGCGAAACGATTGCTGCGGCGTTTCATCGCCCTCGCCGCCCGCGAACCGGTGCCGGAGGAAGCGATCCCGCCGTTTGAAAAACTCGTGCTCGATGAATTGCAAAACGGTGCGCCCCTCGCCGAGGCCTTGCTGGCAGGTTATCAGGCCTTCTTGTGCTCCGATCTTTTCCTGTATCTGCGCGAGCCCTTCGCTGCCGACGATCACTTTGCCATCGCCAACCGGCTCTCGCATTTCATCACCGACTCGCGGCCTGATGCCGCACTCGCAACTCTCGCGATGCAAAAGAAGCTGCGTGATCCCGCTACGTTGCACGAGGAAACGGACCGGCTGATTTCCAGCGCAGGCTTCGAGCGCTTCGTGAATCACTTCACCGATTGCTGGCTCAATCTCCGCGAACTCCGCCGCGATGATCCTGACATCCGGCTCTATCCGGAGTATCGGCTCGATGATTATCTCGTAGAGTCGATGGGCCTGGAGACGCGCGCCTTCTTCACCGCGATGCTACGCGAAAACCTGCCTGCCACTTCGCTCATCCAGAGCGACTTCGCCCTTGTGAATGATCGTCTTGCTCGGCACTACGGCCTGCCTGAGGTGACCAGCTCCGCACTGCGTCGGATCGATCTGCCGAAGGATAGTCCCTATGGCGGTCTCCTCACGCAAGGCGCGATTTTGAAGGTGTCTGCGAACGGCACCAGCACCTCACCCGTGCTGCGCGGGGTGTGGATCATGGATCGTCTCATCGGCCTGCCCCCGCCGCCGCCGCCCCCTGGCATCCCGGCCGTGGAGCCGGACATTCGCGGAGCCAAAACCATCCGAGAACTCATTGCCCAACACACCAAATCCAAGACCTGCGCCACCTGCCATGCGAAGTTTGATCCAGTCGGGCTCGCGCTCGAAAACTTCGATGTTCTCGGGGCGTGGCGCACCCGCTATCGCGGCACCAGCGAAGGCGAACGCCTCACCGGCATCGACCGTGCCGGCCACGACTTTGCCTTCACCCTCGCGGGCCAAGTGGATGCCAGCGGCCAACTCGCCGATGGCCGTCCGTTCGCCAACATCCATGATCTAAAGGCCATCTTGGCTGCCAACCCACGCCAGCTCGCCCGGAATCTCCTGCACCAGTTCACGCTCTATGCGACCGGCACCCCCGTGCAGTTCTCCGACCGCCGCGACATCGAGGCGATGCTCGATGCCTGCGCACAGGACGGCTACCGCGTGCGGGATCTCGTCCACGCGCTGGTGCAAAGCCCAATCTTCCTTGGAAACCCAAAGCCATGAACGCTCATCATGTCAAAATGATCGCCGGGCATCATCGCCATAACGATGCCGAAGGCATACCAGCCATTAGCCGGTGGTTGAGGAGCGGAGCGACGACACCACCGGTTCACGGGGCGGAAAAGTCCCGCATCCCGAAGGGATGCCAGCCAGATCGATCATCAGTCCAGATGCCGATCTTCGTATTTCACCCCAGCGTTATTCAAAAACTCTACCAACTCCTCCCGAAACGACTTCACACGATGATGTTCCGCTTGGTTCGCGATGTATTTCTGCACTTGAGGTCTTGCCGTCGGGCTCACCGTGAACGCGCCGTAGCCTTCCTGCCATGCAAACTCCCGCAGCTCGATCTCCTCATGCACCCACACGGACGAGGCCTTCTTCAGCTCCCGCATGAAATCGGCGAGACAATGCGTGGCCTTCAATCCCACCAACAAATGCACATGGTCGGCCACTCCGCCGACACCTTGGACGAAGCCACCGAGTCCCCCGACTGTGCCACCAAGGTAATCATGAAGGCGTTCACGCCAGGAAGCGTCGATCAATGGCACGCGGTCCTTCGTGGAAAACACGATGTGGTAATGCAAGGCGAGAAACGTCGATGGCATGACGGCGTGCTTTGGCTGGCATCCCTCCGGGATGAATGGTGTTTTCGCATCTTATCCGGTGGTATCACTTCGCTCAACCACCGGCTAATCGCTGGGATGCCTACGGCATCGCAAGCTCGCCTTTCATGATCATGCACTTCCCCCACACCTCCACCGCCATACCCCGCCGACGCTTTCTGCGCGGCCTCGGAGTCACCCTTGGACTCCCTCTTTTGGAGCAAAACCTTACCCGCGCTGCATCCCAGACGCCTCCAAAGCGCATGCTGGTCATCGCGAACAATCTCGGCGTGCTGCCGAAGAACTTCTTTCCGACCCACGCGGGCCGCGACTACGCGCTTTCGCCCTACCTTGAGATCCTCGCCGAGGTGCGGAATGAGTTCAGCGTGTTCAGTGGCCTCTCGCATCCCGGCGTGACCGGCGGACACAGCACGGACAACTGCTTTCTCACCTCGGCACGCGGCGCATTCAAAGCCGGATTCCGCAACAGCATCTCGCTCGATCAATACGCCGCCGAGAAGCTCGGGCAGGTGACGCGCTTCCCCACGTTGAACCTCGGCGTGAACATCGAGAAAGCGAACCGCAGCCTCTCCTGGACGCGCGATGGCGTGCTGCTGCCCGCCGAAGACAGCGCTACCGCATTGTTTAATAAGATGTTCGTGCAAGGCAGTGCCGATGAGGTGAAGAAACAACTCCTCCGGCTCAAACAACGCGGCAGCATCCTCGACACACTCAACGCCGAGGCCGGACGTTTCAGCCGCACGCTCGGCAGCACGGACAAAGCCCGTCTCGATCAATACCTCACCTCCGTTCGTGAAGTGGAACAACGGCTCCAGGTCGCCAGCGAATGGGAGCAGCGCCCCAAGCCCGTCGCCACGCAGCCCGCGCCGACCGACATCAACGACAGCAAGCTCTTCTTTGAGAAGTTCGACCTCATGCTCAGCATCGCGCAGCTCGCCTTCGAATCCGACAGCACCCGCATCGTCACGCTGATGGTCGATGCCTTCAAAACGCCCGTGTTCTCTCTCCCCGGACAAAAGGCTACCACCGAGACCTATCACAACCTCAGCCACCATGGCCAGAACGAGGAAAAGGTAAAGCAACTCGAAGCCGCCGACCGCCAGCACATGGCGCTGCTGCGCAAACTCATCGGCAATCTCGCCGCCAAGCCCGAAGGCGGCCAGCGCCTGCTCGACCGCACCATGGTCCTCTACGGCAGCAACCTCGGCGACGCCAACATCCACGACAACACCAACCTCCCCATCCTCCTCGCCGGCGGCGGCCTCCAACACGGCCAGCACCTCGCCTTCAAGCGCGATCACAACAAACCGCTCTGCAATCTCTTCGTCACCATGCTGCAAAACATGGGCATCGAGACCGACACCTTTGGAAGCAATGCGGGAACGTTGAATGAATTGAGGTCATGAAAATCTCCCTCGTGATCCTGATGCTCGCGCCGGTGGCCGCCCTGCACTCCGCTGAAGCCAAACCCAACATCGTTCTCATCCTCGCCGACGATCTCGGCTGGAGCGACCTCGGCTGCTACGGCGCGGACTTGCATGAGACACCTCACCTCGACAGTCTCGCGCAACAAGGGATGCGCTTCACCGATGCCTATGCGATGTCGGTGTGCTCGCCGAGCCGAGCGGCCCTGCTCACGGGCAAGCACGCCGCGCGGCTGCACATGACGATCTGGTCGGAGGGATCGCGCAACGGCCCGAAGAAACGCAAACTCATCGAAGCCGCTTCGCTGCATGACCTACCCCACACCGAGACGACCCTCGCCCGGCATTTTCAGGAGGCGGGTTACCTCACCGCGCTGGTCGGGAAATGGCACCTCGGCGATGCGAGCCATTATCCCGAAACCCACAGCTTCGATGTGAACATCGGCGGCACACAATGGGGCGCACCGCACACTTTCTTCTGGCCCTACAGCGGGAGCGGGCGCTTCGGGCCTGAATTTCGCTTCGTCCCGCACCTGGAGTTCGGCAAGCCCGGCGAATACCTCACCGACCGGCTCACCGACGAAGCGCTCCGCGTGATCGACCGCGCAGGCGCTCAACCCTTTTTTCTTTACCTCGCCCATCACGCGCCACACACGCCGATGGAGGCCAAGGCCGACGCCGTGCGTCATTTCGAAGCCAAGCTCCGCCCCGGCCAGCATCACCAGCGACAACGGCGGCTACATCGGCACGGAGAAAGGCCAGACCGTGCCCGTGACCAGCAACGCTCCGCTGCGTTCCGGCAAAGGTTCCCTCTACGAAGGCGGCATCCGCGTGCCCCTGATCGTGCGCTGGCCCGGCATCACGCCCGCCGTAGCTGAGTGCCAGGAGCCCGTGGTGTTGATGGACCTCTTTCACACCCTCACCGCCACGCTATCCAATGCAAAACCGACGGGAACCGCCGACGGGATCGACCTCAAACCCCTGCTGCAAAACCCCGAGACCAAGCTCAACCGCGACGCCCTCTACTTTCACTATCCGCACTACTACGCCACCACCACCCCCGTGAGCGCCGTGCGTTCCGGCGACTGGAAGCTGCTCGAATACCTCGAAGACGGTCGGAGCGAGCTTTACCACCTCCAGGATGACCCCGGCGAGCAGACCGATCTCGCGCACCGGAGGCCGGACAAAGCCGCGTCATTGCTCCAACAACTCCAAGAGTGGCGCACCGAAGGGAACGCCGCCATGCCAACCCCGAATCCAAATTCCAGATAGGACGACCCTCACCCATGAAAACACTCCTCACTTTCCTTCTCACCGTCTCCACAGCCTTCGCTGTCGAGCGGGCGGATGTCGTCGTCTTGGCCGCGACACCCGGCGGGAGATACCGGGGTGCCCAGCGAATCGTTCGACCTCGCCGAGGAAAACTGGAAATGGCCTGAAGCCGATGCCGCCGGGCGCGAGCGCATCTTCCAGCGCTACTGGGCGCATGCCGAAGGCTATCTCTGGCTGCTGCAAAACGACCCCGAGGTGCCTCCCGCCATCCGCGAGGAAGCGCGGCTCTACGGCTTCCCCAAGGACGAGTTCACCGACAACCGGCATCGACCGCATCACATTTACGTGCGCCAGGGCCGCCGCATCTGGGGCGAGTATACTTTCACGGAGCGCGACGCCTCGCTCGATCCCGCCACCGGCCTGCCCCGCCGCAAGCCGGACGGCATCGCCGTCGCCGAATTCGGCTTTGACTCCCACGGCGTGCACAAATACAACCCCGCGCATCCCGGAGTCCGCGAAGGCTACATCTTCATCGAGCACCAGCCGTTACAGCTTCCCTATCGCATCCTCGTGCCGAAGTGTGTCGATGGATTGCTGGTTCCGGTGGCCTGCAGCGCCAGTCACGTTGGTTACCAAACCATTCGCATGGAACCTGTCTTCATGGCCCTCGGCGAAGCCTGCGGCATCGCGGCGAAAACCGCGCTCGATGCCAAAACGGAACTCCGCGCCGTCGACATCGCCACCGTGCAACGAGAGATCCTGAAGCGCGAGGGCGTCATCCTTTACGAAGCGATCGTTCAGGTCGGCCCAGAGGTTGAAGGGGATCTGGATGGAATGAAGGTCGAGTAGATCCCCGTCGAACGGCAAGCGGCTCCCCGAGGTTTCCAGACCGGTCCAGCGGTAATCGAATCCCGCCAACAGCCGGAAGTGGTCCCGCAGGGCGAGGGGGACCTTGCCCGAGGCCTCGGCCTCCCGCCGACGGACCGATCCATCCCCTTCGGAAAAATCCGCATCGCCCACTTCGGTCAACCCGAATCCACCGACGGAAAAATTCGGAATGAAAGTTTCCTGCGCTGGTTTGCTCTCGCCCGCCCGGGCATTCTAAGACCAAAAAAGAAGGGAAACAAGGACTCCGGCGCGCCCGACCATCCCCGCCAGCAACGAGAGGAACGGGCCACCTGACAACAACTTTTCGCGGCACTTTTCCCCGGACCGCCAATGCCACTTGTCCCCGGCGAAAAGTGGCGCATACTACCTCCCCTTCCCCCACCGCGATGCCCAAGGTCTACCTGAAAACCTACGGTTGCCAGATGAACGAGCGCGACTCCGAGCAAGTCGCCCGGATGTTCGTCGATCGCGGTTACACGGTCACTCCCCGGGAAGAGGAGGCGGATGTTGTGCTCATCAACACCTGCTCCGTGCGGGATCAGGCTGAGCAAAAGGCCCTGAGCAACATGGCGCGGCTTCGCAAACTGCGGGACGAGCGCCGCCACGTGGTTTACGGATTCCTCGGCTGCATGGCCCAAAGCCGCGGCGCCGAACTCGTTGCGGAACTTCCCCACGTCGATCTCGTCGCCGGGACCCAGAAATACCATAAGGTGGTCGATCACGTCGAAACCATCCTGCGCGCCAAATTGAGCCGGGAAATGGATGACCTTCGGCACCCGATCATCGATACCGGCGAGGAGGCGGAATCGCAGAACACGATCCGGGATCATGTGGAAGGCGGGCGTCAGGTGAGCGCCTTCGTGAGCATCATGCAGGGGTGCAACATGAAGTGCACGTTCTGCATCGTCCCCTTCACCCGGGGTCCGGAACGAGCCCGGCCGATCGCCGAAATCGTGGCGGAAGTGCGCCGTCTGGCGGATCAGGGAACACGGGAGGTCACGCTGCTCGGCCAGATCGTCAACCTTTACGGCCGGCATGAATTCCCCGTCGTGGATGGGAAGACCCCGTTCACCCAACTTCTCGAGGCGATCCACGAGATCGACGGGATCCGCCGGATCCGGTTCACCTCGCCCCACCCGGTCGGTTACAAGGAGGACGTCATCGCCGCTTTCGGCCGGTTGCCCAAGCTGGCCAGTCACGTCCATTTTCCGATGCAGTCGGGCTCAGACCGCATCCTCAAGCTGATGCACCGTCCTTACAAGGCCGGGAAATTCCTCGCCATCTGCGAGCGGATGAAGGAGGTCCGCCCTGACATCGCGATTTCCACCGATATCATCGTCGGATTCCCGGGCGAAACGGAGGAAGACTACGAACAGACCAAGGAAATGGTGCGCCGCGTGGGGTTCGACCATGCATTCGTGTTCCGCTATTCCCCGCGCCGGGACACCCCGGCGGCCCTCCTGCCCGACCAATTGCCGGAACGGGTCAAGGAGGAACGCAACCAGGACTTGCTCGCCCTGTTGGAATCGATCACCGCTCCGAAATTCGCCGCCATGGTCGGCCAGGACGTCGAGATCCTCTGCGACGGTCCGAGCAAACGGAATCCTCACCGCCTTTCCGGCCGGACCAGCACGAACCGCATCGTTATTCTGGAAGGCAACGAAAGGCTCATCGGGGAGATGTTCGATGTCCACATCCGGGAAACAACCGGACATACGCTTTACGGGGAGCCGGTGCTCGCCATGGTTTGACAGTTCGATTCACCGTTCACGCGCTTCATGGAAGATCTTTACCGACTCTGTTACGAGGACATTCAACTCAAACCGACTGCGATTCTCCTCGGGCTCGTGCTGGTGAGCCTGCATCTCGCCGCGTGGTTTCAGCAGGACGCGGTGCGCGCATTCCTCCCCAAGTTCCCCCGCCACCGGGAGATCGGCATCGGTCTGCTCCTCGCCGGAACCGCGTGGTCCTACTGGTTGGTGTGTTACATGGATCTGGGCGAGTTTTACGCCGTGGAGAAGTTCGTGAAGTTCGCGCTCCCGCTTTCATTCGCTCTCCTCGTCTATCATGCTCCCGAATTCCTCGCGGTCCGGGCCACCGGAATTCTTTTGATGCTGCTGGCGGGACCGGTGCTGCAGGCCGCCTTTCTCGAGGCACCCTTCACCCGGCTGCTGCTCCCGATCATCGCCTACGTCTGGATCATCGTGGGGATGTTCTGGGTCGGCATGCCCTACCTGATGCGCGATTGGATCGACTGGATCATCGCCAAGGATCATCCGAAGCGCTGGTCCTATGCCTGCGGGATCGGGGCCGGTTACGGTCTGCTCATGATCCTTTGCGCCGCCACCTGGCAGGTTTGAGGTGAGCACTCCGCCTTCACGGCCCAGAATCCTCGTGATCCGCGGGGGGGCCATCGGCGACTTCATCCTGACATTGCCGGCCATCCGTCTCCTCCGCGAGGGCCTGCCCGACCCACAACTGGAGATTCTCGGTTATCCCGGCATCACCTCGGTGGCCACCATGGCCGGCTTTGCCGACCGTCTCCGATCCATCGAACACGGGGCCCTGGCCCCCTTCTTCGCGCCCGGCGCCAAACTGGACCCCGACCTGTGCGACTACTTCGCCAGTTTCCAACTCGTCCTTTCCTACCTCTACGATCCTGACGGCTTCTTCGCCGCCAATCTGGAAAGGGCCGGGGTCAAAACCCTTCTCAAGGGCCCCCACCGGATGGACGAAAGCAAAGGGGTGCCCGCCGCCACCCAACTGGCCCTCCCCTTGCAAGATCTCGCCCTCTACCTCGAACACCCCTGGGTCTCACTCGGCCTGCCCCTCCCCGAAACGCGCAGCCCGGTCATCGCATTTCATCCGGGCAGCGGCAGCCCACGCAAGAACTGGGGTTACGAACGATGGGTGGAGCTGGCGACCCTGCTGAAAGCGGAATCCTATCTGGTCCTCAGTGGCGAGGCGGAACGCGAGACCATCGGAGACTTGCTCGACCTGATGCGGTCCCGGCATCTCAAGTTCGAGCATCTCGCCGGGGTTCCCCTGACCGATGTCGCCACCGCCCTGACCGGATGTCGCCTCTACATCGGCCACGACAGCGGAATTTCCCATCTCGCCGCCGCCTGCGACCTGCCTTGTGTGGTCCTCTTCGGGCACACCGCCCCTGAAATCTGGGCCCCAAAAAATCCGGGGGTCCGCGTGCTGAGAGCCCCGGAGGGCCAACTGGCCGCCCTGCCGCCCCGGGAGGTCGCCGCCACGGTGCGCAGCCTGATGTGAGCGGATTCCGGGACTAGTGGTCCGCCCAGCCTAAACAGACGGCATTTTCCGGTTCTTTTAACCGCCGCCTGCGTTGCTCGTCAGTCAGTTGTGTCCGCACAGCCTCCCTCCTCGCGCCTTGGCGGCGGCCAAAACTCCGCGGTAGCTGCCCCATCGCTTTAGGCTGGGCGGACCACCAGAAGGAAGTCGCTACTGAGACTCAATCTCAGAATTTGCTTGCAGAGATTGAGACTCTATCTCATTATCTCTTCAACCCCTTCGGCTCTTCTCCAATGTCGCAACCGCAACCTTCGGAAAGTTCCATCCTGCAGGGCAACGCCGGCAGCATCATCTGTTTTTGTGAACGGATCACGGAACTGGAGATCCGGACCGCGATTGTATTGGGCAAGGCGGAGACGGTCGACGAAGTGAGCGGACAGACGCGCGCCGGGACCGCCTGCCGCGCCTGCCATTGCCGCATCCAGCGGATGCTCGAAGGAAAACCCCCGCAATGCGGCGGCGGGTGCAGCCGATGCGACGGCTGCGGGTGGATCGCCGCCCTCTGCGCCTGCCACCAAGGCTGAGGGGAAGGGCCTGCCCTGCAATCAACCCGCGGGGAGTCACAGGAAAGCCGGGGAGCCTATCGAGAGAAGTGAGAGGCATCCCTTGCCCTCGGGGTGACAAAGGATGCCGGAGGGGTCCCGGGTTCGGGACGGATTCTCAGCCTTCCTCGCCTTCGCCAATCTGCGCGGCGTGGTAATTCTCCAAGCCAGTCAGGCGGATGAGGTCGAGTTGGGCCTCGGCCCAATCGATGCTTTCCTCGGACTCGACCACCATGCGTTCCATGAGATCCCGGCTCCCGGCGTCCTTCTTCTCCAGACAAATCTGGATGGCGTGATTGTAAGTGGCAACGCCCTTCATTTCGAGAGCGAGACTGTTCTCAATCTGCTCCTTGGGCGTTTGCCCGACCTTGATGACATCGTAACGAGCGATTTCCGGCACCCCGTCGAGGAAGAGAATCCGGTCGATGACCTCCTCCGCGTGCTTCATTTCCTCGATCGATTCATCATAGAAATGCTTGGAGAGGCGATCGAGCCCCCAGTTGGCGCACATTTTGGCATTGATGAAATAGAGATTGATCGCTGTCAGCTCAATGGTGAGACCGGCGTTCAGCGCTTCGATAACTTGGGGATCGCCTTTCATACGAGTTCCCCGTCACTCTACGAAGGGTTCGGCCAGCGTCCAGCCCGAATTGCCCGGGGTTCAGCCCCCGGATCCAGGCAGTTCCCCAATCTCTTTGGGATTCCGGAGGCGTTCCTGCGTCCAAGGAGCGTGGTCCCAGGTCTTCTCCGGGGGCATCGGACCGGAGCCTTGAATCAGGATGAAAAAGCGTCGCTACCTTTACCCGCGCAAACCTTCCCTTGAGGCGGGGATCCGGTCCTCTCACCTCCTCTTGGGATGGGAACCGGTCGACCGGCCGGGCATCCGTCCGATCGGCTTCGGACCGCCCCGGAATGCGGATTCGAGACCGGTCCGGCAGGGACTCAACGCGGTCTGGTTGGAGAACCCCGAATCCCACGGCCTCTGCGTGGCGCCCACCGGCTCCGGGAAAGGGCGCAACAGCCTCATTCCCCACCTGCTGACCTGGCAAGGCTCCGCGGTCGTGATCGATCCCAAGGGTGAAGCCGCGGTGACGACCGGTCATTACCGGTCCCGGGTGCTGGGCCAACGGGTGATCTACCTGGACCCTTTCCAGTTGGCGACCCCCACCCCGGACTCGTTGAATCCGCTCGATGTGATCCGTTTTTCCGATAGTTCCCCCGAAGAGTTCGCCCTGACGGTCCCGGGATTGCTGCACCCGGACTTCAACGGTTCCACCCGCGACCCGTTTTGGGACAATAACGGAGACAGTCTCCTCAGCGGATTGGTTTGCCACATGCTGGTCTCCGGCGCCGCGGAAGACCGGCATTTTCCCAAGCTGAGGGATTATCTGATGTGTGACGACGTCCACTACAACCTGGCGGTCTTGCTGGACACCATGGGCAAAAAGATGCCGCCGATGGCTTACGGGAACCTTTCGAGCTTTGTCTCCACGGTCGAGCAAACGCGGAGCGGCATTCTGGCCACCGCCCAACAGCATCTGCGGATTCTCGCGGATCCGGCCGTGGTCCATGGTTTGAAAACCACGACTTTCGACCTCGATGCCTTCAAGCGCGGTGAGCCGATGACCCTCTACCTCATCCTCCCAGTGACCAGACTCCAATCCCACGGCATCCTGCTGCGCAACTGGCTCAGCGCTTTGTTCCAGATCGCGATGTCACGGCAGGTGCTGCCGGAACGATCCACCCTGTTCTTCGTGGACGAAGTCGGTTCCCTCGGCCCGATGGAGCAACTCCGCACCGCTTTCACCGTGATGCGCGGCTACGGGGTTCGTGTCTTCATTTACCTCCAGGACCTGTCGCAGTTGAAGCGGATGTTTCCCCAGGACTGGGAAACGGTCGTCAACAACGCGGGCATGATCCAGACTTTCAACCTCAGCAACCACCTCATGGCAAGGCAGATGGGCGAGTTGTTCGGCAGCGATCTCCGGCCCGAGGATCTCCTCAATCTCGGACCAGATGAGCAAATCATTCTCTTCCATGGCGGGCGCTGGAAACGCTGCCTCAAGGCGGACTACCTCACGGACCCGCTGTTCAAGGACCGCTTCCAGGCCAATCCCCGCTACGGCTCAAGGAACGCTCCCTCCTCCACTTCCGGCTTGCGTCCCATTTGAGGGCATCTCCGGCGCCGCCACCGCAAAGGCATCGAACCACTGGAAGAACTGATCCCAGATCTCGCCCGGCCGGGGCGCGGGCGGACCCGTTATCCCCCCGGGCCCGGGAAGACGTTCCATCTGCTCCGCCACCGTCCACCCCGGGGCCGGTTGATTCCGTCGCTGCCGGAGCAGCCAGTCATAGAGCCGGGAACCTCCCGCCCGGCCATAAACCGGCACCAGGATGTTCCCATGGTCTCCACCTTCGAAGACCGTCAGCCTGGCCGAGCCTCCAGCCTGATTCACCGCCTCAACCATTTGCCGGTGCGGCTCCAACGGAACGACCTCGTCGAGCGCTCCATGAAACGCCCAGACCGGCAACTTGCCGAACCGTGCCGCGCTGCGCCAATCGCCATGGCCGCACACCGGAGCCAACGCGGCGAACCGTTCCGGGGCCGCGGCCGCGACCGCCCAGGCTCCCTGACCTCCGAGACTCACGCCGGTCAGGTAAACCCGGTCGGGATCGATCCGGTAGCTCGCCAGCACTTCGTCGACTAAGGCCAAAACCGCAGCCGGTTCCCAGCCACCGCCAGTGAGCTGCGGCGCCACCATGACCATGGGAAAATCAGGTTCCGCCTTGAGCCGCAAGGGAGGGCCGTAACGCTGCAACATTGCCAAATCCTTCCCCCGCCCGCTGCTGCCGTGCAGGTAGAAAAGGAGCGGCAGCTTTTCCTCCGGCCTCTCATCGTAACGCTGCGGCAGATACAGCAGATAGCGCCAAGGCTCCTGGGAAGCGGATTCCACGGCTTGCGCCGTCACCGCGGACAACCCAGCCGCCGGAGCCGGCACCTTCTGGCCGTAAGCGGACAAACCAAGCGCCAAAAACACCGTTATGCCACCGTGCCACCTCATGAAACCTTCGGAATGGAGTTCCCCAAAATCGCCATCGTCTGCTTTTGCCACTGGCGCACCCGTTCCGCGGCGGCTTCGGCTTTTGCTTTGGCTGCGCCCGGATCCGCGGCCATGGCAAGGACTGCAGGGGCCACCCGGGGCACCGCCGCTTCGTCGTCGAGGTCGAACAACCAGTCGCCAAGACCAATGTCTTCCCACATATACCCCTTGGACGTCTGTTCGGCCCAGCGGCACACAATCGCCGGAATTCCATTGCCAACGCACAGGATCGGGCTGTGCATCTCGTTTCCAAACAATCCCGCGGACCGGGTGTAGGTGCTCAAAGCGTCCGCCGTCAGCCAGTAATCCGGTCTCCAGACCACGCGGGAACGCGCCGCCTCCGGCAGCCGGTCCCATAACAGTTCCTTGCCCACCTGCATTTGGGTGCGGTCTTCCGGACAAAGCAGAATTTTCATCGGTGTGTCCCGGATCACGGCGAGAATCGCTTCCCGCAACGGGCGATGATCATGCTCCTTCATCTCGTCGTTTCTCGCCTGCTTCACCGGATCGGGAGCAGCTCGCTTCTCCGGAAGGGTCCAATACGGCGTATACCGCAACCGCGGAATGCAGCAGAGGAAGCTTCCCGATTCCAGCCCGTTTGCCGCCAGATAGGCTTCGGCAGCGGCGTCATCACGCAAATCCACCGCGAACGCCGCATCCGGGGCGAAGTCCAGCACCGGACAAGCCGCCCCCAGCGATTTCGCAAACGCGAGCGATCGCGAATCCCGGAAAAAGACGAAACGGGCCGCATTGAAGATCTCGATCGTTTTCGCCAGGCCCGGGTCCGAAACGTTTTTCGTGGCGCTCGAGCCCCTGGCTCCGAACGTGATCCCGTAAATGCCGAAAGGCTTACCCGTTTCTTCATGCCAACGACGGACCTCTTTCTCCCCCACCAACGAAGGTCCCGACCCATGCAGCAGAAAATCCGCGTCCCGAAACGCCGACTCAATGTCCGCCGTGCCCTGAAGAATCCGCAGCTTGGGAAACCGCGCGAGCAACATGCGGTCCACGCCGTGATCAACCCGGTTCGGCCAAAGGAAGATTTCCGCCTCTGGCAGATGCTGCTCCAGCAAGCGCAAAAGTCCGGGCGTATGGGCGATGTCTCCGATGTTGACCGTCTGCCAGGACGATCGCAAAACCACCCGCGGAGCGCGCCCCCTCCCGGCGGCAAGCCCCCGGATCACGGTGGCGAGGGTGGCGGCAAGAACGAAACGACGGCGGTCCATCCGGGATGCAAAGCTCACCCAATCCGTTTTTCAATCCTCGCGTAGGCGTTGTGATTGTGGATCGACTCGAAATTTTCCGCTTCAACCCGATACCACAGGATGTTCGGCTGCTGATCTGAGCGGGCGGCCACGTTGCGCACCAGATCCTCGACGAATACCGGGTTGTCGTAAGCTTGCTCGGTCACGGCCTTTTCGTCCGGCCGCTTCAACACGCTGTAAAGTTCCGCGCTGCCGCAGCGCTCGACCAACCGGATCAGATCCTCGATCCAGATCGGCTTGCGGGAGCGCACCGCGTAGGTCACGAGCCCCCGCTGGTTGTGAGCACCGCGGTCGCTGATGGCCTTGGAACACGGACAAAGCGTGGTCACCGGGACTTTCACCGTGAGCACGAAATCGATGTCATTCCCACCGTCCGCCTCCAGTTCAAAGGAGACCTCGTAATCGATCAATCCGGCTTTTCCGGTCACCGGAGCCGTCTTGCGCATGAAGTAAGGGAAGGTGAACTCCACATGGGACCGCCGGGCGTTGAGGCGCGCGAGAAGTTCGAGCGGGATCGCGTGGATGGTGTGAACACCGAGTTCCGGGCCGTGGGAGTTGAGCACCTCAACGAAGCGGCTCATGTGGGTGCCCTTGTATTCATGGGGCAAATCGACCGCCAGAGAAACCGTGGCCACGGTATGCTGCTCGGTAGCGGCCTTGTCCCGCACCCTGATCGGAAACCGGAGATTCTTGACCCCGACCCGGTCGATCGCGAGGTTGCGGGAGTCGTGCTGGTTTTGGGTGTCGGTAAGCTCCTCCATGAGAGATGACGCAAACCGGAAAGGGCAACCGGGACGCAGGAACGCGGAACCGGACCGGGAGACTGCGGAAATCAGCGCATCACGTTGATCGAGCGGGCACGCTTGATCTCACGTGTGATGCGGCGATGCAGCTTGGCGGAGATGCCAGTGACACGGCGCGGATAAATCTTCCCGGTTTCCGTCACGAACTTGCTGAGGAACTCGGGGTGCTTGACGCTGATTTTGGCGGCAGGAATGTCCAAACGCCGCCGCGGCATCTTTTTGTTGGAGCGGCGAAGGTTGGCAAGGCGTTGGCGAGTCTTGGGGACCATGGCGTGACGAAAATCGGGACAGAGGTTACTTCTTCTCGCGATGCAGGGTTCTCCGGTTCAGGAAGGGATTGAACTTGACCTTCTCCAACCGCCCCGGAGTCCGGAGGCTCTTCTTGTTCCGCTTGGTCACGTATTGCGAAGCGGTCTTTCCTTCCGCTCGCGCTTCCGTGCACTCCAAAATGATGATCTCCCGTGGCATGAGGATGGTCAGACTAAACGGGTTTCAATCGTTGTCAACCGGTTCTCCCTCCTCATTCCCATCCATGAGACCGAAAAGGGAGCGGGTGGGCCGACCGTAGCTCCGGGAACTGTATCCGTTCTGCTGCTCCAGTTTCTCCTGGCATTCCACGGTCAACCGGGCGAATGGGATCGCTTCCAACCTCGCCTCAGGAATCGCCTGGCCGCTCATCTCGCAGATCCCGTAGGTTCCATCCTCGACCCGCTTGATCGCCTCCTGGATCTCATAGAGGGCATCCTGCTCCTGGGAGAGAAGATTCAACGCGAAATCCCGGTCGTAGGCGTCGCTCCCCGCATCGGCCTGGTGCATCCCGAACGCGGAGGCTTCACTCCCTTCCGCTCGGGAACGCAGGTTGTCCTGGGCCACCCCGGCCATCGCGTCGAGTAGGTGATCCTGCAACTCAAGCAACCGCTGGTGCTGGGCTTGGACAAACGCGGAACGCTCCGGAGCGGGATTGGCGTCTCCGGACGGAGCCGGGGCGGCGGATTTGGCTTTCGACTCTTTGTCTTTTTTCACAGCGTCGTTCTTGATTGGTTGGGCCCGGAAGCCCCGGGGCGGGCTTCTCCGGGAGAGCGGCCTTATCTAGCTGGGTTCTCTTCCACTGGCAACCCAAAAACCGTTTGTTCCTTGCCCACGGGCCTGCCACCGTACGAACTGCGACGTGCTCCCCCCCTCCGGGCCGGGCCGGCTCCAACCTTCTTCGGGATGACGGCGAGCGCCGGACGAAGCCCGAAGCCGGAGCCGGGCAAGCCCAGTAACCCACCAGCCATGCGCCCCTCCGCTCCAAGGACTCTCTCCCGGGGGAAAGGTGCAACGCCACCACCATGGCCCCACTCCCCTTGCCTGAGTCCGTCCCAGCCAAGGGTGCTGCCGAAATGCGGACCAGAGTGTCCGCAGACTGACTGCCACCACGCCAAAACCCTTGACCCAAGGATCAATGAGGGCTCAAATCACACCAAAAAGGGAAGGAGAAACTCCCCTCGCCCCTGAACCCAGGCCGATCGATGACTCGTGGGCGAGCAAGCCTCAAAAGCCGATGACGAGCACAAAGACGACGGGTGCGTGGGCCCTCCCGCCCCCAAGGCCGCGAAGCGGTTGCTACAACCTGCGCATGACCTGTTCCACTCATTGAGAGCCGAACAACCAAAGTGCGGCTGAAGATCCGGAAGGCCGTGACTGACGGTTTTGTGATTCCGTATCCGGTGCAGTGGTTCGCTGCGTAAATCTGACCTCCCTTATGAAATTCCTCCCTCTTCTTCTCCTCACAACGTCACTCTTTGCTGCTGAACCTGTCGCCACGGTCACAGGCACGCCGGGCCTCGTCGCCTTCTGGGACTTCGTGAAGCGTGAGTCAAACGGTCAAAGGCGTTTCACTGCCTATGTGCCCCACGGAGCAACGAATGAGTATCCGCTCGATGCGGGGAACTACATCAGGGACTACTGGGGAGCGGGTCGTGAAGCGACGTATTCAGATTTTCCGTTGCTGGGTCGTGGGCCGTTTGGGAATGCCATCCGCATCGTCAAAGAGACTGACGAAAACTTCCGGCCGTTCCTGTTTGTGCCGAGGTCGCGACTGCATGACACGCCGCTCGATATCAAGGGCTCTGGAAAATCGGTCACGGTGGTCGTTTGGGCGATTCGTGAGAGCGGGAACCATGCGCTGGCGGGCATTTGGCATGAGGGCACCGATTTGAAGGAGAAGACCACCGCCACCATCGCCAAGGTGGAGCGCGGGCAGCGGCAATACGCGCTTTTTGCCGGACTTAACAAGCAGGGTAGCGCTTGCGGGCATGTGTCGGAGAACGGTGCCAGCTCCTTCCTGAACAAGTATGCGCTGCACAAGTGCAACTCGGCGGGTCTCTCTCCCGAGATACCCGCCGATTCACCCACGGAGGTGCTCGATGCGTCTTGGCAGTGCTTTGCAATGACTTTTGATCATGAGAGGGACGAACTCACCGGCTGGCTGAACGGCGTCTCTGGGGATCGCTGGCTCGATCAGCCGAAGAAGGACAAGCTGATCTCCTTTGCCTACAACGCCTACATGCAGGGACACTACGCGAATCTGCCTGGCCAGCAGGAAGGCGAGAATGAGACCTTCCCGAAGGATCAATACTACAATCCGCCGGAAGGCGAACCGCTGAGCGTGAAGGTGCTGCGCGAGTCCACCGACGAACGCATCGAGCTGCGCGAGCATCGCTTCACGAAGATCGAGGTCACCCTGCGCGGCGGCAAAGAGGTGTCGCGCGATCTCGTGGCTCTGCGCCTCAACCCTTGGTGGTATCCGCACGACCTCTACAAACCGAAGGACGCCCAAAGCGGCGGCCCCTTCACCATCGGTCGCGTCATCCACAGCAGCCGCAGCATCGGCTTCACCGGCTGGATCGGAGGCGTGGCCGTGTTTGACCGGGCCCTGAGCATGGAGGATCTGGAAAGGCTGGCGAAGTTACGTGAGACGATTTCGATTGCCAAGGCGCCACGCTAGTCCATGAACCCAGCGTCCTGCTTTCGCAACGGAAGTTTTCCCTGTTGGTTTTCCACCGCGTTTTTCTGTTCGCCCCGTTTGTGCGCGGAACGCAGTTCGATCCTCTGCCGCCCCCTTGGCAGGTGCTCTCAGCGCCGCCGATCACCGCAGCACCAACCTGGAAAACTGCGCTGATAGAAGCCGTATCGCCCCGAGGATACCTCGCCACCCCCGGCGGATGTCGCCGCCCGAGTCCCTACGAATCCATACGATTGGCTTGTGGGGCAATGGACCAGATTGAAGTTAGTCATGTCCGAACGCAGTTCCCCCCATTGATCCACCAGGGATTGGTGGTTCTGATTGGGCAGGTGCGGCAGGAAATCTTGTCCGGCATCAAGCACGAAGGCCAGTTTATTCGGTTGCGAGACACGCTGCGGGCCTTCCCGGATTTGCCATTGACGGATGGGGTCCAGGAGCGAGCGGAAGAATGGTGCAACAAATGCGTCAGTCGAGGTTGCGGAGATTTCCAAGGGCTTCGCAGTATTTACAAGGGATCAGGACTTCGTGAGGATGACCCGGGTGGTGGAGGTTCCGCTGCACGAAACCAGCGGACAAAGCGGTGGGGGACGACGGGAATCATCGCGCCTTTGGTGAGATCCAAAACTCCGCGCGGATCCTTCGCCGCTGCAAAATGGCCGGGCCACCAGCAACCCGCAGGCTTTCTCGGTGTCCGGGATCAAGACGATTGACATTCGGGCCCGGGACCGGAAGGGTGCGCCGCGTCCCGACCCCGAACATCCCATGGCCTCCGCTCCGATTCTCGACCTCGCAACGATCGACCTTTCCCAAACCGCCGTGACCAAGGAGGAAATCCTCGCGTTGAATGCGCAAAGGGATGAATTCGAACAGATCGACCGGATCGCCGCCCTGGATCTGGAGGCGGGTCAGGCCGTGGGGATCAAGACCCAGCGGTCCGATGAATTCTGGACGCGGGGGCACATCCCCGGGCGACCGATCATGCCGGGCGTGCTCATGATCGAGATGGCGGCGCAGATCAGTTCAGTGATCTATCACCTGAAGTTCCAGACCGGCGGAAAGGTGTTTTTCGGCTTCGGCGGCGTCAATGCGGTGAAGTTCCGCGGGACGGTGGAACCCGGCAAGGACCTCGTGATGGTGGTCCGGGCCAAGGCCTTGAAGTCGCGGATGGCGATCTTCGAAGCCCAGGGCTTCGTCGACGGCCGGATGGTCTTCGAGGGCGAGGTCTCCGGCATCCTGATCGGGTGAGCGTTCCATCCCGCCTTCCTCAAGCTCTCGCTGCGGCGGCCTGCCGCATGGCATTCCTGCTGTGATCCTGGAGAAAGCCGGATCAGTGGAAATAGATCCGGTCCAGAATGAGTTTGATCACGCTTTGCGGCAGTTGCGCGTGATACTCCAACTCCTCCTGACTGTAGAACGGCCGGGCATCGACGATCCGGCGGGCTAGTTTGGGACCGATTCCCGGCAGCCGCTGCAGTTCCTCGAAAGAGGCGTGATTGATGTCGATCGTGGTGTAGTAGGTCCCGTGCCCGTGATGCGGATCATGGTAGGGGTCATGATCATGCCAGTCGTGGTAGGGATCCTGCTCCAGCCCTTGTCCGGTGGATTCCGGTTGCACCAAGGAATGATCCCCTCCGGAATCAGGCGTTTCGGGAACCGGGGACGACTCCGGACCGGGTTCCGGCTCGGACGCGGGCAGGCGGGCGAGTTCCTCGAGGCGGCGGGCTTGGTCCTCTTCCCGTTTTTTCCGCTCCGCCTCCGCGCGACGGCGGCGCCCCTTTTCCTGAAACCAGGCGATCCAAATGCAGATCTCGTAGAGCAGGACCAACGGCCCCCCCAACAAGATGAGGGTGATCGGGTCCGGCGGGGTCAGCACCGCGGCCACGAAGAGGATGATCATGATCGCGTAGGATCGTGAGTTTTTCATCGTTTCGTAGGAGAGCAGCTCCAGCGAAATGAGGACGAAGATGACGACGGGCAATTGGAAGGTCAGACCGAAGACCACCACCACCTGGGTGACGAACTCGATGTAATAACCGACCCGCCATCCCCCATAAAGTCCGTGCTGCACGTTCCACTCCACGAGCCAGCGGAGGGCGAACGGCAGACCGATCCGGAACGCAAAGAAGGCTCCGAATAGGAAAAGGAGGCAGGAGGCCGCCAGCGCCGGAAACACCGCTTTCTTCTCGGATTGGCGGAGCCCGGGCAGAATGAACTCCACCACGAACCAGAGCAAGAGAGGGAGCGCCGCCACGACCGCGGAAAAGAAGACCAGCTTGATCACAATCATGAGGCCTTCCGAGGGAGTGAAGGTTTCCATGACGAGCACCTGCCGCGTGGAAAGCCGCCGCATGTCCGAGGACTTCACATCCCCCGAAGCCGCCGGGATCGTTCCCAGAATCATGTCCGTCTTGGCGGTCGCCTCCACGCCGTCGGACAACTGCAACTTCGTGACGCCCACCTCCACGTCCTCCGAAACGACCCGGGCGATCAACCCGCTCTGCATGAGCACCAGTTCCCCGGCCCGGAAACGCGGTTCCACCACACTGCGTTTGAGATTGAAAATGGCCGAAATGGCGTCGGGCTTCCCGATGCCGGCCCACTTCACCGGCAACTGGATGAGTTCCACCAGCTGGACATTGAAGACCGCAGCGACCACCACCGTGACAATCACGGTGAGCAGCATCTTCACGAACATGTGCCGCAAATCCTCCAGATGATCGAGGAACGGCTTCTCTTCCGCGTCGAACCCCTCATCCGCGCCTTTGGGCCGCCGCTGCCCCGCTTTCTCGCGCAGGTGGAACATCTTCTTGAGGAGGCCTTGGACGAACACGACGGGAAACGCTGGGTTGAAAAATGACCGGAGGACGGAGGGGGGATAGTTTACGCGATGAATCCGAGAGCGCAAAGTCTTGCGAAAACGACCAGCGAATTCGCATCCACCAACTCGTTGCGCGCGATCATGTCACGAATTTCCCCGATGGTGAACGGCCGGACCTCGAGAATATTCTCGCCTCCGTCCGGTCGCAGCCCCGCCCCTGTGGAAATCACCCCCCGGGCCAGAAACAAGTAACAGTGTTCATCCGTAAATCCCACCGAACTGAAATAGTGTCCGAGGGAAATCAGTTCCCCCTGCTCCCGGAGGCCATGCCCGGTCTCTTCCTCCAATTCCCGCAAGGCGGCGGCCTTGATGACCGAGAAATCATCCCGGAAGCGGGGATCATCGATCAGCCCTGCGGGAAACTCCCAGAGCACCCTCTGCACCGGATACCGCTCCTGACGGATCATGAGGAATCGCCCATCCGGGAGCTGCGGAGCGACCACCGCGCCGGCAGGACGCCGCGAAACCACCCAGGTGACTTCCCCCTTCCGGTTGGAGGTCCGGAACGTGGTCTCGTTGACCCGGACCCAGCGGTGCTCGAAGAGCGTGGTCTCCGCGACCCGTTCCCAACCCGCCCCTTCCCCCTCGTCCAGCCGGAATGGTTTTCCCCCGTTCATGCGATGGCGAGCCGGGTTTTCCAACGGGCCAACTCCGCCGCCACCCCGTCCGGAGAGGGCGCACCCGTCGCCCGGCGCGCCTCCAACGCGTTGCGGACATCGAACAAGCCGAAGACATCGGCAGCGAACACCTCGCTGAACGAGCGGAATTCCTCGAGGGTGAGGTCGGGAAATCCCCGGCCCTCCCGCAGCGAAAAGGCGGTCAGTTTGCCCACCACCTCATGCGCCTGGCGGAACGGGACATGGCGCACCACGAGGTAATCCGCGATGTCCGTGGCCAGAAGAAAAGGGTCGGCCGCCGCCGCGCGCGTCCGGTCCTCGTTGACCCGCATGGCCCCGACCATTTCCGCAATGACCGGGAGCAGTAGCTTGATCGTGTCCACGGAGTCGAACAACGGTTCCTTGTCTTCTTGCAAATCTCGGTTGTAGGTCAGCGGCAAGCCCTTGAGGATCGTTAGAAGGCTCACCAGATTTCCCAGCAACCGCCCCGTTTTCCCGCGGGTCAACTCCGCCACATCCGGATTTTTCTTCTGCGGCATGAGACTCGATCCCGTCGTGTGGGCATCACTCAAGGTCACGAACCCGAACTCTACCGTCGTCCAAAGGATCAAATCCTCCGCCATCCGGGAAAGGTGGACCCCCAGCAACCCCAGGACGAAGAGCAACTCCGCGACGAAGTCCCGGTCGCTCACCGCATCCATGGAATTGCGGCTCACGGAATCAAAACCCAATTCCTCCGCCACCGCCTCGCGATCCACGACGATGGTCGAGCCGGCCAAGGCCCCCGATCCCAAGGGCAGGACATTGAGACGCCGGCGGCAATCGCCCAAGCGACCGGCATCGCGATCGAGCATCTCGACATACGCCAGCAGATGATGAGCGAAGAGCACCGGTTGCCCGCGCTGCAAATGGGTGTAACCGGGCAAAACCGTGTCCGGATGCCGCGCGCCGACCTCCACCAAAGCCCCCTGCAACGCCCGCAGCGCTCCCTCGATCGCCTCCGTTTCCTCACGGCAGAAAAGCCGGACATCGAGCGCCACCTGGTCATTCCGGCTCCGGGCCGTATGCAATTTTGCTCCCGCCGCCCCGATCCGCGCGGTCAGGCTCGCCTCGATGTTCATGTGGATGTCCTCCAAGTCACTGGAGAACGCGAACCCGCCCCGCGCGATCTCGTCCCGGATCTCCAACAAACCGGCCTCGATCGCCGCCTGCTCCCCGATACTGAGAATTCCGGCCCGGAGCAGAGCCCGGGAATGGGCGATCGAGCCCCGGATATCATGGGCGTAAAGCCGCCAGTCGAAGGAGATGGACTCCCCCAACCGTCTCACCAAATCGGACGTTTCACCTTCAAAGCGGCCTTTCCACATGGGGCGCGACGCTACACCGCGGGCGCGCAAACACAACTCCGGACGCGCCGGGCATGGCCGGAAACCCGGCTACTCGCGGCGACTGCAGCTCCCCGTGGTGCGGAACTCCTCGCAGTCCGCCTCGATCCGGACGCCCTTGGTCGAGGGGATGAAGCCGAGCCGGCGGGTGATGCAATCCCCCAGAACCTCCAGATGAGGATCCTCGAACTCCACCACCCGGCGGCAGTTCAAACAGATCAGGTGGTTGTGATGGGGGTGCTCGACGAAGTTCGGGTCATAGCAGGCTTGATCCCGGCCCAAATCGATTTCCCGCAGCAATCCGCTCTCCACCAGAAGGTTGAGCGTCCGGTAAAGGGTGGCCCGGGAGGTGGCCGGATCGATACTCTTGGCCATCTCCCAGAGTTCGTCCGCCGTAAAATGTTCCTTGGTGCCAAAAGCGGCTTCGATGATCACGTCCCGTTGCGCGGTTCTCCGCAAACCCTTGAGGTGCAGGAACGCGTCGATTTTTTCGTTGAGAGCTGCTTCCACCTGACTGAACTATCGCGGTCCACCCGCTTTCGTCAATCGGACAGAGTGATCCAGTGGCACGAGAGGAAGAGGAAAAAGGCCTATCTCCATGGTATCCCCCGCCCGCGATTCCCGACGCCGGCTCCGCGCCCGGCTCAACCTGGTGCTGCTCGGGGCCGCCTCGATTGCCTGCCTCGCCCTCCTTCTCCGCCCCGTCCCCGGGGAATCCACGGTCCCACGTCTCCCCCGGCTCGGTCTGCTCCTGGCGGGCAAAACCCGAGAGGCCCCTTCCCTTTTGCGGGGCGGTCTCGCCTTGGTCCCGGTCTGGGAGCTGGCCAATGTCCCGGTGACGGCCCAACTCGATTACCCGTTGGGCAGCGAAGCCGGGGCTTTGACTTACAACGCCCGCCCTTTCCGTGAAGTGGACCATCTCGCGGATGATCTGAACGGAATCGGCGGTCAAAACTCGGATCTCGGAGACCCCGTTTTCGCCGCCGGCGACGGTCTGGTCATCTTCGCCGCGGAAGCCGGCGGCGGCTGGGGCAAGGTGGTCATGCTGCAACACCGCGATCCCGCCGGCGATTTTTTTCAAACTTTTTACGGTCACCTGGACACAGTTCTCGTGACTACCGGGCAAATCGTCCCCCGTGGAGCGAAAATCGGCACCGTGGGAACCGCCGGCGGCCAATATCTCGCGCACCTCCACTTCGAGATCAGGCGCGGCTTTCACCTCGACCTCGGGACCGGCTACTCCCCCTTTGTGCTCAACCGGCTCAACCCGGAAAAAACGCTTCGCGAAAGGTCGCGTCCCGATCCCGCCCGGCTTCACCCCGCTCCGGGCTTGCTGGAAAACCGCTGAGACGGGCGAAAAAAAAGGTCTGTCAGAGAACCACGGCAATGCCGGAACAGCTGCCGTTGCTTCCGTCAGGACCTGGCGGGATTCACCGGCCGACACTCCATGGCCCCTGACAGATTGAAAGAAGATGCGCTCGAAACGCGGAATGAACAACCGTTTCCTGCATCGAAAAAAATCCGATCCGCAATTGCTTCCTTTTTGGCATTGTGTTTGAAACGGAAGTTGGCTAAGAATGGGCGTCGGGGGATCGGAATGATCAACCGGCCCCCCGTTCCCGCCTGCCAGCTTTCTCCAGCTCTCATCCCACCCATCCATGGACCCTTGGAAAGTCATCCTGATTGTCGCCATTCTGCCGACGCTCGGCTCCATCACGCTGTCGGTCATGAACAGGGGGACACTGGTGGAGACCCTCGAGACCCGCAACCTTCAGCAGACCAAGGTCGATGACGGGAAAAAAGCCTTGGAAAAGGCCAAGGAAGAACTCGCCAAGCTTGAGGCCGACGCCAAGACCTTGGAGCAGGAAGCCGAATTGATGGGGGTCGACCTCACCAGCATGAAAATCGCGGTTTCCGAACAGGAACTCATGATTCAATCGCTCACGGACAACATCGCCACGGCCGATACCCGGATCGCCAAGATCGAGGAGGTCAAGACGTTGTTCGGGGAGATCGACGCCGTGAGCCAAAAAATCGCGGCCGCCAACGAGGAAATCGTCACCCTGCAAACGAACGTGACCAAGGCGGAGGAGTCGCTGGCCTCGGCAAACGCCCGGAAGCAGGAGAGCGAGATCCAGATCGAGCGAATGGACGCGATGGCGAAATTCCGCAAGACCGGGTCGATTTGGAGCGACATCAACACCAAGGTGAAATCGGCCTACAACGATTGGGGTTTCGTGATCATCGGGGCCGGTGACGCCCAAGGATTGGTCCCGGCCGCCACCCTTGACGTGACCCGGGAAGGCAAACCGATCTGCAAATTGCTCGTCACCGAGGTTGAAGTCAACCAAGCCACGGCAGACATCATCACCGCAACCCTTCTTCCCGGCCAGACCGTCCAAGTCGGGGATACCGTCACCAAGAAGGCGAATGTGGCCCTCCCCTGAGTTCCCCCTTCCTCACCCGTTTCACCGTTTCCTTTCTGACCCATGATCAAGTTTCTGATGGCCTTAGCCATGGCAGCCCTCATCGGAGCGGCGGTCGTGGCCATGATGAACAACAAGAAACTCGCGACGGAGAGGGGGTTCATCGAGCAACTCACCAGCGAATACAACGTGATCAACTCCTCACGGCAGGAGGTCATCCAGAAAAAAGAAGTCGCCCAGACCGCCTTCCAGAACGCAGAAACCGCCCACAAGGCGGTGATGGCGGAAAAAGTGACGCTCGAGGACAATGTCCGCCGCAAGAAGGCGGAGGTGGAGCGGCTTACCGCAACCTACGAAGGTCGCAAAGCCCAGATGGAGGAACTCGAAGTGCTCGAGAAGAAAATGGAGGGCAAAACCCCGGCCTCCATCACCGCCGAATATCAGGCGCTGAAGGACCGCAAGACCGGGCTTGAGAAGAACCTTCAGGAAATCGAGGCCCAGGTCGTCAAGGCCCAGAACTCCGTCGACAAATCCCAAGGGCGCATCGACGAGCTGGCCAAGGCAGAAGACAAGCGCCGTTCCTCGGTCAAATTGCAAAGTCTTCAGGCGGACATCATCGCGATCAACCGCGAGATGGGTTTTGTCATCATCAATGCGGGCAGCGAACAGGGCGTGGCTCCTGAGTCCTCCCTCCTCGTGACCCGCGGGAACAACCGCATCGGCCGGCTCCGCATTGTTTCCGTGGAACCCCAAGTCACGGTGGCTGACATTATGCCCGGCTCCATCATGCCGGGAGCTTCCCTCATGGTGCGGGACAAGGTGATCTTCGACAGCATCCGCTGACCCCGGGAAAATTGCGCCTCCGGGGCGCTTCCCGCTTGCGTTGCAGAGGGGAACACCGTTAGACTGCTGACATTGGTCACAGACTTTCCGCTCTCATGAAGAACCGCCTCCGCCTCCTTGTCCTGAGTCTGCTCTCCGCTGTCGGCTTCGCCCTCGTCTCCGGTTGCGAGACCACGCCGAAGCCCTACGACAACAATTTCAGCACGCTGCCGCAGAATCGCCCCCAGTCTTGGGAAGGTTCGGCCGGCATGGGCGGAGCGTTCGCTCCTCAATCCATGTAACGGTTGGGGCCACCGTGGCTCAAGCCACCGCACCGCTCCGACGCAACCAGTCCCGGAGCGGTTCAAAGTAGGAGTCCTGCCGTCGGGCGCTGTCCGGAATACTCAGGCCCGGGACCTCGTCTCCCGCGTTTTCGATTCCCGCCCCGGTCCATTCCCCACCGCGGATCAGACACCCGGACTTCATCAGGCCCCGGCAGCGTTCCATCCGGATTTGGCCCGAGGCGCAGCGTTCCGCCTGAAGCAGCCAGATGACCCGGTGGCGATTGAAGTCGTCCGGTTCCAGGGCCCCGTCCACTTCGAGAACGAAGAGGCGGTTCGGCGTGCCCACCAGCCAACGGACCGGATGCCCGAGATCCACCCCCGGCAACCGGATCCCCAAGACGCCCTGCGCCTCCTCGATTCCGGCCCTGGGATAAATGAAAAGCGGTGTCTCCCCGGGATTCAGGGTGCGGATCAAGCCCATCGCGAGATCGGCCGGAATGGTCTGCTCCGGGGAGGAAGGAAGCAGATCCACCGCGTAATGCCGGCCATAGGCTTGAAAAACCGCCGGCTCAAAGATCTTGCGGTCGAGACGGAAATAATCCGCTGCCTCCCGAATGGCCCACAGCCCCTGAAGATCCGCGGGCCGATCCCGGGTTTCCAGCGCCGCCAAATCCCCGAAATAGATGGCCACCAGAGGATTTTCCGGGTCCAGGTTGGGGTAGTCGAAAAACATGGCGGGCGCGGCCAGCAGGGAATCGATGAGCCGGCGGCGGGTCTCCTCGTCCAACAGGGAGGCGATCCGGGTTCCTTCCAGCAGCGGCCCGGCCAGTTCGACCGGGGTTTCCTTGACCCCGAAGAGAAAGGAGGAAAGTGAAGCCAGGGCATCGCTGACCGCCTCGAGACTTTCGCCTCCCCCTTGGGGGGCTCCCACCTGGAGGGCCAAACCCAGCCGCTCCCCGGCGGCCGCGCTCCACTCGGTAACGCGTTCGGCACGGCGGCCATGGAGATGATGCCGGAAGAACCGTTCGAGGCGTTCCGCAATCTCGCGCCGTTGATCGATGGTCAGCGCGGAGGCCTTGACGAAGGACTGGGGTTGCGGGCTCCGGCCGAGGGCAAGGCAACGATAGAGGAAGATGCGGTCGTAACTGTTGCGGAGGGGAAGATTCCCGATTTCACAGAGGGCGACCTGCAGCGTCTCCCGGGAGAGGGGGAAGAAATGCACCATCTCGACCAACTCGAGGCCGTAGATCCAACTCGCGTCCCGGTAACGGAAATGATCGTCGAAGATCATGGCCGCCTCGTTGGCCACGACCCGGATGGCTTCCCCCGTCAGCTTGAGGGTGTATCGGTCCATGTAGACTTTGGAAACCTTGAACCCGGTGCGGCGGATGAGTTCGGAGCCGAGAATCCAAGTGCCGGTCACGATCGGGTTGGCCCCGAGCACGAGCCGCCCCAACTGCCAGGTGTAATTCGCGTAAGGAAGATAGGGGCTGACCGACCTGTAGACGGAGTGCAGCTTGCTTGCCGTTTTGAAGTGTTCGTAGGCGCGGGCCAGGCTGTAATCCTTGAGATTGAACGGCAACTGCTCCAATTGGAAAAGCAGCTGCAGGGAAATGTGATTGGTCGCCTTGAGCAGCTTTTCCAAACTCGTCTCCAGGAGGGGTTCCCGGGCCAGCGGCTGGTAAACGCGGGCGATATCCGCCACAAATCCCGCGATGTCATTCACCAAAAGCCGGGGCTCGAACCGCCCATTCTCACTGAAGCGGTCCGTGCGGAATCCCTCCAAAACCCGGTCGGCGGCTTCCTGGACCTTGGCGATCATCAACCGGTCCCGGTCATCGATCTCCTGCGGCACCCGCTGCAGGGAGGACCACGCGTCCAAGTCCGGAAACTCCATCCACTCGTGGTAAGTCATGAGCCGTTGCTCGAACTCCTTGCGCCGCTTCTCGAAGCCATGCACGTCGTCGTCCACGCTTCTGCGCAAGGCCTCGATCATCTCGCGTTCCCCGTGCACGACCTCCCGCGTCCGTTCCAGTTCCTCCCGTTCCCCCACCAGTTTGAGACGGAAAAGAAAAGCCCCGCCCAGGGAGATGGCGCCCGCCGCCAACAGAACCGTCACCCCGCCCGCCCCCAAATCCTCCCGGGAAAGGAGGGCCACCCCCCAGACCAAGGCCGCGGAGGCCCCTGCCAAAAGGACGGGACCGAGCGTGTACTGCCGGATGAACTGCCGCAAGGACCGCACCCGGCCACTATACGCGTCCCGGGTGAGCTGTCCGCGCCTTTTTTCCGGGGCTCATGACCCGGCCTTGCGCTCCTTTGAACCGATCCCGTAGAGGTGGGTTTGCGAGCGAAGGAAAAGTTTGCCGCCAGAGACGGCGGGCGTCGCGTTGAAAGCGGTCTCGTCTCCGTCAAACTTGTTGTGCGATACGACCTTCAGCCCGGCCGGATCCGGCTTGAGGACATAGGTGCCGTTGGCCCGGCTCACGGCGATGATCTTGCCCCCGGCCACCACGGGACTGGCGTAAAACGGTTTGCCCCGCCCGCCCGCCCCCGTGAGGTCGGGAAGCCGCTCCATCCACAGGGGTTCGGCCTCGCCGGGCTTCGCGGCAAAGGCAATGCCGTCGTCCGATACCCAGTAAAGCACCCCGTCCACCAAAACCGGCGCCGTCATGTAGGTGGCCGGTTTTTCGGTGTCGTAGAGAAGCATTCCGGACAAATCCCCTGAACCACCCAATCGCAACGCGACCCGGGCGGTGCGCGGGTAGCCGCCGGAAATGGTGAGGATATCCCCGGCGATGACCGGCGTATTCGACATGTTGCCCGGCAGGTTGCACGCGGCGAACCAGCGGAGTTTGCCAGTGGCCGGGTTAATTCCCCAGATCTCCGCGGCCCCGGCGAAAACGAGATCGGTGCGCCCGCCGGGCAACCCGGCGACCACCGGGGAACCGTAGGTCTGTTCCAGCGGCGCCCCCCCGGCTTTCCACAAAACGGCGCCCGTGTCCTTGTGCAAAGCCAAGATCGAACGGGCTTCATCTCCAGCCGGAACAATTACCGCCTCCCCGTTGAGGATCGGGCTTGAGGCGGACCCCCAGGCCATCCTCGAGGACATCGCGCCGGTCTCCGCCTTCCAGAGACGTTTGCCGTCCAGATCAAAGGCATGAACTCCCGCTTTCCCGGCGTAAAGATAGATCCGCCGCCCGTCGGATACCGGCGTGTTGCTGGCCCATCCGTGCTCCATGATGTAGCCCTTGGGCTCGTCCTCCGGGTGCCAAACCGGAATGGTTTGCCGCCACACGACCGTTCCAGTATCCGCCGTGACACGGAGGAGATGCCGTTCCACCGCGGGCGGTTCCCCAGTGTAACAAGTCACGAACACCGCATCGCCGGCCACAATTGGCGAGGAACTCCCCGGTCCGGGCAGCTCCAATTTCCAAACCAAGTTTTCCGTCCGGCTCCACGTGTCCGGGACCGTCTCCGCACTCAACCCGGAAGCGTTCGGGCCGCGGAACTGCAACCAATCTCCGGCGGTGAGCGGACCGGGAGCGAGCAGGAACAGAAGAGCGGGGCAGAGGAAAAGTTTCATGGGACGACCGGGGCTCACCGCAAAAGTTTCTGGCTGGGCATCCACTCGGGAAGCCCGGCCAATCCGGCCTTCACCGAGGCACTGAGCGGAAGATTCCAAGCCTCATAATAGGGAGCCAGATTCGCTCCGCAAGCTTTGGATAACCGCAGCACCCACTGGTCGTTTTTCTCCTGCTGGGTTCGCGGCCATCCGGCTTCCGGCAACCGGTTGTATTCCGCGAAAACCGCCCGGAACGGTTCCCACCCGAATTTTTCCTGAATCAGAAGGTAACAATCCAGGGCCGTGAAGACGTTCCACCCCGACGCGAAATCCCGTCCCCCGTCGAAATAAGCACGCCGCAGTTGCTGCCGCCGCAACGGATGGACATCGGGATGCGCTCCGTCCCGGCTTTTGCCCGTCCATTCCTCGAACAAATAGACGCTCCAGAGATTGCAAGTCGTCTCCCCCGTGCCCGGCAACGCCCAGAGATCATGCTGGTGATTGTGACCGAACTCGTGGAAAAACCCCCAGCTCCCCTCCTCCTTCAGCTTCCGCGCATCCAAAGCCTTCGCCAGATCGACGCCAAGGTGCGCGGCCACTGGATACCCGGAATGCAGGGATCCCGCCGAGGTCTGACGATCAAAAACCAACCGCTCGGCCCGATATCCGGAACGGTCGACCGATGCCAGCACCGCCGCCTTTTCGAGCATCTCATCCCAGGTCCGCATCAGGGCTCCGGGATCATCCAGCCGCCGGATCGCCTCCGAGGGAACCGTCAGAACGATCCGCTCGCCCGCCAACTCGGCCCAAGGAGCGGGAAGCTCCCGCAGCGTTTGGCGCCATTCCTCCGGATCGGTCCGGCCCGCGACAAACCAAGGAGCCTCGACGCCCCCCCCGACGACGATCGGTTGCCGCCCCCAACCGGCCCCCTTCGGCACCCGGATGGTGATCAATCCGCCCAACCCATTCGCCGCCAAGGTCACCGGCTCCGCGATGGGAAAAGAACGCTGGGTGCGCGGATACCGCCGCCACTCCGCCCGGTTTTCCAGCCCACCACCGTAACTGCCGATCACGACTTCCAATCCCGTCCCGGCCAGCGCCGGGGGCACCTCCACCCGGATCACCTCGCCGGGGGCCGCGTAAAGACCGGTGCCGCGCAACTCCCCGGCCGCCCACCCACCGGCTCGACGCCCCGGCAACCATCCCCGCCACGTTCCATCCAATTCCACCTGCCGTTTCACCCGCGGCGCCCCTACGGGCACCGGCCCGGGGAAATCATCCGCCGCCGGCAACGCCGGCACCAGCTCCGCGGGGAGGGACCGGTTCAAGCCGGAACGAATTTCCACCACCGCCGTCCGCAACGGGTCCGCGCCCGGCACCAGAGGTCGCGCGGCCGAGGGAATGACGCCACCGAGCGCACGATCCAACTCCGCGATGACGGGCAGGATTTCCCCCTGATCAGCCGCATCCAGCCAGAGCGCTCCCTTCAGGCTCCGGATCAGGTCCGCGCGCGGTTCCGCCCCCGGTGCCGAAAGTTTCCGGGCAGCGGCGGCGACCTCGGCGACACCGGGCCGGCGGGTGACCACCTGCCCTTTGAGGCGCACCGTTCCCTCCGGCTGAAACTCGATCCCTGCCAGCATGGCGATCTCATTGGCCGGCAACTGACGGAAATCGGGGAAGGAATCGGCGAAGGCCCAGGGGGTCGCCACCGTGAATACGCCGCCGCCCTTGAGGAGAAACCGACGGAGCCGGTCCGGACCCGGAGGATCGATGCGCTGCTGCCCGGCGAAGCAGTAGACATCCACCTGACGATCCAAATCCTTGGGAGCGAAGCGTTTCACCTCGAATCCGCTCGACTGCAGCAACGGTTCGAGCGCGGCCAAAGCCGGATCGATGCCGACGGCCGGGGCTTCCGCGCGTCCGAGCCACCGGATGGCATTGAACGCCATCCGCCGCAGGGCCGGGGAGTCGTTCCACTTGGGTCCGGAGAGAAAGGCGTCGTGGGCGAACGCCACCACACGCCCTCCCGAGGACAGCCCCAAGGCTCCGAAGATCTGCCGCTCGTCATCGGACAGGATCGACCGCGCCCGGGTCCGGTCGAGCCGGAGAGTCCCCGGCACCAGGCCTTCGAGAGAGAAGCCGGGGACATCCCGGAGCACGAGATCCACCTCCGCGGCCTCCGGAGCGGAATCGACCGCCCGGGCGGGGCTGGGAAAGGCGAAAACCAGAACAACGGCCGGGACCCGAAAATTCGGAAGCATGCACGCTCCTAGCAACCTTGGGCCGGAATCGCAAACTGTTTGCCGCACCACGCGAATTCAGTGCAAACGGGTTGACACTCTGAAAAGCCTCAGCTACGATCCCGGCCCTTCTCTTTCGTGGACCTTCGCCCACTGGAACGTAGAATATGAAAACTTTTTCAGCCAAAGCCAACGAAGTGGATCGCAAATGGTGGGTGATCGACGCCGAGAACCAGATCCTCGGTGATGTCGCCGTCCAGGCAGCCCGCCTGTTGCGCGGGAAGAACAAGCCGATCTTCACTCCGCATGTCGATACCGGAGATTTCGTGGTGGTGATCAACGCCGAAAAGGTCCGGCTCACCGGCCGCAAGGAAGAACACAAGATTTACACCCGCTACACCGGATTCGTGGGTGGCCAGAAGGTGGAGACCCCGCGCAAGGTCCGCCAGAAGCATCCCGAGCGCCTCGTTGAACGGGCCGTCAAGGGCATGATCCCCCACAACCGTCTCGGTCGGGACATCTACCGCAAACTTCATGTCTACGCCGGCTCGGCCCATCCTCACGAGGCCCAGCAGCCGCAGTCCTATCCCCTCACCTGATCTGTCCGACCTTTTCCCTTTCCCTTTCCATGGCTGACATCTTCCACGCTACCGGACGCCGCAAAACCGCAGTCGCTCGCGTCCGCCTCGTCCCGGGCTCCGGACAGATCCTCATCAACGACCGCGCCTTTGAGGATTATTTCCCCACCATCGCCCTCCAGAACCACCTGCTTCAGGTGTTTCAACAGGCCAACCAGCTGAACAAGTTCGATGTCACCGTCAATGCCATCGGCGGAGGTGTCACCAGCCAGGTTGGAGCCATCCGTCTCGGCATCGCCCGGGCCCTGATCAAATCGGACTCCGCTCTTCGCCCTGTCATCAAGCCGCACGGCATGTTGCGCCGCGACCCGCGCGCCAAGGAACGGAAAAAGGCCGGTCAACCTGGGGCTCGCAAGCGCTTCCAGTTCTCCAAGCGCTAAGAGCTCGTTTGGACGGGCCCTCGACATCGAGGGACATGTTCGGGTGGGACCGCTCGCTTTTCGCGTGCCTCCCGCCCTTCTTTTTTTCCCAGATCCGCGTGGTTCACCAGCGACGCATCCGGCTGTCGAGCTGGAATACTTGGCCTGAGACGTTCCCCTGCTCGTGCAGCTCCACGATGAAACGCCCCACGTCGGACGGTTCGTTGAATCTCTTCAACCCGTGAGCGTTCCTCGTGGCGCTCACCACGGCGGTCGACAAGGCTGAAGTCATCCGGGTTTCCAGAAAGCCTGGCAGAATGCAGTTCACCCGGAGGTTCCCGCCACCCCACTCCTGTGCCAGGGCCTGGGTCAACCCGATGAGACCGGCTTTGGCGGAGGCATAGGCCGCTTGCCCTGCCGGAGGTCGCAAGGCCGAGAACGATCCGATCTGCACAATGTGACCCGACCGCCGCTCGATCATTCCCAAGGCGGCCGCCCGGCTGCACCAAAAGGCTCCCTTCAGGTTGGTATCGATGACCTCATCCCAGTCTGCTTCGTCGAGCCGGAGAAACGGAGCGTCCCGTGTCACGCCCGCGTTATTCACCAGGAGATCGACGACTCCAACCGCGGCAAACCATGCATCAATGCGCTCCGGAACCCGGACATCCAATTCCTCCCGGGGCGGCGCGTGCACCTTCCATCCCCGGTCAAGCAGGACGCGGCGGATGGCTTGAGCCAGCCCCCCGGCTCCTCCGGTGATGACCGCCGTCCGCTGACTCACCGGGGGAGACCGCCGTCAGATTGCCCGGCGCCCTTCTGGAGGGGAGAGCCCACGATGGCGTAAGGCTCGTAAACAAAAGAGGTCGAGCTGATTTCACCCACATACCGGATCAACTCGGTGACCGGAATATTCGCCAGTGCCAGGTTGATCCGCACCCGTTTGCTTTCCTCCGAAGATCCCTTGTAAATGAAATTCGGGGACACTTTGCCTCCGCTGATTTCCTTGGTTTTCTCGATCAGGTAGGCAAAAACCGAATCCAGATCCGCATCCATGAACTCGACTTGCGGGATGATGATCGTCTTCAGTTTCGATTCCAAGGTGACCTTGGCGTTGCCTTCCCGAGCCGCAAGACGAGCCTGGGCCAGAGAGGCCTTGAGGCGGGGATCCTGGGGAAACCGGGCGACCAAAGTCTGGTAAATGGCAATGGCCTTCGCGTAATCCCCCTCGCTCTCGGCGGCCTTGGCCTGTTGGTAGTCCTGTTTCACATCCGCGCGCAGCCCCCCGGGGAGCAGCACACCCGCAGCCAGGATCAAAATGGCGGTGAAGCGGAGAGGAT
Source organism: Verrucomicrobiota bacterium (assembly GCA_018970725.1). Lineage (GTDB taxonomy): Bacteria > Verrucomicrobiota > Verrucomicrobiia > Verrucomicrobiales > DEV007 > V1-115. The sequence continues at coordinate 42,056 of JAGWVU010000011.1, forward strand.
TGACTCGTTTCATGGGCTTTTCCCGAGAGGTTATCATCCAGGACCGGGCTCTGTAAAGCCGCCAACGGCAGCCTTGTCAGGAATACTTCAGGTTTTTGCCCGGCTCCATTTCGTAGCGCAAATCCATGCACTCGGTGGTGAAAGGCCGGATCACCTCCTCCTTGAACTTGATGAAAAACGGATCCTCAAGGCACATCCTCAACCTTTCCACGGACTCGACACTGATCGCCACAAAGAAGGGCCATTCGGCGTCACTCGGAATCGATCTCCCGGTCTGGAGATGGAGCACCTCCGGAATTCTCAACAACTGGCTGCGGCTTGAGCGGATCATTTCCTCAAGTTTCTCCTCCGTGACCGACGGATGCAGTTTGTAGAGGGCGAGGAAGTAGACCATGGGAAGGAAATGCGCCCCCGGGGCGGCCGAGTCATCCTGCCGAAGGGAAAAAACCTCACTGCTTCCAGTCGAGCGCCCCTTTGCGCAAGGCGTAGAGGTAACCGATGAAGAGAATCCCGACAAAACCGGCCATGCTCCAGACCATGGTCATTCCGGCCTCACTTTGGATCATGGAGCGGAAATTGACGGCCCAAGGGTAGAGAAAGACCACCTCGATGTCGAAGATGACGAACAGCATCGCCACCAAGTAGAATTTCACGCTGAAGCGGGCCTGACCTTCGCCGACCGGGAGCATGCCGCACTCGTAGGCGCTGTCCTTGATCTGGCTGGTTTTGGCACTCCGCCCGAGCACCCAACTCAAAATGAGGATGGCCAGGGCCAAGCCACCGGCAACGAGGATCTGGAGGAGAACCGGAATGTAATCTTGAAGCATGGCGATGGAACGCCGCGCCCCGGCTGGCCTCCGGAGAATCCCCGGAAAAAGAAGAGCGGCGGTGAATATGCTTTACACCGCCGCTCACTGAAAACAAGAAAAGTTTATTCGGCCGGATGGAACCGTCATTCTTCGGGGGGCCCCATCCCGGCTGCGAAAGAAAAGGGAAAAACCGTCAATTCGACTGAGCGTTCACCTGGGCACCGGCCTGAGCGGCGGCGCTGGCGGCCTCGATGATCCGGTCCAAGCCCCGGTATTGCTTCCCGTCCTTGTGGACCAAGCCCCGGTTCACGAGATTCTGCAGCTTCTCGTAGGCCCGCAGGCGAAGCATCTCCTCGCCACCACTCACCGCGTTTCTCTTTTTCAAGTTCTCGTAGACCTCCCCGAACAGGTCATTGAACGCAAAATTTTTCGGCTCTTGCAATACTGCCACAAGCTCATCCGTCACATGATCAGGAACACGGCGGGAGAATCTAGTTCTTCTTGTAGTGGACATAGTCCTGCTAATCTATCACCAGATACGGGATTTGCGAGACCTTTCGCATTCCGGCCGCCAAATTTGTCTCTTACGCGCTAACAATTTCTCAATCCCGCGGCGCGCCATTGATAGCCCCGACCGCCCGGCACCCCGTCTCGTTCACGAGGAAAACTTCCAGACTCACGCGGAGCGCCGACTCCGTGTAAATCCCGGTCAGAGCCTCCGCGAAGTCCTCCAACCGCCCCCCGTAACGGGGAAAAACGAACATCAGGCCCTGCTCGGGAACGACCACGAAAAGCTCGGCCCCCAACTCCGCCCGGAACCGGCCCAAAAATCGCTTCGAAAACATGGTGCTGCCGAAGAACGGGTCCCCGTTCCTCACCACAGCGTAGAGGATGACGCCGTTTCCGTCCCGCTCCCAGTCCACTTCCAGGGAATCGACCATCCGGTCGGCGATGGCCATGGCCCCGGCCATCACTTCCGGCCATTCATGTTTCCCGGCCGCCCATTCCTCCCGGGTGAAGGTGTCGACCCCGGCCGAGGTGCGACATCCCGGCACAAGGATCGTCGATTTCGCCCCCTCCACCTTCTGGAAGATATCCGGCGCGGCCAAAGACCGCTCCAAAACCAACCCGATCCCCCCGTCATCCGCCGATGCCGGTCCGCAAACCCAAAGGAGCACAAGGCCGGCCCAACTTGCCGGTGAGGGGAGATATTTGCATTGACCCATGTTCAAAGGAGATCGATGAAACCGCTACGCCGCTCGACGGTCGTCGGTCCCAATCCTCATGATTACCTTTCTGCGCGGAATTCTGCAAGACAACCTCTCCAGTCAAATCGCCGTGGATGTCAACGGCGTGGGCTACGAGGTCATCGTCCCCCTCTCCACACTCGATCGACTCGGGCCGGCCGGAAACTCGGTCTTTCTCCTCACCCACCTGCACATCAGAGAACAGGAACACACCCTTTACGGCTTCCTCTCCCCCGAGGAACGGGATCTCTTCCGGCTTCTCATCAACCGAGTCTCGGGGGTCGGCCCCAAGGTCGCCCTCTCCATTCTCGGCGGCATGAGCGTCTCCGCCTTCAAAACCGCCGTCGTCCAGGGAGACCTCGCGCTTCTCAGCAAGGTGAAAGGGGTGGGCCGCCGCACCGCCGAACGCATCGTGTTGGAATTGAAGGACAAGGTGGGCGTGACGGAAGCTTGGAAAGCCGCTTCCTCCAGCCATCCTCCGACCGAGGACCAGCGCCGCCAGACCGACGCCATCCTCGCCCTGATTTCCCTCGGATACAAACAGGCGGAGGCCGCCAAGGCGGTTTCCGATTGCGTGACGATTCTGGGTCCCAGCACCTCCGTCGAGGACCTCGTCCGCAAGTCCCTCGCCCAACTCCAGTGACCGCAACCCATCACCATCGTCCCCAGCCGGCATGGTCGTTCCCCTTGTTCCCGCCCCAGACTGCCTGCTCTCGTTGACGCCGTTTCCCCTCCCCCCGGAAACGGTCGCCCTCCTGAGACGATGCGGCCCGATCCTCGCCCGCATCCAACGGGCCACCCCGCTTCTGGACCTGCGCGCCCAACGCGGTTCCCTTCCCGTCTGGATCTCCGAGCTCGTCCGCCGGGGCGTTTCCCCGACCGAAGGCTTCGCCTCCAACCGGGTCCGGCTCTTCCGGGCAACCTTTCGGATGACAGGGCCGGGAGCCGGGATTTCCCTGACAGACTGGCAAACGCGCCACGACGGAACCGGACAGGCGGCCTGGCTACAAGAAGCCTCCGGGCAAGCCGGGAACGACCTCATCGGCGGCCCGCAAGGCATTTTGGACGCCCTCCAGGAAATGGCGAACGCGGGCGGCACCCTGACCTTTTCCGAAACCTCTCCTCAACCGGCCCGGGAACGGGAGTGGATTCTCAGCCGGGCCAGGCCGGGACTGACCTCACGTTGGATCGAGGACCGGGGACCTCTCCTCTGCGAAAACCGCAATTGGCTGGGACTTCTCTGCCTGCCCTCTCTTGAATCGATCTGGGCCCGGGAGTTGCGCACCAGCAATCTCCGCTTTTTGCACAACCTTCTCACCCGGTCCTGGACGGTCACGCCCGATCCACTCCCTCACCAAGCGGTGCTGCCCGGCCTCGGAAAGCGCTCGTTCGCGGAAGCCACCCAAGACCCACCGCCCGGAAGCGGATGGGATTGGAGCCTGCAGTCAAACCCGCGAAACCCGGACCTCCCGCCCGTGATTCACTCCAAAGTCTCCGCCGAAGAATGGCGGAAGACGCTGAATCAAGCCCTCGCGGAATTCCACGCCGCCCCCTGGTTACTCCAAAAACGCCCGCTCAACCTGAATCCTCCGGTGATCCGCCACGCCATGAACCCGCAAACCGGGGAGGTGCAAGCGATCGCCGGGGAACCTGAGCTTCACACCTACTACCTTGACCTGAACGGGGAGGTCACCATTGCCGGCATCATCGTCCGAATCAATCCCGCCACGGTCCCAATCGAGGGACGGAAAAAGAGCAAGGGCGGGAAAGCAGGGCTAACCCACCTTCTCGCCCCCTGCGGCTTCACCGGAGCGATCCCCTGAGGAACGGGAAAAAAAACCGGAAAGACCAGCGGATGCGCAACCGCGCTCAGGCCTTGCGCTTGAGGAAGGGAAGACCGGTCCGCTCGTTCTCGATCACCGTGTAGCCGTCGGGCAGGGCCTTGAGCACCCCGTCCTTCTTGTCGCCCGCGAAGTAGTAGAGCTTGGTGGTCTTGCCATCCTTGTTGGTCTGCTCCCGGACGTAGAGGTAATAGGTCTTGCCGGACTTTTTGGAAACAACGCTGAATGCCATGATCTAAGTTACAGTTAGGAAGTTTTGAATTGAATCCCTTCGGGACCCTCAAATCCTCACACGTTGATCGGGGGAAAGCAAGGAAACCTTGCCGATTCTGTCGAATCTTCTGCCTTTCGACGGAGTTCAGAGCCGGAAGGCCTTGGCAGAAAAACCCTCAGATCAAGCCGGCCTCGCGAAGGGTCGCGAAGGCGCCGTTTTTGTCGACCGTCTTGAGCGCCCGGGCGGAGAGCTTGACGCGGACATGGCGATTCAACTCGGGAACCCAGATCCGCTTGACCTTGAGGTTGGGAGCGAAGGTCCGCTTCACGGTCTTGGTCACGTGCCGACCGATCCCGCCCTTTTTCTTGGCCAAACCACTGCGGTGAATTCTCCTCCCGCTGCTGACTCGGGATCCACGGATGCTGCAAACTCTGGACATGGGAACGACGGATATGAAGGGATGACCTCTTGGGAAATGCTCCGCGAAGAGGGCGGGAAAACTGGCAGCATTGAGCCGAATGGTCAAGCAATTTCCCACTGCGATTTCCCAGCGGTCAAACGAGCGGAAACTGCGCTGACAAATCGAGAACCGGTTTCTCCACCGGCCGATCGCTCACCCCGTCGATCGCCTCCTGCTGCATCCGGAGCAGTTCCCCGATGCCATGCCCCGCCAGATCGAGCATCGTTTGGAGTTCCCTCCGCGGAAACACCGCTTCCTCGCCGGAGCACTGGACTTCGACGAGGTCGCCCCCGGCGGTTCCGACAATGTTGCAATCGACCGTGGCCTCGCGATCCTCCTCGTAACAAAGGTCAAGCAGACAACGCCCCTCCAAAACCCCGGTGCTCACGGCGGCGACCAATTGGCGCAACGGGGATTTGCGAAGGGTGCCATCGGCCACCAGCCGCCGGAAGGCGATCGCCACGGCCACGCAGGCTCCGGTGATCGACGCCGTCCGGGTGCCCCCGTCCGCCTGAAGCACGTCGCAATCGATCCACAGGGTGCGCGCCCCCAGGGCCCGGAGATCGACCACGGCGCGCAAAGCCCGGCCGATGAGCCGCTGAATCTCGGAGGAGCGGCCATCGAGCTTGCCCCGGCTGATATCCCGCGGTTTGCGCTCGAGGGTGGAGCAGGGCAACATGCTGTATTCCGCGGTCAACCAACCGCCCGGCACGCCCTGTGCCTTCATCCAGCCCGGAATCTGGTCCTCCACCATGGCCGAACAAATGACCCTGGTTTTGCCGAAAGCCACCAGCACGGAACCGTGCGCGTGGGGGGCGATATCCGGCTCGAAGGAAACCGGGCGGAGTTGTTCGGGGGTGCGGCCGTCGATGCGATCCATGTCGCCTGCTTAATTGCTTGTTTTCGCCGTCCCTTGCAACTAATTACAGGCGCCAACCGCCCGATCCCGCCGACCATGCCTTTTGCCCCCCAACCCGCCCAGGTCGTGGTCCGCGTTGCCGGAACAACTTCGAACCTCGGGCCTGGCTTTGATTGCCTCGGGTTGGCTCTTGACCTCCACAATCTGGTGCGGCTCACCCCGGATGAATCGGGATCGCCCCACTCCATGGCGGATGAGGCGGCCCGTCGGTTCTTCGAGACCAGCGGCCTCCGGAGCCATCCGTTCCGCTGGGAAATTTCCGGCGGCGTGCCGGTCTCCCGCGGTCTCGGCAGCAGCGTCACCCTCCGCCTCGGCATTCTCGCCGGGCTCAACGCCCTCCACGGAGAACCGCTCAGCTTGGATGATCTCTTCCAAGAGTGTTCCGCCCTGGAAGGACATCCCGACAACGCCGGGCCCGCCGTTTTCGGCGGATTTTTCGTCGGAGGGCCCGACGGCAGCAAGTTCCGTTTCGCGGTCGACCCCGGCCTCCGTCTCGTCCTTCTCATCCGCCACCACGAAGTGCGGACCGAAGAAGCGCGGCGCGTCCTGCCAAAACAGATCGCCTTCGCCGACGCCGTGGCCAACACCGGCTATGCTTCCGCGATCACCGCGGCGTTCGCCTCCGGAAACTACGCCGCCTTGCGCGGTCTGCTGCATGACGCCCTCCACGAGCCTTACCGGGAGTCGCTCAATCCCGGCCTGCGCCGCATCATCGCCGCCGGCGTGGAGGCGGGAGCCCTCGGGGGATTCCTCAGCGGCTCCGGCTCCACGATCGCCTGCCTGACCACGGAAGCGGCGGCCGCCGGTGACATCGCCGCCGCCATGCAGACCGCTTCGGGGGACCAGCCTCCCGCGTCCATCCACGTGGCCACCGTCGACAACACCGGGGTCAGCTGGTCGCTCGCGCCCGCCCCCCCAGCCGCCGCCTGATTGAAACAGACGCTCGAGAATCTGGAGCAGTTCGCCATCGCCGTCGTGCTTGAACGGCGGCAGGGCAAGCGCGCCACCGTCCTCCGGTCCGCCCTCCTCGGACTGTCCCAGATCTACCGCGGCCTCGTCAAACTGCGTCTCTGGCTCTACTCCAACCGGATCCTCCGGGAGCGCAATCTCGGCTGCCTCGTCGTCAGCATTGGCAACCTGACCGTCGGTGGAACCGGCAAAACCCCGGTGGTGGAAAAGTTTGCCCGCTCCCTCCAGGACGGAGGACGCAAGGTCGCCATCCTCAGCCGGGGCTACAAATCGGTGAAGCCGCCCCTCGGGGAACGCCTCGCCACCTTTCTCGCCGGCAAACAACCCGAGATCGACCCGCCCCGGGTGGTCTCGGACGGAAGCCGGCTCCTGCTCGACTCCAAAACGGCCGGGGACGAGCCCTACATGCTGGCGTCCAACCTGCGCAACGTCGTCGTCATCACCGACAAAGACCGGGTCAAGAGCGGACTCCACGCCATCAAGAAGTTCAATTGCGACACCCTGATTCTCGATGACGGCCTCCAGTATCTGCGCCTCCGGCATCGGCTCGATATCGTTCTGATCGACCGGTATCAACCGTTCGGAAATGAATTTCTCCTCCCGCGCGGCACGTTGCGGGAACCCCCGAAAAACCTGAAGCGGGCGAGTTACATCTTCATCACCAAGTGCACCGGTGCTCCCGGGGAAAACGACGCGCTCAAGGACCGCATCCGGCTCTACAACCGGACTGCGGAAATCATCGAATGCACCCACCAGCCCAAGTATCTCGAGAATGTCGCGAGCCGTGAGCGGATTCCCCTCGATTCCCTGCAGAATCTCGAAATCGGCGCGGTCAGCGGCATTGCCGTGCCGGAGAGCTTCGAAGGCGGTTTGGAACGCCTCGGGGCCAGAATCACGATCCGCCGCCAGTTCACCGACCACCACCGCTACAGCGAGCAGGAGATCATCACTTTCATCAATGACTGCCGCGACGCCGGGGTGAAAATGATCGTGACAACGGAAAAGGACTCGGTGCGTTTCCCTCGTCTCAATCGTTTCGACGTGCCGATGTATTTTTTGCGGGTGGAAATCGGAATTTTAAGCAACGAAGAGAGTTTCACGGAGTGTATCGACCGGATCTGCCGACCGCGACCTGTGCCCATGGCCCCGGCCCGGTGGTTCTTCTCTTTCTTCTGAATTCCCTCCGGCACCCATGAAATTGCAAACTCTCCCGGTTTTCCTGCTTCTGCTGGCCCAAGCCGAGGCAGCCTCCGTCGTTCCTCCGGCAAGCGCCCGAATCGACGCCTTCATCGAATCCTCCCTGAAAAAGGCCGGCAAGAACCCGCAGCCGCCCGCTCCGAGCTCCACTTTCGTCCGCCGTGTTTATCTCGATCTCGCGGGTCGCACGCCAACGCTTGAAGAGACCCGGGCCTTTCTCGCGGACGATTCCGAGGCCAGCCGCGTCCGGCTCATCGATCACTTGCTCGATTCCGAGGCCTACGTGCAGCATCATTTCCATTTCTGGGCGGACCTTCTGCGGGCCAAGACCCAGGCGGCCGGACAGGGCAACAGCCAACCAGCCGGGTATGCCTACGAGGAGTGGATCAAGGAATCCCTGCGCACCAACAAGCCCTACGATGATCTCGTCCGGGAACTCCTCACCGCCAAGGGCAAACCTTGGACCAACGGGGCCATCGGGTATTATCTGCGGGACTACGGGATGCCGCTGGACAACCTGGCGATCACTTCCCAAGTCTTTCTCGGCACCCAGATCGTCTGCGCCCAATGCCACAACCATCCGTTCGATACCTGGACGCAGATGGACTACTACCACATGGCCGCCTTCACCTTCGGCGTCACCACGACCAACAGCGCGGCAAATGCCGAGGCCGCCCAGCGCGTCTTCAACCGGGCGCATCCGGACCGGGCCGAACGCAAGGACTTCGCCCGCGCTTCCAGCGAAATCCTCAAGCCGGTCCGCTACACCACGGTCGAACAACGGGAGCGCGACCTCCGTCTCCCGCACGATTACCAATACCCGGACGCCAAGCCGAAATCGGTCGTCGCCCCGGAGGTCCCCTTTGGAGCGATGCCCCCGGTGGTCGGTCAGGATCCCGTTGAAACCTTCGCCTCCTGGATGACCTCCCCGGAAAATCCCCGCTTCACCAAGGTGATCGCCAACCGCCTTTGGAAGAAGGTGATGGGCGTGGGCATCATCGAACCCGTGGATGATCTGCGGGATCAATCCCTGCCCTCGCACCCCGAACTGCTGACCTTTCTCGAAGGACACATGAAGGCGGTGGACTACGATGTGAAGGCCTTCCTGCGTTCGCTCTACCTCACGAAAACCTACCAGCGTGAGGCCTCTCCCGTGGAAGCATCCCCGGGACAACCTTTCGACTTTGCGGGCCCGGCCCTGCGCCGGCTGTCCGCCGAACAAATCTGGGATTCCCTGATGGGCATGATCGTCGATGACATCGACACCCCCTCACCCCATGCCGCCCTGCACCGCAAGGAGGCCATCACCCGGGTGGAATGGATCGGGAACAGCGTCTACGATCTCTCGCCTGAAGAATACTCGATGGCGGTGCAAACCATCGCCGCGAAGCAGGACGAGCTGGCCGCGAGACTCGACGCGACCCAGGCCAGGCTGGCGGCGGCCCGGGAAAAAGGGGATGACGACGCCATCAAAAAAGCGCAACGGGAGGCCTCGCAGGTCCGGGGCGAACTGGCGGAAGCCGTGGCCCGGGAAGTCTACGCCCCGGGGATCCGGGCCAAGGCAGATGCCCTCGCTTCCGGCAACCTACCGGATGCGGAAGGGAATTTTCGCAAGCAACTGGCGGCTCTGACCGCCGACGGCGGACTCCCCGCGCCCTCCGAAAAAGCACGCGGCATGAGCAACGGTTACGACGGAGGCTCCTACGTCCGGCAACTGGTCTCCGCCGTTCTGGCTCCGGAAAGAGAGGCCTTGTCCGAGTCGGAGCGCGCCCGCGCCGAACGGGAAGCGAAAGACTGGGGCGTGACTCCGGCGCAACAACAGGCCTTCCAGAAGTTCCTCAAAAAGCGGGAATCCTTCGTCCGCGCCTCCGACCTCAGTTCCCCGGCACCCAACGGGCATTTCCTCAGGGAGTTCGGTCAATCGGACCGTGAACTGGTGGACAATTCCAACGATCAGGCCTCCATCTCCCAGGCGCTCGCCCTGTTGAACGGCCCCCTGTTGGAGGATTTGTCCGGCACGTTCTCCCGGCTTTCCCGGGACCTCAAGGGAACCCGGCCCGATGAACGGCTCGACACCATCTATCTCACCATGCTCAGCCGCAAGCCTTCCGACGCCGAGCGCGAGATCCTCCAGCCGACCTTGCAGAATCAGTCACAGAGGGAGGGCACCAGGCTGGTCATCTGGTCCTTGCTCAACACCCGTCAGTTTCTCTTCAACCTCTGATCCTTCCGCGTCCCATGAAAGCTGATCTCCATCGCGCCGATCTCCTTACCCGCCGCCGCTTCGCCGCCCGGGCCGCCCGGACATTCCTCGGCGTGTCCACTCTGCCCGCCTCCCTCTGGTTCGGGGACCGGGTGCTCGCCGCCGGTCAGGGAGCTTCCACCCTCAAACAGATTCCCACCGCCAAACGGGTCATCTACCTTTACCTCAGCGGCGGCATGAGCCATCTGGACACCCTCGATCCCAAGCCGGGCCATGAGGCGATGGGCCCCACGAAAACGATCAACACGCCCGTCGACGGTCTCCAACTGGGCGAATACCTGCCGCGTCTCGCCAAGCGGGCCCCTCACCTCGCCATCCTCCGTTCCCTCTCCTCCACCCAGGGTGCCCACAAGCAGGGGAACTATTACATGCACACGAGCTACGAGTTGCGCTCCTCCATCCGTCACCCGGCGCTCGGTGCCTGGCTGATGCACTTGCAGGGGCCCGACAACTCTTCCCTGCCCGGCAGCGTCATGATCGGCAACGACAGCCAGCACCCCGGCGCCGGCTTCCTCGAGGCCGCCAACCAGCCGCTGATGATCAATGATCCGGACGGCGGATTGCGCAACAGCCGCCGCCCCGGCTTTTTCTCACCCGAGTCCTTTTCCTCCCAACTGGAGGTCTCGGCCAAACTGGACCGCGCCTTCGCGGAAAAATACAACCAGCGCAACGTCCGGGCCTATCAGGACATGTATCAGGATGCCATCCGCCTGATGAACAGCAAGGATCTGGCCGCTTTCGATCTCTCGAAGGAATCCGACGCCACCCGGGAGCGTTACGGAGACGATCCCTTCGCCAGAGGCGTGCTCCTCGCCCGGCGCCTCGTGGAAAACGGCATCCGCTTCGTCGAGGTCACTTCCAACGGTTGGGACACGCACAACGCCAACTTCGTCACCCTGCCGGAGAAAGCCGAAATGCTTGATCAGGCCCTCTCCGCCCTGCTCGACGATTTGCATCGGCGCGGACTGCTCAACGACACCTTGGTGGTTCTGGCCACCGAGTTCGGCCGCACCCCGGAAATCAACGCCAACGAGGGCCGAGACCACCATCCCAAGGCCTTCTCCTGCCTGCTCGCCGGAGGCGGCGTGAAGGGGGGGCGCGTTTACGGCCGAACCGACGAATCCGGCTCCGACGTGGTGGAGAACAAGCTCTCCATCCCTGATCTCAACGCAACGATCTCCTACGCCCTTGGTCTCCCGCTCGACCAAGTCGTCTATTCCCCTTCCCTGCGCCCCTTCACGGTGGCCGACAAAGGGAAACCGGTCACCCAGCTCTTCGCATGAGGCTCTTCGCCCCGGCCTTCCTCGCGGCGGCTGCGGTCTTGCCGGCCGCGGAGCGGACCGCGTTCGTCAACGGCCACATCCTGACGGTCGATCCCCAATTCCGGATCCGCTCCTCCCTCGTGATCGAGGGGGAACGGATCATTGCCACGGACGACCCCAAGGCCGTGGACTCCGCCGCCAAGGTGATCGACCTCGCCGGAGCCACCGTTCTTCCGGGGTTAATCGACTCCCATGTCCACGCCACGGGAGCGTCGACCTACGAGTTCGATCATCAGATCCCGGAGATGGAAACGATCGAAAGCGTTCTGGCCTATATCCGCCAACGCGCCAAGGTGGTTCCCGAGGGCGAGTGGATCAATCTGAACCAAGTCTTCATCACCCGGCTGCGCGAACAGCGCTTTCCCACCCGTCAGGAACTCGACACCGCCGCTCCCCAGCACCCGGTGGCCTTCCGCACCGGGCCTGACGCCGCCCTGAATTCCCTCGCCCTGCAACTCAGCGGGATCGACCGGAACTTTCAAATTACCGATGGACTCCCCGGCAAAATCGAACGGGACGCCTCCGGAGAACCGACCGGCATCATTCGCGCCGGTGGCCGGCTCATCAAATCCCGGTCCGGCGCCAAGTCCCCGGACTTTGCCACCCAGGTGGACCGGCTCGCCGAATTGCTCGCGGATTACAACAAGGCGGGCATCACCAGCATCGCCGACCGCAACGCCTCGGACGGCGGCGTCGCCCTCTACAAGGCGCTGCGCGACCGCTCCCGCCTCACCTGCCGGGTCTATCTCTACTACGGAGTCAACGCCCAGTCTCCCGAAGACGAGGCCTTGGCCGCGATCGCCAAAGCGGCGGACCATCCGCTTCATGCCTACGATCCCTGGCTCTGGCTGCGCGGCATCAAGATCTTCCTCGATGGCGGCATGCTCACCGGCAGCGCCTACATGAACAAACCTTGGGGCGTCTCCCCTGCTTACGGGATCGATGACCCCGCCTACCGGGGCATGCGGTATATTGAACCGGACAAACTCTACCGCCTCGCGAAAGCGGCACTTTCCCGGGAACTCCAGTTCACCGCGCACTCCGTCGGCGACGGTGCCGTGGAAACCCTCGTGGATACCTATGCCCGGATCGCCGAAAACGATTTCCCCGTTCGGGAGGCCCGCCCATGCGTGACCCATTGCAATTTCATGTCGGCCCGGGCCATCGACCTCATGGCCACCCATGGCATCGTGGCGGATTTGCAACCGGTCTGGCTTTTCCTGGACGGCAAAACGCTCCTCAAACAGTTCGGTGAGGACCGTCTCACCTGGTTCCAACCCTATCACACCCTCTTTGCAAAAGGCGTGAAGGTCGGGGGAGGCTCGGATCATATGCAGAAGATCGGCGGGATGCGCTCGGTCAACCCTTACAACCCTTTTCTCGGCATCTGGACCACCCTGACCCGCGTCCCCCGCTGGCAGGCGGGCGCTTTGCATCCGGAACAGGTCATCAGCCGCGAACAAGCGATCATCCTCTACACCATCAACAACGCCTGGCTCAGCTTCGAGGAAAAAGAAAAAGGGTCCCTTGAAGCCGGCAAACTGGCGGACTTCATCGTCATCGACCGGGACATCCTCACCTGCCCGGTCGACGCCATCCGCGAGATCCAGGTGAAGGAAACCTGGGTCGGCGGCCGGAAAGTTCATCCGCGTTGACACGGGTCACGCCGGGACGCTGAGGCCTGACCTTGCGGTGGGAGGGAACGACGGCTCCTTCCCGTGAATCGGCATGGCAAACCGCCGGGTGCTTCCTTTTGTATTTCTTAATTCACTTGACTGGAAATCTGAAATGGAGTGAATTCAGCCGCAGGCATTTCTAACACCCTGTTAGAATGATGCATTTCACCCGTAGTTCCTGACAAGACCAGCCTGCCCCCCTTCATCCCTTAACCCAACACACCTTGAGTCTAATGAAGACACATCGATTCACCACCCTGCTCCGAAGCCTTGGCCTCGGAAGCCTCCTCCTCCTCACCGGACAAGCGGAGGCCCGTCTCATTGGCGGCTTCGTCGACAGGGCCGAAAGCCGGTTTGTTCGCAACGTCTGGAATTTCATCAAGGAGTTCCAAACCTACCAAACCGTGGGTTCGCAATCGTGGAAATACAGCCTGTATTACTACATGGAGCCTTACATGTTCACGACGGCCAATGACAGCTGGACCGACTCGATGGATTTCATCTTTTGCTCCGGCCACGGCAACACCTATTACCTCCAAACCAACCAGTCCACCGGAGCGGGAGTCGATTTTGCCTCTGCCATGGCTTCCGGAGATGGATTGGGAGACTCGAACGCGGAGTATCTTGTCATCGAATCCTGCCTGACGGTCGCCTCACTGGCGGAAACCTCGGATCCTTGGTCGGAGTGGGTGACGGATACCTTGAAGGGATTGCATCAAATCGTCGGTTTCCGGACGGTCAGCTATTCGGACAACGGCATCCCGAATCGCTACGCGCGCAAGCTGAAGGCCGGAGGTTGCGTCTGGCAATCTTGGTTCGATTCGGTCAACGAGGAGAGGTCCTTCGTGTATGGAAGCTTTTACCCGGGAATGGCCAGCGCCATCTTCTACGACGGCACCCGCTACGAAACCCTCGGCTCTTCCGGATATCCAGACCCCAGAGGCTGGGGTGGAGTCAATCTCGGAAGGGATTGGGGATCCATCTGGAACTGGTATCAATACGAGTGATTCGCAGAAACCACCTTTTGAAAGCTTATCCTCATCATCCCATGAACAAGTTCATTGCAACCTACCAAGGACACCTTGGAAAAGCCGCGTGTATCGCGGCGCTCGCCTCCGTGCACCCGGTCAGCGCGGTCGAATTGCCGACTCTGCCGGACAACTTTCATGTCGTTTACAGGCTCAGTCCCTCCACGCCGGCGCCCAAGGCTGAAGTAGATCTTCTCCTCGGGCTCGCGGGCCTCCCCAGCCCTCAAGGACTCGGCCAAACCGTCGGCGTCACGGCCACCGTGAGCCGGATTTTCGGCAAGGAGCAATTCGTGGTCAATCCTTTGCGACCGACCAACTTTTTCAGTTTGGACCAATCCAACAGGGCCATGTCGTTCAGCCGCGATCTCAAGCGCTACGAAGGCGACTTCGAGCCCGTCCTGCCGGATGAGGACGAGGCCGAGCAGATCGCCAAGGAATACCTTACCGAAAATGAGTTGATGCCGGAACTTCGACAGGAAGAAGCGATGGTCACAGCTGCAGTCCAAACCGTCGCCGGTGCCCGCCCCGCGGTGAAGGGTCGGGCCCCAGGGAAAGACGACCAACCGGTGGCCTTCGACAAGCTCAAGGTCCTTACCTTCACCCGGAAAATCAACGGGTTGCCCGTTGTCGGTCCCGGCTCGAAGATCGTCGTGACCCTCGGCGACGGAGGAGACGTGGAAGGCCTGATCCACCGTTGGCGCTCCTTCACCCCTCCCGTCACGACTGCCGCCAAGTCGGCGCGGAGTTCCACCAAGGCCACGACGCGCCTTCCGGAAACGATCACCCCTCAAGCCGCCTTGACCGGGATGAAGGCCCGCTTGGCCACGCAGTTCCCCAACAAGTCGGATGCCCAACGGGAGGCGATGATTCAGGACATGGACCTGGCCTACTACGATAGCAACGTTGGTGCGATCCAACCGGTTTATGTCTTCCGATTGGATCTGGGCTCGAACATCGCCGGTCCCTCTCCCACGACCGGCCCCCGGGAAGATTATGTGACCTTCGCCCCCTATCTCAAGGTCGCGCCTGAAGCCATTTACGTGTTCGGCGATCTGCCGAACAGCCCGGCTCCAAGGGCCCAGACTCAGCCCAACTGAGGCGCTTCGTTCTCTTCGTTGCCCCTCCCCGCCGGTCCTTTTCCGGCGGGGAGTAAGGCCTTTCTTCGGGCCGGCAGGACTTCCTCCTCACCACCGCGCACCCGATGCCTTCCGCCGCCCGCCTCTTGGCGCTTCTCACTTTTGTAGCGCTCGCCGTTCTGGCGGTCTTTCTGGCAGGGCGGCCCCCCTCAAGCCCCAGGACCGCTTCCGACCCCGCCCCTGACTCCCCGAAAGGACCGGTCGCCGCCCGCCCGGAAGGGCAAGCCACCCCGCTTCAGTCCTCCCCAGTCTCCACCCTCGGTGGTGGGAACATTCCGGAGGGAGGCGAGGATCTCCTAGGAGCCCAACGGTTGGATCTCGAAGAAGCAAGGAATGCCCGGGAATTCCAGTCCCTCTTGGCGCAGTTGCACGACCCCGCCCCGGAAAAGCGCTCGACCGCTGCGGAACTCTTGGCTGCTTACCCCAATCCGTCAACGGAGACCGCCCTCCTGCGCGTTTTGCAGACCGACCCCCAGCCTAACGTCCGACAGGCTTCGCTGCGGTCCCTGGCCGCTTTCGAGTCTCCCTCGGACGCGATCTGGCGCAGCCTTCTGGCCTCCCTGACCGATCCTAGCTCCGATGTGCAAAGCGTTGCGGTTGAGGTTCTTCGCGCGTTCCTCAATTCCATGGAGGGAACGGATCCCCGGATGGCTTGGGTCCGGCGTGAAGTTCAATCGCTCAAAGCTTCCCCCCGGATCGCCGAATCCACACTTGGAACTTTACAGACGGTGTTTCACGGTGAAGAGGCTTCCGGCCAATGAGCCGCCGCCCTTCCTGATCCATGCACCTTTCCTTCGTGTTTCCGTGCCTCAATGAGGAGGCCACCCTCGCCGGTTGCATCCGGGCCGTGAAGCAGTCCCTCGAGGCGGCCGGGGCGCATCTTGACTACGAAATCGTGGTCGCAGACAACGGGAGCATCGATCGCTCCCGCGAGATCGCTGAATCCGAAGGGGCCCGGGTGGTTCCTGTCGCCACCCGCGGCTATGGCGCCGCCTTGCGGGGCGGCATCGAATCCGCCCGTGGAACTTACGTGATCTTCGCGGACGCGGACAGCACCTATCTCTACGAGGATACCCTCCGCCTCTATCGCAAAGCGGTGGAAGCGGACGCCGACATGGCGATCGCCTCACGGATGACCGGAAAAATCGAGCGCGGTGCCATGCCCCCCTTGCACCGCCACCTCGGGACGCCGGTCCTGACGACCTTGATCAACGCCCTCTTCGGGGGGCGCCTCACGGATTGCAACTCCGGGTTCCGCTGCATCCGCAAATCTGCCTACGAAACCTGGGCGATCCGCTCGAACGGGATGGAATTCGCCTCGGAACTGCTCATCAAAGCCCTCAAACATCGCGCCCGGACCGTCGAAATTTCTTCCGGACTGCGTCGAGGACCGGAAGGACGGGTCGCCCACCTGAGAACCTGGCGGGACGGCATGCGGCACCTCCTTTTCATCCTCTCCGAACGTCCCCGTTTGTTTGAGGTGAGCGGTCTTCTCCTGCTTTTGGTGGCCAGCCTGCTCCAAGCCATCGCCCTGATCGTGGGCCCCACCAAGGTGGGCGGATTGAATATCTTCGACCTGCACACCAAAGCCCTCCTTTTGCTTGCCGCACTGACCGGGTTGCAAGCCTATCTCTTTGCCTGCATGCTGTTCCTCAAACAGAGGGAAAAACCCCTTCCGATCACCCGGCGATCCATCGAAATCGACGAGGCCAGTCTCTTCTTCCTCCTCATCGGGATCGTGGGCACGGAAGCCGTTCTGGTGGGGGCGGTCCTCGCCAACTGGGCCTCCAACAATTTCGCCAATCTCGACCTGGCACAGGTCAGCTTCGGAGTCATTCACTTCCTCAGCGTCCCCGGGATGCTGGCGGTGGGTCTCCTCGCCCTTCACGTTTTCAAGAAGAGCGATTGAGCCTCCCCTCACTTTCGCGCCAGAACCAGATACTGTCCCCCCAAGGGGAGTTTGACCAGGCCGCGCTCGAGGAAGCGGAAGGCGCTCAAAAAACGCGGAAAATAAAAGAGGAAATCACTTCCCAGCGGAGTGAACCCGGCCGTGCCCAGCATTCTCCGGGCTTCCCCGGGCCAGATCACGATGGCATCCGCATCGAAAGGCACCCGGCTCATGGCCCATCGGGTCCCGGGATTCCAAGGATTGTTCTCCCAAAACGCAAAAATTCCTCCCGGCCGCAACGCCCGGTAAACCTGGGCGAGCGCCCCCGGACGGTCCGCCGGCAGAATATGATGGTAGACCCCGTTGCAAAAAGCGAGATCGACCGATTCCGGTCTTTCCTCTCCGGGCAGGCAGAAGGAAACCGGGTAACGGCCTGAAAAAGCATCGGAAGCGACTTTCAGCGACTCCGCCGACGGGTCGGACCCGACCAACTGTTCCACGCCGAGGACATCGAAGAACCAGGGGGTGGCGGTTCCGGTGCCACATCCGAAATCCAGAGCCTGACGCGGCGCGAACCCCAACTCACCGAGTCGTTTCCCCAGCCATTTCATGCGTCCCTCCGCGAAGTATTCCTTGTTTTCGCCGCTCAACGACAAGCCCCGGTTCAATTGGGCGTCATAATCGTTGGCAACTTCGTCGAATTCAGCCTTCATGGGGTGCGATGGTTCAACTCCCATGAAAACCGTGCGAAGACAAGCCCTGATTCTGCTCGCCGCACTCGCTCCCGCCATGCTTTGCGTCCAGTGTTCCGGGCTCAACGGCTGGGTGCAGGTGAAGAATCCTTTCCAAGAGGAGACCGGGAGTTTCCAGCGGATGATGGAAGCCCGGCGGCAGGCGGCGGTCACCAAGCCCCCGATGCGCCCAGAACCTTTGCCCGCTTCCCCAGAGAAGACGACCCCGCCCCGCTACTTCGGTGATGACTCCGGAGCCGGCCGAACCCTTGCCCGGAAACCCGGCCCTGACGCCGGGGGCGCAACGCCGGCGCCCCCGGACGAGATCTCCGCCGTGCCCCCGAAACCACGGGCGAGCTCCGGTGCCATCTGCTACCGATGCAACGGCAAAGGCTATCAAGTGCAGTTCCGTGCGAATGGGGCGGCCGAGGAGATCCTCTGCCCCCAGTGCGCTGGCAAGGGCCGACGCTAAAATCCCCGATGGAGTGAAGATCGCAAACCTTTTCCCCAGCTCTTGCTGCCAGCCTCGCGCCATCGCCGGGCAGCTGCTCCTCGTCGCCGGCCTCTTCGCCCTGGTGCTGGCGCTGCAAGCCTCAAACCGCGCCTATACCAGCGATCTCGGCGCCCATTCGGATGAACCGGCCCACCTCGTCACCGGGCTCATGATTCGCGATTATCTGGCCGGGCCACTCTGGCGGCTGGAATCCCCGGCCGCCTTTGCGAAGGCCACTTACGAACGCTTTCCCAAAATTGCCTTGGGTCACTATCCGCCGGTCTTTTACTTGGTGGAAGGAGTCTGGCTGCTGCCTTTCCGCACCCGGACCATGGCCCTGATGCTCTGCGCGCTGATCACCGCCATCGCCGCCGCCCTGGTCATCCGATTGGCCCTGCCCCTGACCGGCCAGCCCGGCGCCGTTGCCGCCGGGCTGGCCTTCTGCTGGATCCAACCCGTGCAAACCTACTCGGCCATCATCATGTCCGATCTGATGCTGGTCGCCTGGTGCCTTGCTGCCCTTCTCGCCTGGCGGCGCTTCGACCAGACCCACCAGGGAAAGGATGCCCTCTTCTTCGGGGCTTGCGCCACCGCCGCCATCCTGACCAAGGGCTCGGGCATGGCTCTAGCCCTGGTGCCACCGTTGGCCATGTTGCTGAGCGGTTCCCTGCATCTCCTCAAGCTCCGGGCCCTTTGGTTGGCCCCGCTCCCCGTCCTACTTCTGGCACTGCCTTGGATGGCCGCCACCTCCCACATCACCCGGGAAGGAATGACCGGCCAAACCCCGGCGGCCTTTTTCCGGGAGGCCCTGCCGTTTTACCTCCGGGCTTTCCCCGAAACCTTCGGCTGGGCGGCCACCGCCGGAATCCTTGGAGCCTTCGTCCTGCTCATCATCCGTTGGGCCGGCGGGCAGGGCCCGAACCCCACCCAAGCGCTTCTCTGGTCTCTCCTGACCGCTTCCCTCCTTTTGTCTTCCCTCATCCCGGCCGGTCTGGACGGACGCTATCTTCTCCCGGTTTTACCCGGCGTTCTCATCCTCGGCTTGGATGCCCTCTCATCGCTCATTCCGGCCGGGAAGAGCCTCTCCATCTCACCCGCCGCGCCGTTGGCCTGGGCCAGAGGCGCGGCCATCGCCATGCTTCTGGTCCTTGGAAAACACGACGCCCCGGACAAATGGATCTCCGGCCCCACGGCCCTGATCCAAAAGGTCGCCGCGACTTCCGCCGGCCGACGGGAACCGCTCCGGCTCCTTGTCAGTTCCGACGCCAGCGGCGAAGGCTCCTTGATCGCCGCCGCCGCCCTCCGCTCGCCTTACGGTCTGACCGTCTTGCGCGGCACCAAGATCCTTTCCACCTCGGATTGGATGGGACGCTCCTACCAGGCGCACTTTGACTCCCGGGAAACGCTGGTCCGTCTCCTTGCGGAGCAGAGAGTGGATTACCTCATCATCGACGACGGGGTGGCGCCGACGGCATGGACCCCGCACCATCGGCTCCTCCAGACAATCTTCGCGACCGGAAGTCCGGAAGGCTTCGAACCCGACTTCACGGTTCCCGCGGAACGGCGTCAGCTGAAAACAACCCTGCGCGCCTTCCGTCTCCGGAAGTAACCCGGCGGGAGGGGAAGCGACGGTCCGTCAATCATTCGCTTCCGGCTTCGGAGCCGGTTTGTTGTCTTCCTCACCGGGACCTTGCGGCGTCGGCGCGGGGCCGTTCCCTGTGCCCGGCTTCTCCAGTTTCCCCTGAAAGTAATCCCGGTAGATCAGGTAGTCCGGATTCTTGAAAATGCTTCCGTTGGCGAAATCCCGTTCGAACTTGAGGAAGGAAGCGTCACCGGAATCACTGTAGGGCCAAACATCGGAGGCATCGTTGGCCCCGCGTTGCGCATCGTCGACCTCGATGTGATGCCCGGCCCCGTTGCTCCGGCCCCACCCCACGCCGACCCCCGGTTTCTCGAAATCCCGCGCTGCAGCCACCGCCGCACAGGCGAGGATGTCGTAGGTCTGCTTCTTGCCTGCCTCACCCTCGAGCCGGTCCCCCATCCCTCCGGGCTTGTCACTGATCACGAAGTCGATGGCATCGCCGAGATCTTTATTCTGACCGTGGTTGGGGCTGCTACTGACCCCCCAGCGATTTCCCGAGGTGAGGTAGAAGAAAAAGCCTCTCTCGGCCGCCGCCTGCGCCGCCGCGCTCGCCGCATAGAGTGTGCCGGCCCGCATGGTATCCCGTTGCTCGCCTGTCCGACCGATGCCCAAGGCGAAGTTCTTCCTCTCGATGACGGCCGGGTGAATCTCTCCGGACTTCCAGATGGGATGCCGCGGGCCAACCACTTCGGTCCGGTAGTAGGAACGTTCCTTCCCGCTGGATACATCCTCCTGCAAGTAACTGACCGGTGGGAAACTTCCTGAGGTCATCTCCTTCAGGCCGCTCTCCCAGAGTTTCGCCTCCTCGGACCGCCGGGTTTGCAACCCGTTTGGACCGCTCGTGTTGGGCCAATACTTCCTTTGCTCCTCGAACAGAGGCGGGATGGCGGCCCAGTTCCGCCTGCGGATCGCTTCCTTGATCAACCACAGCTCCCGCCTCTTCCCCTCCGGCTCCACCTTGGTCCCCCGGTTGAACGCGTTCCCAATCAGGGCTCCATTGCAATCCGGCGGCAGTTCCCCGCGCCCCAGCACATAGGCGTCCGCCGCAATTCGCGACCAATGCGGCAGGGTCGACTTCTCAAAGACCATTTGGGCCGTTTCCCAAGGGATGAAGACTTCGCTCTTGATGCCCCTCGCAAGCGGAGCGGCATCCTCCCCGGTGACTCCCTGAACCCGCATCAAGGCAGCCATCTCCTTGGCCCCCAGCACGCCAGCCCAATCCTGCTGAATCTGGTCCTTGGACATGTAACCCAAATCATACCCAAACCCGATAGTCACCCCGGAAGAATAACCAGGCCACTGCGGCCGCTGATACATCTTCTGGTAGTAGAGCCGGCCCCCCGTCTCAAAGTGGACGATGTGTTCCACCGCTTTCTTGGAAACCCGCAAAGGCCGGACATTCACGTAATCCAGATCCACGGCGTTCGGCTTGGTGCCCTCTTCCGGAACGGGGACGATCGGTGCGGTCTCTTCCGGTGGCGCCGGCTTCTCCGGTGCGGGTGGCACCACCGGTTCCGTCGGGGGCAGCGGTGGCTTCGGCGGGGCGGGCTCGAGCGGAATTGTATCCACCAGGATTTGTTCCAAAATCTTGAGGGTTTCCGTGCGGTTGCGGGTCACCGCCACCGCGGCCCAATGCCGCTCGGGGCCATCGTGCCGGGCTTCCTCAAAGGCTTTCCGGTACTGCAACCAAGCCAACTGGGCGGTGCGGATGTGCACGATCCGGTCCTCGGCCCGGGGACGGTCCACCGCGAGATCACGCAGCTTGTCGTAAACCTCCGTCAACCCGGCGTCCGCGGTCGCCACGTCCGCTTCCGTCGCCACCAGGGGCTCGGAGCGGGACTTGAGGAGGGCTTCGAGGATGACCGTGCGCTGATCCAACATCTTGGCCACGCTCTCCTCATAGCCGGGCCCGCGGATTTGACGCGCCTCTTCCGTTGCCTCCAGAACATACAGATCCCAGTATTTCTGGATGTCGGCGAACGCCGGTGCGAGTTCTTCCGGCAGAACTTTCCCAACCCTTTCCAAGGTGGCGGTGAGGCGCTCCCGGGATTTTTCCAAGGGCGTCGGCGGCGCCGGAGGAACGGGCACCGCGGGAGGAGCTTCAGGCAGAGGCACGGGAGGTTGCGGCACCGGCACGGGAGGTTGCGGCACCGGCACGGGAGGCTGCGGCACCGGCACGGGAGGTTGCGGCACCGGCACGGGAGGCTGCGGCACCGGCACGGGAGGCTGCGGCACCGGCACGGGAGGCTGCGGCACCGGCACGGGAGGCTGCGGCACCGGCACGGGAGGCTGCGGCACGGGAGGCTGCGGCACCGGCACGGGAGGCTCTGGTAGTGGAGGCTGAGGAGTCGGCGCATCCACCACCGATGGATCGCCCCGACCGAAATCCTCCTCCTTTTGAACGGTCCAAGGATCGGGAGTGGGATCGGTGACCGGAGCCACCGGCGGCTCGGGCGGCGCAGGCGTCGGTTTTGCGATGATCTCTGCCAACTCTTCCGGGCTCAGTTTTTCGCCCGGTTCATAATCATCCGGCCGGGCATCGGTGGGGGGAACATCCGCCACGACGACCGGGGGCGGGTTGGTCACCAGCAGGAAGATCGCGGCTCCCACGGCGAGGAGACCGAAGAGGAAGAAAAGGAACGATTTCACGGGGAGCGATGACTCACGATGGGGGATGGGAATCCGTGGGTGACCCGGTCTGAACCTTCTCCGTCAGGGGCGAACCCGGGTCCGGTCCGGACAACCCGGCGTTATCAGAACCGCCCGCCAGAGGAGATCAAGCCTCAGCTCTGCATCAGGAGCGTGGCGCTGATCAGGAGCGCCAAAAAGATGATGATCATCCACTTGGTCGACTCCGCGTTGGACATCTCGTTCCACCCGGCATCGAAGCGATCCTGAAAGCCCCGACCGATGGAGTGGAGGAAACCGACCCGTGAAAAGAGCCAGACGGTGATCATGACCAAACCGACCCGGCACAGGTAGGTGGTGAACTCCTTGATGACGAAGCCAACCTCCTGAGACACCATTCCGCTGCCCACCAGCCGGTCAGCCCCGATGATGGAGGCGATCATTCCGGCGAAGGCGACGAGGAAGAAGGCGGTTTCACTGAGCGCGGTGCGACCTTTGCGTTTCTGATTCGAAGACATGGGATCAATCAATGCGGGTTTCGAGGCAATGTACGAGGAAAGGAATTACCCGACCCATCTTAGAACCGCCCCCCCAATTCCGCAAGCATTCTGTGCCCGTAAGACGCCCCCCGGCGCTGGACTTGCACCGGATCAGGGATTTGGCGGGACAGGCACCCGTCCACGCCCGGGACCGGGCCCTGGAAAACCACCCGGGCGCGGGGGCAACAACGGCATTTCCTCCCGGGGCCGATCCCGCAACTGCTGCCGATACCGTTCCATCCTGGCCCGCTGTTCGTCGGTGAGATGCGGTTCCACCTGCCCGTAAAACGCCTTCACCGTCTGCATCTGTTCCATCACGGCACGGCGTCGCTGCACCTGCAGCTTCTGCGCGGTCTCACGCACCAAGGGTTCAAGGCTCTTGCGCTGCTCCGTCGTCAATCCGAGGCGCTCCTCCATCCGCCCCAGAACCATGCCGTCCCAGAACTCCGGCCGACTCATCGCTTTTTGACGAGCATAGATCGCCTGCCGACCGGCAAACCAACCCAAACCGGCGCCGGCCAGGAAAATGGCCACCAGCGACAACCCGATCTTCCAGTGCAATCCGTTCACGGCAACAGCCATTCCATCTCTTCCGGTCCGGCTTCCATCACCGGAATGAGGTGTTCGTCCGCCGCCAGTGCCTGCTCCCGGGGCAGGGAAAACGCCACCACCACCACGACGACCGCCGACGAGGCGAACGCGGCCCGGAGCGAAATCCGTTCCCAGACCGCCAGAATTTCCCGGGCCCGGCACTCACGCCACCGGGCCGCGACGCGCGTGGCAAAGCCGGGGGGAACGCCCGCTTCCCGCCCCCTGGTTTCCAGCTGATAAAGCTCGGCGAGCCTCCTCCACGCCCCCGACGCCTCCTCCAAGATTTTTCCTGTAGTTCTGTTCATCATCTTTGGCCTCGATTCACCGATTTTCCGTCAAGCCGGGCTCGAGCCCGCGCAAGACCTCCTGCAACTTCCGCCGCGCACGAAACGCCGTTACTTTGACCCGGGATTCCCCCCAGTGCAAAACGACGGCGATTTCCTTCACCGGAATTCCTTCCAAATCCAACATCCGCAACACCCGCTCCTCCTCCGGCCGGAGCGTGGAGAGCAACTTCCCGATCAACTCGCCACAGAACTCCCCACCATCCGGCCGCATCCGGTTCCCCTGCTCCTCCGCGAGGATCGATTCCAGAACGCGCTCCTCCTCCGCCGTGAGGTCGGCACTCCGCAACTCCTTGCGGCGGCGCTGTTTCCGGAGATGATCGAAGCAAAGGTTGCGGGTGATCCGGGCGACCCAATGCTCCAACGGTTGCTCGCCGCGAAACGTCTCCAACTTGGCGAAAAGTTTCAGAAAAACCTCCTGCGCCAGATCCTCCTCGTCCACGGCGCGCGGCAAGTGATTCCGCACGATCCGGATCACCAGGGGATGGAGAATTTCCACAAGACGCTCCGCCGCCCCGGTATCTCCACGCAGGACGCGCGGCCACCATTCGGCGGCTTTGTCTTCGCTGGAATCCATTCACCTTTTCCGGCGGTTGGGGCTGCTCGCTTTCATCTCCACCGATCATGACGCAACCGAAACCCGCCGGTTACCATTCTCCCTCCAAAAAAGAGGAAATCCAAGGGGGACCACCTCCTTCGCCTGAAAGCCGCCGAGTCATCGGCCGGGACCGCCTTCCCCCGCTCCCCGCATCCGCCCTTCCCGCCGTGCGCGCAGACCGCCGAACAAACCACGAAGCCGCGCCGGTCGCGACGCGTAAACCGAATCCTCGGGAACTTCCGTCGCCGCTCCCGCACTGGAAACCGCCGGCGCGGCGGGAACGGGGGGCGGGGCCGGAAATCCGCGGTAGGCGATGGATCCGTCGGCGCTGTCGATGACCACCTGCCCGACCTCGGCTCCGGCGGCATCGACAAAGGTGAGCAGCCAAGTGGGGGCACGATCCGCCCCGCGGAAGCGCAGCTGGTAGTGGAGACGGGAGAAACTGAGGCCCGCCAGAATCGCCTCGTCATCGGCGATGCGATAGGCTTCCGGGGAATCGATCTTCCACGCCGCAGCGATGGAGAGGAGCGGTTTATCGGGCAAATCGGCGGCTTCATCCCGCTTGATGGCATGTCGCGCGGTCACCTTGCCCCCTTGCACCACATATTCCCAAAGCACCTCCGGCTTGCTCTCTTCCTTGACCAGAAGGCGCCAGATTTCGGGTTGATCATCCCCGTCGAATCCGGCCAAGGCGACCACCTGCCCGGCAATCCGGGGCCCCATGGCGGATTCAAGCCCCCGCAGGGCCTCGAGGGCGGCGCTGCCACCGGCCGGTGCCGTCGCGGCCAGGACGAACCAAAACCATGTAACGATCCGCGCTGCCATTCTTCGTTCCCGTCTGCTTCCGACGTGCTCCATCCATCGCGCATTCGGCCGTGAATGGCGACCTCAATTCACGAACTTGCGCGTCCAAGAATCCCAACGATTCGTTTTCCTGCGTATGAATGAACCTGCCCGGCTTGCGGACAGCGCCCTGCTTCTTCTCGGGCACGGCTCCACGGAGAACCCGGACTCCAGCGCCCCCACCCTGGCCCACGCCGCGGAAATCCGTCGACGGGGTCTCTTCGCGGAAGTGCAATGCGCCTTCTGGAAGGAGGAACCCGGTTTCTCGATCTCCGATTACCTCTTTGAGAGCGAAACGATTTACGCAGTGCCCAATTTCATCAGTGAAGGCTATTTCACCCGGGAAGTGATCCCGCGGGAACTCGGCTTGGAGGGGCCCACCACCCGGCGGGACGGAAAAACGATCCATTATTGCGATCCCGTCGGCATCCACCGCAGCATGACCCGCCTTCTCGCCGGGCGCGCCCGCGAACTCGCTCCCGGAGTCGCTCCCGCCGACAGCGCCCTGATCATCGTCGGCCATGGCACCGGACTCAACGCCAAGTCGACCGAGGCCATCCGGGTGCAGGTCGATCGCCTCGAAGCCCTCGGCCTCGGCTACGGCCAGATCCTCGACGCCTACATGGAAGAGGCTCCTTTCATCGCGGAGTGGGATCAACTCACCTCCTTGCCCCATGTCCTCGTCGTCCCGTTCTTCATCGCAGACGGACTGCACAGCTACCAGGACATCCCCGTGCTCCTCGGCATCGAATCGGCCCCGACCGCCGCCGCCAGCCAGCGCGACGTCTTCCGCCACAATCCCGTCCCCATCCGCGGACGCTCCCTCTGGTATAGCCGCTCCATCGGCACCGATCCCTCGCTGGTCGATGTGATTCTCGACCAGGTTCACGATTTCCGCTCCCACGCCGCATGACCCCTTCCCCCCTCCTTCAACTCCTCACGGAACGCCTGCGGGACGCCCCTTTCCACATCGGACAGATCGCCGTGTCCCCGCTCACCGGAGAGGGCATCGAACTACGGCACCGGGACGACGCCGGACTTGCGGCGGACGGACTGGAGACATTCGATCGACCGGACGACGCCCGCGACATCGCCCAATACGATGCCGCCGGGGAATATCGCCCGCTCAAAGGATCGCCGGATTTGAAACGGGGATGGCGGCTTGTTCTGGCCGGCCCCGGAGAGGTGCGGACGGCCCTGGACCTCTTTTACCCCGCGGCCTTGGCCCTCTGGGCGGCCTGCTCCGGGAACCGGATGCGGGTCGTCCCGCTCGCCAGGACGCTGGAACGACAGACGGGGATGTATCGCTTCGCCCGCAACATTTCCCCCGAAGGCGCTGCGGACCTGATGCGGCGCCGTTGCCTCACCGGTTGCTCGCGCCACCCGCTCTGGGCGGAATCCCAGAATCCGGCGGTCCCTTCCCACGGCATCCCTCTGCTCTGCCCGGAGGCCTGCAGCTTCTTCGTGGCCGAGGCAAGGGTCGTGGCCAAGGCCGAGTTCGACGCCAAAGCCGCCCCCCAGCCGGCCACCGGAAATTGATTGGTATCAAATTTGCGAAAAAGGGTTGCGTTATTTAACAGCCCTGTATTATTTAATTGTATTAGGGGTCGTTTGAGACCGATCTCCGGTTACCTTTCAATTGCTCGCGAATATGGCCAAAATCATCATCATCGACGACGAACCAGGCATTCTCCAAGTCATGCGCAAGCTCTCCGAGCGCATGGGCCACGAAACTTTTGCCTACCAGAGCGGCAAGGATGGGATGACGGCCATCCAGCGCATCGTCCCCGACGTCGTCGTCGTCGACTTGCGCATAGGGGACATGAGCGGATTGGAGATCATCCAACGCTGCAACGGACAGTTCCCGCATATCGCGATCATCATGGTCACCGGCTACGGCACTGTGGAATCCGCGGTTGAGGCGATGAAGCTGGGAGCGTTCGACTACCTGACCAAGCCCTTTGAACTTGACGACCTGCAGCGCACCATCAACCGAGCCTTGAGCCAGAAGGAGCCCGCGGGTCGTTTCAATCCCCCCACGTTGGTGGGCGATCCGGAAGCCGAGCCCGCCTTGGTGTCTTCGCGTCTCATCGGTGAGGGCAGCCGGATGAAGGAGATCCACGGGATCATCGAAAAGATCGCCGACAACGACAGCCCCATCCTGCTCGAAGGAGAGTTCGGTTCCGGCAAGCAGATGGTGGCCCGGGCCATCCACAATCGCAGCAAGCGCAACTCCGCCCCCTTCAAGGTGCTCGACTGCTCCTCGCTACCGGAGGATTTGCTGGAAATGGAGTTGTTCGGAAGTCCGGGCGGGCGCGGTGAAACCATCTTCCGCCGGGCCATGGGCGGCACCGTCTTTCTCGAAGAGATCAACCTGTTGCCGCATCGCCTGCAATCCGTCCTCGAGGGTTACCTTGAGGATATCACCGCCCGGAGAATGAACAATTCCCTGCCGGAGAGCATGGATGTGCGCTTCGTCGCCTCCACGAACAAGCCTCTTGAGGAGGAAGTCACCGAGGACCGCTTCCGCGAGGACCTGTATTACAAGGTCTCCGTGATCCCGATCCAGGTTCCTTCCCTCCGCAACCGGCAGAGTGATATTCCTCTCCTGGTCGATTACTTCCTCGAGCGCTACGCGGCGATGAACAAGCGGAGCAAACCGCAGGTGGACAAGTATGCCATGGAGTTGCTCGAAAGCTACAAGTGGCCGGGCAACGTCAGCGAGTTGCAGAACACCGTCGAACGCGCTTCAGCCTTCTGCGACGACAACCGGATCCGTCCCGTGGACCTGCCGAGCAAAATCTCGCAACGCGTGGAGATCACCGACGACGAGAACGAGGCCATCGTGCATCATCTGCCGATCGGGACCACCCTCAGTGACTTCATCCGCAAACAGGAGAAGGTCTTCATCCGCGAGACCCTGAAGTACAACGAGGGATCCCGGGAGAAGACCGCCAGCATGCTTGATGTGAGCATCGCGACCCTCTACCGCAAGATGGGCCTCAAACTCGAGCGGGACAAGATGCTCAGCGCCTGAACCCGCCCTCCGGTCATCAGAACCGCGGCAGCGGCGGCGGGATCCGGGGGTAGAGCACGTTGGCCGGTTCTTCTCCGAGTCGGATCCGGAAAATCGTTCCGAGGACGAGGCCTGCGAGGAGCCCTCCGATGTGGGCGGCATAAGCCACTCCCTCGACAGGCCCCATCCCCTGGTTAAGTTGCTCCAGCATCCGGGCGCCGCCCCAGAGTTGGGAGAGGGTCCAGCACCCGATGACCACAAAGGCAGGGACGGAGATAATCCAGAACAGGAGCAGGACCCTCACGGAGTTCCGCGGAAACAGCACGAGATAGGCCCCGAGCACCCCCGAAATCGCACCTGAGGCCCCTAGCATCGGAACCTCGCTTTGCGGTTCGATGAGGGCATGGGCCAGTCCTGCCGCCACCCCGCTCGCCAGATAGAAGACGAGAAACCGCATCGAGCCAAAGCGGTGTTCCACGTTGTTCCCGAAGATCCAGAGGAACAGCATGTTTCCCCCGAGGTGCAGCCACCCTCCGTGCATGAACATCGAGGTCAAGAGCGTCAAAAAAACCGGCCATGGTCCGGGGCCCTGCTCAATCTCGATCGTTTGCCCCTGCGCCACGGGGACCACGCTCACGCCCACCAGATCCCGTCCCGTGGTGATCTCGAGAGGCACCGCGCTGAACCGGGTCGTGAAATCCTTGTCCGCAAGCTGGATTCCGAAGACCGCAAGATTGAGAAAGAGAAAGGCGTTGGTCAGCCAGGTGGGCCGGTAGAGCGATCGGTCGTCGTCAGAGAGCGGGATGAACATGGGCTCAGCTTACCGCAACGGAGCCACCCGGCGAGCCCAAAAAAAGAGGCGGCAGCCGTTTGCCAGCCACCGCCTCCAGATAGCAATCGAAATCCGCTCGGGATCAGTTCGCCTTGGGCTTCTTCGGAGCCGGGGTCAGAACGGTGGTGAGCTCCGCTTTGTCGAGAGCGCCGTCCTTGTTGGTGTCACCACGCTCCAGCATCTTGGTGGCGCGCTCTTCCGGGGTCGGAGCCGGTTTGGCAGGGGCGGGAGCGCCTTCTTTCGGCTTGGGAGCCGGTTGGGCGGCGAGTTCGGCCTTGTCGAGCTTGCCATCGGCATTCTTGTCAAGGTTCTTGATCATGCCTTCCGCGCGTTGCTCGGGAGTCATCGGGGGCTTCTTGCCCTTCCCCTTGCCTTCGCCCGGGGCGGCGATTCCGGTGGACACCGCTGCGAAAGCGGTCAGGGCCATGACGATGAGAACTTTTTTCATTTGGGATTGATGATGGGATTGTGGTTGAGTGCAGGAACCAGATTCCGGCCCCAGCGCCGGAGTGAACCAGAAATCCCTCCCCGAGTTGCAAACTTTTTCGTCATGAAACCACAAATTCTCCGAATCGCGCTTCCGGTCCTGCTCCCGCTGCTGCTTGCCGGCTCCGCCCTCGGCGGCGATGCCGAGACGATTGAAGCCGCGAAAGACGCCTTCGCTCGCAAAGATTACGGGGCGGTCATCACCAGCCTGAAGCCGATCCTCAACCGGGCGGCTGACGCCGCCACCGAGCAGACCCAGCAGGCCAGGGAGATCACCGCAGCCGCGCACCAGCGCCGGGGGGAGGATCACTTTCGCCAAGCCCGGATCAAGGAATCGGTCGCCGACTTCGATGCCGTGATCGCCCTCTTCCCGGAGGAAGCCGCGGGCCACTGGCAGCGCGGGATCTCCTTGTATTACGCCGGTGAATTCCAGCAGGGGGTGAATCAATTCGAGCTGCACCGCACCGTGAATCCCGAGGATGTGGAGAACTCGGTTTGGCATCTCCTCTGCTTGGCCCGGACCGAAGGAGCCACCCTGGAGTCCGCCCGGGAGCAATACATGCCGGTGACCCGGGACCGCCGCGTCCCGATGCTGCAGATCCAAAATCTGTTCAACGGCAAAGGCAAGGCGGAAGAAGTGATCGAGGCCGCTGCTGCCGCCAGCGAAAACGCCCGGTTCCACAGCGACCTCTATCTCGGCCTTTTCTATGAGATGACCGGCGACAAGGAAAAGTCCATGAAACACATCGCCGAGGCCGCCGAAAACCCCACGGCATCGCATTACATGGGAGACGTCGCCCGGACCCACCGGATCCTGCGTGGTCAGACCGATCCCTCCGGAAACTGACGCCGGCAAAAGGGGGCATGGCCGAAACATCCCAAACTTTGTCCGGTTCCGGCATAGCTTCCCCCCCCGTTTTGGAGGTAGCCTGTATCCGTCATGAACCCCCGTTTTTCCGTCGTCCTTCTCCTCGCCCTCGCGTCCGCCCTCGATGCCGCCGAGGTCCGGCCCCTGCGCGTCCTCTTCCTCGGGCACGACAAGGCGCACCACAACTCAACCGCCTACGTCCCCCTGCTGATGAACGCGATGGGGCGCGAGGCGATCTACTTCGATTACCAAACGACGCCCGACTGCCTCAATCCGGCCGCGCTGCAACCCTATGACGCGCTCCTGCTCTACGCCAACCATGGCCAGATCAAGCCGGAACAGTTCGCCGCCCTGAACGCATTCATCGAAGGCGGCAAGGGTTTCCTCCCGATCCACTGCGCCTCCGCTTGCTTTGGGAACGATCCGCGGTTCATCGCTCTCGTCGGCGGCCGGTTCAAATCCCACGGCACGGGGGTATTCCAAGCCACCATCGTGGACCGCTCCCATCCCATCCTCCAGGGCGTCTCGGAATTCTCCACTTGGGATGAGACCTACGTTCACGACCAAATCAACACGGAGGCCCGCCACCTTCTCATGGAACGGATCGAGGGCGGGCATCGCGAGCCTTGGGCCTGGACCCGGACCCAGGGCAAGGGACGCATCTTTTACACCGCCAGTGGCCACGATGAGCGGACTTGGCAAAATCCTGAATTCCAACGTCTCCTGCGCAACGCCATCGTCTGGGCCGTGGGAGACCAGGCCAAGGCGGACTGGGAGCGATTCCTTGCCAGCCGCGAGCCGGAAAAGCGCGAGCCGCATCCGGAAGTCGCCAACTACGAAAAGAGGCCCCAGCCGATCACGCTGCAGCAGCCTTTCAGTCCGCAAGGTTCGATGGAGAGGATCCAGGTCCCGGCGGATTGCCGATTGGAGCTGTTCGCGGCCGAGCCGGAGATCGGCAAACCGATCGCGCTTGCGTGGGATGACCGCGGGCGTTGTTGGGTGGCTGAAACGAGCGATTACCCGCACGGGGTCAAGGAGGACGGAGTGGGCGGCGACCGGATCCGGATCTGCGAGGACGTGGATGGCGATGGACGGGCGGACAAGTTCACCGTTTTTGCCGACGGCCTGAACATTCCGACCGGGCTGGTCTTCAGCAACGGCGGCTTGATCGTGAGCCAACCGCCCCGCTTTCTCTTCCTGAAAGACACCGACGGGGACGACCGCGCGGATGTCCGCAAGGAGATCATGAGCGGTTGGGGCATCGGCGATACCCATGCCCAAGCGAGCAACCTTCACCAAGGCTATGACAATTGGATTTACGGCGCGGTCGGTTACTCCGGTTACAAGGGGTCCGTGGGCGGGCGCGAACTGGATTTCAAAATGGGAACCTACCGCTTCCGCGCCGATGGTTCCGCGCTGGAATTTCTCCATCAGTTCACGAACAACACCTGGGCCCACGGGTTCAACGACGCGGGTGACCAGTTCGGCGGCACCGCCAACGGAGCCCCGATTTTCTTCGGCGGCATCCCGGACACCGCGAAGGCCGACGGCATGCAACTCATGACGGCCAAGAAAATCAATCTCATCGATCTGGCCCACCCCATCACCCCGAATTTCCGGCAGGTCGATGTCTTCGGAGGTTATACCGCGGCGGCGGGCAGTTCCTTCGTCTATTCCAAGGCGCTTCCCGCCCATCTCCAGGGCAAAGCCCTCGTCTGCGAACCGACGATGAAGCTCGTCTCCGTCATGGACATCCGACCCGACGGCGCGGGATACCGAGCCTTGGACGGGATGAATCTCTTTGCCAGCAGCGACGAATGGACTTCCCCGGTGTATGCGGAAGTCGGTCCGGATGGTGCCGTCTGGATTGCCGATTTCCACAACTTCATCATCCAGCACAATCCGACACCGAGCGTGGACCGCGGCGGATTCAAGGGCACCACGGGCGTCGGCGGGGCCCATGAAAATTCCCTCCGCGATCATTCCCGGGGCCGGGTCTACCGTGTCATCGGCAAGGACGCCCGTCCGGAACGGAAATCGCTCGCCGACGCTCCAACGGCGGGTCTGGTGGCGGCCTTGGATGACGATGTCCAATACTGGCGTCTGCTGGCCCAGCACAAAATCGTCGAGGGCCGAACCGACGCGATTCCCCTCCTCACCGCTATGGTGAGCGCCAACGACGGGAAAGTGGGGGCGGTCCACGCGCTGTGGGCTCTGCAAGGACTCGGGGCCCTGCAGCCGGAAACCCACCGCGCCGCGCTTCTCGCCAAGGACGCCCGTCTGCGCCGCAATGCGATCCGTGCCCTCGGCTCCGATGCCGCGGCCCAGGGTCTCCTGTTCGGGGCCGGAGTGATCTCCGATCCGGATCCGGCGACGCGTCTGGCAGCCATGGTGAAACTGGCGGATTTCCCGACCACTCCGGAAATCACGACCCTCGTCCGGCAACTGGGCGCGGATGAAAAGGTCCGGAACGACGAATGGCTCAAGGAGGCCAGCCGCCTCCTCGGCAAGCGCCACAAGGTGGAACTTTACCGGGACGGCCCCAACCTGCTCGCGAACGCGGGCCTTGAGAAGCCCGGGGCCGACGGCTTCCCGGAAGGCTGGAAACGCCGGGACTATGGCGGTCCCACCAAGGCGGAAGGAAACAAAACCGCTACCTGGGTCGCGATTTCAGACGAAAAGGAGGCGCACGGCGGCAAGTCGGGCCTGCGATGCCTCACCAAGGCCGACGCCGACACAAGCTTTTATCAGGAGGTGGATCTGAAGCCGGGAGCCACCTACCGCCTGAGCGGCTGGATCAAGGCCAAGGGACTCCGCGGCAGCGCGAGTTTCAATGACCACATCGGCAGGGCCCAGACCGAGCAGGTCTCCTCCCGCGATTCCGGTTGGGTGCAGGTCGAGACCATCTTCGTCAACAAGGACAAACTGAAGGCCAGCATCAACATTCTCCACGTGGCCAAGGGCGAGGCCTTGTATGACGATGTCAGCCTCAGCGAATTGGTGCCGGTGGAGGAGGCCGGAAACAGGGTTCTCGCCGGCGATCCCAAGCGGGGGGAGGAGATCTTCTGGAAACACCCGGTCGCCGCTTGCATGAATTGCCACATGCTCGGAGGCAAGGGCAGCGCCGTCGGCCCGGCCTTGGACGGCATCGCGGCCCGCAAGAACGAGACCTACATTTCTCAAAGCCTGCTGGAGCCGAACGCCGTGCTGGCCGAAGGTTACGTGGCCACGCCGATCAGTCCGATGCCCCCGATGGGCCTCATCCTCAAGCCTCAGGAAATCGCTGATGTCACCGCGTTCGTCCTCACGCTGAAGTGAGCCCGGCCCGCTCCGGGGCTCTTCCAACGCTTGTTTCCCGCGAATTTCGGGGTATGCTGCGCCTCAGGGGTCTTCCGCCGCTTCCGCCAGCCCATGCCTTCCCTTCGCTCGATCGCCATCCTGCTCTCGTTGGCCGGGGCCTCCCCGCTCCCCGGCCAACAACCCCCGGCCGTGACCGGTCAGGAGTTTTACCGGGTGGCTTTGGAAGCCATCCGGGACGGGATTCCCCAGGCCGCCGCCGTCAAGCTGGCCCGGATTTACCCGGGCTCGGAAAAAACCTTTGGCGCCCATGGCAAACAGTTGATCGGTGAACGCCTCATCGAATCCCTCGTCCGCGCCGACCGCCCTGCCGAGGCTCTCTCCCGGTGCGATGACCCGGCTCTGGCCGACCTCCCCACCCTGCGCTATTGGCGCGGGGTGGCCTTGGCCGAAGCCGGTCGGGCCTCGGAAGCGGTCGCCACCCTGCGCGCCGCGGCGGGTGATCCCCGGAATCCGCACGCCGCCCACGCTGCCCTGAGTTGCGCCAACCTCCTGGTCCATGAACGCCAGGGTGCCGAGGCCCTGCTCCTGCTCGCTTCCCTTCCACCGGGCGCGCCCCCGGCCCTCACCCAGATCGCCCGACTGCGCCGCGCGGAAATCCACCTCACCCTGAACCAACCCGCCGAGGCCGGGCGGCTCACCAAGGACCTCGATCCGAAGCAACTTCCTCCGGCCCTCGCCTTGCAGCACCGTTTCATCCTCGCCAAACTCGACCTCGCCCAAGGAAATCCCGCAGGAGCGGTGGCGGCGCTGCCGGGACTGATCGAGTCGACCCGGACGGGAGATCAACGATTGCACGACGCCTCGCGCATCCTGCTGGCGCACGCCCTTGGGAAAATGGACCGGCGCGAGGAAGCGGTCGCCGCCTTGACCGACTTCATCGGCCAGAAACCGGAGAGCCTGCTGCTCGGGGAAGCGTTTTTCCAACTGGATCGCCTCGGTTTCTTCAACGACGCGCCGCCGGTGCTGAAGATTTGGGAAGAGTCAGCCACCCCCTCCCTTGCCGCCCATGCCCTTCTCTACCGGTCCTCCTCGTTACCGGGTCAGGACGGGGCCAATGGATTGCGCAAGTTTCTGGAACGCCACCCCAACCATCCGCTGATGCCGCTGGCCACCCTGACCCTGGCCCAACGGCTGCATCGGGAGAGCCCCACGGAGACCATCCGCCTCCTCGGGACCCTCAAGGACAAGCCTTTGCGCGCTGAGGAACGCCGCTACGCCGCCGATCTGGAAGCCCGGGCCCGCTTCGTGCAGGGCGATTACACCCGGGCCGCCAACTCTTTCCTCGCCGCGGGCGGTGATTCCCCCTCGGTCGGGGACCTTTACAATGCCACCGTGGCCGCCTTCCAATCGCGCGATACCGCCCTTTACGAGGAACGCCTCGCGGATGTGCGCCTGCTGCCGGAGGGAGCCGACCTTTCCGCCGGGCTCCAGTTGGAACGCGCCTTCTTCCTCGCCGCCGGGAAACATCCGGAAGCCCTCCAGGCCCTCAAGGATTTCACCCGGGATCACCCCAACCATCCGCGCCTGCTCGATGCCAACCTCGCCGTCGCCGAGTTCCATCTCCTCGAGTTCCCGCCCCGCGTCATTGCGGCACGCCGCCAGCTCGAAGCCGTCCGTTCCGCCACGCTGAGCCCTCCGCAGCGGGAACACGCGAATTACATCGCGTTCTGGATCGAGATCGCCTCGGAAAATCCCGAGGGAGCGACGCGGGTGGGCGAGACGTTTCTCAAGGATTGGCCCGCTTCCCCGCGCAGGGCCGAAGTCCTCATGAAGGTGGGGGAACTCTATTTTAACGCGGACGATTTCACCCGGGCCCGGTTCAAATTCGAGACCCTTCACAAGGAGGATCCTTCCGGTCCGCAGGCGGAGACGGCTCTCTTCTTTGCCGCCAAGGCCGCCATGTCAGCCCAGGACTCCAAACAGGCCATCGCCCTCTGGGCCGAGGTGATCGACCGCAAGGGCCCGCTCGCCATGGAATCCAGACGCCAACAGGCGCTCTCCCTCATGCGCGAAGGAAATCCGGACAACGCCATCCTCGTTCTCGATGCCATTCTCCGCTCCCCGGAACCCGTTCCTGCGGATCTCCGCCTGGCCGCCCTTCTCAACCGCGGCCAGGCCTTCCTAGAGAAATCCCGGCAGGTTTCCGCTTCCCAGGAATCCCTCATTGCCGCCGTCGCCGCGTTCGACGAGATCATCGATGCCGCCGGTCCGGACCGGATGTGGCGCAATCAGGCAACGGTGTTCAAGGGCCGATGCCTGGAACTGCTCAACGACGACGATCAGGCGCTGGAGATTTACTACGACGTGGTCGCCCGTTCCCCCACCGAGGGCCTGCGGGGGGATCAACCGCCGGAGTATGTTTGGTACTATCGCGCCGGCTTTGCGGCCATCGCCCTGCTGCAGGAACAACGCAATTGGCGGGCCGCGGCCAATCTGGCGGACCGGTTGGGCCAGACCCAAGGTTCACGGGCGGTCGAAGCCGCCGAGTTGGCCAAACGAATCCGTCTGCAACATTTCCTCTGGGGAGATGCCGCCGACGGGCCGCCGTGACGTATCCACTGCGCGGCTTTCCTCGTAAAACTCAGGGGGCCACCGACAAATGCGCTGGACATCAGCCGGCTCCTCTCCCACACGTTCCATCCCCTTTTCGCTTCCCCTTCCATGCCCCACGCCAAACTCTTCATTCCCGGCCCCGTCGAAATTTCCCAGGCCACCTATGAGGCCATGTGCAGTCCGATGATCGGGCACCGCGGGTCCGAGTTCCAGCAGCTCTACGCGGACATCCAGCCCAAGCTGCAGACCCTCTTCGGCACCGCCGGCCCCGTTTACCTCAGCACCTCCTCCGCCTGGGGCATCATGGAGGGAGCCCTGCGCAACACCGTGGCCCGAAAAGTCCTCAACTGCTGCGGCGGAGCGTTTTCCGACAAATGGTTCGATGTGGCCAAACGTTGTGGGAAAGAGGCCGAAGCCCTGCAAGTCGAGTGGGGCCAACCCATCCTCCCGGAGCAGGTGGAAGCCCGCCTCGCCACCGGACAATTCGACGCCGTCACCCTCATCCACAACGAGACCTCGACCGGCGTGATGAATCCTCTTGCCGAGATCGCGGCCGTGGTTCGCCGGTTCCCTGACGTTCTCCTCATCGTCGATACCGTCTCCTCATTCTCCGTGGTCCCCACTCCCTTCGATGAACTCGGCGCGGACGTTCTCCTGACCGGCAGCCAGAAAGCCCTCGCGCTCCCTCCCGGCCTGGCTCTCTTCACCGTTTCGCAACGGGCCATGGATCGCGCCGCCCAACTCACGGACCGCGGCTATTATTTCGACTTCCACGAGTTCCACGAGAACCACACCAAGAACATGACGCCCTCCACGCCCTGCATCCACACCATCTACGGGTTGCGGCAGAAGGTGGAGGAAATCTTCGCGGAAGGTCTCACCCGGCGCTACGAACGTCACGCCAAACTCAACGCCATGGTCCACGAATGGGTCGCTTCCGAGGGCTTCCAGCATTTCGCCCCGGAGGGCCACCGCTCCAAGTCGCTTACCTGCATCGCCAACAACAAGGGCATCGATGTGGACAAACTGCAAAAGTTGATGAAACAGAACCATGCCATTGCGATCGACGGTGGTTATGGCAAGATTAAAGGCAAGACTTTCCGCCTCTCCAACATGGGCAACGAGACGGAGGAATCCATCACCATTCTCCTCAACGCGCTCGACGAAAGCCTGTCCCATCTCTAAACCCATGAGCGATTCCTGGAAGACCCACATGCTCGAAATGTTCGACCGCTGGCTCGAACTCTATCGGAGCGGCCAAACCGACTGGACCACCCTGGCCGCCCCTGGTGATGAGGACGTGCTCGAGATGATCGGCTGCAAGCCGCGCGAGTTTTTCGATTACGTCGAGGATCATGCCAATCACGGGGAACCTGACAAAGGGACCGTCATCGACATTACCGATCTCAGGTGGGACTATTACCTCACCGTGCAGGGCGGCGAGCCGTCCACCAAGGTGATCACCCCGGAATCACTTCCCGCCAAAGGGGAAGAATTTCAGGGCATTCCCTGGCTCCCCCGCCTCATCGCCAAGGCGGAGGGCAAACTCCGCGGAGAACTCCACCCGGACATCATGTATGGCTGCCCGGGGGACATGGCTTTCTTCAAACGTCATGGTCTCGACCCAGTGGAGTTTCTCCAACTGGTGTGGGACTGTGAGGGCGATCGTGACAACATCGCGGATCACGTCATCGCCGCCGGGAGCTGACCCTCACCTTCCGGTGAAGAGCAGGCTGCTGACCGAGGCCAGCGTTCCGGTCCCAACTGCTGCGGACTCCAGTTCGCGCCAGACCCCGGGGCTGACCAGACTGGCCAGTGGCTGGGGCACGCGGGGGAAATCGGCCACCGCCTGCCGGATCTTTTCGTCCCAGATCCCGTGGCAGCGCTTCAGGTCATCTGGCCGCACCACCTCGCGCCCGCCATCTTCCTCACACGGCCTGAAGGCCTCGATGATATTGAAGCACCCGTAGTCATTGGTCAGTTCCTCGCCCTCGGCGATGTCCCGGACGGCAATCTCCAAACCATACGGGGTGAGAAGACAGTTGGAATCAAAGCTATGGTTCATGAACCTCGCATGATCCCAGCAAAACACGTAATGCCCCTCCCGGTTGCGGTAGCAGTATTTGTCGAGCACTTCACGCAACAGGGTTGGGAAAGCCTCCAGTTCCTCCACCGGATAGGTGCGGTCGAGCCGGTCCTGCACCCAGGTGATGGTGCCCCGCGGCATCGCCCGGGTCGCCACCACCCCGTGGCCGACCACCTCGTTAATGAACCGGATTTCCGTGTCAGGATGAATCATGGCAATGGCTTCAGGCCCGGGCTTGCTCGATCCGCCGGCGGAACGATCTTGCCACCCGACGATAAAGTTCCATTCCGAGGGCGGCATCCTCGATGCCCGTCTCCACATTGGGATTGTCGTTGACTTCGATCACCATGATCCGGTTGCCGACCTGCTTGAGATCCACTCCATAGAGACCATCACCGATCAACTGGGCGGCGCGGCAGGCGGTCTCGACCACCTGCTGGGGGGCGAACTCAACGTGCAAGGTCTCATGCTTGCCCGCCCGGTGTTCTTGCTTCTCCGCCTTCCAGTTGTAAACCTGCCAGTGACCGGCCGCCATGTAGTATTTGCAGGCGAAGAGCGGTTTGTGATCCAGCACCCCGATCCTCCAATCATACTCGCTCGGCGCGAATTCCTGGGCCAGGATCAACTCGGACTCCTTGAGCATCGCCTCCAATTCGGCGCGCAATTCCTCACGGGAATCCACCTTGCGCACCCCCCGGCTGAACGATGCGTCGGGAATTTTCAGGACACAGGGCAGTTGCACGCGCTGCAACCGTTTCTCACTCAAATCATCCCGGGTGAGGATGCTGGTTGCCGGGACCGGCAGCTTGGCCCGGGCCATCGACTCCGCCAGATAGATTTTGTTCGCGCTCCGCAAAATCGACCATGGATCATCCATCACCACGAGTCCCTCCGCGTGGGCCAGCCGCGAGAGACGGTAGGTGTGATGATCCACCCCGGTGGTTTCCCGGATGAAGAGGGCGTCGAATTCCGTGATCCGGTCCGCATCGGCCTTGGTGATGGTCTCAACGAAAAATCCCACCTCCCGGGCCGCCTCGGTGAAGTTCTGGATCGCCTTCTCATCGGAGGGAGGCGCGGGATCGGCCGGATTGACGAGAATCGCCAGATCGAACAAAAACCGTTGCTTGGGCAGTTTGGATTGATGCCGCTTCTTGAAATAACTCTGCGCGAATTCCGCGATCCGGTCACGTTCCGCCTCGGGCAATTGACTCAGACTCAACGGCGCCACGGAGACGAGGGTCCACCGTTTCTGCCGAGCGAATTGCGCCCGCAACAACGGCGAGGGAAAGAGCCGGTAAAGCTGCGTTCCCAACTGGGCATGGGCCCGGTCCAACGTCTGCCCGAAAAAAATTTCCAGCGTGAACTCCGCCTTGTCTTCTTTCTTCAGCGTGTTCTGGATCGTCTCATCGATCTCGTCCCCCAGCGATCGGGCGATCGCCTGCGACCGGAAATCCCGCAGGGTGCCGACACTCGGAATCGCCCGGTGCCCGCGGGCCTCGGCCAGGAGCGAGACATAATATCCAAGGCTCTGGTAAGCATAGGAACGGCACAAGTTGAAGACCCGGGCCCCGGGATACTGTTGGACCGTATCAGGCGAGAGATACTGCCGGGCGGAGATGACTTCCACGGACTCCAGAGGCAGATTCCAGTGGCTGGTATTGGTTACGACCAGGAGGTTTGGGGTAGGCATGTCACTCGGGCCGCACCGACGGCTCTCCAACCAAATTCGAGATCATCCGCCAGGCGTCCCGGCCCGGCGCGTAAAAATCTTTCAAGAGCGTTTCCCGGGTGAACCCCTGGCGCTCATACCATTCCAGCAGCGACGCCTGGTCGGCATCCGCCTCCAGCCGCATCACCGGCAAGCCGCACTCCGCGGCCCTGCCCCGGGCGAAGTCCATCAAGAAACGTCCCATCCCCCGCCCTTGCCAGTGCGGATCCGTGGCGAGGGAATAGACCCGGAGCCTGCCGGGCAGGCGCCGCAACGTCAGGGTGGCGGTCAGTCCCGCACCTCCCGGCCCGTCCGGACAAACCCACGTCTCATGACGCGGATTGCCGAGGCTCTCCCGGATCATGCGGCGGGAATCGCGGCGCCAAGCCTCGAAACAGACAGATTCCAGACGCATCAACTCCTCCAAATCCGAGACCTGCGCCCTCCGCAAAAGTCCCGGCGCGCCCTGCGGCTTCCTCACCGCTGCGACAGTCTCGGGCTTCATTTGGGCAAACACCTCACCGGGTTTGGATCTTCGATGACATCCGCCGCCACGCAAAGGAAAAATGCGAGGGCGCCCGCACCCCTCACAAATACTCCGCGGCCATGCGCCGCCAGTAATGGCCCTTGTGGGCCCGCCCCTGCCAAACATGCAGGCGGTGCCCGATCCCCTGCCCCCGGAGCACCTCCGCGAACTGGCGGTTGTTCTCCACGAACGGATCCTCGTCCCCGATCACGAGGGTGATGTCCAAGGCCCGGATCAGGTCCAGGGTCGCCTCACACCGCAGGTTTGGCAGGTAATGACTCGGGTTATGGTAGTAAATTTCCTCGTCGTAGTAACCGTCGAAGAGGTCCTTGAATTCTTCCACCGTCAGGGTGAGGTCGTAACGACCGGAGAACGCCACCACCCTGCTGAACAGGGCCGGGTGCCTCAGGGCGATGTTCACCGCGTGAAAAGCCCCCAGACTGCACCCGTGCGCCACCGTCCGCCCGTCCGGGTTGCAGCGCTCCAGAAACGGCATCACCTCCTCCAGCACATACTTCTCAAACTCGTTGTGCCGCTTCACCCGCCCCGCCGGATCACACCAGAAACAGTAAAAGGACTCGTGCGCCACGCTGTCGATACAAAACAATTGCAGTTCACCGGCCTGGACCCTCGGCGCCATCGCTTCCACCATCCGGATGTCCTCATACTCGTGAAATCTCCCGTCACGGGTCGGAAAAATCAGCACCTTCTCCCCGGCATGTCCAAACACCAGGAGCTCCATCTCGCGCTCCAGATTGGGTGAGTGCCATCGGAAATACTCCCGTTTCATAATCCCGAGAAAAAGGTTTCCAGTTCCTCCAGCAGCCGCCGTTCCTCTTCTTCCGCAGCCGCATAGGGGAAATGCCCCGCTTGCAGCAGGAAGAGTTCTCGCGGCCCCGGCAACGCGTTGAAAATCGAAAATTGTCCGGGCGGCGCCACCGCAGGATCAAAGGCCGCCAGCGCGCAGTGCACCGGAATCCGGATCCGCCGCGCCGCGGTGGCCGCATCATGATAAGCCAGCACGGGCAGCGGATCCCCAACGCGCGCCGCATAAGCCCGCACCGCTTCCCCGCTTCCCACGGTGGGACAGCGCAGCCGCACCGGATGATTTCCAAAACTCGGCACATTGAGGTGCGCCCGGGCTACCCGCTTCTCCCAAGCCAAGGCCATCGCCCCGATCCCGCCCCCGAAACTGATGCCCATGAAGCCGATCCGCCCCGCGAGCCCCGGATGCAGCTCCAGGAGAACCGTCACGGCGCACCAGAGATCCTCCACACACCCGCCGTGGATGTAGGTCTCGCGCCGCTCGATCCCGTGAAGGACATGGCCACACGGCTCCGCGGGCACTCCCGGCATCCGGCTGAGCGACAACCCCCGCAGACAGGGAAAAAAGAGCGCCGAATCCGCAAAGGGAAGGTGCGTGTCCGGCCCGGTCCGCCCCCCGTAGCCATGGGCAATGACCAACCCGCGTTCCGGCATCCCCAGGCGCGGCACCAACAACCATCCGCGAATCCGGACCCCGCCCACCGAGGTGAAGCCGACCCGGAAACGCCGCCTGTCACCGACCGGAGCTTCCTCCTGGATCTCGATCGCCGGCTGCCACGCGACGGCGGCGGCATATCGCCCCGCCCAAAACGTTG
Source organism: Verrucomicrobiota bacterium (assembly GCA_018970725.1). Classification (GTDB taxonomy): domain Bacteria; phylum Verrucomicrobiota; class Verrucomicrobiia; order Verrucomicrobiales; family DEV007; genus V1-115. The sequence continues at coordinate 84,509 of JAGWVU010000011.1, forward strand.
CCTCGTCCGCGGGTGGCTCGGGGGCCGTGATCCGCAGCAAGTCCTCCCGGCTCATGCCGTAGGCCGGATCGAAGGGAAAGGGATGCTGGATCCGGGCCATCAACGTCTTTTTCCCTCCAGGCCGCTTCCAGAAGGCTCCCGAAGGTTCCACCAGCGCTGCGCCAGTTCTTCCATCGCCTGCGGCAGTTGCGGATAACGGAAGACAAATCCGGACTTCAGCAACTTGGTGGGCACCACCCTCCGGCTCTTCAGGATGAGTTCCGTCTCCGTTCCCAAGGCCACCGCGCCCACTTCCAACATCCACCGCGGGGCCGGGATCCCGAACGGATGACGCGCCACCGCCCGCAGATCCTTCATGAATTCACGGTTCGGCAACGGATAGGGAGAGGCCAGATTCACCGGCCCCGCGAACTCCGGCTTGTCCACCATCCACTGGATGGCCCGCGTGAAGTCCACCTCATGGATCCACGAGACAAACTGCCGCCCCGTTCCCTGGCTGCCTCCAAGCCCCTTCCTCGCCAGCCCCATGAAAACATCAAACGCTCCGCCCCGGTGCGGACTCATGATGAAAGAGGTCCGCATCAAGACCAGACGCGTCTCCGGCCGCTGGAAATCCAAGGCGGCCGCTTCCCATGCCTTCGCCACCTCCACGCTGAATCTCCAGGTCTCCGGCACCCCCGTCTCAGCTCCTCCCGGTTCACCGTCCTCGCCATGCGCCGCTCCCAAGGTGTGCGCGTAAATCGTCGCCGTGCTCGATTGCAGCCAGAGCGCCGGGGGACGCCGCGCCGCCGCAATCGCCTCCCCGATGGCCCGGGTCGAGAGCACCCGGGATTCAAGGATCTCCCGCCGCTGCGCCGGATGGTAGCGGCAGTTCACGCTCCGTCCCGCCAGATTGATGACCACATCCGTTTCATTGAGCAACTCCGTCCAGGGACCGGAATGAACTCCGTCCCAATGAACCTCCTCCGCGTTCGCGGGGCGCCTCGAAAGGATGGTGACCCGGTGCCCGGCGGCCCGCAAGGCGCCTTGCAGCATCATGCCCGCCTGGCCGGTGCCACCGGGTAACAGAAAATGGAGCGCTTTGTTCATGGGTTCGGCTTGGCGAACGCGAAATCTCGGTCAGGTTGAACCATGGACGCCTCACCGGAACCGATTGTCCAGCCCGAGATCCACCTCCTTGCCCGGATGGACGCCCCCGCGGAACCCGCCCTCCCTTGGCAGACCTTCCCCCGGGATTGGCATGGCACCCCTCTGGCGGACTCGGTCGGCGCCGGCTTCCGCCTCGCCACGGATGGCCGCTGGCTCCGGTTCGAGGCGAGGTGCCTCCTGCACCCGGGCCCGCCACTCCCCGGTGCCGCTCCCGGAGCTTTCACCCCCCAACTCTGGACCCGGGACGTGGCCGAATTGTTTCTCGGAGAAGCGGAAACCTCGCGCTACACGGAATGGAACCTCAGCCCGCAGGGCGCCTGGTGGGCACAGAGCTTTCTGGCCCGGAGAAGTCCGGAGCCGGGTTACACCCCGCCGGCGCCAGTCCGGACCTGGACCACGCCCCATCCCTCCGGATCCCGGGGCTGGCAGGCCGGCTTGATGTTTCCCCTCCCCACCGGGTTCCCGCTTTCCCGGCTGCGTCTCAACGTCACCATGATCCTTGGCGAAGCTCCCCGCCGCCATCTGGCCACCATCGCCCTTGCCGGATCCCCTCCAGACTTCCATCTCGTCGAATCCTTTCCCGCCCCGGTCATCAAACAAGCCGCTCCGCCTGGCTGAAAGAAACCCGACTTCCTTTTGAGGAACTTCACCCCGGCCACCGTCTCAGAAGATGAAGGGAGTCAGCAGAAAACAAGGCTCCCGGAATGAAAATGGACCCGCGGCTTGTTGAATTTTGGCGAATCCGGCATCGCGTTGGCGCGCGGTGCCTGTCTGTGGTGTAACTGGGTAAAAAGCGCCGCCGCACAGTCGAGTGGGTGGGCGGCGGTAAGCGAATGGCCCCGTCACCGAAAGGTGGCGGGGCCAACCCCGCCTTTCAAGGCGCCTGCAACCTCCGCGTGCCGCTTCGGCCTCTGGCCCGGACTCCGGACTCTTCACGCGCCTACGGACTTCTCAGGGAACGTAAGTGGACAGGAAAACACTTCCCTGGTCATGGACCCGGTGTTGGAAGATGGCGCCCGCGCCACAGAGTCCGATGCCGGGCACGCGGATCAGGCGGCGTCTTCGGAAGGAGCCGGCTTCTCGTTCAGCGTGAAGCGCAGTTTGAAGCGGGCGCGCTTCGCGTTGGCCCGGGCCTTGCGCTTGAGACGGGCATTCGGGGTTTCGAAAGCCCGGAGCCGGCGAACCTCTTCCATGATACCCTCGGTCTCCAATTTGTTTTTGAGACGCTTGAGAGCGCGATCGACGGATTCACCTTTCTTGACGACGACTTCGGGCATTGCGAGTGGTTGGATAAGATCCTGAAACGATAAAACGGGCCGGAAACCTAGTCGGCCCGTCTCCGTTGTCAAGCGGGAGACTTCAGATGCCTGCGGAAGCCGGGCCCGCGATCTTGGTGGCCTCGGCGTCGAGGATTTCCTTCCTCAAGTTGATTTTGCGCTTGTCCACCCACCAAAGCACCACCGGAGCGGCGATGAAGAGGGTCGAGTAGGTTCCGGTGATCATCCCGGCCGTCAGCGCCAGGGCGAAGCTGTGCAAGGACGGTCCACCGAAAACCAGTTGGGTCAACACCGCCAGCATGGTCAGACCACTCGTCAGAATGGTGCGGCTCAGGGTCTGGTTCAACGAGGCATTCATGACGTCCTTGAGGGTCCCACGATGCGTCAACAACCCTTCCCGGACCCGGTCGAAGATCACGATGGTGTCGTTGATCGAGTAACCCGCAATGGTCAGCAACGCACCGACCATGATCAGGGTCATGTCTTCTCCCAGCAGAATCATGGCCCCCACGGTCACGATCATGTCGTGAACCACGGCGAGAACCGCTCCCAAGGCGAAAGCGACCGAATTGAACCGGAAAGTGACATAGACGAAGATGGCCACAATCCCGAGAAACAGGGCCCAGCCCGAGGACACGAGCATTTCCTGCCCCACCTGAGGCCCCACCGAGCTCAATTCCACATCCTCCAGAGCTAGCTTGGTCGAGGCCCGCAAGTGATCGAGCGCCTTGCCCGCCTCACCGGTCGCGGTGCGGATGGTGAAGAAACTCGAGTTGGTCCCGACGTTCTGCTGCTCTTTGACGATCGGCGTGGAGGAAAGCCCGGCGGATTTGAGCGACTCCTCGATCCCGGCGACCTGCAATCCCTCGCCGGAAAGAATCGTGACACTGTCCCCGCCCCGCAAGTCCACCCCGAGAATGGCGTCCTTCTTCACGTAGATCAACCCGCCGGTCAGGAGGATGAACGCGAGGGAAAGGGTCACCCCGGTCCGCGCCTTGCCGAGGAAGTCGAAACTCGTCGGTTTCATGATGGTCGGGAAGCTCATGTCCTTGAGCCATCCCCACGAGGCCAGCCAACCGAAACAGGTCCTCGTCACCAACAGCGCCGTGAACAGGGAACTGGTGAGACCGATGATCAAGGTCGTCGCGAACCCCTTCATCGTCCCCGTCGAGAACGCGATGAGCATCGCTGCGGCGATCAAGGTGGTGATGTTGGAGTCGAAAATGGCCGAGAACGCCTTGTTGTAGGAGGCATCGAGTGCCGCCGCGAAGGTCTTGCCCGCCTGCTTCTCCTCGCGGAAGCGCTCGTAGATGAGCACGTTGGCGTCGATCGCCATCCCGATCGTGAGAATGATCCCCGCGATCCCCGGCATCGTCAGCACGAACTGGAACATCGACATGATGCCGCAGATGATGACCACGTTGAGGGCGAGCGCGATCACCGCAATGAACCCGGCCGCGTTGTAACAAACCATGGCGAGGATCATGATGGCGGCCAGCCCAGCCACGCCGGACCAAACGCCCTGCCGGATGGTGTCCTTGCCCATCGAGGCGCTGATGCTGGACTCGTTGATGATCCGGATCGGGTTCTGCAGCGGGTTTTTCAGGAAGGTGCCCAAGCGCTCCGCTTCTTCCCGTTTGAATTGCCCCGTGATCTGGAAATTCGCGCCGAACTGGCTCTGGATGACGGGAGCCGAAACCACTTTGTTGTCCACGATGATCGCGAGGCGCTCGCCGCGGTGCAAACCGGTGAGCTTGAACATTTTGTCGCCCCCGGCGGCATCCAAGGCCACGCTGATGTAATACCCACCTTGGTCGTAGCCCACTCCAGCCGAGTTCACGGCCGTGCCATCCAACGCCTTGGTGCTTTCCACCACCTCGGCCGTTCCCGTGGCCTCGTCGTAAGGCTCGAGCAAATCATGCGTCGGCAGGAACATGTCCCCCTCGCGGACACGACTCACCAACTCCGGTCCGCTCTGGGGGTGGACCAGACGGAATTCCAGTTTGGCGGTGGTCTCCAACGTCTGCCGGATCGTTTTCTTCTCGGTCTCGGTGATCCCGGGCATTTCCACGAGGATCCGCGTTTCTCCCTGACGGGAAAGGGCCATATCCGTTTTGCCCCCGGCATCGAGACGCCGCTGGAGCGTTTTGATCACCTCTTCCTGGTCGGCGACGTTGATGATCTTGTCCTTGTCCGCCTGAATCTCGAGAAGGAACTGGGTGCCGCCCTGCAGATCGATCCCCTGGGGCATCCCCAACGAGGAGTAAAAGTAGGCGCAGAAAGCGGTCACCCCCATGGTCAGAAGCGTGGCCAAGATGCGCCGGGGCGATGCCTTTTCCGTGATGAAATACGCCACGAACAACCCGAACAACCCGAGCGTGATCCAGAAAATGGTCACCGGGTCCGCCGGGCTCAGCTTGTCCGCATCGGCCGGGGTGGCAGGCGCTTTCCCGATGGTCTCCACGGCAACAGCGGGAGCGGTTGCCTCCGGTTTCACAACAGCGGGAGCGGTTGCCTCCGGTTTCACAACAGCGGGAGCGGTTGCCTCCGGTTTCACAACAGCGGGAGCGGTTGCCTCCGGTTTGGCGGCTGCGGGAGCGGCGGATACGGGCTTGGCCGGGGAAGGCTTCGCGGCGGCGGGCGCGGGAGCCGGGGTGGCAGGCTTCGCCGGGGTTTGCGCCGCGGCAGGGGCCGGTTGGGCGGCCGCTTGAGCCGGATTCGCCGGGGCGGGGGTCGCGCCTTCCTGAGCTTTGGTCGGTTCCATGGGGTCTGTGTTGATCGGGTGGGAGGTTGCTCGGGTTCAGCCTTCGATCACCGGAGCATCGGAGGCTCCCTTGGGGGAGACCCGGGCGATGGCGTTGAGGTCAAATTTGAGGCGGACGTTCTCGGCCACTTTTAGGGTGATCACCTTGTCCCCCTTGTTCGCCACCATCCCGTGCAAGCCGCCGGTGGTGACGACCAGATCGCCGACCTTGATGGCCTCGATCTGTTTTTCCAGCTCTTTCTGCCGCTTCTGCTGGGGGCGGATCATGAGGAAATACATCATGGCCATCATGAGGACCATCGGCACCAACATCGATCCCATCGGACCGGCATCGGGTGAGGCTGGTTGTTGGGCCAGGAGAAAGAGGAACGGAGTCATGGATTCAGGGGAAAAAACGGAAACTGTCGGCTGCACTCAAACGGATCCGGGGGGAAGTCCGCATCGCTCACGGACCGGTCGAGCGTTGCCCAGCCCGGAAGCGGGACACGAAAGATTCCCGGAATCCGGCGAACGAGGACGTGTCGATAGCACGCCTTGCCCGTTGCATCAAGCTCAGATAGAAGTGGAGATTGTGAAGTGTCAAGAGGCGGAGCCCGAGGATCTCGCCTTGGGTGATCAGGTGACGGATGTAACCCCGGCTGTATCCGGCGCAAAGCGGGTGGGTGTTCTCCGAGATCGGCGCGTCGTCCCGGGCGAATCGTTGGTTGTTGAAGTTCAACGTCCCGTCCTCCGTGTAAGCCGTCCCGTGCCGCGCCACCCGCGTCGGCAACACGCAGTCGAACATGTCCACCCCGCGCGCAATCATCTCCAGAAGCTGGTCCGGTTGCCCGAGCCCCATCGCGTAACGGGGCTTGTCCGCCGGGAGAAAAGGAACGGAGTTTTCCACCGCCCGCATCATCTCTTCCTCCGGTTCCCCGACGCTCACCCCGCCGACCGCGTAACCGTCGAAATCGAGTTCGACCAACCGCTTCGCGCTCTCCTCACGCAGATCCGCATGAGTGGCGCCCTGCACGATGGCGAAGAGCTTTTGCCGGGAGGGATCGGCGTGATCGGCGAACCAACGGCGGCTCCGCTCCTCCCAACGCAGCGTCAAAGCCAGGCTCCGGGCCGCGTAATCCCGGTCACAGGGATAGGGCGGACACTCGTCGAAGGCCATCACGATGTCGCTTCCCAACGCCACCTGGATTTCCATCGAAACCTCCGGGCTGAGGAACATCGGGGTTCCATCGAGATGACTCTGGAAGCGGACCCCGTCCTCCTCGATCTTGCGCAAACCGGACAACGAGAACACCTGGAAGCCGCCGGAATCGGTCAGAATGGGCCCGTCCCAGTTCATGAACCGGTGGAGCCCGCCGAAGTGGCGGATGGTCTCGAGCCCCGGCCGCAACCAGAGATGATAAGTGTTGCCCAGAATAATCCCGGCCTCGAGGGCGTGCAATTCGGCCGAACTCACGGCCTTGACCGATCCCCTCGTGCCGACGGGCATGAACACCGGTGTTTCCACCACTCCATGAGCGGTGACCAGACGCCCTCGGCGAGCCAACGAGGCGGAGTCTTGCGCGAAAACCTGAAACATGGCGAACCGGCGGAGCGTGGAGAGTCGCCCCGAAGCGCCGAATTGCAAACACCGATGCACGGGGCGATTTGCATCGCTCCCGCACGAATCCCTTGCCAATCCTGACAATATCGGGGAAACAATCTCCTGCCGTCCCGCTCCCCCCCATTTCCGGAGCGGGCGACCCCATTGAAAGAACTGACAACCCCTCTGATGTCCTCTGCCGCTCCTTCCAGTCAATCCGAGCCCCGTGTCTCCGGCCGCCACAGTGTTCGCTCCAAGATGGTCGATGATGCCGTGATCCGCATCGCGGGCAACTCGCAGGATGGCATCCAGACCATCGGCGGACTCCTCGCCCGTCTCGCCGGTCGAACCGATCAGGATGTGATCACCTACATGACGATCCCGTCGACCATCTCGGGCGGCCCCTCGATCTTCCAAGTCCGGATCGGTTCCGGGGAGATCCTGAGCCCGGGCGATCAGGCGGATTTCCTCGTGGCCTTCTACGAGCACAGCTTCAAGAGCCACATCGGCTTCCTGCGCGAGGGCGGGATCTGTCTCTACGATTCGGACGAAGTGACGCCGGACACCTCGGACAAGCGCTTCACTTTCGTGCCCGTCCCCCTCACTTCCGCCACGGTCGAGGCGGTGGGCGGCACGGCCAAGGACCGGGGCAAGAACATGTTCGCCCTCGGCCTGCTCTGCAGCGTGTTTGATTTGGACCGCCCGCGGCTCGTGGAGATCATCTCCCGGCAATTCGGGGGCAAGGATGAATCGATCCTGCGCAACGCGCTCCTCGCCTTCGATGCCGGTTACGCCTATCCCCTGGGCGATATCCTCGACCTCGCCTTCCAGCTGAAACCGGCGGTCGCTTCCGGAAAGAACCGGGTGGCGACGGATGGGAATACCGCGATGGCCCTCGGCCTGATCGCCGGCGGGGTGCGTCACGGGGCCGGGTATCCGATCACCCCCTGGTCCCCCATCATGGAACAGTTGCGGGTGGAACTGCCGCAATACGGCGGGATGTTCATCCAGGCGGAAGACGAATTGGCCGCCATCTCCATCGCCCTCGGCTTCTCCTATTCCGGGCATCTCGCCATCACGGGCAGCGCCGGCCCGGGGTTGTCCCTCAAGATGGAGGCCCTCAGCTGGGCCACGATGGCGGAAATCCCCCTTATCGTGATCAACGTGCAGCGTGGCGGCCCGTCGACCGGTCTCCCGACCAGCGTCGAGCAGAGCGATCTGATGCAGGCCATTTATGGAAGCCATGGCGATTGCCCGCGCGTCGTCCTGGCCCCGAAGGATGTGGAGGATTGCTTCTACATCGCCATCGAGGCGGCCCGCATCGCCCGCAAATACAGCGTGCCCGTCATCATCCTCAGTGATCAGGCGCTTTCCAGCCGGATCGAGGCTTTCACCGAACCGGACCTCGCCAAGGTGATGGTCGATCCGGTGCTCGATTTGTCCCCCGCCCCCGAGGATTACAAGCCGTATCCGTTGACCGGCGAGACCCGGCACGCACCGCCGGGCACCCGGATGAGCGGCGGCTCCTACCCCGTGGTGACCGGTCTCGAGCACGACGAAATGGGGCATCCGACCTCCAACCCGGACCTTCACATGAAGATGACGGCGCGGCGCCGCAACAAACTCCGCCGCCTCGAGGCCGAATTGCCCACCCCGGAGATTTACGGGGATGCCCAGGGCGAGATCCTGCTCGTCGGCTGGGGATCCACCTACGGCCCGATCCGGGAAGCCGTGAGTCAACTCCGGGAAAAGGGTCTCAAACTGGCGGCCATCCATCTCCGCCACCTCCACCCCATGGCCCCCGGCTTGGAGAAGGTCTTCGATCGCTACGACCACATCTTCGTGATCGAAATGAACGACGAGGGCGTCTACGGGCAAGGCCAGCTGGCCACCCTGCTCCGCTCCCGCTTCTGCAACCCCAAAATCCGCAGCATCTGCAAAACCGACGGTCTCACCTTCAAGATCCGCGAAATCATCTCCGGAATTGACGACTTCATCGCCGTGACCGCCTGAACCCAACCCCTTTCCCTGACCCCTGACATGTCCACCATCACCATCAAGCGCCCCGAAACTTCGGAACCTGTCGCCAAGCTCGACAAGAAGGCCCTCTCCGCCGATCACCCGACTTGGTGCCCCGGCTGTGGCGACTTCGCCGTGCTCGCGTCGTTCTTCAAGGTCGTCCAAAATCTGGGGATCCCGCACGAGCAGATTTGCACCATCGCCGGGATCGGTTGTTCCTCCCGCTTCCCCTACTTCGTGAACGGCCACGGGGTCCACTACATCCACGGACGCGCCATTCCTCTGGCCACCGGGGTGAGCCTGTCCCGTCCGGACCTCAACATCTTCGTCTTCGGCGGAGATGGGGACGGCTTCTCCATCGGCGGCAACCACTTGGAACACGCCGCCCGGAAGAACCTGAACCTGACCTATGTCATCATGGACAACTTTGTTTACGGGTTGACCAAGAAGCAGACATCCCCCACCTCCCCGGTCGGTTTCAAATCCAAGACGGACCCGTGGGGTGCCCAGGATGAACCGGTGAACCCGATGCGCAAGCTGGTGGCCAGCGGCGCCACGTTCGTCGCCCGCACTCACGCCGCCCAGATCAACCACATGAGCGAGATGTTCGAGCGCGCCATCAAACACCCCGGCTTCAGCGTCGTGGAAGTCCTCTCGGAATGCGTCGTCTTCTTCAAGGGCTCCTTTGATGCCGCCAACCCGCGCAAAGGCGGGGAATTCCCCCTCATCCCCGAGAAACAGTGGGACGAGAGCCCGGACGATTGGAAGGCGCACGACACCACCGATCTGTCCAAGGCCATCAAGTTGGCCGAGGACCCCTGGCCGGGCAAATTCGGCGTCTTCTACGAGGTCGAGCGCACCACGAAGAACGACAACGAGCACGCCTTGATCGCGGATGCCCAGGCCAAGGTGGGGAACGCCTCGTCCCAAGAAATCCTCGCCAAGCGGTTCGCCCGCATGCGCTGACCAGTCGGATCCCGTCCGATGGCCCACGACCTCACGGATTTCGATGCCGATGTGCTGACGCGGAGCCGGGACCTCCCGGTTCTTGTGGATTTCTGGGCGCCTTGGTGTGGTCCTTGTCTTCAGTTCCTGCCGGTTCTCGAAGCCTTGGCGGCCGAGGCCGGCGGCAAGTGGGCCCTCGTCAAGGTGAACATCGATGAGCACCCGGACCTTGCGGCCACCTTCCGGGTGCGCTCGGTACCCATGGTGATGCTGTTCCGGGACGGCGCTCCGGCGGCCCAATTCCTTGGCGCCCGGGCGGCTTCCCAAGTGCGGGAGTTCCTTGCCCCGCACCTCCCCTCCCCGGAAAACGCGGCGTTAGCCGGGGCACGACAGGCTCTTTCGGACCACGACCCCGAAACCGTGCGGAAACTTCTCGAACCGCTCGGGGAAAAGGATGAGGAGAGTTGGGTCCTCCTCGCCCAAGCCTGGCTCATGAGCGATCCCAACCGGGTCAGGGAGTGCACGGACCGGATTGCGCCGGGCTCGAAGTGGTCATCCGCCGCCGAGGGCCTCCTGCTCCTCGCGGTGGCCATCCAATCCGCCGGAACCATTCCCCCGGGCCCTTCCCGGGACGCCTACGCCGCCGGTCTCGAGGCCGCCCGCAGGCTGGATTGGGACGAGTCCATCGAACATTGGATGGGCGTGATGCGGACCGATCCCAAGTTCGCCAACGGCTCCGCCGCCGAGGCCATCAAAGCCGTTTTCCGGCTCCTCGGTCCGAGGCACCCCACGGTGGAAACCCATCACCGTTCCTTCTCGTCGTTGCTCTACTGTTGATCCGCGGCGATTGGTTGATGATGCACGCTCCAGCGACCCGCAAGAAAACGTGGTGGATCCCGGCCGCCATTGTCGGCGCAGCGCTCGGACTCATGCTTTGGGCCCATCTGGAGGAGACCTTCATCCGGTTCTATGCCTATGCCTTCCTGCCCGTCCTCGCCACCATCCTCGTGGCCATCTGGTGGGTGACGACGCTCGATCTGCCCGGGGCCAACCGGCGCAGCCTGCTCTTTGGCGGCCTCGCCGGGTTATTCGGTCTCGGCCTGCTGCTCGGTTTCCTCTTCCGTTGGGACGATACCTGGGGCGGCACCTCCCTGATCAAACCCACTTGGCGCTGGAGCCCACGCAAGGAAGACGCCGCCGCCGCCCTGCCCCGAACCTCAGCCCCCAAGAAAATGGCCGGCGCCCCTCCGGAGGGCCTGCTCCGGGACTGGCCGCACTACCTGGGCCCCGGGAGCGATGGCACCATGCGGGGCGTTGCGCCGGCTCCCGATTGGAAGGCCCATCCTCCCCGGGAACTTTGGCGCCAGCCGGTCGGCGTCGGTTGGGCCAGCTTCGCCGTGAGCGGACGCCATGCCGTGACTTTGGAACAACGCGGACAGGAGGAATGGATCACCTGCCGGGATCTGGTCAGCGGGGACCTCATCTGGAGCCACCGGGATCCGCTCGGTGAGTTCGCCCCTGCCATGGGCGGCCGGGGCCCGCGCTCCACACCCGCCATCCGGGACGGCCTGGTTTTCACCCAGGGCGTCCTCGGCCGGTTGAACTGTCTCCGGCTCGACTCCGGCAAACGGGTCTGGACACGCGAGGTATTGGCCGAGCTGGACGCCGCCAATCTCGAGTGGGGCAAGAGCAACAGCCCTGTCCTCTGGAAAAATCTTGTCATCACCACCGGAGGGATGACCGGGACCAGTCCACTCCTGATCGCCTGTGAGGCGCGCACCGGGAAGATGGTTTGGAAATCCGCCAACGGAGCCGCGAGCTATTCCACCCCGGCCCTCCTTCCGCTCGGCGGCCGGGAAGTCCTCGTGTATGTCGGCCAATCCGGCGTCACCGGCCACGACCCGGCCACCGGGGCCACCCTCTGGAAATGGGACTGGCCCGGTGCCTTCCCCAAAGTGGCGCAACCGCAGCTGGCCGGAAAAGACCGTCTCCTCCTCACCGCCAGCTACGGCGTCGGCAGCCATTTGCTCGATCTCTCGAGCGGCACCCCCGTCCCGGTTTGGAAAACGACGCGGATGAAGACCAAGTTCAGCACGGCCGTCATCAAGGATCAACACGCCTACGGTTTCGACGAGGGTGTGCTCGCCTGCATCGACCTCGCCTCCGGCAAGCGTCTCTGGAAGGGGGGGGACTACGGGTTCGGTCAGAATCTTTTGGCGGGCGATCTCCTGCTGATCCAGGCCGAACAGGGCGACCTGGCGTTGGTCGACGCCCGGCCCGGTGCCTTCCGGGAACTCGCCCGAATCGAGGCGCTCCAGGGCGTGACCTGGAACATCCCGACGCTCGCGGGCAGCTACCTGCTCGTGCGCAACGATACCGAGGCAATCTGTTACCAGCTGACCTTGGCGCCGTGAGAGGCTGGTCCCTCGCAAGACAACACGTTCCAGTGACCCGACCGCAGCTCCACGATTCCAGCGGACACTTTCCCCGCCTTTTCCCTAGAACATCTTCCAATCCCGGCTAAATGGTCCAAGTCCGGGGCCCGTCTTACGGACGGTCCCGAGCTCCTTTTGGTGATCCTGCAAGACAAGATGAAAGTAATGGTCCTTGGCGGAGATGGCTTCTGTGGCTGGCCGACCTCCCTGCACCTTTCCAATCTCGGTCACGATGTCGTCATCCTTGACAACCTCTCGCGCCGCAACATCGACAACGAACTGGAAGCCGGTTCGCTCACGCCGATTGCCCCGATGGGGACCCGGCTCAAGGCATGGGAAGAGGTCTCGGGACGAAAGATCGCCTTTTACCGGGTGGATGTGGCCCAGGAATACGACCGTTTCCTCGACATCATTCTCGAGGAGAAACCGGACGCGATCGTCCACTTCGCCGAGCAGCGGGCCGCGCCCTATTCGATGAAGTCCCCGGCGCACAAGCGCTACACGGTGGACAACAACATCAACGCGACGCACAACACGCTTTGCGCGGTGGTCGAATCCGGGTTGCCGGTTCATCTGGTGCACCTCGGGACCATGGGAGTCTACGGCTACGGATCCGCCGGGATGAAAATTCCGGAGGGCTACCTCGACATCGAGGTGACCACGGATGCCGGGGAGAAACTGCAGCAGCAGATCCTTTACCCGACCAATCCCGGAAGCATCTACCACATGACGAAGAGTCTGGACCAGATCCTCTTCGCTTATTACGTGAAAAACGACCGGGTCCGCATCACCGATCTGCACCAGGGAATCGTGTGGGGCACGGTGACACCGGAGACGGCCCGGGACGAGCGGTTGCTCAACCGGTTTGATTACGATGGTGACTACGGCACGGTCTTGAACCGGTTCCTCGTCCAAGCCGCGGTGGGTTACCCGCTCACCGTCCATGGAACCGGCGGCCAGACCCGCGCCTTCATTCACATCCGCGACACCTGCCGGTGCGTCCAACTGGCCCTCGAAAACCCGCCCGCCGCCGGAGACCGGGTCCGCATCCTCAACCAGATGACCGAGACCCACCGGGTCCGGGATCTGGCCCAACTCGTCGCCCGGATCACGGGAGCGGACGTGGCCATGGTCAACAACCCGCGGAACGAGGCGGCGGAAAACGACCTTCATGTCCACAACGACCTCTTCCTCAGCCTCGGACTCAAGCCCACCACGCTGAGCGAAGGCCTTTTGGAGGAAGTCACCGGGATCGCCCGCAAATACGCGGACCGATGCGACCGTTCCAAGATCCCCTGTTACTCCACTTGGACGCAGGCCCAGAGCGCCGGGGTGCCGGCACCGCAGGCGGTTCCCCGGGCCTGAAGCCCGAACGAACAACCCGTCGGGATGAGAATCGCCTTCTGCACGGAGACTTTCCTCCCCAACATCGACGGGATCGTGACCCGGATTTGCCGGACGTTGGAACAACTCCGCGACCTCGGCCATGAAGCGATCGTTTTCGCCCCGGAATATTCCAACCGGGAAAACATCTCCGAATACTGCGGTTTCCCGGTCATCCGGCTCAAGTCGATCCCCTTCAAGCCCTGGTATCCGGAACTGCGGTTGGGCATGCCGAGCACCCGGATTTACACCGACTTGAAGGCGTTCGAACCCGATCTGGTGCACGGCGTCAACCCGTTCGTCATCGGCATGTGGGGAGCCTTCGTGGTGCGGCAACTCGACGTCCCGATGGTGGCGAGCTACCACACCGACCTCCACCAATACGCGGAACGACTTCGCGTCCCCTTCCTCATCGCTCCGGGCCGGATTCATATCCGCTCCTTGCATAATACCGCCCAGCTCAACCTCACCACGAGCCGGCCCATGGTCGATGTCTCCGCGGAGATGGGCATCAAGCGGCTGCGTGTCTGGCCCAAGGCGGTGGATACCACCTCGTTCCACCCGGAAAACCGTGACCCCGCCATGCGCCATTTCCTCAGCCAGGGGGAACCGGATAAACCGTTGATCCTCTGCGTCGGGCGCCTCTCCCACGAGAAAAGGGTGAGCTGGTTGCTGGAACCCGCCCGGCGGCTCAAGGGCATCCGGGTCGCCATCGTCGGCGGAGGGCCCGCGGAAGAGGAACTCAAGGCCGCCTTCGCCGGCACCCCAACCTTTTTCTCCGGCTATCTTCGCGGCAAGGAACTGGCGCAGGCCTACGCTTCCGCCGATGTCTTCGCCTTCCCCTCGGACACCGAGACCCTCGGGTTCGTGGCCATGGAATCGATGGCCAGCGGCGTGCCGGTGGTGGGAGCCCGCGCGGGAGGCATTCCCGACGTCATCGACCACGAAGTCAACGGCCTCATGTTCGAGACCGGCGACCGCGAACAATTCCTCGCCCACATCGAACGACTCATCCGCAACCCGGAGGAGCGGGAGACCTTCGCGAGGCGCGCCCGTCAGGACATGGAAGACTGCAGCTGGCGGAAAGCGACGCAACGGCTCGTCCGCTATTACCAGACCGCGATCCGGGCCCACCGGCGGTGGAACCCGAGCGAATGGGTGGCCTGAACCGGCGTTGCAGGGAAAAAAGCGGGTCGGCCCAGGCCTCAAATGCCGAACGCATCCATGAAGGCGACATCGAGTATCAGGGCCTCGTTCGCATTGGTCCCGAGCTGATGGCGCAGCTGCTCCAAGGCTTCGATCCGGCGGAGCAGTTCAACGGGAGGAAAAATGCGCCCCGTCGCTTCCGTGCCCTCGCGAAAGGCGGGAAACTCGACCTGCCCGATGCCATGCTGACTCCGGAGGGCATCACCGAGCCACGCGATGAGCAACTCCACGAGGACCGCCCGGCGATGGAGGTAATGAGCGGCGGTGAGGGATTCATGGAAGTCCTCGCGCCGTTTCAGCCAATCGCCATCCGTGGTTTTCTGGTAGAGTTCGCGTTCCCGCTTCATCTCCTCTTCATGGACCTTGGCGATCTCCGCTTTTTCCTCCCGGAGACATTCGGCAAAGCGCTGGCTCAAGCCCCAGACCGCCCCCACGCCCTTCTTGCGCCCTCCGGTGAAGTGCCGGTGGAGTTCGGTCAGGAAGGCGGTCTCACGTTCTCCCGGAGTCACCCGTCCCGGTCCCACCAGGGGAACGCGGATGCACCGGGACAGAATCGTCGGCAAGAGCTGCTCGGGTTGCTCGGTGACGAGGATCAGCAGGCAGCGTCCGGGTGGTTCCTCGAGGGTCTTGAGAAAGGCGTTGCTCGCTTCCTCCCCCAGCCGGTCCGCATCCTCGATGATCCCCACCTTGGTGACCGCTTGCGGGACGGACAGGTGGAGCCGCTTTTCCATTTCCCGGATCGCGTCCACCTTGATCCGGCGGCTCCTGCTTTCCGGCCGCACGATCTGGACGAACTCGGACCGGGAGGCATCCAGGGTCTCACCCCGGCGCTGCCCCACCAGCGCGATCATCTCCAGCACCAGTGCCTCCTTGCCGCTGCCCGCGGGACCGCAGACCAGATAGGCGTGCGCCAGACGCCCTTCATCGCGGGAACGACGCAACAGCTTCACGGCGGTCTCAACCTGAAAGGCCATCGAAACGTCGGGTGAGGGTTTGCCAAATTTCGTCGCGGATCACTTCCAAGGGCCGGTCGGCGGGGACCACCACCACGCGTTCCGGATCCTCGGCGGCCAGTTTGAGGTATCCCTGGCGCACCGTCTCGTAAAACGCGGCGGGCTCGCTCTCCATGCGGTCCTCCCGCCCCATCTTCCGGGTCACGGCGCGCGCCCTTTCCCAAGCTGCGGCGGCATCCATGTCGAGGAGAAAGGTGACATCGGGACGGCACGCCCCCAAGGCGAACCCGTTGATCCGGCGCACCGGCTCTAGTCCGAGCCCGCGGGCCATCCCCTGATACACCAGGCTGGAATCGTGAAACCGGTCCGCCAAAACCCAGGTCCCGGCGTCGAGGGCGGGCCGGATGATTTCCCTGACGAGCTGGGCGCGGCTCGCGGCAAAGAGAAGCAATTCCGCCTCCGGACACATCCCCCGCCCCTCCGGCGCGTGCTTCAGCAGATTCCGGATGACCTCGCCCAAAGCCGTGCCCCCGGGCTCCCGGGTGGCCAGGCAGGAACGGCCGCGCGCCTCCAACAGGGACCGAATCTCCTGAATCTGGGTGGACTTGCCACACCCTTCGGACCCCTCGAAACTGACAAACACCCCCGGCCTCATCCCTCCCGGCTATAACCGCGGGAGCCGCTCTGATCAAACGCATTTCCGTCTCCCCGGCCCTCCCGTTCCCGAAAAAGACTTGAATTGACGGCGAATCACAGGCGAGGGTATACTCCCATTCGGCGCGAGGACTCCCCGAATGTTTTTGGAGAAAGCTCCCGACTCTTCCGTCCAACCGGTCCCTCATGAAACCGTCTTCCCGTTTCCTCCATCCGTTTGCCCTCGCCGGGCTCTGCTTGGTCCTTGGTCTGCTTCCGTCCCGGGCCGACCGCCGCTTTTTCGGCAAAGGGGAAATGAAGGAAGTTCCCGCTTCCGATGAGTTGCAGCGGCAGGATGGCGAGGCCAAGGCCCTGCTGGAAAAAGCCCTCGCGGCCAAGGGGCAGGGCAAATTGGAAAAGGCGGAGGATCTCCTCAAGGACGTCGCCGAACTCTATCCCCTGACCCCGTCCACCTCGGTCGCCCGCTTCGAACTGGGACGCGTCTATGAGGACCAGGAAAAGGCCGTGAAAGCCTTCGATGCCTACCAGGCCTTCATCGAAAATCACCGGGAAAGCGATCTCTACGGGGAAGCGATCCGGCGCCAGTTCGAGTTGGCCACCTTCGCCATGAACGGAAAGTCGGGCACCATCCTCGGTCTCATCCCGGCCAAATCGCAAAGCTCCAAGGTCATCGAAATGTTCGAGAAGGTCGCGGCCAACGCCCCGCGCAGCAACTTCGCCCCCCAGGCCATCTTCAACGTCGGCCTGCTCCAGAAAGAGGCCGAAAAGGACGCGGAGGCCATCGCCGCCTTCCAGAAACTCCAGGACAACTACCCGGCGGATCCCAAGACCAAGGAGGCCGCCCTCGAAATCATCGCCATCCGGGAGGGCCGGGAGACCAACGACGATTCCCAGGTCCTCAAGACCCAACTGGAGATGGAAAAATTCATCGCCGACTTCGGCACGGATCCCCGGGCCGGACAACTTCAGGAAAAGGTCGGCAAGCTCGAACACATGGACGCCGATAAAAAGTTCGGCATCGCCCGCTACTACGAGCGCAAGGGCAATCTCAAGGCCGCCGCCATCTATTACCAGGAAATCGGCCCGGAAACCGCACGCTACCCTGACGCCCAAAAACGTCTCGCGGAACTCAAGGCCATCGACCCCAACCTCATCGCCCCGCCCTCCGCTCCCCGAAGCCGCGTCATCGCCCAGGAAAACGTGGTCGATCGACCGGACTACAACGGGCCCCCTGCGCCCAAGCTCGAAGCTCCGCCGAAACCGCAGATGCGTGCCTCTGCCGAGGACGTGCTGCCCATCCCCGCCCAATGATTTTTCGATAAATCGCTGGAAACGGTTCTCCCCCTCGGTTTAGAAGTCGGGGCCCGTCCCCGGCCGCACCATAATGAACGCAGCCCGCTCATTCCCCGCCTTCCGCCTCCATCCGGCCCTCCTCGCCTGTCTCTGCCCGATGGTTCTCGCGGGTTGCGCCGGCTACCAACTCGGGGCGGTCAAACCCTCGGCCTACGCCAAGATCGAGAAGATCCATGTGCCGACCTTCAAGAACTCCACGTTGGAACCCCGCCTCGCCGTGCTGGTGACCAATGCCGTGATTTCCGCCCTCCAACAGGACGGCACCTACAAGATTTCCACCAAGGAGGAAGCCGATGCGGTGCTCGTCGGCAACATCCGCCAAATCCGCCGGGCCCAACAGCGCTCCACCCAAACAGAGGTGCTCCAGTCCCGGGAACTGCTGGAAACCATGCAGATCTCCTTCCAATTGTCGGACCCGGTCACCGGCCGGAATCTGGCCGATGTCAATCCGTTCGGTGACGACCCCGTCGCCGGCATGAATGGCACGGGACAACGCACCCGCTATGGCGAGGTCAGCGGCCAAACCTCGCTCTTCCTCGATCGCAACTTCCAACTTTCGGAACGGCAGGCACTCGCCATCGCCGCTCAGGACGCCGCCGAGCAGATCGTGGCCCAGCTCACCGAAGGTTGGTGACCGCTCTCCTCTCCCTCCACCATCGATCCGCACCCGTCCACTCCCCTGCCGCCCGGGCTTTATCTTGTGGCGGGACCCATCGGAAATCTGGGGGATATCACCCTCCGGGCCTTGGACTGCCTCCGCGAGGTGGACATGATCGCCTGCGAGGATACCCGGCACACGCAACGACTGCTCGCCCGGCACGGGATTCGCAAGCCTCTGGTCAGCCTTCACGAACATAACGAGGCCCGGCGGGCGGAGGAACTCGTCGCCCGGATTCGCGAGGAGGGAGTCCGGGTGGCCTACGTGACCGACGCCGGAATGCCGGCCATCAGCGACCCCGGCGAACGGCTCATCCACCGCTGCATCGAGCACGGAATCCCGTATGACGTGCTTCCGGGCCCCTCCGCGGTGGTCACGGCTTTGGCCGGGGCCGGGCTGGGAGCGACCCCGTTTTCCTTCCGGGGGTTTCTGCCGGTGAAACAGGGGCAGCGGTCCCGCGAATTGCAAGCCGCCTTGGAAAGCGAGGCCACCACCCTTTTCTTCGAGTCTCCGCACCGCATTCTCGGGACCTTGCAACTGCTCGCCAATCTCGCCCCCAACCACTTGGTCACCGTGGCGCGGGAGTTGACCAAACTGCATCAGGAGTATCGCAGGGGAACAGCCGCCATTCTGGCCGCGCACTACCAGACCCATCCCGCCAAAGGGGAGATCTGTCTCGTGATCGCACCGGCACAAAATCCGAAATGGCTCAAACCCTTGGAAATGCCGGTTGACCCGGGTTGAGCGCCGCGTTTTCGTGCGGGGATCGAGCGGTTATGACGGCCATCTCCACTCTCTGGAATTGTGACCGCCACACCGATGGCGAGGCGCTGCTCTCTGAGCTGCGCACCCTCGGCCTAACCGCGATCGAGGTCAGCGCCGGGGCCAAAATCTCGCAGTTCCCCGGGTTCCGGCGGGTCCTCCATGCGGGCCGCATCCGGGTCGTGAGCTTGGCGAATTTCAGCCCGCTTCCGATCGACAGTCCGGTGGTCGGTCTCGGGGAAGGTCAACTGACGTCGTCCACCGGAGCCCTGCGGGAACGGGCCCTCGACTGGACCCGAATCACCATCGACTACGCCGCGAGCCTCGAAGCCTCCTTCGTGGTGTTGCAGCTGGGCCCCACCGGGCTGCGCGGGGTCACCCGGGAACTCTTCCGGCAGGTGCGGGCGGGCGGGTTGCACTCCCGGCGGTTCGTGGCCACCAAGCTCGATGGAATCCGCGAGCGCGAGCAGTTGGGCGAGGCCTGGTTGGGCCGGGCGCGGCGCTCCTTGGAAAATCTCGTGCCCTTCGCGGCAGCCCGCGGCATCCGGCTCGCACTGAGCGGAGGGGAAGGGTTGGAGGAAGGACCGACGGAAGAGGAGATGACCCGGCTTCTGTCCGAGTTCGGGCGCGACGGAACCGTGGGGTATTGGCACGACTTCGCCGGGACCCAGAAGAAGGCGAATCTCGGTTTTCTCGACCACGCCCAATGGCTCACCGAAAGGCGTGGCCAGCTTTTCGGGTGCCACGCGAGCGACGTGAAATGGCCGGACGCGGGAGGCTGCGTGCCGCTCTCGGGGATGATCGATTTCGAAACCCTGATGCCACTTTTGCCGCCCGGGTGCCCGGTGGTCTGGAACGTCGCCCCCCGCCACCGGGCGGCCGAACTGCGCCAGATGCTGCCGGCGTGGGAGGAACGTTTCTCCCCGGGAAGGATGACGGCATCCTAGTGCTCCGCCCAGCCTAAAGTGATGAGTCAGATTCCGGGGAGTTTTGGCTGCCGCCAAGGCGCGAGGAGGAATAGAAGCGGATCATCCCGCTCTACGGTTCGCTCCATGGTTTCGCCCCGCCGTTTCTTGAAGGAGGAGCCGTGATCCGGCGCATTCAGTAAAGGATGATCTCGCGGACGGATTTGAGTTCTCTGACAGGCAGGGAAAAGGACCGGCGGAATCCTTTCCAAATTCGTTGTTTGGGGAGATCGGGCGCTGATCGCTGAGAGCCAGCCTGTGCGTTCAGCCCAAATTGGGTCGCTAGATAAACTTCCGGGAAGCAACCACCCCCCCGCGTGACCGGTTGCTCCCATCTCACTGCGGAGCAGTTTTGCGTATGGCGCGGAGGGAAAGGGCCCTGAACCCCACGCAAAGCCAGACCAGAACCCGGCGCGGCGTCGCGGAGTATGTCAACGGGTTCCCCAGCCGACAGTCTTTCTCAATGCGGTTTGGGCTGCTCCTTGGCACCGTGACCGGCCTCCTTGGGCGCGTGGGCCGCCTCTTTGCCTCCGCTGGTTCCGTGGGCCTCACCGCCCTTGGCAGCATGATCGCCGTGAGCGCCGTGATCTGAATGGTGGCCCTTGTAGAACTCGCTCACCTGATTCCACGAGTGCCTTTCACAACCGGTGACCCCGGCCGCGAGTGCCACGACCAATCCTGCGGTCCAAATTCTCCATGCCATGGAGAGCCAGTAACACGGTTTGTCCTCGAATCAACCGTTTCCACTTGAATGACGGGACGCTCCACGGGAGGGTGCCCGCCTCACCGATGAATCGAATCGACGCCACTTTCAACCGCTTGCGCGAGGAGGGCCAATCCGCCTTCGTGGCCTACATCTGCGCCGGAGATCCCGATCTGGACGCCACCTTTCGGATCGTCGAAGCCATGGAAGGTTGGGGGGTCGATATTGTCGAACTCGGAGTCCCCTTCTCCGATCCGATGGCGGACGGCACCGTCAACCAACAGGCGGCCGAACGCGCCCTGCACGCCGGGACCACCGTGGCCGGGGTCCTCGATCTGGTCCGCCGCATCCGGAGGCAGAGCCAGATCCCGATCGTCCTCTACAATTACATGAACCCGATCTACACCTACGGGTTCAGCCGTTTCCTCCTTGAAGCCCGCGAGGCAGGCGTCGATGGCCTTCTGCTCCTTGATCTGCCCCCGGAAGAACAGGACGCCAACGAGGAACTCCGCGCCGCCACGGACCTGCGCTTCATCCGGCTCATCGCCCCGACCACCCCGGAACCGCGCATCGCCAGCATCGCGGCAAGGGCCGAGGGCTTCATTTATTACGTCTCCCGCGAGGGCGTGACCGGCGAACGGAGCGATATCGCGACCGACCTCGATTCCCGGCTTTCCTTGATCCGCCGGTTCGCGAAAGTCCCGGTGGTGGTCGGTTTTGGAGTCTCCAAGCCCGAACAGGCCGGCGCGATCGCCGCCAAGGCGGACGGGGTGGTGGTGGGGAGCGCCATCGTCCGCCAGATTGCCGCGCTGGGAGCCTCGCCCGACCTCGTGCGGAAACTTTCCGAAACCGTCTGTCCACTGGTTCAGGCCACCCGGGAAGCGGCAGCAAGCCATTGAGCCAAGTCCCTCCATTTCCACCATGAAGGCCCTCACCCTCACCGCTCCCAGCCAGTTCACCTACGGCGATGTCCCTGAACCGGATCTCGCTCCCCACGAAGTGTTGGTGGCCGTCAAAGCCTGCGGCATCTGCGGCAGTGACATCCATGGCATGGACGGTTCCTCCGGACGGCGCATCCCCCCCATCATCATGGGGCACGAGGCCTCAGGCGTCGTCGCCAAAGTCGGCCGGGACGTGAGCGATTGGGAACCGGGCGCCCGGGTCGCCTTTGACTCGATGATTTTCTGCGGGGAATGCGAGTCCTGCCGCACCGGTCACACCAACCTTTGCCCGGAACGCCGGGTCATCGGCGTCTCCTGCCCGGATTACCGGCGCCATGGAGCCTTCGCGGAATACGTCGCCATTCCGCGCCACCTCCTGGTCCCGCTGCCGGAGGGTCTCAGCTTTGAGGAAGCCGCCTTTGGAGAACCGGTCGGCGTGGCGCTTCACGCGGTCAACCTGGTGAAACCGGCACCGGGGGATACCGCCGTGGTGGTCGGCGCGGGCCTGATCGGACTGCTCGTCATCCAAGCCTTGAAACGCGCCGGTTGTTCCCGGGTCCTTGCCGTGGATCTCGACGAAAAACGTCTGGAGCTGGCCCGTGAACTCGGGGCCGATCACGGCATCAAGGCTTCCGAACCGGATCTTCTGGCCCGGGTGCGCGACTGGGCCGGTGAGGACGGCGCGGACCTTGCCATGGAGGTGGTGGGGATCACCCCGACCATTCAACTCGCCGTGCGCTCCGTCCGGAAGGGCGGCAAGGTCGGCGCCGTGGGCAACCTCAAACCGGTCGTCGATTTCCCGCTTCAGGAGGTGGTCACCCGGGAAATCACCGTCTACGGCAGCTGCGCCTCCTCCGGAGAATACACCGAGGCGCTGGAGGCGGTGGCCCGGGGCGAGATCCGGGTCACGCCCCTGATCAGCGCCAAGGCCCCCATCGCCGACGGCCAAACCTGGTTCGACAAGCTTCATCGGGGTGGAGACTTGCTCAAAGTGATCCTGCACCCATAATGCCATCATGTCTGCCGAGCTTTCCGATCTGTCAGGGAACGTCGCCTTTGTGAGCGGAGCCAGCCGCGGTCTGGGGGAACACTTCGCCGAAGTCCTCGCCAAGGCCGGGTGCGACCTCGTCGTCACCAGCCGGGACACCGCCACCCTCGCCCTCATCCAGGACCGCATCGAAGGCGTGGGACGCCAGTGCCTCGCCCTGGAGCTCGATGTCCTCGACCCCGATTCCATCCAAAAAGCCGCCGACCGCGCCATCGAACACTTCGGCAAGGTCGATGTCCTCGTCTGCAATGCCGGGTGCAACCGCCGCAAACCGGCGCTCGAGGTCACTTGGGACGACTGGAATCTCATCCTCGACACCAACCTCCGCGGTTCTTTCTTCCTTGCCCAAGCCATCGTGAAGCGCTCCATGATGCCACGCGGATACGGCCGGGTCATCACCATCGGCTCCGTCACCTGCGTCCACGGATATGCCGGTTTGGCCCCCTATGGCGCCAGCCGTGGCGGCATCAAACAGCTCACCATGAGCTTGGCGGACGACTGGGGCCCGCATGGCATCACCGTGAACTGTCTCGCCCCGGGCTGGTTCAAAACCGCCCAGAACGCGGTCATGTATGAGGACGCCGAATGGGTCGAAATGCTCAGCAACCGCATCCCGGTGCGCCGGCCCGGTTCCATGAAGGATCTCGATGGCGCCCTCGTCTTTCTGGCTTCCGAATCCAGCCGCTATGTCACCGGCCAAACCTTGTTGGTCGACGGCGGCATCTCCGGCGGGCCTGTCCGGGCCCTTCCGAAAAAGTGACCCGGGACGGATCTCCCGGTCCACGCCATCCCGACCGTTTTTCACGAGGCCGATGAAAGAATCGGCCCGGTGGGGCGATGTTATGAATGCCTCATGCGACGTCTCCCGCCTCCTTCCCTGCCCGCCCTGTGTGTTTTGCTGGCCCTGCCCATCAGCCTCACGGCGGCGGATTCCCGCCCCTTGAGCTTCGTCAATGACGTCGTCCCCATCCTCACCAAGGCGGGATGCAACAGCGGTGCCTGTCACGCCAAGGCCGTGATCGGTCAGCGCGGTTTCCGCCTTTCCCTGCTCGGTTTTGAACCGCAGGAGGATTACGAACACATCGTCAAGGAGGCCCGGGGCCGCCGCGTTTTCCCGCCCGCGCCGGAACAGAGCCTGCTCCTTTTGAAAGGGGCCAATCAGGTGCCGCACGGTGGCGGCGAGAAACTCACGCCGGGCTCGGAAAATTATCAGACACTGGTCCGCTGGATCGGTCAGGGAATGCCCTACCAAGCGGCCGGCCAACCCGCGCTCGCGGGACTCGAGGTCGAACCAAAGCGCCTCGCGATGAAAATGGGCACGACCCAATCCCTCCGCGTCACCGCCCGTTACGACAACGGCACCACGCGCGACGTGACCCATCTCGCTCTCTACGAGGCCAATGCCCCTGAAATGGCGGAGGTCGGCGAGTCGGGACAGGTGAAGACGAAAGATCTTCCCGGCAACGTGGCCGTGATGGTGCGGTATGGCGGCAAGGTCTCCGTTTTCAGCATCTCCATCCCGCTCGGAGCCCCGGTGGACAAATTGCCACCGGCGAAGAACTTCATCGATGAGCTGGTCTTCGCGAACCTGAAGGCTATCGGGGTGCCGCCCTCCGCTCCCTGTGACGACGCCACCTTCCTGCGCCGGGCTTCGCTGGACATCGCCGGCCGTCTCCCGACGCTCGAGGAGACGCAGGCCTTCCTCGCCAGCAACGCACCGGATAAAAGGGAACAGGCGATCGAGACCCTGCTGGCCAGTCCCGATTACGCGGATGCCTTCGCGAACAAGTGGACCGCGTTGCTCAAGAACAAACGGGAGGATGCGGCGGATATCACCGCGAACTTCGCCTTCCATTCCTGGGTGCGGGACGGCATGCTCGCCAACAAGCCCTACGATGAAATGGTCCGCCAGATCCTCGCGGCGACGGGCACCATCGTGGCCAATCCGGCGGTGGCCTGGTACAAACGGGTCAAGGAACCCAACGCCCAACTCGAGGATGTGGCCCAGCTTTTCCTCGGCGTGCGGATGCAGTGCGCCCAATGCCATCACCATCCCTTCGAGCGGTGGAGCCAGGATGATTATTACAGCATGGCCGCCTTTTTCAGCCAGGTCGGGCGCAAACCGACCGCGATCGCCGGTGAGGATCTCATTTTCCACAAGCGCGGCGTGGCGCAAATCGAGAACAAACGGACCCGCGCCATGGTCAAGCCGGCCGGCCTCGGTCAGGGAGCACAGGAAATCGCCCCGGATGACGATCCCCGCCTGCGGTTGGCGGATTGGATGGCGGACACATCCAACCCGTTTTTCGCCAAGGCCCTGGTGAACCGCTACTGGAAACATTTCTTCAAGCGCGGCTTGGTCGAACCCGAGGATGACCTCCGCGACACCAATCCTCCGACCAACCCGGAACTCCTCGATGCCCTCGCGGCGCACTTTGTGCAGAGCGGCTTCGACCTCAAGGAACTGGTCCGCACCCTCACGCGCAGCCAAACCTATCAACTGAGTTCGGTGCCGAACGAACATAACCTCGTCGACGTCCAAAACTTCTCCCGGTTCTACCCGAAACGCATGCAGGCCGAGGTGCTGCTCGACGCGCTCGACTCCTTCGCCGGTTCCAAGTCCGAGTTTGCCGATCTCCCGCCGGGCACGCGGGCGATCGCCTTGCCTGACAACAGCTACAATTCCGCCTCACTGTTTCTCAAAGTCTTCGGCCGCCCCGAGTCCGCGAGCGTTTGTGAGTGTGAGCGCGCCCAGTCCTCCAGTCTCGCCCAAAGCCTCCACCTCATGAACTCCGCGGAAGTGAAGGGAAAAATCGCCGTCGCCGGAGGACGGGCGGACCGTCTTTCCAAGCCCGGCGTGACCGCGGAAGCGGCGGTTGAGGAACTTTATCTGGCCGCCTTTTCCAGACAACCGGATGCCGAAGAACGGCGGATCGCCACTGCCCACCTCGCCTCTCCGGACGCCAGAAAACAGGCTTTTGAGGACCTCGTATGGGCCTTGCTGAACACCAAGGAGTTTCTTTACAACCACTGATCCATCTCATGTCTCCCAAGTTTTTCCCCCTCGGCCTCGCCCTGGCATTCTTCCCCGCCACCGCCTCCGCCCAATCCGTCTGCCTCCCCGCCCCGCGCCTCCTCACGCTCATGCCGATGGGCGGTCAGGCGGGCACCAGCGTGGAAGTCACCCTCACCGGCCAACACCTCGAAAACGTCACCGCCCTCCTCTTTTCCAATCCCAAGGTCTCCGCCAAACCGGTCGCCGGGGCCGAAAACAAATTCCTCGTCACGATCGCCCCGGACGCTTCACCCGGCGTTTGCGATGCCACCGTCAAAGCCCGCCTCGGCATCTCCTCGGCCCGCGCCTTTTCGGTGGACCGCCTCCCCGAAATCACCCGCGCCAAGCCCAACAACAGCTTGGAAACCGCCACGCCCCTCACCGTGAACTCCATCTGCAATGCGTCGATGACCAAACGGGCGGTCGATTACTACGCGTTCAAGGCCCGCAAAGGCCAGCGACTCTCGGTCGATTGCGCTGCCTCCGGGATTGACTCGAAATTGGTTCCGGTCGTGATCGTGGCGGACGCCAGGGGACGCGATCTGGTGGTCAACCGCACCGGCGGCATCGTCGATTTCACTGCGCCGGCGGACGGAGATTACCTCGTCAAGTTGCACGGCCTGACCTTCCAAGGCGGGGCCGAGCACTTTTACCGCCTCGCGCTCCGGGATCTTCCGGCGGGCGGTGTGGCCATACGGCAAGGCGCCACCGCCACCGTCAGTTCCTTCTCCTGGCCGCCCCAGGGCCTGCCCGCAGCCGCGCCCTTGAAGGAATCGGAGCCGAACCACGATGG
Organism: Verrucomicrobiota bacterium; assembly: GCA_018970725.1. Lineage (GTDB taxonomy): Bacteria > Verrucomicrobiota > Verrucomicrobiia > Verrucomicrobiales > DEV007 > V1-115. The sequence continues at coordinate 111,151 of JAGWVU010000011.1, forward strand.
AGCCCGGGCGCAACGGGTCACCCTGCCGCTCGACGTGACCGGATCTTTCGCGCCGGCCGCCGACGTCGATACCTACGAATTCACCGCCAAAAAGGGCGAGACCTGGTGGGTCGAGGTCGGTTCCGAACGGCTCGGGCGCCCGACCGATCCCTTTGTGCTCGTGCAACGAGTCCTCCGGGAGGGCGGCAAGGAAACCCTCGCCGATGTGGCGGAACTCCATGACATCGCCCCGCCGATGAAGGTTTCCAGCAACGGATATTCCTACGACGGACCGCCTTACGATGCCGGTTCTCCCGATGTGTTGGGCAAGGTGGAAATCAAGGAGGACGGGATCTACCGGCTCCAGATCCGTGACTTGTTCGGAGGCACCCGGAACGACCCGGCGAACACTTACCGGCTTCTCGTCCGCAAGCCCGCGCCGGACTTCACCCTGGCGGCTTGGGCGGTTCACTTCACCCTGCGCAACGGGGATCGCGCCGCTTTCTCCAAACCGGTCGCGCTCCGCTCCGGCGCCGCCATGGCCTTCGACGTGGTGACCGTCCGGCGCGATGGATTCGATGGCGAGATCGAGGTGCAACTGGATGGCCTCCCGCCGGGCGTCACCGCGGCCGGCCTCAAAATCCCCGCCGGGAAGTCCAACGGAGTCCTCATCGTCAGCGCCTCGGAAACCGCCGCTCCCGGTTCGACCGTGGCGCGCCTCACCGGCAAGGCGCGGATCAATGGCGCCACCGTCGTCCGTGAAGGCCGTCTCGCCTCGATGACTTGGCCGGTGGCCGACGCCAAGCAGGAGATTCCCAAGCCCCGCCTCATGGCGGATTTTCCTGTCTCCGTCACCGCCTCGGAGAAAGCCCCGCTCCACCTCGCCGCGGCCGCGGACAAGGTCTGGGAGGCCAAGGTCGGCGAGACCCTCAAAATCCCGCTCAAAGCCACGTGGAACAGCGAATTCTCCGGGAGTTCCATCAAACTCAAGGCCTACGGACCCGGGTTCGAAGGCGTCAAGGAATTCGATCTCCCGGTCAAGGCCGCTTCCTCCGAGGCCGTCCTCGATCTGGCGGCCCTGAAAACCCCGCCCGGCGAATACACGATCGCCTTCTACGGCGGAGCCGTCACCCGTTACCGCTACAACCCGGAAGCTGTGGTCACCGCGGAAACCGCTCGCAAGGAAGCGGAGGCCGCCGCAGCCAAAGCGCTGGCCGATGCCCGGAGCACCCCGGACCAGAAAAAAGCCGCGGAAGCCACCAAGGCGGACTGCGAAAAACGCTTCAAGGCGGCCACCGACACCGCGATGCCGAAGGACACGGCGGACATTTTCGTCTCCGCCCCGATCCGCATTTCCGTGAAACCCGCCACGGTGACCACCGCCGCCGCGAAATGAAAGAAGCCCCGAAGGCAATGCGGGCCGTCTCCTTTCTCCTCCTTTTCGCCGCCGCGGCGGGGGCCGACGAACCGGATTTCTACCGGGACGTCTACCCTTTCCTCAAGGAGAACTGCGTCGCTTGCCACAACAAGACCACCACCAAGGCGGGGTTGAACATGGAGACCCCCGCCCTCATGCGCAAGGGCGGCGATTCCGGCCCCGCACTCATCCCCGGCAAGGGGGCGGAAAGCCTCGTCGTCGAGGCCTCCCTCCACACGCCGGACCTGGAGATGCCTCCGAAGAACAACAAGGCCGGGGCCACCGACCTGACCCCGGCGCAAATCGCGCTCCTCAAGACCTGGATCGATCTCGGAGCCAAGGATTCCATACCGCAGACCCGCCAGGTCGTCTGGCAACCCCTCCCCGTCGGCACCGATCCCATCTACACCGTGGCCCTGACCCGGGACGGTCGCTTCGCCGCCTGCGGACGGTCCAACAACATCCAGGTCTACGATCTCGCCACCCGCCGCCTCGTCCCCGGCCCCGTTGATCCCGGGATTTCCTCCTCCGCCCACCGCGCCCTGGTCCAATCCCTCGCGTTCAGCCCCGATGGAAACCGCTTGGCTTCCGGAAGTTTCCGCGAGGTCAAAATCTGGAAACGCCAGACTCCCGCTCCCGCCGCGCGCCCCGCCTCCACCGCGCTGGTCCTCACCTCGCTGGCCGCCGACGGCACCGCGCTCGCCGGTCTCGATGCCACGGGAACCCTTTTCCGGCTCGATCCCGTGACCGGTGCCGTGCGCCAGAAAATCCCCGGGGTCGCGACCACCAAGGCACAGCATTTCGCTCTCTCCCCGGATGGCACCAAGGCCGCCGTGATCGTGGACGGAGCCAGCCTCGCGGTCTGGGACCTTGTCGCCGGCACCCGCCTCCCCGCTCCCGCTCCGACACCGGCTCCGGCCTCGACACCCGCGATCCCTCCCGCTCCGGTTCCTGCTCCTCCGGTGGTGCGGGCCATGGCGTGGACAAAGGATGGCCGCCAGCTGGTCACCGCCGGTGAGGACAAAGGGCTGCGCCTCTGGCCCCTCACCGCTCCCGGCCAGCCCGTGGCCTTGCCCGCCTCCCCGGTCCGCCTCACCGCCCTCCTCGCGGCGCCGGCCCCGGACCAGATGATCAGCGCGGGGGAGGACCACAAAATCCGCCTTTTCAGCCTCTCCACCGGGAAGATTCTCCGCGAGTTCGCCACCCCGGGAGCTGTTTGCCTCCACCTCGGTGCGGAGGGAAAACAGCTGGTCAGCGCCGCCGGCGATGGATCCGTCCGCCTCTGGGATTTCGCTTCCGGCAAGGAATTGGCCGTCTTCCGCGGCTCGCTCGCGGAACAACAACGCCTCGCTGCCCTCAGTGAGGAAATCGCCGCCCAAACGCTGGAGCAAGCCTTTCAAAAGGCCGGAATCGCCCGCCTCGAGGCCCAGAACAAAGCGCTCGACGAACTCCTCAAGAAGGCCAACGAAACCGTCACCGCCCAACAAAAACTGCTGCCGGAAAAGGAAAAGCCGGTCCAACCCGCCCGGGCGGCGACCGCCACCGCGCAAAAAGCCTTGGACGACGCTGGAGCCGACGAAGCCAAACGGAAGGCCGCCCTCGAGGCCTTGCAAAAGGTGCAGATGGCCCAGGTCTCCGCGGAATCCGCCTTCGCGGCGGTCAAGGCCAACATCGAGGATGCCCGGGCCGAGGGCCTGCGCATCACCACGGCCAAGGCGGCGAACGCCACCGCCATCAGCGCCGCGAACACCGCCCTCGCCACTTCCGTGAAAACGCAGGCCGCGGCCACCGCCGCCTCGACCGCCCTCCAACAGACCCTCGCCAAGGGCTCCGGCCCCGTCGTCGCCCTGGCCCTTTCCGTCGCCGCGGATCGCCTCGCCGCCCTTTCGCCGGACGGCACCCTCCGCGTCTGGGCCACGGCTTCGGGCACCCCGGTGGAGCAGAGGAAAGGCGCCCCTTCCCCCGCCGGCTCCCTCGCCGCGCGGGCCGATGGCACGTTCACCGCCGCCTCCGCCAAGGGAGATCTACTCCTTACCGCCCCCGGCTCCGGCTGGGTTCTGGAACGCCTCCTCACCGGATTCGCGGACCAGGTCAACGCCGTCCGTTTCAGCCCGGATGGCAAACTTCTTGCCACCGGCGGCGGCGAACCGTCGCGCTCGGGCGAAATCATCGTCTTCGATCCCGCCACCGGCAAAGCGGTGCAGACTTGGAAGGAACGACACGCCGACGCCGTTCTCTGCCTCGATTTCTCTCCGGACGGTCGTCACCTCGCCTCCGGAGCCGCCGACAAAATCGCCCGTGTGACGGAGATCGCCACCGGCCGCGGCGTCGGTCTCTTCGAGGGCCATACCCACTACGTCATGGGGGTCTCTTTCCGGGCTGACGGGCGCGTCCTCGCCACTGCCGGGGCGGATGGCACCGTGGTGACCTGGGACATGATCCTCGGCGAACGGAAGAAAAAAATCGACGGTTGGCGCAAGGAAGTCACCTCGGTCCAATTCCTCGGAGCCACCAACCAACTCGTCACCTCCGCCGGGGACAACCTCGTGCGCATCGTGACCGATGACGGAGGCCAGATCCGGTCCATCGCCAATCTCCCCGATTTCATGCAAAGCGCCGCCTTCTCTGCCGCCACCAACGCCATCGTGGCTGGCGGTGAAGACAGCGTCCTCCGGGTCTGGAATGGCGCGGATGGAAAGGAATTGGCCGCTTTCGGCGTGAATTGAGCTCGTGACCATGACCTCCAGACGCCAGCCGAAATCTCCCAGCCTCCACCGCCGCGGTTTCATGCAAATCGGCCTCACCGGTTTTGCCTCCCTCGGTTGGCCCGGTCTTCTCAAACTCCGCGCGGAAAATGCCCTCAAGCCCGCCTCGGAACGCACCGCCGTGATCATGGTCTGGCTCCCGGGCGGCCTCTCCCACATCGATTCCTATGATCCCAAGCCGGAAATCGGCAGTGAATACCGCGGCCCTTTCAAAACCATCTCCACCAAGGTCCCGGGCACTATCTTCACCGAACTCCTCCCGCGGCACGCCGCCATTGCCGACAAGTTCACCCTCCTCCGGTCCATGAACCAGAAGGCCGGCGGCCACCCGGCCGGCTCCATGCAGATGCTGTCCGGGGATGCCGACGAGCGCGACAAACCCAAGCCCCGCCTCCCGGATTGGATGTCCGTCGCCAACTACCTCCGCGCCCAGGACGGCCCCCGCGCCAATCCCCTCCCCAACTACGTCGGCGTCAATCCTCCCTTGGAATACAACGGCCCCGCTTACCTCGGAAACGCCTGGTCCCCTTTCTCCGTCACCGATGACCCGAACCGGCCCAACTTCGCCGTGCCCAATATCGGTCTCACCGATCCCGCCGAAACCCGCCGCCTCGGGGATCGCGTCGCCCTCCGCAAAAATCTGGACCGCCTCGAACGCGCGTTCGACCGCGAAAACGAACTCCTCGCCCTCGACGAATTCGAGCGCCAGGCCATGACCCTCCTGACCAATCCGCAAACCCGGGATGCCTTTGACATCGGCAAGGAGGACGCCAAAACACGGGATCGTTACGGCCGCAACCGCTGGGGCCAGCAACTCCTCCTCGCCCGCCGCCTCGTCGAAGCAGGAGTCGATATCGTCACCAGCAGCCTCAGCGGTCCCCTCTGCGGCCGGGTCAATAACTGGGACGACCACGCCGTCAACCACCATATCTTCGAGGCCCTCCGCTTCCGCATGGGGAACTATGACCAGGCCGTCACCGCCCTCATCGAGGATATCTACGCCCGCGGTCTGGACAAACGGGTCCTCGTGGTCGTCACCGGTGAATTCGGCCGCACCCCCAAAATCAGCTTCGACCGCAGCACCGGAGCCGGGGACGCCAGCGCTCCCGCCGGCACCGTGCAACCCGGACGCGATCACTGGCCGCGCGCTTTCTCCAACATCTGGGCCGGCGGCGGCCTCCAAACCGGCGGCGTCATCGGCGCCACCGACAAACGCGGGGAGGACGTGATCGAACGCCCCTGCGGTCCCGGTGATTTCCTCGCCACCATTTATCATCACCTCGGCATCGATTCCTCCAAGGTCACCATCAACGACTTCAACGGCCGGCCCACCCCCATCGTCGATCAGGGCAAGCCCATCCCCGAACTCATCGCGTGACCCGCCTCCCCCTCCTCTGGCTCCTCCTCGCCGGACTGGCCCAGGCCGAACCCTTGCGCCTCCTCCAAAAGGAGTGCTTCCGCTGCCACACCCCGGAAAAGCGCAAGGGCGGTCTGGTCATGACCTCCCGCGCCGCTTTGCTCAAGGGCGGTGATTCCGGCCCCGCCATCGTCCCGGGCCATCCCGCCAAAAGCCCTCTCGTCGGCCTCCTCACCGAGGACGCGGATCCTCACATGCCCCCCAAGGGCCAGCTCACCCCCACGGAAATCGCCTCCCTCCGGGACTGGGTCAAACAAGGAGCCGTCTGGAACGAGGCGGCCCTCGCCGCCGCCCCAACGCTCCCCGGCGTCCCCCTCGCCCGAACCCCCGCCTCCTACCGGCCCGTCACCGTCCTCCAGGTCTCGCCAGACCGCTCTTCCCTCGCCGTCGGCCGGGGAGCCGACGTCGATCTGTTCGACCTCAAGGCCAAGGAACTCAACCGCACCGGCACCCTCCCCATGGAGGAGGTCGTCCAATCCATCGCCTGGAGCCCGGACGGCAAAATCATCGCCAGCGGCGGCTTCCGCCGCATCTTCCTCTGGGACGCCATCGCCCGGGAACGCATCGCCATCCTCACCGAACATCTCGAAGGCAAGGTCACCGCGCTCTGCTTCTCCGGGGACACCCTCGTCGCCGCGGATGATCTGCCCGGCCAGCGCGGCAGCTTCCGCCTCTGGTCCACCAAGGATTGGAGCTGGAAAACCGAAAAGCCAGGCGTCCACGGCGACACCATCTACGACCTCGCTGTCAGCCCCGATGGCAAACGCCTCGCCAGCGTCTCCGCGGACAAACAACTCAAAATTTGGAACGCCGCCTCCCTCGACCTCATCAAGGCCATCGAAGGCCACACCGGCTTCGTCCTCACCCTCGCCTTCAGCCCCAACGGCCAGAAACTCGCCACCGGCGGCGACGACGAACAAGTCAAGGTCTGGTCCATGGAAAACTGGAAACTGCTCCACAACCTCGCCGAGTCCCGCCCCACCCGCGCCATCACCGACCTCGCCTGGCTTCACGATGACGGCCTCGTCGTCGTGGCGGAAGACGGCGGAGCCCGGGAATGGACCAAACTGGTCCCCCACGAAGGCGGCCAAACCTCCGCCGGCGGCACCCGACGCGAATTCCCCAAACACCCCAGGTCCCTCACCCAGGTGGCCATCGCGGAAACCCGTGTCTTCGTCGGGGACGACCAAGGCACCCTGGAAGTGCGCGATCCCAACGGCAAAGCCCTCCAAAAGCTGCCCTGAAGTTCCCCCGCGGGACACAGCCGTCCCGGCTTTGAGGTCGTGCGGGCCTCCCGCCTGCATAACGATCTTCCTCCCGCCTGACCACCGCAGGGGAAGGTGCGGGTCGGAGAGAGGACGAGGTTGTTGATGGGAGTGGATCCGCTTCCTCCTGATCATTGTCCCAGCGGACCAAGATCCGATTCCCGGCCGTCCCGGACGGACCAAAAGATGGTAGCCGGTGGTGCAACCTCCGGATTCAGATGCCGTTTTCCGTGCCCCCTGGAGGGGCACGAAAACCGCACCAACCCACCCCGCCAAGGCCGGTTCCACAAACGCCAGCGCCGCCGTGCCCCGATCCTGCAGCTCATGTCCGCTGATCCTGCCCCGTGTCCAGGCCCGTTCCAAACCGCGCACCTTTCGCGTTGCAGAACGGCCTCGAAAGACGATCCGTGCCATTCTTTTCATCCGTGTGACCTCCGTGCCACGCATCAATCAACTGAAACGGCATGAAAGAAGGAGACTTAACCTACCAAATCATCGGCATCGGCATGCGCGTCCATCGCGAATTGGGTCCCGGTCTTCGAGAAAAGCCCTACGAGAACGCCTTGGCGATTGATCTGGAAGAGCAGTCCATCCCATTTGTGCAACAGCCGCAATACCCGATTTTCTACCATGGGAGAGTCGTGGGGGATTGCCAGCCTGATTTGGTGGTGGCGAATGAAGTCGTCGTGGATTGCAAGTCCATCCCAAAGATCGGAGACGATGAACTGGGCCAGATGCTCAATTACCTGCGCATCGCGAAAAAGCGCCTCGGCCTCATCTTGAATTTCCGCCCAGCCAAGCTGGAGATCAAGCGCGTTGTTATGGAGTAAAGCTTGGGCCACGGATTGCGCGGATAGAGGATTGCTCATCAAACCCCAATCATCCGTGCAATCCCGCCCATCCGTGGTTCATCCGTGCCCCAACCACTATTGTATCAAGCTTGCTTTTGAACCACGGATGACCGCGCGGATAGCCACGGATTGCGCGGATAGAGCATAGCTCATCGAACCTCTATCATCCGCGCAATCCTGCCCATCCGTGATTCATCCGTGCCCCAACTACTATTATATCAAGCTTGCTTCTGAGCCACGGATGACCGCACGGATGACCACGGATTGCACGGATAGAGGATTACTCATCGAACCTCAATCATCCGTGCAATCCCGCCCATCCGTGATTCATCCGTGCCCCAACCACTATTATATCAAGCTTGCTTCTGAACCACGGATGACCGCACGGATGACCACGGATTGCACGGATAGAGGATTGCTCATCAAACCTCAATCATCCGTGCAATCCTGCCCATCCGTGCTTCATCCGTGCCCCAACTACCATTGCATCAAGCTTGCTTCTGAGCCACGGATGACCGCGCGGATAGCCACGGATTGCACGGATAGAGCATAGCTCATCGAACCTCTATCATCCGTGCAATCCTGCCCATCCGTGATTCATCCGTGCCCCAACTACCATTGCATCAAGCTTGCTTCTGAACCACGGATGACCGCACGGATAGCCACGGATTACACGGATAGAGCATAGCTCATCGAACCTCAATCATCCGTGCAATCCTGCCCATCCGTGCTTCATCCGTGCCCCAACTACCGCCCCGGGCGCTGCCGGCCATTCCGGCCTTTCCCATCCTCCCGATGGTTTCCACGGCGCGCGGGGCGGTTGGTGCGGATTTGCCAGCCGGTTGGCCGGTTGGTCGGGAGACGGTCCTGGTCCCCGGATCTGAGATCGCGGAGAGCTCAGGGCGGAAACCCAGGTTGTTGTTCCGGTTCGTGGGCTGGTTCGCGTTGCGGTATCCTGACCGGCAGTTCGCGGACGTGTTGTTGAAGCCGCCGCCCCGGTTCACCCGGTGCGCGCCTACGGACCGTCCCCGCAGCACGATGGCCCCAATACCCGTCCCGTCAAGGCCGGTTCCGCAAACGCCAGCGCCGCCGTAACCCTTTGTTGCAGTTCCAGTCCGCTGATACTGCCCCGTGTCCAGGCCCGTTCCAAACCGCGCACCTTCTCCCGCAATCTCCGGCGGCTGCGCCGATTCAACCCCACCCAACCCGGGTGAAAGCGGAACCCGACGAAATCCAATCCACCACCCATTGAATTCAACACCGGCGGTTTCATTGCCAACCCCAGCTCCTCCCGCGCGAAGTCCACGATCCGGTCCCGCGCCGCCTTCAGCACGTCCTTGTCATCGTGCCAGAGGATCAGGTCATCCATATATCTGGCGTAGGCCTTGATCCGAAGTTCCGCCTTCACCACACGGTCGAGAAATCCCAGATAAAAGTTCGCGAGATGCTGGCTGGTGAGCGCGCCGATTGGCATGCCGCGCTCTGCCGGTTGGCGCGGCGGTTGGATCACGTCCGCCCACCAACCGATGAGTTCCCGTTCTCCGAAAAGCCGTTCCACTTTGGACAGGAGCCGTTCCCGGGGCACGGTTTCAAAGTAGTGCCGCACGTCCAGCTTCAAATACCACCGGCAACGCGCGGACCAGAATCTCGCCTCCGCGATCGCCGCCCGGAGGCCGAGCCCCTGGCGGCAAGCAAAGGTTTGCCGCACCAACCAACGCTCAAACACCGGTTCGCACACATTGATCACGGCGTGGTGCATCACCCGGTCCGGGAAACAGGGCGCCGCGATCAGCCGCTCTTTGGGATCGTAAATCGTGAACGTGCAAAACGCTCCGATCGGCCCCAGGCCATTCACCAAGCGGTCCTGCACCTCCACCAGACTCGCCGGCAGCCGCCGCAGGAAAGCCCGGACATCGCCGCGGGTCCGCTTTCCGCGCAGCGCCTGGGCCAGGGCGATCTCCAGGTTCGTCCAGGTCCCGATCCGGTCCCAGAGATCAATCTCCCGCCTCATGCTCCGCGATGACTTTCAAGACCTCTTCCCCGTAGTCCTTGCAACGTCCTTCACCGACGCCTTCGATCGCCTGCAACTCCTCCATCGTCCGGCAGCGCTGCTCCGCGATGTCCGCGAGCTGCGCGTTGGAGAAGATCTTGAACAAACGGGGAACCTTGTCCCGTTCCCCCCGATCCTTGCGCCAGTCTTTCAGTTTCAAGTAGAGCCGGAACCCATCGGGTCCAAGCCGTTCCTCGTAGCCGTCATCGGGCTTTTTGTCATTTTTGCGGAACGGCGGCTTCTCCTGAGGAATTTTGCTTTCCCCATATTCCAGGCAGTAGGCCCAGCCGTTTTCCACCTGACGACGGTCGATCTGCAAAATCCGGTGCGTGCCCAGGAAGCGGTTCAACTCCTCTTGAGCCGGTCCGCCGGAAAATGGTATGAGAAAATGTTCAAATGGCATGGTGAAAATGCGCTCCGCTCCAGCCGCTCCAGGGCCGCTGCGGTGGGGCGGGCGAAGCCCTTAATCCCCACCGCCGCGTCCCTGGCGCGGCTTCCGCTAGTTTGCTGGCCGGGTTCCAGATCCGGGGACCAAAGCAGGGCGGAAACCCAGGAAGCTGATCCGGCTCGTGGGCAACTCCGCGTTGCGGAATCCTGACCGGCAGCACGCGGACGTGTTGAAGAAGCCGCCGCCCCGGAGCACCCGGTGCGCGCCTGTGAGGCCCACTGGATCCTTCT
>JAGWVU010000087.1 GCA_018970725.1 Verrucomicrobiota bacterium
CCGGGGATGTCCTCTGGCATACCGACCACGTCATCATCCCGGAACTGGCCGAGCCGCTCGGGCTGCGCACCCTGCCGCAGATCCTTCATCTGATGGCGGAACTCCGCGCCAAGCAACCGCCCACCCAGGTCCTCGGCATCGTCCCCACCATGGTCCAGGCGGATCAAGCGGAAAGCGCCGGCGTCGTCCGCAAACTCCACGAGATCCTCCCGGCCGAACTGCTCTTCCAGACCATCGTCCCAAGGGACCCGGTCTTTCTCCGGGCCAGCGAACATGGCGTGCCCCTCGCCCTCCTCACGAATCATCCGCTGCCCGCCGCCGTGATCTTCGACCACCTCGCCGCCGAAGTCGAACAACGTCTCCCCGGGTTCGCCCCTCCCCTCTCCAACCGCTCCGATGGCCTCGCCAGACTCATGGATTGATCTCCCGGAAGTGGCGCGCCTCGTCCGCCGCCTCCTGCCGTCCCAACCTCCCGCACCGGACCGGCCGCCGGCCCTGTCCCCATCCCCGGAACCGCTCGTCTCCTCCCTCCCGAAATTCCCCTGGGATGCGCCGGCCAACGCGACCTTCCCCGAATTGGACGACCTCGAGGCCGGCCCGGAGAACGATTTCCCGTTGTCGGCCGATCCCGATCTCGAACGGCTCTCCAGCCTCTCCGGAGAAGAACTCAAACACCGCGCCACCCGGGCGATGCAAGCCTTGCGCGCCGTCGCCACCGAGCGCCCTCCGGCCCCCGCACCGCCCGAACCGCCCCGCCCCGCCTCCCCGCAAGGCAACGCAAGCGGCTTCCGCGTTCCCGAGGCAACCTTGCGGGAACGCCTCCTCGCTTACGCCAATTGGGTTACCGGGGTCACCGGCTGCATTTCCCTGCGGATCGTCGATCCCCAAGGCTACTCCCTCCTCGAACGCGAGGGCGAGAACGATCCCGGCATGGTCGATTGCACGCTCAAACTCATCGCCACCCTCGAAGCCACCCGCGCCCGCATCGACCCGGTCTCCCCGGGCTCCGGTCTCTATCTCCCCCTCGGCGATGACGAATGGCTGGGGGTTTTGGAGTGCGAGACGGCTGCGGGGCGGATTTGCCTTTCCCTCATCACCCGCGCCCCGCTGGCGAAAGCCGCCGCCTTGGAACTGACCGAAAGCCTGCGGCGCACCGTCGATCCCCTCTGAGCAAATCCCGCCGGCGCACCGGGCCAAATTGACCCGGCCCCGGGCTCAGGTGCGACGAAATCGCCCGCCAGCCGTGACAAGTTGGCACATCCTCGTGCCACCGCCCGTGACTTGACCGCAGGCCAAAGTCTCACAACACCCTTTCGCTCAGCATGTTACACATCGAAAAGCCCGAATGGCACGTTTTCGGCTTGTGAGCGCTCGCCTCCCGAACGTTCAGCAAACAAACCACCAGACCAACAACCCGAAACAACCGACATGAGTGCCAAAATCAAACCATTGGGTGCCCGCGTCCTCGTGCGCCGGCTCGAAGCCGAAGAAAAGAGCGCCGGCGGAATCATCATCCCGGACGCCGCCAAGGAGAAGCCCCAGGAGGCGGAAGTGCTTGAGCTGGGCACCGGCGGCAAGGACGAGGAGGGCAACCCGATCGTCTTCCACGTGAAGAAGGGCGATCGCGTCCTGATCTCCAAATACGGCGGCACCGAGGTGAAGCTCAACGGCGACCCAGTGTTGATCCTCAAGCAGGACGAAATCCTGGCCATTTTCAACTGAACCATCTGAGAACCCTACGAACCGAAACCGACCGAAACCATGTCTGCGAAGAAACTCATCTTTGACGAAAGCGCCCGCCAGAAGCTCCTGAGCGGCGCGGAAATCCTTGCCCGGGCGGTCAAGTCCACCCTCGGACCCGCCGGCCGCAACGTCGTGCTCTCCAAGAAATGGGGAGCCCCCACCGTGACCAAGGACGGCGTCACCGTCGCCAAGGAAATCGAACTGCCGGACGCGGTCGAGGACATGGGCGCCAAGCTCATCCGTGAGGTCGCCTCCAAGACCAACGACGTCGCCGGGGACGGCACCACCACCGCCACCGTGCTGGCGGAGTCGATCTTCCGCCAGGGCCTCAAGAGCGTGACCTCCGGCAGCAACCCGATCTCCCTGCAACGCGGGATCCTCAAGGGAGCCAACGCCGTCGCCACGGAACTCTCCAACCTCTCCAAGAAGGTCAAGGGCTCCAAGGAAATCGCCCAGGTCGCCACCGTCTCCGCCAACTGGGACGCCTCCATCGGCACCATCATCGCCGACGCCATGGACAAGGTCGGTAAGGACGGCACCATCACCGTGGAAGAAGCCAAGTCCATCGATACCACCCTGGAAGTGGTCGACGGGATGCAGTTCGACAAGGGATATCTCTCCCCCTACTTCGTGACGGATTCCGAGGGCATGGAGGCGGTGCTGGACAACCCCTATATCCTGATCTACGAGAAGAAGCTGAGCAACCTCCGCGACCTCATCCCGCTCCTCGAGAAGGTCAGCCAGGCCGGTCGTCCCCTCCTCATCATCTCCGAGGATGTCGAAGGCGAAGCCCTCGCCACCCTAGTGGTCAACAAGATCCGCGGCACCCTCCACGTCTGCGCCGTCAAGGCTCCGGGCTTCGGTGACCGCCGCAAGGCCATGCTCGAGGACATCGCCATCCTCACCGGCGGCCAGTTCCTCACCGAGGATCTGGGCATCAAACTCGAGAACGTTCAGGTCGGCGACCTCGGTCAGGCCAAGCGCATCACCGTGGACAAGGAATCGACCACCATCCTCGAAGGCAAGGGCAAGAGCGACTCCATCAAGGGTCGTGTCAGCCAAATCCGCCGCCAGATTGAGGAGACCACTTCCGATTACGATCGCGAGAAACTTCAGGAACGTCTCGCCAAACTCGCCGGAGGCGTCGCCGTCATCCACGTCGGAGCCGCCACCGAACCGGAAATGAAGGAGAAGAAGGCACGCGTTGAGGACGCCCTTCACGCCACCCGGGCTGCGGTGGAGGAAGGCATCGTTCCCGGCGGCGGCACCGCCCTCCTCCGGGCCCAGAAGGCGCTCGATACCCTCAAGCTCGAAGGCGACGAGGCCATTGGCGTGCAAATCGTGCGCCGCGCCATTGAGGAACCCCTTCGCGCCCTCGCCGAAAACGCCGGCCTCGAAGGCTCCCTCATCGTCGGCCGGGTTCGCGAGAAATCCGGGAACATCGGCTTCAACGTCGCCACCCAGGAATACGAAGACCTCGTCAAGGCCGGCGTCGTCGATCCCTGCAAGGTGACCCGCACCGCTCTGCTCAACGCGGCCTCCGTCGCCGGTCTCCTCCTCACCACCGAGGCGGTCATCTTCGACAAACCCGAGGAGAAGAAACCCGCGGCCGGTGGCGGCCACCACGATCACGAAGATTATTGATCGCACCTGAAATCCGTTTGATCCCTCAACCCCCCGTTGCACCACCAGCGGGCGGGTGACCGGATCGAATCCAGACCGGGAGGGGCAACCCTCCCGGTTTTTTTCTGTCGTCCGGCAAATCCCGGGGATCAAGGCTTGCGCCCTTCCCGGCCACCCGTTACTTCTGCCCCTGATGGCGGATACGGAGAAAGCGGATGGAACCCGGTGGCGGGGTCTCGGGGAAACCGCGGCCGCGGCCTTGGAAACCCGACGGTATGCCTTGGCCTCCCTCTCCGAACGACTCGCCACCAGCGGCGTCAACGCCGGGGATTTGCGGTTCCGCAAGGAATTGGAGGAAGTCTGGATCCCTGGGGTGGAAATTTTGCCCCGGACCGTCCATCCACAACGGCACCGCGGCTATTTCGCCGAATTGGCCCGGAGCTCGGAGGGAACGCTCCACGAGATCGGTTTCTGGCCGAACCAATGGGCCGCCGCCGTCATGTTCGCGGGCACCGCCAAGGGCTTTCACATCCATCCTCCGCACATTCCGGAAGGAGAGGACCCGGCCGCATGGATCCGGCGCCTCTTTGTGGAGGAACCCGGTCGACATGATCTCCGGGCTTACGACAAGGAGCAGTGGGATGTCATGTTCATCCTCCACGGCATCAGCGAGATGTTCCTCATCGACGAACGCGCCGGAATGCCCCGGCGCAAAATGCGGTTCTTCATCGAGGGCGACCAGATGCCCGGGCCCAACAACGTCGCCGTGGTGATCCCTCCCGGCGTGGCCCACGCCCTCCGCCCGGCCTCGTCCGCGGACCTCATCATGGTCTACGGGACCAGCACCGTCTTCAACCCGGACTTCGAGGGCAGGATCCGCAGCAGCGTCGAGCAGTCGTTTCCTCCGGAAGATTGGCAGCAGTGGTGGGAGTCGGTTTAGAAGGCCACATTCATCCCGCTTAACTTTTTGCTCTCTCCGTCCCAAACCTTCCCCGGTGGTGGACGGGCGCGCAGTCAGGCGGGTGTGCCTCGTTTTGCAGAAGGGACGCCCGCAAGACCTCATAGCCGGTTCAGCTGTGCCCCGGAACGTTCTCTTCCGACGTTCTCCCGTTGGTCCGGCCAACGGCGCCACTTTCAACGTCCCGACCTTGCCTCTCACTCCACCGGCGCTACTATGTGAGGTTCTTCTCTACCATGGACTTGTTTGCATTTGGCCCCCCATCCGATGGCGATTCCAAGGAAGCCGCCTACTCCCGCGAGATGATCGACTCCATTTGGGCTGAGGCGGATGGCATCGAAGGCAACGATCCCGAGTTGTGGCGCAAGGATGAGTTCGGAGCCTGGATCTACCGGCTCGATTACGGACGCCACGGATCGAACTTCGGATGGCAGATCGCGAACCGGGGAAGGGACTTGCGACCGCTCCACTGGAAGAACGCGGGAAGCAACGGAGTTTGCTCCGCCCCGGAGGAGGACCAGGATTCGTTCGACCTTTTCAGCTGAGGCCGCAGGCCTCCCACACCTTTTCAACGATCCGCCGGCCTCAGCGCCTTCGGCACCACGGGCGGCAAAGGTGACGAGGGCGGAACGGGAACCGGGGCCGGGGCGGTTTTTTTCATTTCCGCCAACGCCGTTGGGAGATGCGCCTGCAACTCCTCGATCCGGCGCTCGTCCACCGGGTGTGTGCTCAAGAAGGCGGGCAGACCGCTCCCACCGGACTTGGCCTTGTATTCGGCAAAACGCCTCCAGAGATCGACCGCTTCCCGGGGATCATAACCTGCCCGGGCCATGTAGGAGGCCCCCAATTTGTCCGCCTGCAATTCCTGACCCCGGGAAAATTTGAGGAGGCGCAGGGTCGCCGCTCCCTGCGTGATTCCTTGGGCCACCTCCGGACGCAACCCCGTTTTCTTTTCCAAGAGTTTCCCGGCCACGACTCCCACCGCCGTGCCCGCCACACCCTGCGTGATGCGCTGCCCGGCATGCCGGGCCGTGACATGACCCAGTTCATGACCCAAAACCGCAGCCAGCTGGGCGTCGTTGCGCACCACCTTGAAGAGCCCGGTATGCACGCCCACCTTGCCACCGGGCAGCGCGAAGGCGTTCGGCGTGTCATCCTCGAACAACACGAACTCCCACTTCGCTTCCGGCACTTTCACCACCGGCACCAAACGGGCCGACACCCGTTGCACCGCCTGAAAATCCGGGCCGCTGCGGACCATCTTCTTGTCCCGCTTGTAAAGCTCGAACTGCTCGATCCCCATGGCGGCCTCACGCTGCGGGGAAAGCGCATTGAAACTCAGCGCTCCCCCTCCCTCCTGAGCCGGAAGGACAGGCCCCCAAACCAAAGCCGACCCCATGATCAACGCCAGAACCAACGACGCCGTTCTCATCCCTCCATCTTCGCCCGTCCGACGCATCAGGCAACACGTTTCGCATGACAGGTTCCAAGATCGCGGCTTCAGGGAATCCCCATGCATCGCCTCGTTTTCCTTCTTCTGGCCCCACTCGCCCTGCAGCCCACCCCGGCCAGGGCCGCGGAACGGGTCTCCACCTGGCAAGGGCATGAACGGATCGACTTCAAGGTCGATGACCGGGATTGCCTTCTCATCCTTCCCTCCCACCCGGCCCCCGGCCGTCCCTGGATCTGGCGCACCGAGTTCTTCGGGCATGAGCCTCAGGCGGATCTCTCCCTCCTCGCCCATGGCTTCCACGTCGCCTATCTCAACGTGCAAAACCTCTACGGCGCGCCGGTCGCGCTCGAATCCATGGATGCTTTTTACGATCACCTCGTCCAATTCCGGCGACTCGCTCCCAAAACCGTTCTCGAAGGGTTCAGCAGGGGCGGTCTCTTCGCCCTCAACTGGGCCGCACGACACCCCGAACGCGTCGCCTCCATCTATCTCGACGCCCCGGTCTGCGATTTCAAAAGCTGGCCCGGCGGCAAGGGCAAAGGCAAGGGTTCCCCGGCGGACTGGGAACGCTGCAAGGCCGCCTATGACCTCACCGAAGCACAGGCCCTCGCCTACACCCTCAACCCTGTCGATCACCTCGGCCCTCTCGCCAAGGCCCAAATCCCCATCCTCACGGTCTGCGGCGAAGCCGATACCGTCGTGCCCTATCCGGAGAACAGCGGGCTCCTCGCAAGCCGTTATGAGAAACTCGGGGGCCCCGTCAAGGTAATCCTCAAACCGGGCGTCGACCATCACCCCCACAGCCTCCAAGACCCCGCCCCGATCGTCTCCTTCGTCCTCGCCCATGCTCCCTGACTTCCACCCAAGAACCTGCCAACAGTGAATTCTTTCACCAAGCGATGGATTGGGTTCCTTGCGCCCTTGGCTGTGTTTCTGGCCGTGTTGGTGCTTCGAGGACCGGTGGAAGTGCCCGCTTATCCGAAAGCCAGGGTGCTGCGGGAAACGACATTGGGCGGCGTTCCCCATGTCCTGGCCGACGACGGGAACGTCTTTCGTGTCATCAGTGAACGGGGCACGTGGACGTGGGTCGATCGCGTTTTTGATCCCGAAAAAATCGCCCGCCACCTCGTGAGAGAGGGAAAAGCCGCCTTCCGGGTCGATCCGGATTCAGGCCGGCGGTATGAACTGCAGAAAGAGTTTGCCGAGGGCTTTGAAGAGGTGCCGGAAGGCGTGGACGGATTGCGTTCGCTGATCGGGGAAGAACGCAAGTGGTCCGAGTTCACCCTGCAAACACCCCGGACTCCGACCGTTCCCGATTACGTGGCGCTGCGTCATGAGATCCTGAACGCCAAGGCTGGATTCCTTGATGCGTCCGTCGCCCCCTCAATGCTCCAAGCCCACAGCGGCCGCCAGTCGCTGCGTTGCCTTTGCCCGGCCAAGGCACCCGGCATGATTTGCGCCAAGGCATCGCTCGGCACAGGCTTCCTTTTCTTCGAGCAAGGCGAACACTTCTGGCTTCAGGCCTGGTTTCGCATCGCGGGATCGACCCGGCCCTTCACCCTGGCCGACCTCGAAGGACGGGAAGTCAAGAACTCGCCGGGGATCCGGCTCATGCTCTTCGACGGCCAGGAATTGGGCGTCGAACTGAAAGCCTTGGAGAAGCCGAAATACCGTCAGGCCCCGGAGGCGAGGGTCCTCTTTCCAACCGACCAATGGGTCCGGGTGACCTGGCATGTCCTCCTGCATCCCGACGAAGGACAGGTTCAGGTCTGGCAGGACGACCGGTTGGTCATCGACCGCCACGGCCCCACCCTGCCCTTCCGGGGGATGATGTATGACAGCCTGGAAATCGGCATCTCCGCCCACTCCTTCGGAGATCAACCGGCCACGTTGTTTGTCGATGATCTCAGAATCACCACGGAGCCATTGATCCGATAGGGATTCAACAATCAACCTGCTTGATAGTTTTGATCAGGAACAATCAACCTGCTTGATAGTTTTGATCGTTGCGTCGGGCTCCGGGTGGCCCCTCAAATGCCGCACGGCCCCCCCGGGGGATGCCGAGGATTTCTG
>JAGWVU010000045.1 GCA_018970725.1 Verrucomicrobiota bacterium
CACTGCAATGCCCCGGCGACGGCAGAATTCAGCTTGCGTGAGGCGGGATCGATGGTAGTCACGGAGCAAGGAGCTCCACTCGGAAGCGGTTCGGCGTTTGGACACACCGGACCCTCGCCGGGAAAGCCGGGGGTGAATAGATGCTCCCCTTCAGACGCTTACGGTGATTTGCACCACCGAGTTTGGCAGACAGCCCGCCGCGCAAGGCGCCGGCAAGGGGCGGGATCACAACCCGGGCGCCTTCACCGCCTGGATGGCTGGAGGCGGCATCAAGGGAGGCACCGCCCACGGTTCCACCGATGAACTCGGCTTCAAAGCCGCCGAGGTCCCCGCCTTTTGCTACGACCTCCACGCCACCGCGCTCCACCTCCTCGGTCTCGACCACGAAAACCTCACCTTCTACCACAACGGCATCAACCGCCGCCTCACCGACGTCCACGGTCACGTCATCGGGTCTCTCCTGGCGTGAACTTCGAACTCAAATCCTAACAACCTCAAAACCCACCCACCCATGCGCCAGATCCTGACCTTCCTCTCCCTGACTCTCCCCGCACTCGCCGGAGTGCAGTCCGAAACCCTGTCCATCCCGATGCGGGACGGGGTCAAGCTTACTGCGGACCTCTACCGGGACGAAACGCTCCCCAAGGCGCCCGTGATCCTTACGCGCACGCCTTACGACCGCACGAAACAGAAGGGCACGGGCGAAAAATGGGCGGGCGCGGGCTACATCTTCATCGCCCAGGATTGTCGCGGGAAGTTTGGGTCCGAGGGCGGCTTCGCGCCTTACAACAATGAGGGGCAGGACGGATTCGACACGATCGAGTGGATCAGCCGGCAGCCTTGGTGCAACGGGCGCGTGGGCATGATGGGGGGGTCCTATGTCGGCGCGGTGCAATGGCAGGCGGCGGTGGAGCATCCGCCAGGACTTGCCGTCATCGCCCCGCAGGCCACGTGGAGCAGCTTTTATCGGAACATCTACCTCGGCGGATCGGTGCGACTTTCGCTCATCGCGGGTTGGATGGCTGGCAACTCCCCCAAGCCTGAAGGGACCAAGCCGAATTCTTTGAACCAAGCGTTTCTTCGCCTGCCCCTGAGCGACGTCGACACCGCGATCGGTTGGGACATGCCGTGGCTCGATGGATTCCTCACGCATCCGGAGCCGGACGGATTCTGGACACGGCTCGATCTCACTTCGCGTCTGCCCGAGCTGCAATTGCCCGCCCTGCACGTCGTCGGTTACCATGATTTCTTCTCCCGTGAGTCGGTGGACAATTTTGTCATCATGCAAAAGCAGGCGCGGGATGAAAAGACCCGCCGGCAGCAGCGCCTCATCCTCGGTCCCTGGGATCATGGCACTGTGGGCAAGACGAAGGTCGCCGAGGTGGATTTCGGCCCCGAGGCCGCCGTGGATCTCTTTGCTATTCAGCTCGATTGGTTTGATCGCCATCTCAAACAAGACGCCGCCGCGATGTCGAAGCCGTTCCCGCCGGTGCGCTACTTCAGCATGGGCGACAACGTCTGGCACGATGCCCAAACCTGGCCGCCTGAAGGATTCACCGCGACGTCGTTCCACCTGCACTCCGACGGCAAGGCGAATACCCGCAAAGGTGACGGTCGTCTCACCCGCGAAGCTCCGACCGCGGATCAACCCGCCGACACCTTCCGCGCCGATCCGGCAGACCCCGCTCCCTCCACGCCGGCAAAAGCCGCCATCTGGGGCCCGGTCGATCAAGGCGGCACCGAGGATCGCGAGGACGTGCTGGTTTACACCAGCGAGCCGATGACCGCGCCGCTCAGCTTTGCCGGGAACGTGGAGGCAAAGCTTCATGTCTCCACCGACACGCCCGACGCCGACTGGGCGGTGAAACTGATCGACGTGCATCCGGACGGCTTCGCGCAAAACATCGCGCGCGGCATCTTGCGCGGCCGCTACCGCACCTCGCTCCTCAAGCCCGGGTTGATGGAACCGGGCAAGGTCTACGAGATCACCGTCGACCTCGGCCCCGTTGCCGCGACCATTGCGCCGGGCCATCAACTGCGGGTGGACATCAGCGGCGCGGATTTCCCGCTTTACGACCGCAATCCCAACACGGCTGAAGGGATCTTTGGCGGGCGGACCGCCATCGCCACGGAACAAGTGCACCACCGTCCCGGTGCGCTCTCGCGCCTTGTGCTCCCCGTTCGGTGAGGTTTGCCGATCCTTCCCAGCGGCCCGCAAATTGCCGTCTTACTCGCGAAACCGAACTTTCAGGATCCATCGTTCCCGAAGGGCGCCCACTTGCGCAATTAAAGTGGGATCATCGTAGCTTGGGCAAGTCGCAGGCGGGACGGCTGTGTCCGGATCAGGCGGTCTTTTTTCCGTGGGATCATTGACAGGCCCCCGCCCCCACCGATATTCGGCGCGATTCGGAGCAGGGCGCGTGGCGCAACGTCGGCAACGGAGCCATGGGATTTGCCGGCACGAACAAAGCAACCATGAGCAAGATTCTTATCGTAGGGGCCGGGGGCGTGGGGAGTGTCACGGTCCGCAAGGCCGCCCAATTTCCCGAGGTTTTCTCCGAGATCTGGCTGGCGAGCCGGACCAAGAGCCGTTGTGATGCCATCGCCGCGGATCTGGCGGCAGAGGGGCGGCCGATTCAGACGGCGGAGTTGGACGCGGACGACGTGGGCGCCACGGTCAGGTTACTGGAACGCATCCGCCCGGAGGTTCTGCTCAACCTGGCGCTTCCTTATCAGGATCTCACCTTGATGGACGCTTGTCTCGAGGCCGGGGTCCATTACGTGGACACGGCGAACTACGAGCCGCGCGACGTGGCCAAGTTTGAATACAAATGGCAGTGGGCCTACCGGGAGCGCTTTCAGCAGGCGGGCCTCACCGCCCTTTTGGGGTGCGGATTCGATCCCGGGGTGACCAATGCTTTTTGTGCCCACGCCGCCAAGCATTACTTCGACACCATCCGGACCGTGGACATCCTGGACGCGAACGCGGGCGATCACGGACGTCCGTTCGCCACCAATTTCAACCCGGAAATCAACCTCCGCGAGATCACGCAACGGGGTCGCTATTGGGAGCGGGGCGAATGGAAGGAGACCGATCCCCTCTCGGTGCACCTCCCCCACGCATTTCCCGACGCTCAGGTTGGCACCCGGGAGATCTACCTGCTCTTCCACGAGGAGTTGGAGAGTCTCGCCCTGAACCTGCGGGGTTTGGAACGGATCCGCTTCTGGATGACGTTCTCCCAAAACTATCTGACCCACCTTCGAGTCCTCCAGAATGTCGGAATGACCTCGATCGAGCCGGTGATGTATCAGGGAACGCCCGTGGTGCCGATCGAATTCCTCCGGACGCTGCTGCCCGATCCAGCCAGCCTGGGACCGGATACCAAGGGGAAAACCTGCATCGGCTGCCTCGTCACCGGGATGAAGGACGGCCGGGAGTCGACCCGCTTCATCTTCAACGTCTGCGACCACGAGGCCTGCTACCGGGAACTGAAGTCCCAAGCGATCTCCTACACCGCCGGCGTGCCGCCCGTCGTCGGAGCCAAACAGATTCTGGATGGCGCCTGGCGCATCCCCGGCGTGTGGAACATCGAAGAGTTGGACCCCGATCCCTTCATGCGGGACCTGGGAGGCTTCGGTCTGCCTTGGGAGGTGCGGGATGCCGCGCCTCTGGAAATCTGAGCGTCGGGACCGTTGCCCAATGATTGCACCGATCCTCACTTCGTCCGCTCCTGCTTCGAGCCCGGCCGACACCTCCCGCCGGGTGGCGGACGCCTTCCGCGCCAGCGGGCTGGACACCCCTTGCTTTGTCTTCGACGAAGCGCAGTTCCACCGGAACGGCGCGATCCTGCGTGAAATCCAGGAGCGGAGCGGCGTGACCATTTTGCTGGCTCAAAAGGCGTTCAGCAGTCATACCTTGTATCCCGTCCTGCGTGCCTATCTCGCGGGCACCACCTCCTCGGGGTTGCACGAAGCGTTGCATGGACATCGGCACTTCGGGGGAGAGACGCATGTTTTCGCCCCGTCCTACAAGGAGTCGGAGATGAGCACGTTGCTGGAGATCGCGGATCATCTGGTCTTCAACTCGTTGAACCAGTGGGAGCGTTACCGGACCCGGGTGCTTTCCGCCCCACGCCGGATTTCCCCGGGCTTGCGGATCAATCCCGAGTATTCCTCCGCGGCGGCAGCACTTTACGATCCTTGCGCCCCCGGTTCCCGTTTCGGGATTCTCGCCGCCGCGCTGGAAGGAGCCAATCTGGAGGGCATCGAGGGTCTCCATTTCCACGTGCTCTGCGAGAAATTTCATGATGCCCTGGAGCAGGCTCTCGATTCCGTGGAACAGCGCTTTGCCCGGTGGCTCCCCCAAATGCGCTGGCTCAACATGGGCGGCGGTCACCTGCTGACCTCGCCAAAGTACGATCTCAACGAGCTGCACCGGATCCTGACCGGATTCTCACAGCGTCATCCGCACTTGAAACTTTATCTCGAGCCCGGCGAGGCGGTCGCCTATCAAGCCGGGTTTTTGATCGGCACGGTCCAGGACATCGTGGAGAACGGCATGCCCATCGCGATTCTGGACATCTCCGCCACCTGCCACATGCCCGATGTCCTCGAGATGCCCTATCGCCCGCCGCTGAGGGGAGCCGGAGAACCGGGCGAAAAGGCGCACACTTACCGTCTGGGAGGGCCGACCTGTCTGGCCGGAGACGTCATCGGGGACTTCAGCTTTGATGCCCCGTTGCGGACCGGGGACCAGCTGGTCTTCGAAGATCAGGCCTACTACACGGTGGTCAAGACAACGACTTTCAACGGGGTGAACCTCCCTTCCCTCGCTCTATTCACCGGAGAAGGCGTCCAGATCATCAAGTCCTTCGGTTATGAAGACTTCGCCTGCCGGCTCGGTTGAGCCGGGACTCCCGTTTTACCGGTGGCGCCCGAGCGCGCTTTCGGCGGCATGCGCCCCGCTTTGCAGGGCGTTCTGTTGACAGGCGTTCCCCGCCAGATCTCCGGCCAAGAGGAGTCCTTCGGGCAGGGTGGCGCGCCGCTGGCGCCAGGTCACCAAATGCTGCGGCGTTTGCCCGGGCAAGGCACTCGGGACCCGGATCACCTGCAACGGCTCCAAGAGCCCGGCGGCCGCGGGCATGACGCCACCGATTTCCCGCAGGGCGATCTGGAAGAGGGATTCATCGTCCAAGCCGCGGTCATCCAGCACGGTGGCGCTGAGAAGATGAACGCCCTCCGGGGCCAGGGACGGGTCCACGTTGGTGACTTGGGCAAAGTGCCGGACCAACGGGCGCTTGGCCCTCGGAAGCACCAGGCAACGGTCCGGATAAAGCGCCCGGCGGCTGCGGAAATAGATCGAGGTCGTGGGTTGCATCCGGGGAGCCGGCCAACCGAGAATCCGCGCGGTCTCCTCCGCTCCCAGCGCAAGGATCACCGTGGACGCCGCGAGAATCCCGCCGGACTCCAAAGCAAGGCGGAAGCCGTCCGCCCCTTTTTCGATGCCCCGGACCGCTTGCCCGAACAAGAACCGATCGTCCGGAATCTGCGCCCGCAAAGTGGCCGCGAGGCGTTCCACCCCGCCCTTGGGCAAAAAAGCCCGGCCCAGAAGAAAATTCGCAAGATAATACCGCAGCAGGCCGGCACTCGTTTGGAGGTCATCGTCGAGAAAGACACCCCCGAAAAAAGGACGGAGAAAGCCGTCCACAAAATCCTCGGAGAATCGGCGTTGCTCCAACAGTTGCGCGGTGGATTGCCGCTCCCGGCCGATCCCACCTTCTCCCGGGCGCACCAGGGCCTCCATAGCCAGCCTGCCGAATTGAAGCAGATCCCACCAGCCGAACGGCGGCCAACCCGATTGCCAGGCCTTGCGAGGATGGCGCAGCGGATGATGGAAGGAAACGACGCGCCCGTTCCTGGTCTGCAGCAGCACCCCGGAGTCGAACCAAGCCGGTTCGAGCGACGCGGCCGGGAGGATCTCACGGAACGCCGGGTAAGCGGTTGAGGCGACATGAAACCCGGCATCCAAGCGGAACCCGTTGCAGGCGGCGGTCTGGACGCGCCCGCCGACGCGCGACGAACGCTCCAGCACCACGAAATCGGAAACCCCGGCCTTGGTGAGTCTGCGGGCGGCGGCGAGACCTGCGAGACCGGCTCCGATGATGGCGATTCTCCCCATCAGATCACCTCCTGGAAAACGGGCACGGCCCTGGGACCGCAACCGATTGCGTTCCGTTCTGCCGCGAAGGACTCCGTTGCCATCATGCCTGCCTCTGCACCCTTTCCCTCAATCGGCGCCGGATGCAAGCGCGTTGCCGCCCTCCTCGCGTGCCGGGATTTGGATTGATCGAGCGCGTGTCGGCAGTTACTCTCTCCCTCCATGAGGAAAAGGTTGCGTCTACCTTGGCAAGCATGCGGGAGCTGACCCTACTGGAAGACAAGTATCCCGGCTTTACGCGCGCCCTTCCCCTGTTGGTGCTCGGTCTGTTGCTCTGGGGACAGCTGGCCCTGGCTCTGTCACCGTGGTGGAGTGATGGCTCTTACTATGACTACGGCTGGTTGGTCCCCTTTCTCGCGGGATGGTGTCTTTGGGCACGATGGGAGCGCTTGCCGCCACGGGATCGGAGCTTCCGGGACCCGGCCGGCGCCCCATGGCAAGTCGCCATCGTGGGACTCGTGCTCGTGGGTTTGGCGATGCTCCGGTTGGTCGAACGTTCCGACCCCGCCTGGCGGATTCCCATCTGGATTCATGCGCTGACCGTGGTTTTTCTTTGGCATGGCCTAGTTTACCGGGTCACCGGGCGCGCCCTGTATTTTCTGCCGGTGACCCTCCTGATGTTGACCGCGGTGCCCCTTCCCCCGTTTTTGGAGGGTGCCCTGATCCACCGGCTGACCCAGGCGGTTTTGGATTACTCGGTTCCCATCGCCAACCTCCTCGGCATCCCGGTCGCCATGGCGGGCACCGCGCTTACGGCCCACGGGCAGGTGCTGCAGATTGACGACGGCTGCAGCGGCATCCGCTCCTTTCAGAGCCTCCTCATGATCTCGGTTTTTTTCGGCGAATTCTTTCTCCTGCGCTGGCCCCGGCGCCTCCTCATGGTGTTCACCGGCTTCGCTTCCGCCTTCCTCTTCAACGGGCTCCGCACGCTGACGCTGACCTGGATCTTTTTCCGGATGGGAGAAGCCCGATTCCACGAGTTCCACGACGGCGTGGGCGTCGTCACCTTCGTCTTGAGCGCCATCGCCACCTACCTCGCGGCGTGGAGGCTGGCGACCCCGCTCGATTCTCCACGCCCCGGACCGGATCAGGGAAGCTCGATCCACTGATCGAAGGCGGCCGCCTGCCCGGCGGCAACCCCGTCTTCGTCGAGGACATTCCAGACCACCGCCTTGAGGATCTCAAAGCGCCGCCCGAGGCGGCTGATGCGAATGCCCCGGTAGTCATCGACATACCCGAAGGCCTCGGTCCTCTGCAACATGGCCTCGCGCTCCTCACGCTCCATCGGCTCCGCGGTGAATCGGGAGGGCAGGCCCACCAATGCGCCGAGATCGCTTTCCCAAAGACGTTGGGCATGCAGATTCGCATAATTCAGCAGCGGGTCCGCTTCAACCCCGTGGGAAACGACCACCAAGGGCGCATGCCACAACTCCGCGGCGTCCTCAAGGGCATTCCGCCCGCGCGCCACCAGCTCCCTTCCCAACCAATGACGATAGCTGGAAACGATGCGGGCCGCCTGCCGCACCAAGCGCGCATCCGACCAAGGTCCGCTTTCAGCTCCGGCAGGAGGCATCATCCTTCCATCCGGGTTCCGAACAAAAGATCGTGTTGCCACCGCATGAGCACCTCGTCGGACCGGCTCCGGTCGTTGGCCAGCGTTTCCAAGGCGGAACGGTTCGCGACAATGGCCGGGTCCAACCCGAGCTTGGCCGCCTGCTCATCCCGCCGTTTGCGAAGCGAATCGAAAGCCGCCTGATCCAGATCCTCGCGCGGCTTGGAAACGCCGACCCGTTTGGGCGGCCAGTCCTCCTTCTTCAGGGCGGCGGCTTCGCGGATGGCCATGCGCAAGCGCTCGCACTGCGCCGGCCGCAACCCCTTGGCGCCCCGGATCTCCTGACCCGCCGCGGCAGCGATCGCGAGGTCCAGCAACACCTGATTGGACATGACCCGGAAGGAGGGCCGGTCCAGAATCTCACTCTCGCGGTCCCGCCAATACCAGAGTTCCCGCAAATAGGCCAAGCCCTGACGCTCCAATCGTCCCCATCCCGAGATCCGCCAGACTTCCTCGGCGGGTCGTTCCTTGCGGTTCAACACCGCGCGCCGGGCGAACCGGCACCATTCCTCAAACCATTCCCAACGCCCGGCCTCGTGCAATTTCTCGCAAAGTCGATCCGCCAGCGGCAGCAGGTAGCGGACATCGTCGTAAGCGTAGCTCAACATCTTGGCCTTGAGCGGGCGGCTTCCCCAATCCGCCTTCTGCGAGGATTTGGAAAGGGTCACCCCGAAGTAATCCTCGATCAAACTGGCCAAACCGAATCTCTGGTGACCGAGCAGACGGGCGGCGATCTGGGTGTCCAAAATCCGCTCCGGAAGAAATCCGTAGCTTCTCAGCAGCAGGGTCATGTCAAAATCCGCGCCGTGAAACCAGACTTCACGCTGATGGAGGAACTCGACCAGCTTCCCGAGGCTGGAGGCATCGATCTTGAGCGGATCGATGACCGCGAGAAAGTCCGCGCAGCAAAGCTGCACCAGACAAAGCTTTTCCCGGTAGGAATGGAGACTGTCCGCCTCCGTATCCAACCCGCACCGAACCGTTCCCCGGGCCTCCAGTCGTTCCAGGAGGTCATCGAGGTCGGCCGGAGAGGCAATCAGCAACTCTTCGGCGGGTGGCGGTTCGTTGGTTGGCCGATCGATGGTAGGGAGGGAAAAACGGGTTCGGGTCAACGCAGCCCCTTCAGGAGCAACTCGGCGTTTGATCCGGTGTGTTTGACATTCCGGATCAAAACTTCCATGGCTTCGACCGCCGGGAGTTTGGAAAGTTCACGGCGCAGAATCGTGACACGGCGAAATTCGTCCGGATGATACAACTTTTCATCATTTCGCGTACCGGAACGGTTCAAATGGATCGCCGGGAAAATCCGTTTCTCGACCATTTCCCGATCGAGCGCGATCTCCATGTTCCCGGTTCCCTTGAACTCTTCAAAAATCACCTCGTCCATCCGGTTCTCGGTCTCGATCAGGGCGGTCGCCAGAATGGTCAGGCTTCCCCCCTCCTCGACATTGCGGGCCGCCCCGAAGAATTTCCGGGGTTTTTCGAGGGCTTTGGAGCCAAGCCCGCCTGACATGGTACGACCGGCCGCCGGGGTTCCCCCCTGGGCCTGGTTATGCCCCCGGGCCAGACGGGTCAAGCTGTCGAGAAGGATGACCACGTCCCGTCCCAGTTCGACCAAACGCTTGGCGCGTTGCGCGACCATTTCCGAAACCTGGATATGACGCCGGGACGGCTCATCGAAGGTGGAACTGAAGACCGGCACGTCCACGGCTTCACGGAAGTCCGTGACTTCTTCGGGGCGCTCGTCCAACAGGAGGACAATCAACTCGATCTCCGGGTGATTGGAACGAATCGACCGCGCGATTTCCTTGAGGAGCAGGGTCTTGCCCCCGCGCGGCGGCGCGACGATCAACCCACGCTGGCCCTTGCCCAGCGGAGCCACCAAATCGACGATGCGCGAGGAGACGGAAGCTCCCTTGGGACTCTCCAGAATGATCCGGTCCTGTGGAAACAGGGCGGTCAACTTGTCGAACGGTTTCGGAGACGTCCACTCCCCGACCGGAACTCCCTCGATGGCGACGATCTCGTCCACCGCCGCGAATTTCTCCTTGTCCCGCGCCGCCCGGGCGGTGCAACGGAGGGAGTTGCCGGGACGGAGACCATATTTCCGGATCAGGTGATTGGGAACATAGAGATCGTCCGGAAGCGGTGCGAAGCTGAATTCCGGCCACCGGAGGAAGCCATGGTTGGTGCCATCGTGCTCGAGAACCCCCTCGGCCTCGATCCGGGAACCGTGCCGACCGTAGAAGGTGGCCAGTTCGAAAATCAGCTGGTGCTTGGAACGGATGCCCGCGACCCGCAACTCGGCCTTGATCGCCTCGCGATGCAACTCCGCCAGAGGCCTCCGATGCATGACGTTGAGATCCACCACCGGCGGAACCTCGATCTGTTTGCGCGGCGGGGCGGGAATCGGGGCCGCACCGGCGTCTGCCGGTGTGTCGACCAAGACGGCGCTGGCGACAGGAGACTGCACCTCCGCGGTCTCCGTCAGCTCTTCGGTTGGATCATTGCTCATTGCGTCTTTTGATGAATCCTGCTGGCGGCCAAGGCCACCAACCGGGTCAGGGTTCCCAGGCTTCCCTCGTTCCAGATCACGAGGTCGGACCTCGCCATCTTTTCCGAAATGGGCATCTGGGCTGCCAAGCGGTCTTTCGCCCGGCTGCTGCCGCCACCCCGGAGGGCCAACCGCCGGAGCTGGGTCGGCTCCGAACAGGCTACCACAAGAACAACGTCTCGTTCGATCGGAAAATCAACTTCATACAGCAACGGAACCTCAACCACCCCGATCCGGGCTTCGGATTGTCGGGCGGCAGCCCACTCGCGCACCCCGCCCAACACCAAGGGGTGAAGGATTTCCTCGAGCGCCCGGCGCTCTTGCGGCGCATGGAACACCGCATCTGCGAGTTTGGCCCGGTCGATCGTTCCGGTGGAGTCAACGGTCCCGGGGAAACGTTCCCCGACGGCCCGGATCACGGGCTCCGTGGCGAGCATCCGGTGGACCATCTCGTCACAACTGCAGGATGGACATCCCAGAGTCTCCGCCAGAAGCCTGCAAGCGGTTGACTTGCCGGTGGCCATCCCGCCGGTCACGGCAACCAACCTCATCGGATCCAACCTCCCGAAAATCTGAATCCCGCGCTCCGCACCCCCGGAGGGGAAAGGACACCACTCGTCACGAGCCGGGGATTTTCACCGGAGCCACCGGTTCATCAACGCTTTCATTGATCGGTGCTCCCGAGGGATCGATGAGCCGGGCGGTGACAAAAATGGTGAGATTACGCTTGGCATGCACCTCCGATTTGCTGCGGAAGAGGAATCCCGCCACCGGAAGATCACCGAGAATCGGCAGCTTGTCTTCGACATGCTGGATGTCCTCCCGGATCAATCCGCCGACCGCCACGGTTTGGCCGTCCCAGATGGTCACGTCGGTGGCGACGGAGCGCTTGGCGAAGACCGGCATCTCAATGCGGTTTTCAGTCAAAAGAACCTGAACCGGTTGACCTGCGGCGGTTCCCCCCGTGTAGATGGGGCTGCCGTAGTTGATGAACCCTTCGAACTCGACGACTTCAGGCTCCAGCCGGAGATCGATCGTGAAGCCATCAGGGCCGATGGTCGGCGTGGCTTGGAGGGTGACGCCCACATTCCGGGTCTCGAACGCGGTGGGGTTGGCCGGGGTCACCGGGAACGACTGAACAGATGGAGCGATACCGCCTCCCTGCTGACCGCCACCTTGGTTGCCGAACTGCTGGGGGATTTCCGGCGGATCATATTCGGTCGGGTAAATGAACTCTCGAATCACCTCGAGCTTGGCGATCTGCCCGCTCCGGGCCACCACGCTGGGCGCGGACATCAGGTCGGTTCCCTTGCTTTGGGAGATCGCCCGGAGAACCACCTGAAACTGCGGATCTGTGAAAACACCCGCCATCGACAAGATCGCGGGGGCCAAGGTGGACTGGCCGGCGATCGTGTTGGTCAGGAGAGCGTCCACCGAGTTCCGGTTCACCGCGAGCGCGCCGCTGCGAAGCCCTGAAGTGAGAGGATCACCGCCGAACGGTTGCTGGCTGATCGGCTCCACAAAGGACCAATCCTGAGCCTGCTGCTGCCCCCGCGTGCTCCCGATGGTCCCACCGCCCATGAACACCCGGTCGGAACCGGGAACGTTGGCCTTGCCGAGCAACCAATCGAAACCGAAGGTGTCGTCGTTGTCCTGACCGATTTCCACGAACTTAGACGTGATGAAGATCTGCTTCTGGACGTCTTCCTTCAAAGAGTCCACATAGGCTTCCACGAGGTCAAGATTGGCTTGGGTGTTCCGGACGATCAGCTGGCTGTTGGTGGCGTTGTAGATCGCGCTGCTGTCGGGGGGGAAAGTCACCCCCACACCCTCGAGAACTTCCTTCGCGGAGCGTTTCGGTTGAAGGCCCGCCGCACCAGCGGCCGGGGTCGAACCCAGGTTGGCGAAGGGATCACCGGAGAGTTGTGCCCCGCCACCACCGCCACCGCTAGCCCCGGCGGTGAGAAACGACGGCGGGACCCGGAACACTTTGGTGGCCAGATCGGCATTCTGCTCCGTGAGCGGGATGATCTTGACCGCATTCGGCTCCACTTTGAACTTGAGCCGGGCTTTTTCGGTCACATACCGGAGGGCGTCGACCAGCGGAATCTGGGTAACCTTCAGGTCAATCAGGGTGGTGGATCCGGCACCTCCACCCATCGAAGCCGCTGGGGCGGTGGGATCATCGAAACCGGGAACACCCCCAGTCGGAGCAACCGGTGCGGCGGCAGCGCCGCCGGAGCTCGGAGGATCGATGATGTTCACCCCTTTCTTCGCGGGATCGGGCTCCAGATCATCGAGCTCACGGCTCTTCTCCCGGAGGAACTCGATCGCATCCGCAAACGGTGTCTGCGCAAACTCGATCTCCGGAATGATGATGTTCTTGAGCTTCTCGTTGATGTAACCGATCCCGTCCTGCGTGAGAGTCGGCCCTGCGGTCTCACCGGGAGGATCCACCGAGAACCGCGGCGGCTTCAGCTCCCACTGTTCCTCGACCTGACGGAGGAAGGTCGACCGGGTCTGATCGTAGGCGGTATCGTAGTAAATCCGGCGATGTTTCTCCACATCCTCCAAACCCCGGCGCGCCGCCGAGTTGTAGGGATCATAATTCAACGCTTCATGGTAACGCCTCTCGGCCCCGTCGTAATCGCCGATCCGGATGTGGCTGGAGGCCTCTTTTAGTGCGGTCTCCACGCGCTTGACGCGGGCGATGTGTTCCGGCGTGATGGCCTGGGGATAGATTTCGGGATCGTTAAGATCCTCCAAAAGGCGCCGGGCTTCGAGGTTCTCGGGATCGATCGCCGGATCGAGAACCGCCTCGATGATCTGCATCGCCTCGGTGTATTGCCCTTCTTCAGCCCGTTGGCGGGCCAGCAAAACGCTGCCGTCGGCAAATTGCTGGGTGTATTCCACGCGCCTGGACTCGACCACTGGTGCCTCGGGGAGCAAGTCCAACGCCTTCTTGAGTTCGCTCACCGCCCCGGCGTAGTCCTTATCCGCGAGCATCCGCTGCCCGCGGAGGGCGGCTTCGTCCGCCTTGGCCACCATTTCCTGACGCCGCGCCACGGCCTTCCGCACCGCCTCGGGCACATCCTGGGCGTTCCCGCCCGGGGCAAACGCGCTCAGGAAGGCGAGGAAAAGAAGGGCGCCACAACCCCTTTGAAGGCCTTGCCACTTTCCTAAATTCGCGAAGGGACGGATCATGGATCGAGTGTTGTTGATCGACAGCGTGATGTGGAAGGCAGGAAACCTCCGAAGCGCTCTTTTAAATTTTTAGCCCCTTTTTTGCAAACTTAATTTCACCTTTTTGAGAACTATCCGGACAAGCCGGGTTGTGTCTCCGGGACCTTTTTGATCCGCTTGCCGCCGCCGGTGGTTCGATCCCTTTTTCCCGGCGCTTGAGTCGGGCCGGACCAAGTGCGAGAGTCGCCCTCGTGGCAAACAGCATTTTAGAACCAGCTGACCGGCGGCCGACCGCACGCGAACGCTTTGAGCGGGTGCGGACCATGGCGTATGCCGATTCCCTCGAACCGAGCCGCCAACTGGCCGAGGAGGCGGCGCTTCTGATTCGCGCAGCCACCCCGGAGAAGCCTTTCGTGATCGGGCTGGCGACCGGGTCCTCTCCCGTCCCGTTTTATCGGGAATTGATCCGTTTGCATCGGGAGGAGGGGCTGAGCTTCCGCCACGTGGTGAGCTTCAATCTGGACGAGTATCATGGGCTGAGACGGGATCATCCGGAGAGCTACCACCGATTCATGCACGATCAGCTCTTTGACCACGTCGACATGGTTCCGGGGAACATCCATATTCCGGACGGCACGATCAGGACGGAGGACGTTTATGAATTTTGCCAGGAATACGAGCGGAAGATCGACGCATTCGGGGGAATCGACCTGCAGATTCTCGGAATCGGCCGGACCGGTCACATCGGCTTCAATGAACCCGGCTCCGCTTTGGATTCCCCGACCCGGATGATCGCACTCGATCGATTGACGCGCCGGGACGCCGCGGCGGATTTCCTCGGGGAATCCAATGTGCCGAGATTTGCCATCACCATGGGTGTGGGGACGATCATGAAAGCGCGCCGGGTGGTTTTGCTGGCCTGGGGCGAGAACAAAGCGGAGATCCTGGCTGCGGCGGTGGAGGGTCAGGTGACCGACACGATCTCGGCCAGCTTCTTGCAGCTGCATGGCGATGCGACCTTCATTGTGGACGAAACCGCCGCCTCTTGCCTCACGCGGAACCGCTGCCCGTGGCTGGTGGGTCCGGTCCATTGGTCTTCGGGGATGATGCGGAAGGCGGTGGTCTGGCTGGCTCGGAAGATCGGCAAGCCGGTATTGAAGCTGGTCGATGAGGATTACAATGAAAACGGGATGGCGGACGTGCTGGCGGAGCATGGCGGCGCCTATGACGTGAACATCGGGGTGTTCAATCAGCTCCAGCATACGATCACCGGGTGGCCGGGGGGCAAGCCCGGGGCGGATGATTCCCATCGTCCTGAACGCGCCCTGCCGCTTCGCAAGCGGGTCGTGGTTTTCAGCCCGGAACCACAAGACGCGGTGGTGGCCATGGGGGGAACGCTCGAGCGACTCGTGGAACAGGGTCACGAGGTCACCCTGATCTGCCAAACCTCGGGCAACCTGCGCGTCGCGGACATGGAGGCGCGGAAGTTCGCCACGATCCTTGAAGACATCGCCAGCGGGAGCCAACCATGGCCCGAACAGCAGTCCTACGCTCGCACGATTCAAGGATTGCTTGATGAAAAGGGAGAATTCGGTGTGGACCCGTCTCCGGTCCGCCATCTGAAGGGTCTGATCCTGCGCGGCGAGGCCCGGGACGCGGCGGAAGCTTGCGGATTGGCCGAGGGAGCGATCCGCTTCCTCGACCTTCCCTTTTATGAGTCGGGCCGGTATCGGCGCTTTCATCTCCGGGCGGAGGACATTGAGGCCACGGCAACAGTGCTAGCGGAACTCCGCCCCCACCAGATCTTTGCGACCGGTGATGTAGCGGAACCGACCTCGCTCCAAGCCCTCTGTTTCCGGGCTCTCCGTGAAGCCTGGGCCCGCGAGGGCAACGGTGAATGGGCCGGACACTGCCGGGTCTGGGTTTACCGTGGCAAGGAACGTCCGCTGGCGGACCACGAGATCGACATGGCGGTCCCGCTCAGCCCCATCCAACTCGAAAGAAAACTCAACGCCATCCGCAAGTTCCAATCCATCCGGCAGGACGAGTGGGAGGCGGCCACCCTGAACCAGAAAAACGCCGCGAACTACGATTCCCTCGGGATGGCGGAATACGAGGCAATCGAATCCTTCCAGCGCTGGCCCTCCGCCGCCCCGAAATAACCCGGAACCCGCTCAAACGGAACCTTGCCCCGGGTTCGGGCCCGCTGGCCCGGATTCACCGGGGCGCGGCGGATGGACTTTGGAAAGCAGATCCCTCGCTGCCTTCGCTCCGGCTTCGGTGCCCCGGGCGCGCGACTCCCTCACGTCATCGGACGCGAGGTCCTTGGCCAGGGCGGAAGCGAAGGCCGCACTAAAGGAAAGGCTGTAGGACAGATCCTTGATGATCTCCTCAAAGACTTCCCGGGCGCGCGGGGCGGCCTGCTGCGCTGCGGAACGGGCTTCCTCGGCCCCTCGCTGCCAAGTCTCGTGAATCGCCTCGCGCAATTTTTCGACGGCTTTTCCATACCCCTCGTCGCCCCCGGAGGTGTGTCGGTCGTAATTCGGATTCGGTTCGTCGTTCATCAAATAAAATCGCACCGTCAGGGCGGCGCGCAATGCTCGAAACTCAATAGTCCTTCGATTTCGTCGATTCTTTTCTTCCAACCAATCTAGAAATGCCCACGGTTTTCAACACAACCGCCTGCGGTGCCTCCATTCCCGGCCCCGCCCCCCTAATCCGATGCCGCCGAGTCGCGAAGGCCGGATTTTCAAATTTGACTCCGCCGGAAAACCCCGTGTAAGTCCCGCTTTCCGGGTCAAGGGTTTCGTCCCCGTAGTCACGGGTCCGGACCCCGGTTGCCGGGAACGTAAGGAATAAGATCTGCAAGCTGCACGCATGGATACGAATCGGAACGGGTCCTCCCAGCGGGAGCCATTGGCTATCGTAGGTATCGGTTGTCGCTTCCCCGGAGGCGTCGATGACACCGAGTCCTTCTGGAAGCTTTTGAAGGAGGGCCGTTCGGGCATCATCGAGGTTCCGGCCAACCGGTGGAATCGCGAGCGCTTCTACCATCCGGACACTTCCATCCCGAGGAAGATGCACACCAAGTGGGGCGGTTTTGTCGACAACCTCGATCATTTCGACGCCCAATTCTGGGGAATCTCACCGCGGGAGGCCCTTCGGATGGACCCACAACAGCGCTGGCTGCTGGAATGTTCCTGGGAGGCCTTGGAAAACGCCGGTTACCGTCCCTCCAAACTCGCGGGCACCCGCACGGGAGTTTACGTTGGCATCGCATCCAACGACTACGCGCAGGTTCAAATGACCAGCCCGGAGGATGTCGATGTGCACACCAACTCCGGTGCCACGCTTTCGATCGCCTCGAACCGGATTGCCTATCTCCTCGACCTCAAGGGACCGGCCCTGTCGGTCGACACCGCCTGTTCCTCGGCTCTCGTGGCGATCAATCTGGGCTGCAAGGACATGTGGTCTGGAGAGATCGATCACGCGTTGGTGGGCGGCGTGAACGCGCTCTTGACGCCGGACACGTCGATCGGCTTCTCCAAGGCCACCATGCTTTCGCCCAGCGGGCAGTGCTTTGCCTTCGATGACCGGGCCAACGGTTACGTCCGGGGCGAGGGCGCGGGCATGATGTTCCTCGTCCCCCTCTCCAAAGCTCTGGCCAACGGGGATCGGATTTACGCCACGGTGCGCGCCGCGGTCATCAATCAGGACGGCCATACCTCCTCCATGACCGTCCCCGGCCAGGAAACCCAGGCGGCGATGCTCATCGAGGCCTATCAACAGGCCGGATTTCCTCCCTCAAGGGTCACCTACATGGAGGCCCACGGCACCGGCACCCCGGTGGGGGATCCCATCGAAACCAACGCGCTCGGGGAAGTTCTCTCCCAAGGGCGCGACAAGAAGAACAAGTGCCTGATCGGTTCGGTCAAAACGAACATCGGTCACCTGGAGTCCGGCTCCGGCGCCGCCGGCATGGTGAAGGCCGCCCTGGTCCTGCACAAGGGGATGGTGCCGCCCAACCTGAATTTCAAAAAGCCGAACCCGAACATCGACTTCGACGGCCTGAAGCTCAAGGTCGTTACTGAGCTCACGCCACTCAAGACACCGGATGGCTCCCTCCCGGTCGCTTCCGTTAATTCCTTTGGATTCGGCGGCACGAACGCCCACATCGTTCTCGAGGCCCCTCCTCTCCCCACGCCCCTTGAAAAACCGGCGGATGCGGCCGCCCGCCCCCTCCTGCTTCCCATCTCCGGCAAGGACGAAGGAACTTTGCGTGCTTACGCCGACCGCTACCGCCGTTATCTCGAGGACGAATCGATCGACCTCGCCGAGGTCTGTTTTTCGGCGGGCGCACGGAAGGAACACCATGACAAGCGGGCGGTCGTGATGGGCCGGACCGCAGCGGAATTGCGGGATCGGCTTCGTCAGGTGGCGAAGGGTCACGAGGATGTGCCGGGCGTGTTTTTCGGTTCGGCGGCCGACGAGTCCCATCCCACGGTCTTCGTCTACACCGGCCAAGGCGCCCAATGGTGGAAGATGGGACAGGAGCTGTTGCGGACCGAACCCGTCTTTCGCCGGACCATCGAGGAGATCGACGCCGAGGTGCGCAAACTGGCCGACTGGTCGCTCCTCGAGGAGATGACCAAGCCCAGTGAGCAGTCCTCCAACATCAACCGGACTTACATCGCCCAGCCGGCCATCTTCGCCCTGCAAGTGGCGCTCACCGAGCTTTGGAAGAGCTGGGGCGTGGTGCCCCACAAGGTGGTGGGACACTCCGTGGGTGAAGTCGCCGCCGCCTACGCGGCCGGGGTCTACACGCTGTCCGATGCCGTGAAGGTGATCGTCCATCGGTCACGGCTTCAGGAGCAGACCGGTGGCGATGGCAACAAGGGAAGGATGTATGCGGTCGGACTGAGCGAATCCGAAGCGCGGGAATGGCTCGCGGGCTACGAGGGGGTGATCGAAGTTGCGGTGGTGAACAGCCCGACGCTGGTGACCCTCGCCGGCGACCGGATTCCGCTGGAGGAGTTGTCGGCGAAATTGGAAGCGGCCGGGAAATTCGTCCGGATGCTGCGGATCAACTACGCGTTCCACACCTTCCAGATGATGCCGATCAAGGATGAGTTGCTGGAAGCTCTCGGCGACATCCGCCCGCGGCCCACCACGATTCCCTACATCTCCACCGTCACCGGTGGCGTGATGCGCGGGGAAGAGCTGGATGCGCATTATTGGTGGCGCAACGTGCGCGAGGCGGTGCTTTTCGCTCCGGCGGTGATGAATTTGATCCGGGGCGGCGAGCGCCTCTTCCTCGAGATCGGGCCACACCCCGCCCTGCAGGGGCCGATCAACGAGTGCCTTCAGGAACAGAAACGGAAGGGGGCGGTCTTTCATTCCCTGTCCCGCAAATCCGTCGAGATCGAGGAGATGCTGGGCAACTTCGCCAGGCTTCATCTCTACGGCCGCGAAGTCGACTGGCGCGCGGTGAACCAAGCCGCGGGACAGTTCCTTCCCCAGCCGTCCTATCCGTGGAACCGTGAACGCTTCTGGCTCGAGTCCGAGGAAGGCACCCATCTCCGCTGCAGCCCGACGGTTCACCCGCTGCTGGGCGTCCGGATCGGGGCCACCAAGCCTACTTTTGAGTTTTACCTCGACCCCCGTCTCTTCCCCTATCTCGAAGATCACCGCTTTTGGGACTCCATCATTTTCCCGGCGGCAGGTTACGGCGAGATTGGTTTGGCCCTGTGCCGGGAGCTATACCCGGGTGAGGACTATTGCGTCGAGGAACTGGAGGCGAAAAAGGCGCTGTTCGTCAGTGAATCCAAAGTTCCCACGGTCCGCGTCGTCTTCGACGAAGGAGACCGCAGCTTTTCGGTCTACAGCAACCCCTCGAAGAACAGTCTCAAGGAATGGGAACTGAACGCTCAGGGCCGACTTCGGAAACTCGGTCAACCGGTTCCCGCCCAAGCGGACTTCGCGGCGATCAAGGACCGGATGGTCAAGCACTTCGATCACGAGGCGTACTACAAGGATTACCTCGACGCCGGTTACCAGTTTGGCCCCAATTTCCAGCACCTGCAGAATGTCTGGCGCCGGTCACACGAGTCCCTTGCCGAGATCGTGGTCCCCGCTTCCATCCAAGCCGATCTCAAGGGTTACCGGTTTCATCCGGCAGTCCTCGACGCCCTATTCCACGGGGTGAAGGGGGCTCAAGTGGTGCCTGACGACGCCAAGGGCTCGGACTATTTCTATCTTCCAGCCTCGGTGGGAAGGATCCGGATCTTCGAGGAACCGATCCCAACAACCCTCTGGGCGCACTCGCGGATCCATTTCGACGACGGTGAATCGCTGATTTCCAACATCACGGTCTTTAACGAGCACGGTCATCAGATCGCGGAGATCGTCGATTTCCGGGTGGACCGGGTGGATCAGAAGGATGAAAAGGAGGAGGAACTCGACAACTCCTTCTACCAATTCCGTTGGGAAGCCCGGCGGCTCAAGGGCAGTCGCACCGCGGGTGAGGTGGCCTTCGCCCCAATCCCCACCGTGGTCAAGGAAGTGCGGGGAGCGATGCCCTTGGTCTATGAGCGGCACGGACTCAAGGCTTATTACGAGCGTTTCGAGTCGCGCCTCGACAAGGCCGTGGAGCAATTCGTGATCAATGCCTTCCTCGACCTCGGATGGAGCCCGGTCGTCGGAGCGTCGGTCGAACTGGAGGCGTTCCTCAACTCCCTGGGCATTCTTCCAACCCATCGCCGGTTGACAAACGCCCATCTGGACACCCTGGCCGCCGCCGGTTGGTTGAAGGCCGCCGGACCCGGGAATTGGGTGGTGGTGAAGGCTCCGGAGCCTTGCGACGTCTTGGCCGAACTTCGCGCCCTCATCGCGGAGTTCCCTCAGTTCGCCAGCGAGGCCGAGCTGCAACTTGTGACCGGCCCGGCCCTAGCCGCGGTGCTCACCGGGGAAGCCGATCCGGTGGAGATGCTTTTCCCCGGGGGCAAGTCGATCGATGCCCTGACCACCTTCTATCGCCAGGGCGGCGATTTCTCAGCAAACAACGAGTTGATCGGTTTCGCCATCCAACAGCTCATTTCCACCCTCCCCGCGCGGCGTGATCTGCGGATTCTCGAAGTGGGCGCCGGAACCGGCTCGCTGACGCGGACCGTCCTTCCGGTGCTCCCGGCGCATCGGGCGGAATACACCTTCACCGACACCAGCCCGGCGTTTCTCGCCGACGCGAAGCGGCAGTTCTTGGACTATCCGTTCGTCGAATACGCCACCTTCGATATCGAGAAGAGCCCGTCCGCCCAAGGGATCGATGTGGCGGCCTATGACCTGATTCTGGCCACGAATGTGATCCACGCGACCTCGGACCTGCGGAACACCTTGGCGAATCTGCAGTCCTGTCTCGCTCCGAATGGGGTTCTCATGTTCCTCGAAGTGACGAACGAACGGGTGACACTGAACAACGTTTTCGGTCTTCTCAAGGGTTGGTGGTATTATTCGGACACCGAATTGCGCCCCAACTCGGCCCTGCTCCCCCGCGAACGCTGGTTGTCCCTGCTTCAGGAGATGGGCTTCCGGGACGTCGACTTTTTCGTCAGTTCGGAGCGGAGCAACGAATGCCAGCAGGCGGTCTTCCTCGCCCGTGCTCCCGGGTTGACGCCCGCGGCTCCGGCTGAGCCGGCGGTGGAACCGGCCACCGCGGAGACAGTGGTCTGGCTCAAGCCCCGGAGCGGAACAGAAGCTCTCCAGACCGTCCTTCAGACCGCCGGACGCAAGGTGGTCACGGTCCGTCCAGGCGCGGCCTTCGTCATCGGCGGGGCCTCCGATTTCACTCTCGATCCCCTCTCCAAGGAGCATTGGGTGCAACTCTTCCAGGAATTGGGATCCGCCGGTCACCGGGTCACCACCTTCGTCCATGGATGGACGCTCGATGATCCCGGAACAGAAATCTCACTGGACGCTCTTCGCGAGTCCCAGGTCCATGGAACCCACTCGCTGCGGGTGCTCATCCACGCGATGCACCAGCTGAAGCCGAGCCCTGCCCCGAAATTTTATGTGGTGACCCGGG
This sequence comes from Verrucomicrobiota bacterium, assembly GCA_018970725.1. Lineage (GTDB taxonomy): Bacteria > Verrucomicrobiota > Verrucomicrobiia > Verrucomicrobiales > DEV007 > V1-115. The sequence goes on from JAGWVU010000045.1 coordinate 21,644, forward strand.
GAAGGCTCTCGATCGCCGGAGAGCCGCTGCACTCGATCAGCACCGCGCCCCTCACCGGGTTTTGCCGGGTGGCCAACAACGAGCACCCGGATTGGCCCGTCACCACGGTGGATCTGGACGCTTCCCCGAATGCTTTCGAGGCCGAGGATCTCGCTGCCGAGATTCTGGGGCCGGATCTCGAGTTCGAGATCGCCTATCGCAGCCAGGTCCGCCACGTCAATCGTCTCCATCGGGTCAAGGCGGAGGAGGTTCCGCTGCGGCGCACGGATGCGGTCCTGCCCGACGGGACCGTGCTTCCGTATCGGTTGGAGATCGACAAGCCCGGTGTCCTGCAAAACCTTTCCCTCAATGTCACGCCGCGGATCGAGCCTGGTCCCGGTGAAATCGAGGTTCAGGTCAAAGCGGGTGGCATCAATTTCCGGGACGTCATGAAGGCGCTCGGCATGTATCCGGGGAATCCGGTCGATATCCGTTGGTTTGGCGACGACGTGGCCGGAACCGTGGTGCGGGTGGGGGATGGGGTCACCGACCTGAGGCCTGGCGACAACGTGGTCGGCATGGCTCCATATGCGTTCCGGAGTTACGCCACGGTGCACCGGGATCTGGTGTTCCGTAAGCCCGATCACCTAAGCTTTGAAGAGGCGGCCACGCTCCCAACCGTCTTCCTGACCAGTCACTATGCCCTCGTCCATCTTGCCCGGATGGAGAAAGGAGAAAGAGTTTTGATCCACGCAGGCACCGGAGGCGTTGGTCAGGCGGCCATCCAAATCGCGCAAAACCTCGGCCTCGAGATCTTCTCGACTGCGGGGAGCGACGAGAAGCGTCAATTGCTCCGGGACATGGGGGTCCACCATGTCATGAATTCGCGGACGCTGGACTTCGCGGACGAGGTGATGCGGATCACCAACGGAGAAGGGGTCGATTGCGTTCTCAACTCGCTCGCCGGGGACTTTATTCCGAAGAGCTTCGGTTGCTTGCGCCGCTTCGGCCGGTTCATCGAGATCGGCAAGATCGACGTCTACAACAACTCGAAGTTCGGTCTCGAGATGTTGAAGAACAACATTTCTTACTTCGTGGTCGACCTTGCCCAGCATCTGGAGTCCAAGCCGGCCTTCATCGCATCGATGATGCGCGAGCTTGAGGGGCACCTCTTCGCCAAGACGTATCAGGCCCTTCCCCACCGCGTTTTCCCGATCACCGAGGTGGTCGATGCATTCCGTTACATGGCGCAGGGCAAGCACGTCGGGAAGAACGTGTTGACCTTCGACGTCCCGTCCATCCCCATCGCTCCCTGCACTCAGGAAGGTCATCTTTTCCGTCCCGACCGCACCTATCTCATCACCGGAGGCGCGGGCGGCTTTGGTTTCGAACTGGCCAAATGGATGGGCCGGAACGGGGCCCGCCATCTCTGCCTCGTCTCGCGCAGCGGGCCCAAGGATCCGGCGGCGGGCGAGATCGCCGCGATGCGAGCCGAAGGCATCGAGGTCACCGATGCCCGCGCCAGCGTCACGGACCCGGCGGCCATGCGCCAGATCGTCGCCACGATCCAAGCCGGTCCCGCCCCACTGGCCGGAGTCATCCACGGGGCCATGGTCATCAACGACCTGGACATCATCGATCTCGACGAGGAGGGATTCGACCGGGTCGTGCACCCCAAAATGCTGGGTGCGTGGATCCTCCATCATCTGACGCTCGAGATCCCGCTCGATCTGTTTGTTTCCTTCTCCTCGTTCTCCACGGTGATGGGAGCGGTGCGGCAGTCGAATTACAACGCCGGCAACGCGTTTCTCGACGCCATCGCCCAGCATCGCCGTGCCCTCGGCTTGCCCGGCTTGACGTTCAACTGGGGCGCGCTCAAGGGGGCCGGCTTCGTCGAGCGGAACGAAAAGACCGAGCAGTATCTCGAGCTGCTCGGGCTCTCCACTTATGACATGCGGGAGACCCTCAGCGTCTTCCAACGGTTCATGATCCGGGATGTCGCCAACCTGGCGGCTTCGAGGATCGATTGGAGTTCCCTGTCGCGTTTCGCCGCCCTGATCGCGTCGAAGACCTACTCACATGTCGTCGGTCAGGATGGCGAAGGCGAGGGCGGTGCCATCCGCAGCCAGATCCTCAATGCGGCGGCCGACGCCCGGCAGGGGTTGATGGAGAATTTCCTCGCCGAGCAAGTGGCTGGGGTCTTCGGGACCGATGTCTCAAAGATCAACAAGGATGTGCCGTTGAACCAGCTCGGTCTCGATTCCCTCATGGCGATCGAGCTCATGAACCGCGTCGAATCGCAACTCGGGATCTCGGTCCCGATGGGCGCGGTCCTCAACGGCCCCAACGTCCGCGAGCTTTCGGTTCCGATCCTCGAGTCGTTGCTCGCCAGCGCCGGCGACGAATTGGCGGCGGGCGGCGGCTCCGCGTCCCCGGGGGCACCCACGGCCTCGCTGCCACCACTCGTGATCTCCGGCAAGGATCGTTCCGAGTTTCCGCTGACCGAGGGACAGAAGGCCCTGTGGTTCCTCCATCAGCTGGCCCCGCAGTCCCCCGCTTACAACCTGGTGTTCAGTTCCAAGATCACGCCCTTGGTCGATATCCCGACCATGCAGGAGGCGTTCAAGGGACTCTTCGAGCGGCATCCGATGCTCGATGTCACTTTCCACACGGTCAACGGCAGCCCGGTGCAGCGAATTCGCAAGGGCCGGAGCGTCGATTTCCGGGAGCACGACGCCACGCACCTTTCCGAGGCGGAGATCAAGCAGTTGGTGATGCAACACGCCAACCAGCCGTTCAATCTGGAAAATGGTCCCGTCGTGCGGCTGGAATTGTTCCGCACCGCGGATAACGCGCACATCACCCTGCTCTCGATCCACCACATCATCTCCGATGCGTGGTCCATCACGTTGGTCATGCGCGACCTGATCGAGAGCTACTTCTCCCGCAAGGTGGGCAGGATGCCCGAGTGGGAGGATGTAGCGACCCGTTACCACGATTTCGTGACCTGGGAGCAGGTCCATCTTTCCGGGGACTCCGGGGCCCGCATGCTCGACTACTGGAAGGGTCAGCTCGAGGGAGCACCGCTGGTGCTCGACCTTCCCACGGATCGTCCGAGACCTCCTGTCCAGACATTCAACGGTGCGGCCCACGGGTTCAAACTCGACAAGAAGCTGACCCAAGCCGTCGTCAAACTGGCTGAAACGGAGAACGTCACGCTCTTTACGACGTTGCTTTCCGCCTTCGACTTCTTGCTCCACCGTTATTGCAAGCAGGAAGACTTGATCGTCGGTGTGCCGCTCGCCGGACGGAACCAATCGGAACTTCACAGCGTCGTCGGTTACTTCATCAACCCGGTTCCGGTGCGCAGCCGGGTCACGGGCGATGCCAGCTTCCGTGATTTCCTCGCGCAGACCGGTCAAAACGTGATCGGGGCCTTGGAGAACCAGCATTATCCCTTGTCCAAGCTGGTGGATCAACTCCATGTGCCGAGGGATCCGAGCCGCTCACCGGTGTTCCAGGTCTCGTTCTCGATGGAACGGATCCCGGGGGTCGATGAACAGGGGATCGCGGTGTTCCTCATCGGCCAGGGAGGCCACAAGTTCCACATCGGGGACATGACCGTGGAGACGGTGGATCTCACCCTCCGCCAGGCGCAGTTCGAGATCACCTTGGTGGTGGAGGAAGCCGGAGGCGAACTCTACGGGTGCTGGCAATACAACGCCGACCTCTTCGATCAAGCCACGATTGCCTCCCTGAACGACCTGTATGCCCAAGTCCTCCGCGAGGTGACGTCGGATCCGGCCAAGCCGTTGTCCGCCATCAACCTGCTGACCGCTTCCGAACAAGGCAAGATCCTTGAGGCTTGGAACGCCACCGAAGCCGATTACCCGGGCGACGAGTTGCTTCACGACCTGGTCGCCGGGCAGGTCGTCGCCACTCCGGACAAGATCGCGGTTCGTTGCGGCGGGGACACCCTCACCTTCAATCAACTCGATCGCAAGGCGGACGGTCTGGCCCAGTGTCTGGCGGAGGCCGGCGTGGGACCGGACCAACCTGTGGCCCTGCTCGCGGATCGCTCCTGCGCCATGGTGGTCGGGACGCTCGGGATTCTCAAGGCGGGTGGTTGTTACGTCCCGATGGATCCGGATTTCCCGGCGCAACGGCTCGAGATGATGCTGGCCGACGCCAAACCGAAGGTTCTCGTCACCCAACGCCGCCTCGTCAACCAGTTGCCCAAGGGGAGCTGGAAGGTTGTGTGTCTTGAAGACATCGAGGCCACCGACAGCGGCCCGGTCGTCAAGGGACTTCGCCCGGAATCCCTCGCCTACATCATTTACACTTCCGGTTCCACCGGAGTTCCCAAGGGTGTGGAGATCTCCCATCAGGCGGCAGTCAATTTCCTCTGCTCGATGCGCGAGACGCCGGGTCTTGGGTCGAATGATCGCCTTCTGGCCGTCACGACCCTTAGCTTCGACATCTCTTTGCTCGAGATTTACCTGCCCTTGCTCACCGGGGCCGAGTGCGTCATCGCGAGCCGGGATGAAGTCAAGGATGGTCGACACCTCGGGCACATGCTCGATGAGTTCGACATCACCGTTATGCAGGCCACTCCGGCCACGTGGCAAATGCTGCTGGATGGCGGGTGGACGGGAAAGAGCGACCTCCGGATTTTCTCCGGCGGAGAGCCGCTGGGCCGTCGCCTCGCGGACCAACTGCTTCCCGCTTGCCGGGAGTTGTGGAATCTTTATGGGCCGACCGAGACCACGGTTTGGTCCACCTGCACCCGGGTTTCTCCCGGGAGCGGCACCATCCATATCGGCAAACCGATCGCGAACACGACGATTTACCTCCTCGATGAGCATCTCATGCCCGTCCCGGCCGGATTCGTCGGCGACTTGTTCATTGGTGGCGATGGGTTGGCCAGGGGCTACCACCAGCAACCCGCCCTCACCGCTGAGAAGTTCGTTCAGGTCACCTTGCCGAACGGAAAGACCGAGCGGCTTTACAAGACAGGTGACCTCGCCCGTTGGAACCGGGATGGCAACCTCGAGTGTCTCGGCCGGGCCGACTTCCAGATCAAGCTTCGCGGTGTCCGGATGGAGTTGGATGATATCGAGTCCCATCTCTTCTCCCACAGTCGGGTCCGCCAGGCGGTGGTCGCCAAGCGCGACGATCTTCCCGGAGGCCCGAATCTGGTCGCCTACGTCATTCCCGACGGTCCGTCGGAGGGCCTGATTCCCGATCTCCGGTCCCATCTGGCGGAGCGTCTCCCGGAGAGCATGCGCCCCGCGTTTTACTGTATCGTCGATTCCTTCCCGCTCACGCCGAACCGCAAGGTGGACCGGAAGCGTCTTCCCGCTCCGAAGATCGATCGTTCCGGGTTGGAAACCGCCTATCTGGCTCCGACCACGGCCAGCGAGTTCCTCCTCTCGGACATCTTCGAGGAGGCGTTCGGTGCCAAGGTGGGCATCCGGGACAACTTCTTCGAAATGGGGGGTGACTCCCTCCTCGCGGTCAGGATCCTCGCCCATGCCTCGGAGGCCTTCAACCGGCACATCCCGGTCGAAGCCTTCCTTCGTTACCCGACGATCGAGCAACTTGCCGATTATCTGCACCGCACCGAGGACCGCGAGGATCTTGAGGCGGGGCTCCCGGCCGGGGCGATCGACCTCGATGCGATCGCGGCCAGCGGCCACATTGAATTGGAGTTTGTCGATGACGGGGACGTGCTTCCCAAAGTTGATGCCGTGGCTCTCGCCTGTATCCCGGACGCCTTCGTGGCCGTCAGTGGTTTGGGCAGGGACGAACTCATCGCCCGCTGGTTCCGGCACCAACCGCGCCTCTCCAGCATTTACGAGCTGCCGACCGGCAAGATCGGCCTGATCGTCCTTCCAATGTTCGAGCTCGATATCTTCAAGGACGAGGCCGGCCTGCAGCGGTCCATCGTGCTCGCCTTGGAAATGGCCAGCCGGATGGGGGCCAGAACCGTCTCCCTCACCGGAATGCTGCCGAGCGCCACGGAAGATGGCGTGCGGGTCAGTGATTGGGTCAAGGGGCGCAAGAAGTTCCCCGCCATCACCACCGGCGATGCCACGCGGACCGCGACCATCATCAAGACCATCGAGGGCACCCTCGAGAAGACCGGGCGCAAGTTCGCCAACGAATCTGTCGCCTTCATCGGTCTGAAGTCGATCGGCAAGGCAGCCCTCCGGCTCGCCCTCGAGGTTCTGCCCCACCCGCGCGAGATCCTTCTCGCGGACCCCTACCTCAAGGAGTCCGCCCTCACGGCCTTCCGCGACGAGATCGTCAAGCGCGGCTTCAAGGGGCGGATTTCGGTCCACCCCAACGGCGGCGGCATTCCTGCTCCGGTCTACGATGCTTCGTTTGTCGTCGGCACCACCAGCATTCCCGGAATTCTCGATATTGGCCGCCTGGCTCCGGGGACCATCGTGGTCGACTACAGTTTCCCCTCCTCCTTCCGACTCCACGAAGCGGTTCGCCGCCTTGAAAGCGATGGTGACATTCTTTTCACCACGGGCGGCGAGCTTCATTTGGCGAAGAACGTCATCAAGGAGACGATTTATCTCCCCACCGCCTCCCAGGAGTTGGCGGGAGATTTCGATACCCGCGCCATGTCCATGCTGGCCGGACGGCACCCGCACGAGATCACCGGATGTATCGTCGTCAGCCTCCTCACCGGGATGGTCAAGGACGTGAAACCCACGCTCGGACCGGTCGCCCCGGAAGACGTTCTGGCGCATTACCAGTTCCTCGCCCAACAAGGGTTCAGACCGGCGCCGTTGCAGATGCATCGCTATCGCATCAGCGATGCGAAGGCCGCCGAATTCGGCGCCCGGGAATGGGATCGTGGCAGTGTGGTGGGATAGCGGCCCGAATCCCCCTGTCACGCCTTCACCAGCACCGTGACCAACAGGATGTAAAACGTCAGGATCATGGAAAACAGGGGGAACTGGAGCGGCGGAGGCAGACTGTAGACCAACGCGACCGCGGGCAGCCAAACCAACCAGTTGGTGAGGATGACCGAGAGATAGGTTTTGCGCAGCACCCTGCCGTTCCTCAGCGCCCAGGCCCTCGCCAGGCTGCGGTGCTCCACCCACGACACATAGATCAGGTAGGATGGCACCGCCCAGAACACGCTGTAAACAAACTGGTCCACCAGCAGCTTGATCCCGACCGTGCGCCAATCCGTTCCGCTCCCGAAGATCCGTCCTTGGAGTCGATAGAACCAGTCGATCTCCACTCCGCGGTAAGCCCAGTAAACCGCGCCCCAAAAAAGCCTCCGGGTGCGGCCCGGCCCTGACTCCAGTCCCATCAATTTTTGCACCAAGGCAGGGACAAGCACTGCCGCAAGGATCGTGGCCACGGCGGCAAACAGATAGGATCCCCGCGTCTTGAGATCCCCCACCGCTTCCCAAAAGCGCCCGGTCTCCGGCCAGCGATAGTAACTCACCACCAACCCGGTCACGGCAAGGTTCAAGCCGAGGCAGGCCCACCGGTTCTGGTGAAGGGTCGACCGGATCGCCTCGCGAATTCCGTCGCCCCGGTCGTCAATCGGTTCGGGTGCCGCCATAATTTGCTCCCGACCATCCGCCGGTCCCACCGTTCATCAAGCGCTCCGTGCATCCTTTCACGAAGCCAACCATCATCCCGCTTCACCGGCGGCTCCTGCGCCAAGGCGGTGGGCGGGGCGGCGACCAGAAAAGGCCAACGCTTTCGTTGCGGATTTCCACTCCTGCCAGAAAACTGGGAGCGCGTCCCCATGCCGTTCTCCAATCTTCCCTACCCGCTTCCTCCCAGCCGCGGTCTCGGCTCGCACCTCGCCTCCCTGATTCCGCAGCGATGGCAGGAGACGCTCCGCATGGTCGCTGACCGTTGGGGCGGGGAGCGTCACCTCGTGGAAATCACCACGCCCTCCCTCTCCTTGGATCTTGGCCGCGACGCGCCGGCGCGGGTGCGGATCGCTTTGCTCGCGGATTTTCATTACGATCCGCTCCATGAGGCGGCGTATTTCCAGTCCTGCACCACGCGCACCCGGGACTTGCAGCCCGATTTGGTCTTCCTGTTGGGTGACTTCTCCTCCCATGATCCTGCCGCTCTGCCCGAACTGGCCCGGATCTTGTGCCAGATCGACGCGCCGGGTGGCACCTACGCCATTCTGGGAAACCATGATCACCTCGCCGGGGACGACATCATCACCTCCATGCTCGAGGAATCGGGCATTCCCGTGTGGCGCAATCGGTTCCAACGCATTGCAGTCGCCGGAGGAAGTCTCGCGGTGGTGGCGTTCGACTCCGTGACCTGCCGTTACCCCCGATTCGATTTGCTCGACCAGTGCGGACCGGGCGAGCGCGCGATCGTGCTTTGTCATGAACCGGATATCTTCAACCATACCGCGCGGCATCCCAACACGGCGCTCCAACTCTCCGGTCACACCCACGGCGGCCAAGTGCTCCTCCCGCTGATCGGCTCCCCGCTTCTGCCCCGGCTCGGCAGGCGCTACGTCCGGGGGCACCATCGCCGGGCCACCAGCCAACTCTATGTGAACCGGGGCCTTGGGACGGGCCACCTCCATATCCGCTGGCGGGCCCGCCCGGAAATCACTCTGCTGACGCTGGAAAACGTCGGGCACGAAAAAGGGACGAGCCTCACGGCCCGTCCCATGTCACCGAGCGCTTGAGGCGCCGGGAATTCAACCCTCCAGGGCCGCCTGGGCCGCCGCAAGGCGGGCGATCGGAATCCGGAACGGACTGCAGCTGACGTAATTGAGACCGACGCGGTGACAGAACTTCACCGACTCGGGATCCCCACCGTGCTCGCCACAGATGCCGAGCTTGATGCCCGGCCGGGCCGCCTTGCCCTTCTCGACCGCAAGCTTGATGAGTTGCCCCACGCCGTCCTGATCGATCGTCGCAAACGGGTTCTTGGCCAGAATATCGGCCTCTTGATACGCGCCAAGGAAGCCGGCGCTATCGTCCCGGCTCATCCCTAGCGCCGTCTGGGTCAGGTCGTTCGTGCCGAAGCTGAAGAACTGGGCGGACTCGGCGATCTCATCCGCGGTCAGGGCGGCGCGCGGGATTTCAATCATCGTGCCCACCAGATAAGTGAACTCGACTCCGCGGGACTTCTGGACCTCTGCGGCCACCTGATGGATCAGTTCCACCTGGAGATCGAGTTCCTTTTTGAACCCGACAAGGGGCACCATGACCTCCGGATGGACTTCGATGCCGCGGGACTTGACATCCGCCGCCGCTTCGAAAATGGCCCGGGCCTGCATCCGGGTGATCTCCGGGTAAACGATCCCGAGACGGCAACCGCGGTGACCGAGCATCGGGTTCGCCTCGTGAAGCTGATGAATCCGCTCGCTGATCCGCTCGGGGCTCACCCCGATCTTGGCAGCCAGCGCCTGAATCTGCTCCGGCGTCATCGTGCCGATGAACTCGTGGAGCGGCGGATCGAGCAGACGAATGGTCCCGGGACGACCTTGGAGCGCCTCGAAGATTCCGGTGAAATCCTCACGCTGGTAGGGAAGAAGCTTGGCCAGGGCTGCCTCGCGGGCTTCCTTGGTTTCCGCCAGAATCATCTCCCGCACCGCGTCGATCCGGTCCCCTTCAAAGAACATGTGCTCCGTCCGGGTCAAGCCGATGCCTTCCGCGCCGAAACCGATGGCCCGACGGACCTGCTCCGGATCGTCAGAGTTGGTGCGGACGCCGAGCTGGCGACGCGCATCCACCCAGCTCATGAGCTTCTCCCACTTGGCGAAGAGCGGCGAGTTGGCAGGGTCAAGGGTCTTCTCCACGAGCACCTGGATGATTTCCGAAGGAGCCGTCGCGATTTTCCCCGCATAGATGTTCCCGGAGGTCCCGTTGATCGAGATATAATCTCCCTCGCGGAGGGTCACATCGTCGGCGGTCACGGTCTTCTCGTGGTAGTCGATGACCACCTCGGTGGCGCCACAAACGCAGATCTTGCCCATCTGACGGGCCACGAGCGCAGCGTGCGAGGAAACCCCGCCGCGGGAGGTGAGGATCCCCTTGGCGGCGATCATCCCGCGAAGGTCTTCCGGAGAGGTCTCAACCCGGACCAACACCACGTCGTCGCCCTTCTCGGCAGCAGCCACGGCGTCGACCGCATTGAAGAAGATGCGGCCGGTGGCCGCCCCCGGACCGGCGGGAAGCCCTTTCCCGATACGCCGGGCACTCTTCTCGGCCGCGCTATCGAAGATGGGGGCGAGAACGTGGCTCAGGTCATCGGCCGGAATCCGCTTCACCGCGTCGTCTTCCGTGATGAGCCCTTCGGCCACCATGTCCACCGCGATGTTGATGGCTGCCAACCCGGTGCGCTTGCCGTTCCGGGTCTGGAGCATGAAAAGCTTGCCGTGCTCGACGGTGAACTCGACGTCCTGAACGTCCCTGAAATGGCTCTCCAGCTTCTTGAAAACCTCGACCAGTTGGGCATAGGGCTCGGGGAGATCCCGCGCCATCTGGCTGATGTGGTGCGGCGTCCGGATCCCGGCCACGACATCCTCGCCTTGCGCGTTCACCAGATACTCGCCGTAGTAAACCTTCTCCCCATTGGCCGGGTCACGGGTGAACGCGACCCCGGTTCCAGAAGTATCGCCGGTGTTCCCGAAGACCATGGCCTGCACGTTCACCGCGGTGCCCCACTCGTGCGGGATGTTGTATTTGCGGCGGTAAACGATGGCGCGGTCATTCATCCATGAACCGAACACAGCCCCGATGGAGCCCCAGAGCTGGGCCCAGGCGTCTTCGGGGAATTCATTGCCGGTGCGGCTCTTGATCAGCGCCTTGAAACGCTTCACCAGTTCTTTGAGGTGATCGACGGTGAGGTTGATGTCCTCGGCGATCCCGACCTCGCCCTTCAACTCATGCATTACGGCCTCGAACGGCTCGTGGTGTTCCCCTTCCCGGGTCTGCACGCCCATGACGACGTCGCCATACATCTGGACAAACCGGCGGTAAGAATCCCATGCGAACCGGGCGTTGCCGGTCTTCCGGGCGATTCCCTCCACCGCCTGATCATTGATGCCGAGGTTGAGGATCGTATCCATCATCCCGGGCATGGAGTCGCGCGCCCCGGACCGGACGGACAGGAGAAGCGGGTTTTCGGTGCAGCCGAACTTCTTGCCGAGCTCGCTTTCGAGCCGGGCGATGGCTTCCTGCACCTGCGATTTCAGTTCCTCGGGGTAGGCCCGGCCGTTGGCGTAGAAGTAGGTGCAGACCTCGGTGGAAACGGTGAATCCCGGAGGCACCGGAAGGCCGATCCGGCACATTTCCGCAAGGTTGGCGCCCTTGCCGCCGAGCAGAGCCTTCTGCTTGCCGTCACCGTCAGCGCCGGTGGGAGAGAAAAAATAAACGTATTTCGCCATGGTGTGGGGTGTCGGTTTGTCGCGTCTCTTTGATCGCGCCGCGCATAGTAGTCGGCGTTTTCACCTTGTCATCCGCGAATTTTTTCTGCGGGCCTTCAGAGGGGAATGTCAGGCCCCTTCCACCTCGCATTCCGCCTCGCGCTCCACGGGGGCGGAAAAGCGGTTCGAGGCCATCAGGTTTCCCCTTCCCCGCCCTTTCCAGACCACTGCCGCGCGGGTCATCGGAGCCTCCCGGGTATCGTGCAACTGGCAGGCCGTCACGGTCACGTCCGAGCAATCTGTCGCTTGCACCCCGGCGGGGCAGGGATCGCGGAAGAGGCAACCGTTGAGCACGATGCGGCGGCAGCGGTTCAGTTCGATCAGTGCCTCATGGACCCGCGCGGAACCCCCGGCCCAATCCTCCTCCTGCCACGTCGTCTTGCCTTCGGGCGCCCCGCGCACTTGCAGCCCCTGCAACACACAATCGCTGCAATCCTCGAGGAAGAGGTTGTTGTCGATCTGCTTGCCCGGCACCCAGTAGTTGTGGCCGAACACGTTCCCGGTCAGGGCGATGTCGTCGCAACCCTCCATCCGCACGTTGTGCCGGTAGCCGCCGTAAATGTGATTGCCGGAGATCGCGAGCCCCCGGCAGGCGGTCAGGTGCAGATTGATCGCTTGATTTCCAATCAAGTTTCCGCTGATCGCTCCCATCCCGATCTGCAACACCCCGGTTGGATCCGGCCCGATGATGCGGATGTTGCATCCGTTCGGCGAGTGGGTCGCCTGAATCGTGTTCGAGGCAATCGTGAATTCGCGGATCGACGGGGATTTCACGTCCGCGTTGGCTTCGCGGCAATCGAAGTAAATCTCGGCGGTCGCTTCCGTGGGATCGAATCCCTCCTTCGCGAAGATCTTGAAGTTGTTGTATTCGATGTCGTTGCCGGTGATCTGGAGGTTGCGGATCTCCGAACGCTCGATCCGGATGCCGCCGAGCCGGTTGTAGCTGATGTGGTTTCCGGTGATATTGAACTGGTGGAGATTCACCCCGTCGCAAAACACTCCGGCCCCGGTGTTGTGGAAGATGTGGCATCCGGTGATCAAAACGTTCCGGTTGCGCTTCACGAGCCGGATGCCGTGTCGCAACCGGCGCAGCAGCACGCCACTGAACGTCGCCTCCATCGTTCCCGTGATCTCGATCCCGTCCGCTTCGGGATGCGCCCCGCGGATCTCGAGGTTGCTGATCTGCGGCATCCGCTGCCGCTCCCAAACCTCAGGCTTGAAACTGTCCGGCGCGGCCGAACCGCCATGGGTTCCGATGAAGCGGATCGCGGGCCCCGGCCCCTCCATGACAATCGTCGCGGTCCCTTGGCTGCCGTCGATCCCGATCCGGTTGAATCGTTGCAGGTCCACCTCCAGGGTCCGGGTGATCCGGTAGACGCCCCGGCTCAAGACCACCACCCCGTCCCCGGTCCGCAAAACGTGCGACAACGCTTCGGTGTCGTCGGTCACACCGTCCCCGGCGGCCCCGAAATCGCGGACGCGGCTCATGGGGCCGGATTGGGTTGGGCGGCCCGGGAGAGATCGTAGCAGACGATCCGGTCCCGGGTGCGGAGCACCGCCAGGTTCTCATGGAGGGCCGGGGTGGCGCAGGCAAGCGCCCCCACTTTGGCACGACCCAAAATCCGGTGACCGGCCGGATCCGCCGCGATCATGGCGAGAAAGCCGCCGTTGTTCTCATAAACCAGCAGCCGTTCCCCGGCGACCAACGGCGAGGAGAGGTCGGAGGATCGTTCCACTTCCCATTTGGTTTCTCCGGTCCGGAGATCGGTGCAGAGGTGCCGGTTGCTCCCGAGGTGAAAGGCCAATCCCCCGTGAATGATCGGGCTGGCGTCATAACGGCGGGCTACGAAGCCCTTGCTCCAAAGGGGGTGCGCCCCCTCCTTGGAGAGCTGGAATGCACTCAGGTTGTGGCCCTCCGCCTTCCCCAGAGCCAGGCAGACATCCCCCGAAACCACCGGCGTCGAAGCTCCTCCTCCCGGTTGTTTCCAGCGGATCGTCCCCGTCGCCACCTCCAGGCCCATCAGTTCCCCGTTCTCGGCGTTGCACAAAATCAGGTCCTTCCATGGCACCGGGGAGCCGTTGCCTACCCGGAAATCTCCGTTGCGCCAGACCAGCTTGCCGCTCGCGGCATCGAGGGCGCAAAGCTGTCCGGTGTCGACAATCACCAGACCGTCCATGACCAGCGGCGAAAAGGCGATCCCACGTTTGGTGCCGACCGGCGCGGACCAAACCACTTTCCCGGTTCCGGCCTCAAGACAGTAGACCTTGGTGCTGAGCGCCGTGTAGAGCCTGCCTCCGGCCACCGCCGGGGTCACCGACGCGACCCGTCCGGCCGCGTGTCCCTCCGCCTCGAAGCGCCACAACTCCTTGCCGTCCTTCAGATCAAAGCAGAGCGCGGCATCACTCCCCACGACCTTGGTGTTCGGCACCGCAGCCAAGACCTTCTCCGCCGTGGCCGGATCCGTCCACTTCTGCTCCGCGACCCAAGCCCGCAAGGCCTCCACGTTCTCGAACTCCTTGTCGACGATCGGTTTGATCCGATCGAAATCGTCGAGCGGGGTGGCCGTTTTCCCGAGCTTGAACCGTTGCTGGATCCAGCCGTCGAGCATCAACCGCTGCTTGTCGTCCATGTTCGTCTCCATCCACTCCTTGATCCAGTCGTCCAGCGCCTTGCCCCGCAGCCGGGGACTCAGGTTGATCCGGTCGTTCTCAAACTTGGCCCGCAACTCCGGCGAAAACGTCGTGGACCGGGCCCCCATGTCCCCGTAGATCCGGTTGGTCAGGATCCGCGTGTTCGTCGGGACGTCCCGGTGCCAGACCAGGGTGAGGAACACCTTGCCCCCGGCGATCACCGGACTGCCATGGCCACCGTAATGGTCGGACGGGATCTCCGTGGTTTCCCAAACCTTGGCGGGCACAAATCCCTCGGGCCACGAATCCGGAAGTTTCGCGTCCGGGACCACGCCGTCACGAGCTGGTCCACGCCATTGGGGCCAGTCGGCACGAGCCGCCGGCGCGGCGGCCAGCGCCACCGCAAAGAGAAAACGCACCATGAGCATACGCCTACCACACGCAGCCGATGCCCGCGATCTTGCGTGGCTTCGCATGGCCGTGCGGGTTTGCTCCGCGCCGACGACGTTCCGATCCTTGCCGGACTTGCGGAGGCTTCTCATTGACCAAGCCCCCGACAAGGCTTTCCAAGGCCTGACAGATACCACAGGGGGACCCCGCCAACCGAACCTTTCCGCTCACCGGGATCAGCGATTCCCCGCGAACCCTCCGGTTCCTCGGCATCGGCTGGTTGGTGATCCTCACCGGGTTTTTCATCGCTACCGGCCGGATCGGCGCGAACCACGGGGATTACTGGGATGAATACTACGCGTCCGACCTGCTCTCGCGCAATGTCCGCAACCTTTCCCTGTTCCCGGCATCGTATTACTACGGCGGCTGGTATACCCTGCCAGCGCGACTCGCCATCGCCGGGGAAACCTGGCAGGTGCTGAGCCGCACGGTTGCCGAGGCCCGAACCTTGGTCGGTGAGGAAAACATGTAGGATTACGAAGACAAGCTGGTGGAGTCGGCGCCGGCCCGGGAATCCTTGCGCACCTTCATCGGAAGCCGCGATTTCCATGTCAGGACCCGGCACGTGCAGGTTTTGTTCACCGCGTTGGTGATTCCGCTGGTCTTCCTGATGACCCGGGTCCTCACCGGCAGCGCCGGGGCCGGATTGGTCGCGGCGAGCCTGATCGGTTTGTCATGGGAACTCAATACCCACGCCAGGTTCATCGCGGTCGATACCCTCTTCATGTTGTTTGGACCGATCGTCCTCACGGTATTGTGCCGCAATCTTCGTCGCGGCCGCCCCCTGACACAGACCGATCTCGCCGTCGCCGCGTTCTGCGCCGGGTTGGCCGGCGGAACCAAATATACCGCGATCCTTCTGGTGCTCCCTGTCGTCCTGGCCCAATATACCCTGACGGAGCTGCCCCTGAAACCATGGCCGCGCCGCCTTCTCACGACCGCGGGACTGGCGGCCTGTTGCCTCACGAGATTCCTTTTGATCAACCCCGGTCTTTTCCTCGACCCGGTCCGTTTCCAACACGACTTGGCCTATGGCATCTGGGATTACACCAGAGCTCGTCAGGATTATCCTTATGCGTCAGACTCCGCATGGGAGCGTCTTTGGATCATGTCGCGTTATCTCTTTGGCACCGTAGCCTCGCCATATGCCCTCGCGGGAATTCTTCTCGGCTTTGCCTCCTTTTCAGGACTGGTCGTCTTCGTCCGCCACGAACCACGCCTCGTGGATGTGGCAGACCGCAATCTCTGTCAAGGAACGGAAGATGTCCGCGGATTGCCTGCGCGAAGCGGTCGAGCACGCGCGGTCTCACCCCAATCTCACGTTCCGGCTTTCGCCGATGGTGGCGCGGGACCTTCACAGCCTCACCGGGATTGCGATGCCCCCGACCTCGGCTTCACCCGGTTCCTGCTGGTGGACGACGGTTCGGCGGAACATCCGTTATCCCGGCTCGACCCGGACCTGATGGCAGAGCCGCTGGAGATCGTTCGGTTGCGTCACGCCGTCAATCTCGGCAAGGGGGCGGCACTCAAGACGGGCATCAATGAATATCTCAACCGCGTCGACGCCGGCGCCTGGAACACTCCGGGCCTCATCACCGTCGATGCCGACGGCCAACACCGGCCCGCGGATGTCCACCGGGTGGCCCGCGGGTTTCTGGCGCACCCCGACGCCCTCTGTCTCGGCCTGCGGGAATTCAGTGGCGCGGTCCCCTGGCGGAGCCGGCTCGGGAATCAATTGACGCGTCTCGCGTTCCGCTTCTTCTGCGGCGCGGACCTTGGCGACACCCAAACCGGCCTCCGGGCCATCCCGAACGACCTGCTGCCCGAGCTTCTGTCCTTGAGCGGGCAGCGCTACGCATATGAGCTGGAGATGCTGGTTCACGCCAGCCGCCAGCAGGTGCCGATCCAACATGTCGGCATCGAGACCGTTTATCTCGACGGGAACCGCGGCTCGCACTTCAACCCGCTGCTCGATTCGATGCGGGTCTACTTCGTGTTTCTACGATTCTCCTTTTCCTCGTTGCTGACCTTCGCGGTGGATACGATTCTCTTCATGCTGGCCTTCAAAATCAGCGGACTCATCGGTCTCAGCACCGCCGCCGCCCGTCTCGGCGCGGGCACCTGCAATTTCCTGATCAACCGGAGCCTGGTCTTCCACTCCGGGAACCGCTGGCTTTTCGAAATGGCTCGCTACTGGGGCGCGGTGGCCATCCTCGGAACGATTTCGGTTTTCGGCGTGAGCCGTCTCACCGCCTCGGGTTGGGGCCTTTTGCCGGGCAAGATCGCCACCGAACTTCTCCTCTTCGTCGCCAGCTTCCCAATCCAGCGTCTCTTCGTCTTCGCCTCCGCCAGCCGGCGCCGCGTTACGGACTGGACCAGCTATTACGAGCGGCCGGGCAAATTCACCGGTCTCAGCCGTCCGGTCACTTATCGCAAAATCCTCGATTGCTTCCGGCGGTTCGCGGGAGAACCCGGAGCCATCGCCGAGTTTGGCGGCGCCAACAGCCGGATCTACGACCTCCTCGCCGAACAATACCCCGCGTCGAATGACCAGGTCTTCGACCTCAACGAAGCCGGCAACGACCTGTTTCGCGTCCGCCA
>JAGWVU010000046.1 GCA_018970725.1 Verrucomicrobiota bacterium
CGCGCTTCCGAGATCAGTTGCTCCCTGGCCCGGT
The DNA here is from genome assembly GCA_018970725.1 of Verrucomicrobiota bacterium. Lineage (GTDB taxonomy): Bacteria > Verrucomicrobiota > Verrucomicrobiia > Verrucomicrobiales > DEV007 > V1-115. The sequence continues at coordinate 35 of JAGWVU010000046.1, forward strand.
CGTCAGCCACCAGGCGCTCCAGCATCAACCGGTCCGCCCCGAGGATCAAAGTCGCCGACTCGGCTCCCGACAAGAACTTCCGGACAAAGCCGGGCATCCCGCCGAACCACTCCGCCCCGCCCACATCCCGGCTCGTTTTGAGGGAACTCAACGTCGGCGTGACGGGAAACTCTTTGGCCACGGCCGCCAGTTGGTCCCGGAAATCCCCTTCCGGGATGCGACCGGAAAAACTCAGGAGCAGATCCCGCGCCTCCACATGAAGCTCCGGCGGCTCCGGATTGCCCAAGACCACCCGGTCCACAATGACGCCCGCCCTCAGGCCGGGGATCCTCCGCCCCTCCCCGTAGTGCAACAACCGGATGGCCCGGTCCCGGACGTCCCGGTCTGCCGTGCCGCTCAAGAACACATCCAACTGGCTCGTCTCGACCTTCAGTCCGTCGAACATCCCGAGGTGGTCCGGGTGCCCGAGAATCCCCTTCGCCTCCGCCTCCAGCTCAGCCAGCTCAACCTGGACGGCAGGCTCCCGCCAGGTGAAGACCGAGAGGATCAACACGACGAGAAAAAAGACGGTCGTAACAAAAAGTTTCATCGGCATGCCGCCCCTGCCTGCCTTCCTACCAGCAGGACTTCATCAAAAAGGAACGAAGTGAGCGCATTGGCAAGACAAATTTAAGTCTCATTAACTATTCCCACTCGATGCTGGCCGGAGGCTTGGTCGAAATGTCATACAAGACCCTGCTGACCCCGGGCACCCCATTCAAAATCCGATTGGAAACCTCCGCCAGAAATTCGCCCGGCAACCGCACCCACTCCGCCGTCATCGCATCCTGACTGGAGACCGCCCGCAACACGACCGGGGTCTCGTGCACCCGCTCATCCCCTTTCACCCCGACCGTCTTGCACGGCAGCGCCGCCGCATACGCCTGCCATACGGAATCGTAGAGCCCGTGCCGCCGCAGCGCCCCGATGAAAATGGCATCCGCTTCCCGGATGATTTTCAGTCGCTCCGGCGTGACTTCGCCCGGACAACGCACCGCCAAACCCGGCCCTGGAAACGGGTGCCGCCCCAAGACCACCGGGTCCAACCCGAGCGCCCGCCCCAAGGCCCGAACCTCGTCCTTGAAAAGATCGGACAACGGTTCGAGAACCTTTCCCTGTCGCGCCAACTCCATGATCTGAGACACCCGGTTATGATGTGTCTTGATCGTCGAGGCAATGGAACCACTCGTCGCGCTCTCGATGACATCCGGAAACAGCGTACCCTGGGCCAGAAGTTCGATTTCGCCGGCCGCGGAGAAGAAGACCTCGACGAACAACCGCCCGATGATCCTCCGTTTTTCCTCGGGATCGGCCTCGCCCTCCAAGGCCTTCAGAAACCGTTCCGCCGCATCGATCACCTCAATGCCGATGCCGATCCCCTCGAACTGGGCCACCACTTCCTCCACTTCGTTTTTCCGGAGCAATCCATTGTCGACAAACAGACAACGCACATTCACCCCCGCTTCATGCAGAAGGGCGGCCAGCACCGTCGAATCCACGCCGCCGGAGACACCGCAAACCACCGCGCGCCCCGCCACCGTTTCCCGGATTTCCTCCACCAGACGGTCCTTGAAGGCGCCGATCTCAAAGCGCGCCGGCTCCCGGGCCGTCCCGAGGAAATTCGCCAGAATCCTGTCCCCCTGCTCCGAATGACTCACCTCCGGGTGAAACTGGATGCCGAACAAGCCTTCCCCCCATTGCAACGCCACGGGAATACCATCCTGATTCTCCGCCAGAACCCGCGCCTCGGGCGGTCGCTCGCAGGTGTCCGAGTGGCTCATCCAAACCTGGGAGGCCTCCACCCCGGCCATCAACCCGTCCCCGCACACGGGGCGAAGCAATGCCGGACCATACTCCCGGGTCGTCCCCGGATGAATCCGTCCGCCGCACTTCAGATTCAACAACTGCATCCCGTAACAGATCCCCAAAACCGGAACGCCATACGCCTTGAGACGCTCGAAGTCGATGTCCGGCGCCCCCGGCTCGGTCGTGCTCCGGGGCCCCCCGGAAAGAATGATGGCCGATGGAGCCCCGATCTCACCAATCCGCTCCGGTTGATGCAGCAACGCCTGATACCCGAGCTCCCGGATGCGGCGGACGATCAGTTGCGAGTATTGGGAGCCGAAGTCAAAAACGGCGATGGCGCGGTCGAAATGGGAAAAGGACACGGTCGGGTGGGATACGGGGATCGCAAGGGTCCAACATCCCCCAAACGGGAGAAGGTTCAATGAAAGACCCCACGAGATTGCAACAAAAAAGAACCCGCCCGGCCTCCGTCAGAGTTTCATGCTCTGGTAATTCACCGGTTCCTCGGTGATGGTGATGTCGTGCGGATGACTTTCCCGCAAACCACCCGGCGTGATCCGGACAAACCGGGCGTTGCGGCGCAATTCCTCGAGGTTCGCCGCCCCGACATACCCCATCCCGGAGCGCAGCCCTCCGAGCAGTTGGAAAATCACATCCTCGAGGCGCCCACGGTAGGGAACCCGCGCCTCCACCCCTTCCGCCACCATTTTTCCGGAGGCGTTCTGCCCATACCGATCACTCGACCCCTTCCTCATCGCCTTCAAAGAGCCCATGCCGCGGTATTCCTTGAAGGTACGCCCCTGATACTGGACCGTGGCCCCCGGACTTTCCTCCGTCCCGGCAAGGATCGAACCCAGCATCACCGCATCCGCCCCGGCTGCCAGGGCCTTGACGATGTCCCCGGAGAACCGGATGCCGCCGTCCGCAATCACCGGAATCCCCCGGGGACGCGCTTCCTCCGCCACATTCAGGATGGCGCTGAGCTGGGGCACGCCAACCCCCGCAATGATTCTCGTGGTGCAGATCGATCCCGGGCCGACGCCAACCTTGACCGCCGAGGCCCCGGCATCGATGAGATCCCGGGCCCCTTCACGCGTCACCACGTTGCCCGCCACCACTGGAATCCGGCCCCCGGAAAGGTCGACGAGACTTCCGACCAATTCCATGACCCGCGAAGTGTGCCCCGTGGCGGCATCGATAAACAGCGCATCCGCTCCCGCCTGAATCAAGGCATGGGCCCGCTCCAGCGATTCCGGCCCGCTGCCCACCGCCGCACCGACCCGCAACCGGCCATGATCGTCCTTGGCCGAGACAGTAAAGCGTTGCCGCTTCTCAATGTCCTGGCTTGTGATCAACCCCACCAACCGGTTCTCCGCGTCCACCAACGGCAGCTTTTCAATCCGGTTGCGGAAAAGAATGGCCCGCGCCTCCTCCAGACTCGTCTCGCCATGACTCGTGACCAGCCGCTCCCGCGGGGTCATCACGTCGCCCACCCGGGTCGCGAAGGGATCCTCGATATACCAGATGTCCCGGGTCGTCACCATGCCCTCCAGCTTGCCCTCCCCGTCCACCACCGGGAATCCGGCCACACCCCGGCGCTCCATGACCGCGACCAACTCATCGATGGTCAACTCCTTGCCGACCGTGAAGGGATCCACGATGACCATGTTCTCGGACCGCTTCACCCGGGCCACAAAGTCAGCCTGAACCTCCACCGGACAATTCCGGTGGATCACTCCGATGCCCCCCTCCCGGGCCAGAGCGATGGCCAGTTGATCCTCCGTCACCGTGTCCATGGCGGAGGAAATGATGGGGATGTTCAAGCCTATCCCCGCCGTCAGCAAGGAACCCAACTGCGCATCCCCGGGCACCACGGAGCTGGGACAGGGAACCAACAGCACATCGTCAAAACTGAGAGTCAACTCAAACGGGGTCATCGGGGTTCGGGGACAAGGCTTGGCGGATCTCCCCGGCGAAGCGCTCGGCCGCCGCTCCGGGGGTTTCTCCTTCCGCAGGGAACAGAATGGCGCGGGAAACATTCACCAGCAAGGGCGCTTCACGAACAAATCCGGATTCGGACGTCAAGCGACGCAAATCCCCGCCTTGCGCCCCCAACCCGGGCAAGAGCAGGGGCACGTCCGCGATCTTTTGCAAAACACCGCCCGCATTCGTCAAGCCCACGACCAGACCGATGGCGTCCGAGCCCAGCGCCATCCCCTGGATCAACTCGAAGACCGCCCGCCCGTCCTCCAACTTCCGAGTCTCCACCTCGCACGCGCCCGGATTGGAAGTCACCGCCAACAGGTAAACCCCCTTGTCCGGCCTCTCGAGAAACGGCTCCAGCGTGTCCGATCCCATGTAGGCGTTCAAGGTCACCGCGTCCGCCCCCCAAACATCATAACACGCCTTGGCATAGTAACGCTGGGTCTCCCCGATGTCGCCACGCTTCGCATCCAACAGGAACGGCACCTCTCCCGGGATCCAACCGCGGACCGACTCGAGCAGCCGGAAACCCTCGATCCCCATGGCCTCGAAATAGGCCACATTTGGCTTGAACGCCGCGGCAAACGGCAGCGTCTCCTCCACCACCCGCCTCAGGTGCTCCTCCGTTCCCACCCCGGTCTGCTCCCGGCGGGGGTCCAGGCCGACACAGAGGTGCGACCCGGTCTCCCCTTGGCGACGCCGCAGTTTGTCGAAGAATTTCATGCCCAAGGCAAACGACGGGACGCGATCTCCACGATCGCATCGATGTCATAAAAACGACAAGCCTCCATCAGCAGGCGGCACTCCACCCAAAGGTCCGCGTCGACAAACGGCATGAAAAGGTCCGCGATGTTATCGATCCCAAGATAGACCGGCACTCCCCTCTCGAGCAACCGGGGAACCGGGGCGATCGAATTGTGCAACGGCGCCTGCCGGTCGAGCGACTTCATGCTCAACGCGGCCGAGGGACAACAGATCACCTGCAAACCGGCGTCAAGCATGACCTTGATGACCCGCTCCTGCGTTTCAGCCGACTTCGCGGCCAGGGAAATGCAATGGACCCCGAAGACCCGGCCTTCCATCCCATGCTCCATGGTCTTCAACGCCAGCAACTCGGTCTCGTCTTCGTCCGGGTTGTTCTCTTGATCCACGTGGACATCCAGCGGCTTGCCCAACCCCTTCGCAATCTGCATCACGATGTCGAGATGCTTCTCGGGCTGCGGCCGGTCGCGGGACGGCAACCCGCCGACAAAATCCGCCCTCTCACAAGCTTTTTCGAAAAACTCCCGGGCCTTGGGATCCACCACCCCCTCGAGAGGCTGGGTGCCAATATCGATCCGGATCCGGTCCTGATAAGCTGCTTTCACATCGAGAGCCACCTCCAGCGGGAGCGTCTTCACGATGCTGTCGGCATCGACAAGCGTCCGGGTATATCGGCACCCCTGATTGATCAGCCGCTCGACGCACATCGACATCCGCAGATAGAGGTCTTCGTAGTTGTAGTTCTCCTTGAGGAAGCGGTAGAGATACCACTTCTTCTGCATATCGCTCTGGCTCAGGACGAGGTTCTCCTGGTTGATGAGGAAGGCCTTGTCGAAATGCCCGTGATGGTTGGCGAATCCCCCCGCCCGCGCGATCCGGTCCAAACAGACGTCCCGGAGGTTCCAATCGTTGCCCCCACCGTCCACCGCCAGCGATCGGAGCAGGTAGTTCAGCTGCGTCTCGGAGACTTCCACATCCGTGAACAACGGGATCTCCGACGTCACGGACAACGAGCGGATCACCCGGCTGTCGGACGACTCGTCGTAGTCGACATCCCCGGTCAGGATGTTGATCACACAGTCCAGCATCCGACCTTCCAACAGGGTGCGGATGTTCGGTTCCCCTCCCTCCGTGATCTTGCGCACCTCCCTCACCTCCACCCCTCGTTCGCCAAAATAACGGGCCGTCCCCGGAGTGGCGAAAACTTCCACCTTGTGCCCGGCCAATCGCGCCACCAAAGGCAACAACCGCTCCTTGGCCGCCGGAGGACCAGCGCTGACCAGCATCCGCTTGACACTTTTGGTGCCCCGCAGCTTCAGACGGAATTCTTCGATCTCTGTCGCGTGCATGAAGGGAAACAGGGTTGGGCACAGGCGAACACTCCTGCCTCCCCGGCAAAGAGCGAATCGATCCTCCCATCAGTCCTCTTTCCACCCCCGGTGTCAAGCCTTGATTTTTGTCTTGTTAGGAGCGCCGTCTGCGCCGCCCGCCCACCATGGAGAAAGACGGGCGGCGAAGAGCGCCTGAGAGTCTGCTGACGGGGTGATTGTTGAAACTCCAGAAGCAGGAAGGGACGGCTGAGCAGGATGCAAGTGGGTTTTTCTACGGATGTGCGCCGATAAATAATGCCTGGAGATTTTGACCTCCCTTGTTCCGGAACAACCCGGTCATCCCATGAAAGCCACCCCCGGCATCCTCATCGCCGCCCTCGCCGCGGCGGTTCCCGCTTCCGTCCGTGCCGATATCAGCCTCATTTCACCGCAGGACGCCAAGGCGCTCATTGAGAACGCCGACCCGGCAATGCGTCCCGTCGTTCTCGACACGCGCGGTGGCTACAAGGACTACTTCCGCGGCCAGAGGAAAGGATGACGTCGTGGTCGACGACGCACGGCCTCACCATGAATTCATCGGTGACGGTCGGATTTCACTGGGCCAGGCTGATGGACGAGAAGAACACCCACCTCTTCAAGCCCCTCGCCGAGGTGAAGAAGGATCTCGAAGCGGCCGGCATCCCTCCTGACAAAACCATTATTTACTGATGCGGAACCCCGCGAAAAGGCGCATGGTAGGAATCCGTCTGGATCCGCGATCAATCGCTGCCCGCAGAGACCGGTGAGTGAGGTTGGGGCTGCGAGGCAAAGCAAGTAGGGAACATTCAGCGAGAGGAGCGGGCTCCGTTCACGGCTCCAGATGGTTGCGGTTGTTGCGCAGCGTCGGCCGCTCCGGTGGTTGCCATCCGCGCGGCGCGCCGAACTCGACGACGCTCTTGCCCGAGTTGTCGTGAATCCGGAGGTTGTCGGCGATGAGGCCGTTTTTGCTGTGGCGCCAGCAATGAATGGCAAGGCCCCCGCTCTTGATCACGTTCCCGATGACCTCATACCCATCGAGATTGAAATTTGGTTCGATCGCCGTCACGGCAGTCTCCATGTAATTGTGATTGCACTTCACCCGGCGTATCTTCCCCCGGAAGGAAGGATGGCCCAGAAGATAGCCGGCTCCGTTGGGATTCAGGGTCCTTGTGCGTTCGATGGTGATCGCCTCCGCATCGAAGGATTCCCCCTCCGTCACACCGCCTCCGGGGAGGAACTTCCCACTGTGCTCCCCATAACACATCACCGAACGGTTGGTATTGGTCATGGTGATGCCGGTCACGGTCACCCCCCTGACCCGTCCGTGAAGGAGAACGCAGGCGTTGATGTCTTTGACCAGAAAGCCGGGCTGGACATTGTGGCTGGCATTCATGTCGATCGTGCCTTTTCCGGAGATCCTCACGTTTTCAATGATCCCCGCCTGACGGCCGTGTCCGACGCGAATCCCGTAGGCTTCCGGACCGTCGTAGGTGACAAACCAGCGGCTGCCTTTGTTGTGCCCGGTCCGCCTCCCGAAGCGGATCTTGACCCCGTGGGCCAACTCCTGCCAATCCCCGGTCATTGCCACGCCCGCGTGCGGTGTCACGGCAAACGCACTCCCGCCCGGGGCGGGCTTCGCCGCCCCTTGCGGATTCTCCACCCCGAGGAAAACACCCCAAGCGAACGTGTCCGGACGCCCCTCCGCCCCCTCGGAGTCGGTCACGATGGTGAAGATGAGGGGTTGGCTGCGATCGAAGGTTCCCCCCACCTCCAGATCATCGAGTTTCTTCCCCGCATCCTGATCCGTCGTGATCTCCGGCGTCTCCTCAAGCCCGGTGGCCCCGTCCGCAAGCCGCAGGGTCGCCCCCTCCCGCAGTTCGATCTCGACCGACTTTTCCACATAAAGCAAGGCCCGGTGCCTCCCCGGCCGTTGGTCGTGGATTCCGGGGAGCAGAACGATCCGGTCTCCGGGAAGGGCGGCATCGAGCACCGCCTGCGGCGCCTCCCCGGGCCTGACGAGGTGTTCGGCGGCAGGAAGGAGGCTGATGAAGAGAAGGAAAGCGATGAGGCAACGCATGGCGATGAGTTCGAAGGAGTCACTCAAAACACGATGCTCCCGCTTGCTGTTTGTCAGTTCAACTTCATTTTGAATGAACAAACATCACTCATGCCCGCTGCCGATCGCTACCGCGTCCCGATCCTCGACCGCTCCCTCGACTTGCTCGAACTCCTCGCGGACCACCCGGACGGTCTCACCCTGACCGCCATGACGGATCGGCTGAAAATGCCGAAAAACAGTGTGTTCCGGATCGCCACCACCCTCACCCTGCGCGGATACGCGACGCGGGAGGAGGTGAGCAAGCTCTATCGCCTCAGTCCCAAACTATTGTCCTTGTCCCAACGGGGCTGCGGCGGAGAACGGATCGCCGTGGAGGCGGGTCCGATCCTCACCGCGCTCCGTGACGCCTCCCGGGAAACCGCGCTTCTCGGCACCTTGAGCGGCGGACAAGGGGTGGTGCTCGATCAAGTGCCTTCGCCCCAGCCGGTGAAGGTGGTGGTGGAGATCGGTCATTCCTTCCCCCTGCACACCGCGGCCCCGGCCAAGGCGATCCTCGCCTTTCTCCCCAGGGAAGAATGCGAGGCACGAATCGCCCTCCTGACCTTCCCGCGGTTCACCCGCCATACCCTGATCAGCGCCACGGCCTTCCGCCGGGAACTGGAGGAGGTTCGGAAGCTGGGAATCGCGGTGGATCGTGGTGAGGAGAGCGAGACCTTCGTCTGCGTGGCAGCGCCCGTCTTCGACCGTCACCGGCATCCGGTGGCCGCCCTGTGGATCAGCGGTCCGGCGGACCGGATGGGCGCGGAGAAGCGTCCCGCGTTGGGCGCGATCGTGAAGCATCATGCGGCCGAACTCTCGAAGCGGCTCGGTTGCCCGGATTGAACCCTGAATCGCAACCAGTCGAAAGAAACCGGGCGAAACCGAAGTGAAGAGGATGGATTTCGTCCCGGTCAATCCGAAACCTCATCCGATCCGACAGGAGCCACCCATGCAGATTGCCAGCCCTTGGAAGCCCCTCCTCGTCGGGGTCCTGTCGGCCCTTCTGTTATTCTCCCCCGCTCTCCCGGTTTCCGCCGCGGTGGACGCGGCGATTTGCGAGCAGGGATTGAACGATGCTGACGTGTGGCCGGAGAGACCCCCGGAGGCGACCGAGCGTTTTGTGATTCCGGCCTTTGCCCTTGATCGCCTGCCGGCGAAGTTTGTGGACGAAGGCCTGCGCGGGGAACGGCCGAGCCCCTCGTTGCTCCGCCTGACCGCCGAGGTTTCCCTGCCACCCGGGAACCACCGCTTCCTGATCCGTTCGCGCAGCGCCGCCAGACTCTTCATCGGTGATCGGCTCGCCGTGGAGACCCCGTTCGCCCCCAAATCAGGCGGTGACGGCTCCCAGAATCCCGAGCGTTTGGTGCCCCTCGATCTGGGCCCCGGTTACCGGTTCGCGCCGAACGGCGAATACGAGCGCATCGCATCGTTCTCCGTGCCCGCAGGTGGCCCGCTCACCGTGCGACTCGAGGCCTTCGCGGGCGGTCGCGAAAACAAGATGCCCCGGCGCGTCGAACTCGGCGAGACGGTCGCTGCGATTGCCCTCGAGGGAACGGACGTCTGGCGCGTTCTCGGACCGGAAGGCCCTGGGTTCGCCTACACCGATGCCGACTGGGCGACCTATCAGGAGCGGACGCACCGGGATCTTGACCAGCTCGAAGCGGCCACGCGCCGCAGGCTCCGGACAGCCGGTGACGTCCTTTGGCAGGATCGCCGAGCCGCCGCCAGGCAATGGTTGGCGGCCACGACGGAGCAACCGGTCCCGGCTGCCGGCGGGGACCCGCATCCCATCGACCGTTTCCTCGGCGCCAAGCTGGCGGCAGTCGTGGCCCAGCAGGGCAACCCGGACTTGTCCGGCCCCGGCGCGATCGATTATTTTCGTGACATCAAACCGCTCCTCGACAGCCGCTGCCTCGAATGTCATCGGGGGGAGCGGGCCAAGGGACGTCTGCGCCTTGATTCCCGCGCCGGTCTGATGGCAGGGGGAACGAGTGGGCCGGCGGTCATCCCCGGCGATCCCGCGCGAAGCGAAATCTTCCGCCGCATTACCCACGGCGATCCGGATGAGATCATGCCGCCCAAGGGCGCCCCCCTGACCACGGAGGAGACGATCCGGCTGGCCCGTTGGATCCAGCAAGGCTTGCCATGGCCGGACTTCCCCTTGGTCCGACGGGAGCCGACCCGCCTCTCGGACGATCTCAGCTTCCTTCGCCGCGTCACGCTCGATACCGTCGGCGTCCCTCCCAGCGTGGCGGAGATTGAGGTTTTCCTTGCGGATCCGCGGCCCGGGAAGCGCGCTGCGGTGGTGGATCGACTGCTTGCGGACCCGCGTTGGGTCGATGCCTGGATGCCCCTTTGGCAGGATCTGCTGGCGGAAAACCCGAACATTCTCAATCCCACCCTGAACAACACCGGACCGTTCCGCTGGTGGCTGCGCGACGCTCTGTCCGATGATCTTCCGCTCGACCGGATGGTCACCCAGCTGGTGTTGCAAGGCGGATCTTCCTCCACCGGCGGCCCGGCCGGTTTTGGCGTCGCGTCCCAGAACGACGCCCCGTTCGCGGCCAAGGGCACCATTCTGACCGCAGCCTTCCTCGGGGTGGAGACCAAGTGCTCCCGCTGCCATGATTCTCCGACCGGCTCGACCAAGCAGGAGCAGCTTTTCCAAATCGGGGCCATGCTGGCCTCGGGGCCGATCGATGTGCCGGTCACCAGCAGCGTCGATCCGGTGAAATTGCATGCCGGGGGACGGAAGCCACTGATCGAGGTCACGCTCAAGCCCGGGTCCAAGGTGGAGCCGGTCTGGCCATTCGGTTCCTTCCTCCCGGCATCCCCCGGCGTCCCTGCGGCAAACCCGCGGGAGCGACTTGCCTTCCTCCTGACCGCCCCGGAAAACGAACGATTCGCCCAAGTCTGGGTCAACCGGATTTGGGCCCGTTACATGGGGCGCGGCATCGTGGAGCCATTGGACGATTGGGAGAAGGGCGCGCCTTCCCATCCGGAACTGCTGCGTTGGCTGGCTCGCGAGTTTGTCCGCGCCGGCTATCAGGTCAAGCCGATTGCCCGGCTCATCCTCACCTCGACCGCCTACCAACGCGCCACGGACCCGGCCTTGCGGGCCCCCGATCCGCTTTACACCGCCCCGGAACCCCGCCGTCTGCTGGCCGAGCAGGTGGTCGACTCGATGATCTCCGGAACCGGGAAACCGGTGCGGTTGGAACCCCTCTGTCTCGATCTCAACGGCCGCAGGGACATCAAGAACTCCACGCACTTGGGAACGCCGGGCCGGGCCTGGATGATGGCCTCGCTCTCCAACGAACGGGACCGTCCCAGCCTTTCCCTTCCCCGGCTTCAGGCCATGACCGACGTGCTTGCTGCGTTCGGATGGCGTGGAGCGAGGCAGGATCCGGCCTCCGTGCGCGACACCTCGCCGAGCGCCCTGCAAGCCGCCATTCTCGCGAACGGGGTCCTCACCCGTTGGGTGACGCGTCTCAGTGAGGATCACCCGATCACCCGGGCGGCAGTCGAAGCTACCTCCGCAGAGGGCTTGGTCGACCATCTCTACCTCCGCCTTCTGAGCCGTCGCCCGGAAGCCGCGGAGCGGGAGCGCCATGCGGCCTATCTCCGCGATGGCTTTGCGCAGCGATTCATCCCGAACCCGGTTCCGGTCGCCCGGCCGCACACGCCGCCCAAGTTCGTCACGTGGACGAATCATCTTCTGCCGGAGTCGAACCTGGCCAAGCAGGAACTGGCGCTTGAAGCCGAGCGGGGTGATCCTCCCACCCTGCGGCTTACCACGTCCTGGCGCGTCCGATGCGAGGACGTCATCTGGGCTCTCCTCAATTCCCCCGAATTTCTTTACCGTTCCTGATGCTGATGCCCTCGAGACGCCGATTTTTTCAACTCTCCGGCGCCGCCGCCCTCGGCAGCGCCGCGCCCAGAGCGACCGCCGCCCTCCTGAAACCCGGTCGGGCCGAGCATTGCATCTTCATTTGGCTTGGCGGAGGCATGGCCCAGATTGATACGTTCGACCCCAAAGCCCTTGGCGACGCCAAATCGAAGCCCTCGAAGGCCGGAAGCTATTACCCCTCCATTGAAACCGCCGTGCCGGGCGTCCGCGTGACGGAACATTTGTCCCAGACGGCGAGGCTGATGGAACGGATCACGGTCTGCCGCACCGTCAATCACCGGGTCATCGACGAGCATGCGTTTGCCACAAATCTGGTCCATACCGGGCGCACCCTCAGCGGCAATGTCATTTATCCGAGCATCGGCAGCATCGTAGCCTACGAACGGGGGGCCGCCAACCCGGAGGTGCCGGCTTACATGCTGATCGGGTATCCGAATGTGAGTCGTGGTCCGGGCTTTCTCGGCGCGAAAAGTGGCTTCGTCTATCTGACCGATACCGAGTCCGGCCCCGCCGGGTTCACCCGCCCTGACGATGTTTCTCCCGAGCGGGCCGCCGCCCGGGCCGGACTGTTGGAACCCCTGCGCCGCCGCTTTCCCGTAGGCTCCGCGCCGTGGGAGTATCAAGAGGCACAGTCCGACGCCCTCCGGATGGCCGGGCCGGGATTCATGCGCAATTTCCAACTCTCCGACGAACCCGGCAGCCTGAGGCAACGGTATGGAGGCGAGTTCGGCCAGCGCTGTCTTCTCGCCCGCCGCCTCGTCCAAGCCGGGGTTCGCTTCATCGAGGTCTCGCACAACCTCAACTTCATCAACGGAGCCGGCTGGGATACACACAACAACGGCCAGCTCCAGCAGCACGTCCTGATTCGCGAACTCGATACCGCATTCTCCGCCCTGATCGAGGATCTTGAGCGGCAACGCCTCCTCGACCGGACCCTGATCGTCATCGGAACCGAGTTCGGACGTCCCGCGGCCTTCGATGGAGGCGGCGGGCGCGGGCACCAAGGCACGGCGTTCTCGCTCGTCCTTGCCGGCGGCGGTCTCAATCACCTCGGGGCTTACGGAGCGACCGATGACCTGTGCAAACTCCCCGTGGAATCTCCCGTCGGCATCCCGGATTTCCATGCCACCATCCATGCCGCCCTCGGCATCGATCCGGCGAAAGAACTGCTCGACGGCAGCCGTCCGGTGCCCATCACGGACGGTGGTGTTCCCATCGCGCGCCTGTTTTCATGAACCGGTCCCGCGCTCCCCACCGCTGATCCGGGTGAGCTTGAGGTGCTTCAAGTCAATTCCCGGCGCCGCGAGGCATTCGATCGCAATCTCCCCGCGCCCGGGCACCAACTCGAGAAACCCGAGTGTCCGTTCGGCCCAGCGGCGGTCGCGATAGCGGGTCCGCCCGTCGGCATCGCGGTGCCTGAGCGGAATTTCAGGGGCCTCGGCCGCCGGGAGCAAGGCTTCGACAGTTTGCCCGTTCCCTCCGACACGCACGACCGTGTCCTTCACCGCACCGTAAGCCAAACCCACCTCATAACGACCCGCCGTGGCCACGTCCACCGGGAAGACCACCCGGCCCTTGGGGTCGGACCAACCCGTGATCCAGTCATTCGCGAAACCGGGCCCGCTGGCGAAACGGAGCGGCTTGCCCAAGACCGCCTGCGGCGCATGCAACTCCACCGGATTGTGCGCTTCATGCCCGACCGGCAGGGGAAACCTTTGCCGGCCGTCCGCCGCGATGTCCGCGAACCAGGCGTCGTAGGCGGCCGCCAGGTGCCGGACCAGATCGGGATGCTCTGCTGCAATATCCTTCTCCTCTCCGGGATCCGCTTTCATATCGTAAAAATGCCACGCTCCCGCGCCGCTGTCGTTGGCACGAGCCCCCGAACCGCCCGCCGGTCCCTTGATTTCCCGCACCAAGCGATGCCTTGCGGTCCGCACCGCCCCGGGAAATTTGTTGGTTTCGTCGATCGGATTATGCCACTTCCCGATGCAGGCAGTGCGATAGCCATTGGCGCCGAATGCTTCCGCCAGCGTCACCTCGGAGGGCTTCATCGCTTCCTTGTTGTGGGTCACGCCATGGACGCCGGTCCGCAAAGGCCAGCGTCCCGTGAGCAACGAGGCCCGGGTGGGCGCACAGAAGGAGTTCACATAAAATCGGTCGAACCTCACCCCCTCACGCGCCAAACGATCAATATTCGGCGTTTTCAGGTGCGGATGATCGTGGATCGAAAAATCGCCGTATCCCTGGTCATCGGTGATGATCAGCAGGACGTTTGGCTGCGCGGGCGAAGCCGCTTGCAGCAGGAGGGATATTGCGAGAACAAGATGGCGCAGGCGCATGGGTGAGGGAGGTTATTTCCGGAAAGACTGACGAAGATCCAACCCGTCGCCAAGTTCGGTGGATAGCGAGAGGAGCCGCCCGAACAACGCGTCTTTTGTGGCAAGGTGCGCCGGATGGGAAGCCAGATCGGTCTTTTCCAACGGATCCTCCTTGAGATGATAAAGCCGCAGCACGCCGGCCTTGGGGTAAGCGATGAGTTTCCAGCCATCGACCGTGATGGAGCGCTGGAGATCGAGATAGGCTCCATAGATCGGGGAATGTTCCGATGTTTGCCGGCGCCCATCGATCAAGGGCAGCAGGCTCTTGAAAAAGAGATGGTCAGGACTTGGGGCGCCACCGATCTCGAGGGCGGTCGCCATGGCGTCCTGAAGGTAGATCGGTGAATCGTTCTTCACGCCCCCCGGCACGCCCGGCCCCGCCACCAGAAAGGGAACCCTCACGCTGTGATCATAGAGGTTTTGTTTACCAAACAATCCGTGGTGCCCCACCGCCAGTCCGTGATCCGCGGTGAAGAAGATCCATGTATTGTCCACCTGACGGTTCGCTTCAAGGGCATCGAGAATCCGCCCGATCTGATCGTCCATGTGGCTGATGAGCGCATAATATTCCCTGCGATGCACCCTCACCGCCTCCTCCGTGCGTGGCATCGGCGCGAGGTATTCATCGCGCAATTGATGCGAACATCCGATGGCATCCTTGTAGGGATACTCCGGGAGAAAATTCCCCGGCAGGGCAATCCGGCTGGCTGGGTAACGTTCGAGAAACGCCTCCGGCGCCTGCCGCGGATCATGCGGTGCGTTGAACGCGGCATAGATGAAGAACGGTTTTTCCTGACGAGCCGCCTCGTTGAGAAAACCGATGGTGTTTTCCCTGACCACTTCACTCCAATGGGTGCCTCCCTCCCAGAATCCCCCGAGCGACCGGTCTGAGGAACTCCACGCATCGGCGACCCCGGCGAGCGGACGATTGTAGGCGGAGGGAACGGTCTTTGGCATTCCGGCCCGCTCGTCCTTGACTTGGTCGAAACACAAGGCCGCTTCGGTCTCGACGTGCCACTTCCCTGTCATGAACGTCCGGTAGCCCGCCCGGGCCATCAACTGAGGCCAGAGAACTCCCTTTTCACGCTCGGCATCCGTCTCATGGTAGACCGCCCGGGCGTCCCAAACGCTCCGTCCCGTGAGCAGCATGGTGCGGCTGGCCACGCACACCGCACCGCTCCACGACCCCATGTTGCAGGCGCGGGTGAAGGTGATCCCCCGGGCGGCCAGACGATCGAGGTTCGGTGTGTCGATGTCCGTCAACCCGAAGGCCCGCACCGCTTCGTAGCAATGGTCATCGGCAAACAGGAAGAGGATGTTCGGCTTCGCTGCACCGTGGCAGGGGACACACGCCACCAACGCCAGAACCAACGGGATGAGGGAACGGGGGTTCACCCCGCCACCTTCCGCCGGAAACGCCAAACAGCAAACCCGACTTCCGCAGAGGCAGACAGACCCGTCGATCAGTGGAGACCCGCGGTTTTCCCTCCCGCTTCCCTTCTTCCGGCGGTTAACAGAACCCTTGACCGCCCCCGCGCCCCCTCGCTAGGATTCCGTTCCCATGCGGTCCGCCCTCGCCCTGCTCGCCCTCCCGCTCTTCGTCTCTGCCGCCCCGCCCTTGCTGCCGTCCTTCCCCGGAGCCGAGGGATACGGTCGCTTTGCCAAAGGCGGCCGGGGCGGTGATGTCTACATGGTCACCAATCTGAACGACAGCGGAGAGGGCAGTCTGCGGGAAGCCATCCGGTCGAAAGCCAAAGGCACCCCGCGCACCGTGGTCTTTGCCGTGGCCGGCACCATCAAGCTGAAGAAGACGCTTCAGCTTGAGGAGGTCCACGGTCTCACCTTGGCCGGCCAGACGGCTCCCGGCGGGGGCATCGCGCTGCGCGATCACGGGGTCGAGTTCAGGCGCTGCTCGGACCTGATCGTGCGCCACCTCCGGTTTCGCCTTGGAGACAAAACGAAAACGTCTGAGGATGTGATCGGGTTCGGCCCCGAGGAGGGAACCTGCCGGGATGTCATCCTTGATCACGTCACCGCCACCTGGGGGATCGATGGCATCATGGATGTCTACGCCGCTGAACGGTTCACGATGCAATGGTGCCTTTTCGGCGAAGCCTTGAATGACAGCACCCACTACAAAAAGGAGCCGCACGCGATGCTCATGTCGTTCCGCAAGATCAAGGGAAACATCAGCATCCATCACAACCTGCTCTTCAGCAGCCGGGACCGTCATCCCACGCTGGGGGGCTACCCCCCTCCACATAGCAGCGCGGAGGCGGTCTTCGATTTCCGGAACAATGTGATCTACAATTGGGAGGGTTCCTGCAATCTCGCCACCGGGCGTTTCAACCTCGTCGCCAACTATTGGCGGCCCGGTCCGGACACGGACTTCAAACGCGATCCCTTCCCCATCGCCCCCAAGGCCGAGGCGCAGAATGTGACGACCGGCTTCCTCGGGGGCAATTTCTTCGAGTGGAATCCGGCCTGGACCGCGGACAACTCCGCCGCCTTCCAGTGGGGCACCCGCGGGGGGAAATACATCGGCGAAGTCACCCGGGAGAAATTCACCCAACCCGGGGAAGTCGTGCCGGAGGCCGACCGACCGCATACCCGGACAGCCTCCGCGGCTTACGATGAGGTCTTGCAGAGCGCCGGAGCGAACCGCCCCCGCGACGCGGCGGACCGACGCGTCATCGCGGGGGTGAAGGATCGCTCGCACCGCCGGATCGATTCCCAAGACGAAGTCGGCGGCTGGCCGGAACTCGAATCCGGAATGGCGGCACCCGACACCGACCGGGACGGCATGCCGAACGCCTGGGAGACAAAGAACGGCCTCAATCCAAACGACCCCGCCGACCGCAACCTTGTCCGGGCGGACGGGTACACCCAGTTGGAACATTATTTGCACGAACGGGCCGGCGACGCCTGACCCTCCATCAGACGGAGCAGGCGTGGCCTCTCCTGCCTGCGGATAATCCTTTCCCGGTCCCCCAGCTTCGTTCATCATGCGCTCCATGCCCATCTACGGCACCGCCCTGCTCTCCCTTTGCCTCCTCGCCGGCCTCTCGTTAGGCCGGGCGTTTGGTGCCCTGCTCCGGGTGGACTCGGACATCGGAGGCGTGGGGATCGCCATGATCCTGCTCATCCTCGGCTCCGGGTTCCTGCAGCGGCGCGGACTGATGAAAGAGCCGTCGGCGAGCGGCATCCTCTTCTGGGGGCAGATGTATGTGCCCATCGTCGTGGCCATGGCCGCCACCCAGAACGTGCGCGGTGCCCTCGCCGGGGGACTGATGGCCGCGACCGCCGGACTGGCTGCGGTCGCCCTCTGTTTTGGGCTCGTTGCCGTGCTCGCCCGGAAACAGCCCGCCAACCAGAAGCTCCCATGACCCTCGTGGAGGCAGTTTTCACCAAGAACAACCTTCTCACGGCCTTCGCGCTCGTCGGTGGCCTCATGCTGGTTTCCTATTGGGCCGCCGGAACGCTGACCCGGGACCGGCTCCACGGCAGCGCCATCGCGATTCTCCTCGCTCTCGTTCTCGCGGCGCTCGCCGGCGGGAAGAACGGGCTGGCAGATCTCCCGGTCTTGTCCGGGCTGGGGCTCATGGGCGGCGCCATGCTGAGGGATTTCGCCATCGTGGCCACCGCGTTCGGCGCCCGGCTTGAGGAATTCATCAAGAGCGGCTTCATCGGAATGCTCTCCCTCTTCACCGGGCTCCTCGTTTCCTTCGTGGCGGGCGGCGCGGTGGCCGTTGCCTTCGGTTATCGGGACCCAGTCAGCATCACCACCCTCGGGGCGGGTGCCGCCACCTACATCGTCGGCCCGGTCACCGGCACCGCCCTGCACGCGGACAGCGAAGTCATCGCCCTGAGCATCGCCGCCGGTTTGGTCAAGGCCATCGCCGTGATGATCGCCACGCCTCTCCTCGCCAAATCCATCGGCCTGGACAATCCCCGCGCCGCCATGATTTTCGGGGGGCTTATGGGAACGAACAGCGGCGTCATGGCGGGCCTTGCTGCCACGGATCCCAAACTGGTTCCTTACGGAGCCATGACCGCCACCTTTTACACCGGGCTCGGCTGTCTCCTCGGTCCCTCGCTCTTTTTCCTCATCGCCCGCTTCTTGTTCTGACCATGTCCGATCTCCCCTTTGTGGCCCAAGCCCGCTCGTTTGGTGATGGGGTTGCCTTTCGCACCGCAACCTCCCTCCACACCTACCGCCAAATCCTCGATCATTCCGCCGCCCTCGCCGTCGCCTTGCTCGACGGCACGCCGGACTTGTGCGAGGCCCGCGTCGCCCTACTCGTCACGCCGGGCTTCGAGCATACCGCCACCCAATGGGCCATCTGGCAAGCGGGCGGCATTGCCGTGCCCATCTGCTTGTCCGCCACCGAACCGGAGTGGGAATACGCCCTGACCGATTCCGAAGCCACCATTCTGGTCGCCGATCCGGTTCATGCGGCCAGAATCACGCCGCTCGCCCGCAGACTCGGTCTCCGTCTTCTCGATGCGACCCAGCCCGCCCCGGCCATCCCGATCGATCTTCCGCGCATCGAACGCGACCGGCGCGCCATGATCCTCTACACCAGCGGCACCACCAACAAGCCCAAGGGCGTCGTTACGACCCACGCCAACATTCAAGCCCAGATCGAAAGCCTCGTGCAGGCTTGGGAATGGAGCGCCCGGGACCGGATCCCGATGTTCCTCCCCCTGCACCACATCCACGGGATCATCAACATCATCGGTTGCGCCTTGTGGACCGGGGCCGTGGTGGAGCCGTTCGCGCGCTTCGATCTGCCCTTGATCCTCGACCGCGTCCGCGCTGACGCTTACACCGTCTTCATGGCGGTCCCCACCATCTATGTGAAGCTCATCGAGGCCATCGAAGCCTCGGCGCCGGGGGATCGGGAGGCCATCACGTCCGCTTTCCGCCGCCTGCGCCTCATGGTCAGCGGCAGCGCCGCACTCCCCGCCTCCGTTCATCAGCAATGGACCGCCCTCACAGGTCAGGCATTGCTCGAGCGTTATGGCATGACGGAGATTGGGATGGCCCTTTCCAATCTTTATCGGGGCGAACGCAGACCGGGCTTCGTCGGCACGGCCCTGCCCGGCGTCGAAGTCCGGCTCAAAGCGGAACACGGGCCTGTCATCACCGCAGAACATGAACCGGGCGAAATTCAGGTGCGCGGTCCGGGCGTGTTCCAAGGTTACTGGAATCGACCGGAAGCCACGGCGGAGAGTTTCGAGGACGGCTGGTTCCGCACTGGGGACATGGCGGTTCTTGAGAAGGGCTTTTTCCGCATCATGGGGCGTCTCAGCGTCGATATCATCAAGAGCGGCGGCTACAAACTCAGCGCGCTTGAGATCGAGGCCGCCCTCCTCGAACATCCGCTCATCGCCGAATGCGCCGTGGTCGGTCTTCCCGATGACACCTGGGGAGAGGCGGTCTCCGCCGCCGTTGTCCTGAAGGACGGTTCCCTGGCCCTGCCCGAACTGCGTGCCTGGTGCAAGGACCGTCTCTCCACCTACAAAATTCCCCAGCGGCTCAAAGTGGTTTCCGAACTACCGCGCAATGCGATGGGCAAACTCACCAAGCCGGCGGTCAAGACGCTTTTCTGAAAGAGGTGGTGCAGGTTGGTCAGCCCGTCCATGATCCGCCGGTTGCGTGGCGGGCTGGGTGAGGCGATCATTCCCCATGGCCTTACTCGCGGATATCGTGACCCATGTCGACCGGCTTTTGCGGACGGCGGAGATCCCGGACTACCCCGGGGCGCTCAACGGCTTGCAACTGGAAAACTCCGGCCGCGTGACCCGGATCGCCGCCGCGGTGGACGCCCATTTTCCCGTGGTGGAAAAGGCGATCGCCGCCGGGGCGGATCTTCTCTTGGTTCACCACGGCCTCTTCTGGTCCGGGACCCAGCCGATCACCGGACCGCTGCACCGCAAGCTCAAGCTGGCGATGGACCGGGATCTCGCCATCGTCAGCCAGCATCTTCCCTTGGACGCGCATCCCCAGTTCGGAAACAACGCCCTGATCGCTCTCGCTCTCGGCCTCGATCCCCTTCAGGCCGCGCCCGCCTTTCCTTTCAAAGGCACTCCCTTGGGCTGGCAATTCGAGGTGGAGATGAACCGGGATGTCCTCGTCCGGCGCCTCCGCAAGGCGATCGACGCCCCGGTGCAATTGTGCCCGGGCGGCCCCCGGACGACGCGCCGGATCGGAATCTGCTCCGGCGGGGCGGGGAGCGAAATCGCTGCCGTGGCGGCCGCCGGAATCGATACGTTCATCACCGGGGAGGGCCCCCACTGGAGTTACACCGCGGCGGAGGAGTTGGGCGTCAACCTGCTCTACGGAGGCCACTATGCGACGGAAACCTTCGGCGTCCGGGCTCTCGCCGCGCATCTGGCCGCGGAATTCAACGTGGAATGGGTTTTCATCCACCATCCCACTGGCCGGTAGACGCCTGTCAGTCCTTGAAACGGATCGTGAAGCGCCGGGAATTGAGCCAGCGCACCCCGAACATGTCCTCCGTGGCGGGCACCGCCCGGCGCAATCCTCCCCCGTATTTGCTCTCCCCGTGCTGGCGGGCCCGATGGTGCACCGGGACTTCAACGACCCGGAACCCGGCCGCCTTGACCAAGGCCGGAATGAAACGGTGCATCCCCCGGAAAGGCACCAAGGCTGCCCGACAGTCCCGGCGCATCGCCTTCAACGTGCAGCCGGTATCCCTTACCCCGTCACCGGTGAACCGGCTCCGGACCGCGTTGGCAATGCGGCTTTGCAACCGCTTGAAGCCGGAGTCGCGACGATTCGCCCGATAACCGCAAACCAGATCCGCCTCGCCCCGCTCAATCGCCTCCATGAGGCGAGGGACGTCCGCCGGATCATTCTGCAAGTCCCCGTCCAGCAGGGCGATGACCTCGCCCCGGGCCGCCATGATCCCGGCGAACATGGCCGCGCTTTGACCCGTGTTGCGGGCAAATTCCAAAACCCGGACCCTGGCCCCGGGGCGGATCCGGGAGACCGTTGCATCGCTGGACCCGTCATCGACGAGGATCAACTCATAATCGAGGTGCGCCAGGGCGGCTTCCACCTCGATCTGTAACGGGGCTACGTTTTCCTCCTCGTTGAACAAGGGGATGACGACGGACAATCGCGGGGAATTTGAACTGGGATCCAAGGCAAACGGGGTCGGAGCGACCCTGACAAAAGCCGCCAACGACCGCCCGTGTCAATGAAAACACCGGGGATGACGCTGGTTTTGTTGAGAAACGCGTCTGAAAGCCTATCGTCCCATTATGGCCCACTTCAAGAACCTCCTCACGCTCTGGCTCCTTCTTCCGGTCCTGCTGCCCGGCGCAGCCTTCGCCCAGACCGCTTTCGGCAAGCCCTTGGATCAACTCACCCCGGACGAAATCCTTCGTTTGGTCCGCGCCAGCTACACCTTGCACGACCGGGATTTCGACGCCCGTCTGCGCAAGGACTTCGACTTCGTGCCGTTCAAACTATCTCTCAAACCGAATTATCTGAGGTTCAGGTTTGAAAATCCTCCCCAAGCCATCCACCTCGAGACCGACAAACCGGAATTGGCGCTGCGGGAGGTTCTCCCCGGCAAGAACGAACCGGTCCCGCCGGAACGCTACGGCGAAGGCGTGAGGGGCACGGATGTGACCTATGAAGATCTCGCGATGCGGTTTCTCTATTGGCCGAACGCCCAAGTGTTGGGTCAGGAGACCATCAAGACGCGCGATGCCTGGAAGCTGAAGCTGACCAACCCGGACGCCAAGGGGCCTTACGGGCATGTGCTGGTCTGGATCGACAAGGCGAGCGGCGGCATGATCAAGATGGAAGGTTACGACCGCGGAGAGTCGCCGAAGCTGCTCAAGGACTTCGAGGTGAGCCACGGCAAGAAAATGGACGATGTTTGGATCGCCGACGTGATCCGCGTCCGATCGTTCAACGGAGCCGACAAAGTGGGCACCACCTGGCTGGAAATTCTCGATCTCAAGTGATGCGCCAACGTCTCGCCATCGGGCTGCTTTCGCTGCTCCTCGCCACGGCACTGCGGGCCCAGACCCCGGAGCAATTGTTGACCCACGCCCGGCATTCCATCGGTTCCATGAACGGCACGTTCGAGGGCTGGATGATCGTCGGCAACGGCCAAACCAAGGTTCCCTTCCTTGTCACCGCGAAGAGAGACGGCACGTTCACCTACAAGTTCTTCGACCCCGCTGAGTCCCTCCCCATCCGCGTGGGAACACCGGCGGGCATCGACCCCGAAAAGTTCTCCCGCGTGATCCGGAACACCGGCGTCACCCCGGAGGATCTTTCCCTCTGGCAACTGAGCTGGCCCAGCGCCCGGCCGATCGAGGATAAGATGTCCAACGGGCTCAAATTCCATGTGGTCACGGTGGCCAATCCATCCGACAAGGGCGTCTACGGTGCCGCGGAAATCTGGATTCACCAGAAAAGCCTCGCCCTCTTCCGCATCGACGCCTTCGACCGGTCCGGCAAACTGGCCCGCAAGATGGAGGTGCAGAAGATCCGCAACTTCGGAGAGCAACGGATCGCCGAACAGATGAGACTCTCCACGTTCTCCGGAGGCAAGAAAACCGCCTCGACCTACGTCCAGCTCGTCAACCAACGGAATTGATTTCCCGTTGCGGGCTTGTCACCCCGCCGCTTTGGGTGCATCGGTTGCGCCGTGGAGCGGAACATGGATGCAACCCGGGAAACAAGGATCGAAGTGGAGCTGGGCGATCGTTCCTACCCGGTCATCGTGGGCAGCGGTCTGTTGGCCCAAGCGGGGGCGTTGAGCCGCGGGTTCGCCGCCACCGGGGGCCGCAAGGTGGCCCTCGTCACGGATTCCCATGTCGCTCCCCTGCACGCGGACACCGTCCGGATGTCGCTCGGCGAGGCGGGCTATGAAGTGGATTCAATCGTCGTGCCGGCCGGCGAAGCCTCCAAGTCCATGGATCAGGTCACCCGGGTCTGCCGGGAACTGCATCGGGCCGGGCTCGACCGCGGCTCATTCGTCGCCGCGCTCGGTGGAGGCGTGATCGGCGATTTGGCCGGGTTTTGTGCGGCCATCTTCAACCGGGGAATTCCCTTCGTCCAGCTTCCAACCACCGTTGTCAGCCTGGTCGACAGTTCCGTCGGGGGCAAGACCGGGGTCAATCTGCCCGAGGGCAAGAATCTGCTCGGAGCCTTTCACCAGCCCGCCGGGGTCATTGGCGACGTGGCGACACTGGCGACCCTGCCGCCGCGCGCCTACCGGGAAGGCTTTGCGGAAATCATCAAACACGGCGCCATCCGGGATCGGTCGATGCTGGGGAACCTGGGGACGTTCCGGGACAGTTTGCACGGGATCGATGCCTTGATCCTGCGCAACGTGGCCATCAAGGCAAGGATCGTGAAGGAGGATGAGCGGGAGACCAACGGCACCCGCGCCCTGCTCAATTTCGGCCACACCATCGGCCACGGGATCGAGTCCGCCGCCGGGGGTGCCCTGCTCCACGGCGAGGCCATCAGCCTCGGCATCAAGGCCGCTCTCGGACTTTCCGTCGCCAAGGCCGGTCTCCCCCGCGCGGACGCCGAACTCGTGATCGACCTGTTGCGGGCGTTCGACCTCCCGCTCAGTCTGGACGCCCGGTTTTCCGCGGACCGGATTCTCGAGAAATTGGCCCGGGACAAGAAATTCGTCGACGGGGCCATCCGTTTCGTGCTTCTCCGGGGTTTGGGAGACGCGTTTGTGAGTTCCGACGTGACCCGGGAAGAGATCGCCCGGGAAGTGAGCCGGTTGTTCCCCGGCTGAAGGCAGTTGCCCCCGACCATGGACGCCCGGACCGCCTTCTTCGTTCTCGCCCTGCTTCCGGGGATCGGCCCGCGGCGGATCCAGGCCCTGCTCGCGGTCTTCGGGGAGCCGCAACGAATCCTCACCGCATCGGAGAACGAGTTGCGCCGGGTGGTCGGCGGGACCTGCGCCGGGGTCATCGCCAAATGGAAGCGGGACGGTTCCCATGAGGAGGAGGAAGCCTTGCTGCGCGCCCGGGGTTGGAACTACCTCACGTGGGCGGACGAGGCCTACCCGGCGCTCTTGCGGGAAATCCACAGCCCCCCGCTGATGCTCCAGATTTGGGGCGAAGTGCGGCCCTCGGATTTTCCGGCGGTGGCGGTGGTGGGAACCCGGCGCACCACCCCCTACGGAAGGGATTGCGCCCGGCTCTTCACCGCCGGACTGGTCCAGAGCGGCTTCACCGTCGTCAGCGGTCTGGCCCACGGGATCGATACGGTGGCGCACGAGGCGGCCCTGGCGGCTGGCGGTCGCACCCTTGCCGTCCTCGGAAGCGGTCTGGCCGAGGTCTACCCGAAGGAGAATCTGGCGCTGGCGGAGCGGATCGCGGCGAACGGAGCCGTCGTCTCCCAGTATCCTTGCCGCACCCAGCCCGACGCCCGGCAGTTTCCGCAACGCAACCACACGGTGAGCGGGATGAGCCACGGCCTTCTCGTAGTGGAGGGCAACGCCCGGAGTGGTTCCATGCTCACGGCTCTGGCGGCGATGGAACAGGGGCGCACGGTCTTTGCCGTGCCCGGCCCGATCGACCGACAGGGAAGCATCGGCCCCCATCGGCTCATCCAGGACGGGGCCAAGCTTGTCATGACGGTCGAGGACATGGTCTCCGAACTCCCCGAGCCGCCCCGGAAACAGACCGGGGAAAGCGCCGGGACCGCCGCAATTCCACCCGGTTTGGAAGGCGACGAACGCAGAATTTATGAGCTTCTGGACTTCGAAGGACTCACCATAGATTCCATTGCTGAAAAAACCGATTTGCCCTCGTCTAGGGTGTCTTCTACTCTCCTGCGCCTTGAAATCCGGCAGTTGATTCGCAAAAACCCCGGAATGACCTTTTCAAGGCGTCATTGATCCGATCCGCCGTCTGGCACGTTCCCCCTCTCGCACCTCCCTATGTCGAAAACACTGATCATCGCAGAAAAGCCCAGTGTGGCCCTCGACTTGACCCGGGCCCTCGGCAAGTTACCCGAGGTCGGGAAGTTTGAGAAGGTGGAGGTTTCCAAACGGGACAGCTACCACGAGAGCGAGAACTTCATCGTCTCCTCGGCGGTCGGACACCTCGTAGAACTCTGCATGCCCAATCAACAGACGGGCGCCAAGTTGAAGTGGAGCTTCGAGCACCTGCCGATCATGCCCGAGAGCTTCGAGCTGCAGCCGATCGAGGACAGCAAGCCGCGCCTTCAAATGCTGATCAAGCTGATGAAGCGGAAGGACGTGGGCACCATCATCAACGCCTGTGATGCCGGCCGCGAGGGGGAACTCATCTTCCGTTATCTTGTCCAGATCGCCGGGGTGAACAAGCCGATGAAGCGGATGTGGATGCAGTCAATGACCAATCAGGCGATCGTCGATTCGTTCCGCCACCCGCGGAGCGACGAGGAGATGCGTCCGCTGGCCAATGCGGCGATGTGCCGCTCGGAGAGCGATTGGTTGGTTGGAATCAACGGAACCCGGGCCATGACGGCATTCAATTCCCGTTACGGGGGATTTACGAAGACCCCGGTGGGTCGGGTGAAGACGCCGACCCTTGCCATTCTCGTGGAGCGGGAAAACCAGATCCTGTCGTTCGTCCCCCGGGATTACTGGGAGGTGCAGGCCGATTTCGCCGTCAAGGCGGGGATCTACCAGGCCCGTTGGTTTGATGAGGCCTTCAAAAAGGAGGAGGACGACCACGACCGGGCCGAACGGATCTGGGACCGGACCCTGGCGGAAGCCATCGTGGCGCGCTGCCGGGGAAAACAGGGCGAGGTGGAGGAAAAGAAAAAGCCGCGCAAGGAGTCCGCCCCCCTCTTGTATGACCTCACCAGCTTGCAACGGGAGGCCAACGGGCGCTTCGGCTTCAGTGCCAAGCGCACCCTCGAACTGGCCCAGCGCCTCTACGAAAAACACAAGGTCCTGACCTATCCCCGGACCGACTCCCGCTTTCTCCCGGAGGATTATGTCACCGTGGCGGCCGAGACCATGAAAAAGCTCTCGGGTGGTGCGGCGGCGCTCGGCGACAACGCCAAGCACGCGGCCAAAGCCCTCGCGAACGGTTGGATCCGGCCGAACAAGCGCACGTTCGACAACACCAAGGTCAGCGATCACTTCGCCATCATTCCGACCGGGGAACTGCCCGGAAAGCTCGAGGACGTGGAGTTCAAACTTTATCAGATGGTACTGCAACGGTTCATCGCCGTCTTCTTTCCGGCCGCCGAATTTGAACTGACCACCCGGATTACCCGGATCGCCCGGGACGCGTTCAAGACCGAGGGCAAGATCATGCTCGCTGCCGGCTGGCGCGAGGTTTACGGGGGTGAAGTCGGGTCGGAAAAGGACAAAATCCTCGTCGCCGTGGCTCCGTCGGAGAATGCCATGGCGGAGAGGGTCGAGACCGAGGCCAAGGTCACCAAACCACCCGCCCGCTACACCGAAGCCACCATCCTCTCCGCCATGGAAGGTGCCGGGAAGCTGGTGGACGACGAGGAATTGCGCGCCGCAATGTCCGAACGGGGGCTCGGCACCCCGGCCACCCGGGCCGCCACGCTGGAAGGCCTCATCGCGGACAAATACGTGATCCGGAGCGAGAAGGATCTCATCCCCACCGCGACCGGGCGGAAGCTCATCGAACGGCTCCAGGAGATCGGGGTCGATATCCTCGCTTCCCCCGAGATGACCGGCCAATGGGAGCACAAACTGAAGCGGATGGAACACGGCGAACTGCGCCGCGACACCTTCATGGCGGAGATCCGGCAGCTGACCGACGAGGTTGTGGCCAAGGCCAAGACCTCCGCCCGCGATGCCAAGGAGCGGACGTTTGATCCGCTGGATGTCCCCTGCCCGATCTGCGCCACCCGCCCGTTGCGCCAGGAGGAAGGCTCTTACCGGTGCACCGCCTGCAAGTTCTCCATCTGGAAGACCATCGCCAGCCGGCCCATGCAGGAGGGAGAGATCGTGGAATTGCTCACCCGGAAGTTCCTCGCGCCGATGGATGGCTTCCGCAGCCGCCGCGGCGATGAGTTCTCCGCCGCGCTGGAAATCGGTGAGGATGGCAAGGTCGGATTCGTCACCGAGAAAAGTCAGGAGCGGGAGCGCGAGGCCGGGGAGACAGACCGGCAGGACAACGTCGTGGCCCGGTGCCCGATCTGTCAGAGCACCATCCACGACACAGAGACCGCCTACGTGTGCCGGAACCATGCCCGGACCAAGTGCAAGGCCCGGCTCCCAAAGGAAATGTGCAAGCGCCTGCTGGGTCCCGGGGAGGCCCGGGCTTTCTTTGAAGAGGGCCGCACGCCACTCATCACCGATTTCATCTCCAAACGAAACCGGCCCTTCAAGGCCCATCTCGTGCTCAATCGGGAGGGGAACCGGTTGTTCAGCTGGGAATTCCCTCCCCGTGAAGGCAAGGGCGGGGACGAGACCGGCGGTGGCAAGGCTCCCGCCAAGAAAGCCGCGCGGAAGGCCCCTCGCAAGTCGGGGCCGCCCCGTTCCTGAGCTTCCGGCCCGGGAAGGCCGGGAGAAAATCAAGATATTGGGCTCACTTTCACATTGACGCCACAATATGTTGATGGAAATCTCAGCCGTTCATGCGTTGCTTGAAGTGCCAGAGTGTCGAGGACAAGGTGATTGATTCCCGGATGTCCAAGGACGGGGACCTGATCCGCCGGAGGCGGGAGTGTCTTCAGTGCGGTCACCGGTTCACGACCTACGAGCAGCTCGAGCAGACCGAATTGCGCGTCATCAAGCGCGACGGCACCCGGGAGTCCTTCAGCCGGGCCAAACTTCTTTCCGGGCTGGTCAAAGCCTGCGAGAAACGTCCGGTCTCCATCGACGCCCTGGAGTCGGCGACCGACTCGGTGGTGCAGGAACTCACCTCCACCGGGATGAAGGAGATTCCCACGCGCCTGATCGGGCCCATCGTGATGCGGGAGCTGCAAAGCATCGATCCCGTGGCCTACGTGCGCTACGCCAGCGTCTACCGGCAGTTTGAAGCCGTCGGAGAGTTCATCGATGAGATCCAATCCTTGGAGCGCCTGCCAAAGGCCAGCAAGGATCAGCCCGAGCTTTTCGCTCCGGTCGGCAGCTGAATTTTCTGTTTTTTCTTTCCTTCGCCACACCCACCCCAACACCCTAACACACACACCAACATTGATCTCTCTTGCCGAACAGTTGCCCGTCCTCAGGATGCCCCGGGGAGAAGTTGTCCGCTACGAAGAGTCCTGGTTCCTCAACATCATCGAGGAAGCCGCCCGGCGCGCCGGCATCAAGGACGTCTGGTTTGCCGAGCACATCGCCCGCGGCATTGTCATCTATCTCCGGGAACGTTTCCCCCAGTCGTCGATCGGCATCGAAGAACTCTTCGAGAAGATCTCCCAGACGCTCCACGTGGTCGGCTTCCCGCAGATCGCCCGCGAATTGGAGCCGTCCGCCCCTCCGGCGGTGACCAGTTTGGAGTCGCTGGCCTCGCAGGCGGGCAACGCTTTCGAGTTGAGCTTCTTCCAGTTGCTCGGCGCGGCCCTGCGTGACGCCCGGGCCCGCGGCTCCGTCCAGATCCATTGCGCTGGGCTCAGTCCCGCCGTGACCCGCCTCTGCCAGGCCAAGCGCTGGGGCCGCCGCTGCGAGGTGCTCCGGGATGAGATCCTTGCCTTCGTGGCCAGCGAGCTCGCCGGGTCCGAGTCCCGCGGAAGGTTCTCCGCCATCGTCTCCTGACCGCCGACCGCCCCCCATGACGATCTTCCAAAAGATCATCGATCGCGAAATCCCCGCGGATATCCTCCATGAGGACGAGCGCTGCATCGTGTTCCGGGATATCAGCCCGCAGGCGCCCGTTCACCTGCTCATCGTTCCCAAGAAGCTGATTCCCCGGGTGGGTGAGGCGTTGCCGGAGGACGAAGCGGTCCTCGGTCACCTCCTCCTCACCGCGGCTGCGGTCTCGACCCGGTTGGGCCTCAATTCGAGCACCGAAGGCTTCCGCCTCGTCATCAACAATGGCCGGGCCGGCGGGGAGGCTGTTCCCCATCTCCACATCCATCTTCTGGCCGGGCGTCAACTCGGCTGGCCCCCGGGTTGAAGATCAATTCCACCCAATTTCCCCTTGCATCCAGCCGTCATCGGCGCAAGTTCCCCTCCCGTCTTTGGAACGGGGCTTCTGTTCCGCAGCATTTGATCCGGCATAGCTCAGCGGTAGAGCGGGTGGCTGTTAACCACTAGGTCGTAGGTTCGAATCCTACTGCCGGAGTTTTTTTGAGCAGTCTCTCTCCCCGGCCTTTGCATTTCCCCGCGAGCAGCTAGAGTGGGCCGGATGAAGTTTCCAAGCCCCGGCCCCCGCCTGTTGGTTCTCCTTCCGCTCTGTCTCCCCGTCCACCCACTCATGGCGGCCAACTGGCCCCAGTGGCGCGGTCCCGAGGGCACCAGCCTTGCGCTTCCCGGCACCTACCCGACCCGTTTCTCCCCCAGCGAGAATGTCCTTTGGAAAATGAAGCTCCCCGGGGTCGGCAGCAGCACCCCGGCGGTCTGGGAGGATCGGATTTTCGTGACGTGTGGAATCGAGGGAGAGGACGGAGCCCTGGCTTTGGATTGGGCAGGAAAGGAGATCTGGCGGGTTAAACTCGGTCCCGAGCGCGCCGGCAAGCACAAGAACGGCAGCGGCTCCAATCCCTCGCCAATCACCGACGGGAAGAGCGTCATTGTCTATTACAAGAGCGGCACTGTCGCTTCGCTGGCGCTCGACGGAAAGGTCAACTGGCAGACCAACCTGCAAAAGCGTTTCGGTGAGGATACCCTCTGGTGGGACCTTGGCACCTCACCCGTTTTCGCGGGGGGATTGATTGTCATCGCGGTGATGCAGGAGGGCGCTTCCTACGTCGTGGCGCTCGATCCGACGAACGGCGAGGTCGCGTGGAAGGTCGACCGAACCTTTCCCGTGCAAAAGGAGAGTGGCCAATCCTACACCACCCCCTGTGTCACCCGGATCGATGGCCGGGAGACGTTGGTCATTTGGGGGGCGGACAAGCTGACCGGCCATGATCCAGCGGACGGACGGCTCCTTTGGACCTGCGGGGGATTCAATCCGGAGGACAAGCCGATGTGGCGTGTCATCGCCTCTCCCGCGATGGTCGATGGCGTGGCCGTGGTGCCTTACGGCCGCACCAAATTCACCGCCGGGGTGAAACTTGGCGGCAGCGGGGACATCACCTCCAGCGCCCGGTTGTGGGAGCGCAACGACCTCGGCTCGGATTGTCCCACCCCCGTCGGGCGGGATGGCCGGGTCTATCTCTTGTCCGACCGTGGCCAAATCCATTGCCTCGACGCCAGAACCGGGCGGGACCTTTGGAGCGGGGCCATTCCCCGGTCCTCCGCGAACTACTACGCCTCCCCCATTCTGGCGGGGGATCTCCTCTACTGCTCCCGTGAGGATGGATCGGTGGCGGTCGTCAGGGTCAGCGACACCGGAATGGAAGTCCTTTCCCAAAACGAAATGGGCGAGCGCATCGTGGCCGCTCCCGTGCCGATCCGGGACCGTTTGTTGATCCGCGGGGTCGATCACCTCTTTTGTCTGGGCACGAAGCAAGGGAGCTGAATCCCGCCTTTACAAATCGCCCGGTGTGGGTTCTCATCGCCCATCCACCCGATGGACGCCGAGCTCCAAGAACTTCTCCCCTCGCTGAGCGTCACCATCGCCTTTGCGATATCCCTGATGGTGGTGGCCCGTCAGGAGGAGGGCTATCAATGGTGGAAAGCCCTGATGGTGGTGGTTTTTGGCGCCTTCACCGGGGTTGGCTCGGAACTGGCCATTCAAGCGGCGGGCACTCCCCTGCTTCAAACTGTGCTGGCGGTGTTCAGCCTGCTCGCCGTGGTCGCCGCCATTGCGCTTCCGGCCCGCTTCTGGTTGCTCATGAGCTGGCGTGATTCCCTTCTTGTGGGGCTCGGTTATGTCTTCGCCCAGGCCGTCGTTTCCGTTGGCCTCGTCTATCTTCAGGACCATTCTTTTTAGCATTGCAACAGGTTCCCACGCAACCACGGTCGGGAAATTCCGCTTGATTCCGGGGGAGATCGGCTCCTAGGGTGACCATCCTGCCATCCCTCCAAAATCCTGACCCAATGACCAACGAGTGTTTTGTAGTCGCCTTCGTCAGTGGGAAGGGAGGGACCGGCAAAACAACGTTGACGGCAAACTTCGCCGTCGAACTGGCGAGCGCCTCGCGGGCCCGCCGGGGGGATATTCTGGAGTCCAAGAACCGTGTGCTGGTGATCGACAACGACTACGCCACGGGCGGGGCCTCCTACCTTCTGGCAGGCGGCGAACGGCTTCGCTCCGGAGCGGAGAGTTCGATGATCCAGCCCACAAGCTGTTTTTACGACTGCTATTCCAATCACATCCCGCCCTCTCAGGTGACCCCGTTGCGTCTCCTTTTTGAGGACAAAACCGTCGGCGAGTTCCAAGTCGATGTTCTCCTCAACAGCCTCGCCTGGTGGAAGGCTCCCCTTCCCGGTTCGATGAGCGAGGAGGAGCAGATCGAGATTGTCCTGGAACCCCATGCGGAGGGATTCATCGATCGCAACCTGCTGCCCTACTACGAATCGTTGATGGAGCGTTTCCGCGCGGAATACGACTACATCATCATCGATTCCCGTGGCGGGGCGGATACCCGAGCCTCCGTGGCCGCCGTGGTCGCCGATTCCATTGTGATCGTGACCGAGCCCGGTGACGTGGCCGGGAAGCAGGACATGAGCTTCGTCCAGTCCCTCCGCACGCTCTCCCAACAGATCGGACGAAGCGTCGGCGGCGTCAGCCTCATTTACAACCGGGTCCTCGACAGTGAACGTGACCAACGTCGGGAGAGGCGGCCCGGCGATCTCACGGTGATCGGGCGCTTGCCGATCAGCGAAACCGTGGTTCAATGCTACCGCAACACCGAGCTGGTCTTCGAACGCAAACCCCTCGATCCGTTTTGCATCGAAGCGGTCCGCGCCTTCGCGGCCCGTTTCCCCGGGGAGATCGGCCTTTGCCAGTTGCGCAGCAAACGGGCCAAGACCCTTCTGGCCATCCGCCAAACGGCCCACCAAGCCGGCCAAATTCTGACCCGGCTCGTGGTTTTCGTCACCCTCTCGCTCGGCATGTGGCTCTTCATGCTCCAAGGGAGGCCGACCATTCCCTGGCTCGGCGGGATCGTGCCCTTGGTTCTCTTCAGCGGTGGCGTGCTGGTGGCCACTGCGGTCACCGAGACCATTACCGCCGAGCGCCAGAGCGCCCGGGTGATCTGGATCCTGTTGGGAGTCACGGCCCTGCTTCTGGGCTCCTTTCTCGCGCTGAACCTGAGTGTGCTCATCGGAAAATTGTGAGCGCCTCCGATCCGGATGACGAACCGGAGGCGGTCCGCATCCCGATCAGCGGCGAGATCGATCTCCATCAGTTCCGCCCCTCCGAGGTTCCCTCCCTGCTCCACGAATACTTTCGGGAGTGCCGGCGCCTCGGCATTCTCAGCGTCCGCGTGGTGCATGGGAAAGGCACCGGGACCCTCCGGACCCGGGTCCATCACCTCCTCAAGGGGCATCCCTCCGTGGTCGGCTTCCGCACCGGACGCGAACACGAGGGCTCCTGGGGGGCCACCATCGTCTCCCTGCTCCCTTGGACGCCCGAGGAGGAAGATTGCGCAAGCTGAATGGATGCTGCTATGTTAAATTGATGATTCCCCAACCCCCTGCTCTGATTTTCCTTTGCCTTGCCTTCGCCTCCGCGGGCTCGTCTTCATGGCTCACCGCGCAGGAGAGCGCGGCGAAACCCAGGGAGTATCCGTTCGGTCCCGATTCGACGCGCCGTCAGGACGTCCCGCAGGGAACCGTCACCAAGCACATCTGGAAGAGCACCGTCTTCCCCAAGACGATCCGGGAATATTCCGTCTACGTCCCGGCCCAATACGATCCCAAGGGCACCGCCGCGGCGGCCCTCATGGTCTTTCAGGACGGCCATGCCTACGCCGATGAAAACGGTCAATTCCGCGTCCCGGCGGTCTTCGACAACCTCATTGCCGCCGGGGAGATGCCGGTCACGATCGGGATCTTCATCAATCCGGGTTGGTTCGCGGAGCGGTTGGACGCACCGCAAGGTTGGAGGCCACCTCAGGGAGTCGGCAGCAACCGCAGCGTGGAATATGATTCCCTCAATGGGGACTACGCCAGATTTCTCGAAACGGAGATTCTGCCCGAGGTTGGCAAAACCCACCGACTGACCAACGACCCGGCCAAGCGAGCTGTTTGCGGGATCAGTTCCGGCGGAATCTGCGCCTTCACCGTGGCCTGGGAGCGCCCCGATCTCTTCCGCAAGGTCCTCAGCCATGTGGGCAGTTTCACCAACATCCGCGGCGGAAACTCCTACCCATTTCTGATTCGCAAGACAGAGCGCAAACCCCTTCGGATCCTTCTTCAGGATGGAGCGAATGACCTCGACAACGAGCACGGGAACTGGCCTCTGGGCAACCGGGAAATGGCCGCCGCCCTGAAATTCTCCGGCTATGAGGTTGACTTCGTCTTTGGCGAGGGCGGCCACAACGGGAACCATGGAGGGGCGATCCTGCCCGATTCCCTGCGCTGGCTGTGGCGCGAATGACCTTTGAGGTCAATCCATCACATAGAGGTCCATGACCGGGTGGGAGAAGCCGATCGAATCGAGGCGGATCATTCCATCCCCGGTCCGGGCGACCAAGCCCCAATTGGCGTCCCGGCGGTAAAGCCAGACTTCCGGATGTTTCGGGTCCTGACTGATGACCAGATACTCTTCGAGCGTGGGGATCTGCTGGTAGGCGAGCAATTTCTCCCCGTGATCGCTCTTCTATTCGGTCATGACCCCGACGATGATCCTCGGACGCTGCCTGTAGGCCGCTTCACGGTCTGATGGATCACAGACCACCATGATGTCCGGGTAATAGAACAGATCCTTCTGGTTGAGATGCAACCGGACCTTCATGTCCCCTTTGAAAACCATGCATCCCCTGCCACGATGGTGGGCCAACATGGCGGCAATAAGGTTGCCCGGCACAATCTCATGCTGCCCGGTGGCCCCCGCTATCGCGAACACCTGCCCGTTGATGTAAACATGCCGCTTCTCAGCAAGCTCCTCACCGGAAAGATATTCCTCCACCGTGATGAAATCAGGATCCATCGCTTGATAGGGCGAAGTCCCCATGACAGAGCCTTACCTTCTTCCAGGCAAACTGTCCACTCCGCCGGAGAAAAGTTGCCCCCCTGCGAAGGCTTCACCATCCTCCGCCAGACACGGTTTGGCGTTGAGTAGCGGGCCCCATCATGGAATAGGGACAGAGGCAAGTCATTTCCCCGTCGCGACAACTTTCACTTTCAGCGGCAGGCCCTTGGCCCGGGACCTTGCGGAAGATTCTCTGTCAGACTTCGGGCCCGGCGGAAGTGTATGGATGGGAAGCGTTTTCCCCCGCTGCCCTCGTCACGCCCCCTCCCTGATGGGCAACACCAGACTGATCTTCCATGACGCAACTCCTCCGCGCCTCACTCCTGTGCTTTCTCTGCGCTGCATCCCCGGCCCCGCTGTCCTCCCTTCGCGCCGCGGATTCCCTTGATCCTTTCCTCCAAACCCATTGCCTCCGCTGCCATGGTCCGGAAAAAGAAAAGGGGGACCTGCGCATCGACCGCCTCTCCCGGGATTTCAAGATCGGTGCGGACACGCATCTCTGGGCGGAGGTGATCGAGCAAATCAATTCCGGGGAGATGCCTCCAGAAGAGGAGCAGCAACCGACCCAAGTCGAGATTGCGGAGTTCGTCGCCAAGCTGGACGGACTCATGAAAGAGGGCCGGGCGGCGCGAATGGCGTCCCGCCCGACCGTGGCCCATTACCGGCTGAGCCGCAAAGAGTATCAAAACACCGTCTATGACCTTCTTGGTGTCCGCTACGATCCTGCCAAGCCGGGCGAACTCAATGAGGATCCCCTCTGGCACGGCTTCGAACGGATCGGATCCGAATTGTCCCTTTCACCCTCGCACGTCGACCGCTACTTCCGTGCCGCCGGTCTGGTGTTGGAGCGCGCTTTTCCAGAGACCATCACCGAATCCCGCAAGGTGCGCAAGACAGCGGCGGACCTGCGCTACGGAGGTGGCAAGGAGCAACAGGCGGCTCTTGATCGCTTCGGCATCAAACGCCCCTTGCGCTTCCTTTTGTTCCCCGGTCGCATTGAAAACGCCCTCTCGCCCCATTGGTTCGGACCGACCGGCCCTGAGCAAAGCGGTCTCTACAAGCTGCGGATCCAAGCGAGCGGCATCCGACCGCCCGGGGGCCAGACCGCTCATCTCAGCATCGGCAAGCGGACCAGCGAAGAAACCGTGGACGGGCGGATTGAGTTTGATATCACCGCGCCGGAAGACAAGCCGCAGGTCCATGAATTCGAGATCTTCCTCGAAATGCCCGAGACTCTCGAGTTCTGCGTGGTCTCCACCAACGTGGTCGACCGCCGTTCGGGCGCAGCCTTCCGCAACGCGATCTCGAGTCGCGGTGGCTACATCTTCACCCATAGCAGCGAGACCATGCTTTTGAATCCAAACGCGCCCCAGATGTTTGACGACAAGGGAAACGGCCTGTTTTCCACCGTGCTGCTCGATTGGATCGAGTGGGAGGGGCCGCTCGTGTCGGAGGCGGAAAAATCGCGCCGCCACAACGTGTTCCCGCCGGATGACGCAGCGCCGGAGGTTGTTGCGGCCCATTTGCAGAGCTTCGCGGAGCGTGCCTGGCGTCGCCCGGTGAGGTTGGAGGAGCTGGCGGTTTACCTGAAGTCTTATCGCGAAGAGCGCGAGGCGGGAGAAAGTCTCGCGGCTGCCTATCGCCTCGCCCTCCAGGGGGTCCTCACCTCCCGCCATTTCATCTACATGGTCGAGGGTGATCCGGAGGCCCGTGAAAAACTCAACGATTCGGAACTCGCCACACGGCTCTCCTACTTCCTGTGGAGCTCGATGCCGGACGAAGCGCTTTTCACTGCAGCGACCAATGGCCTGCGTACAGGCGAAGGCCTGGGCAGGGAGGTGGATCGCCTCCTCGCGGACGGCAAAGCAAACCGTTTCATCGATGATTTCTCGCGCCAGTGGCTGCAATTGCATCGGGTGGGCATGTTCCCGCCGGACAAGAAACTCTATCCAACTTACGATGATTGGCTGGAGGAAAGCCTGCGCAACGAACCGGTGGAGTTTTTCCGCGAGCTGTTCACCCGCAATCTTCCCATCGACGCCTTCATCGATTCCGATTGGACCATGGCGAATGGGCGCCTCTGCGAGTTCTACGGTCTGCCGCAGCCGAAGTCGGGCGGTTTTCAGCGCGTCTCGCTGAAGCCTGAGGATCACCGGGGCGGTCTCCTCACCATGGGCGCGGTGCTCGGGCTCACTTCCGATGGCACGCGCCATCGTCCCGTGCACCGGGGCGTATGGCTCAGTGAGGTCGTGCTCGGCAAGACACCGCCGCCTCCACCCGCGAACGTCCCGGCGATCGAACCGCCCACCCCACAAAGCCCCAAGGCCACGTTGCGTGAAAAGATCGAGGCGCACCGCAACGACGCCAACTGCGCCGCCTGCCACGCGAAGATTGATCCACTCGGCCTTGCCTGGGACAACTACGACGCGATCGGCCAGTGGCGCACGCGGGAGAAAGTGGCTGCGGGTGTTGGTGAGGATCCCCACATCAATCCAGCCGGCACCCTGCCCGACGGTCGCCCTTTCAAGGATGCCAACGAGTTCAAGCAACGCCTTCTCGAAGATCGCGACAAGGTCGCCCGAGCCTTCATCGAACATCTCTGCACCTACGCGCTGCGCCGCGTGCTCACCTTCGACGACGAGGACGATCTCAAAGCCATCCAAGCCGAAGCGAAGAAGGACGGATACAAAATCAAAGACATCGTCCGCGCCGTGGCTCTTTCCGATTTGATGAAAAAGCGCTGAAGCAATCTACCACTCCACCCTCCATGAACATCCAATCCCAATCCTGGCTCCTCAATCGCCGCCATGCGCTCAAGGCGCTAGGCAGTTTCATCTCACTGCCCATGCTGGAGTGCATGGTCCCGCTGCGGGCGGCTGAAAAAGCCATTGCGGCGACTCCGAAACGCAGCGCCTTCATCTACCTCGCCAACGGGGTGCACTCGCTGAACTACCAGATCCTGACAGCCGGGCGCGACTATCAGTTTTCCCGTTCCCTCAAGCCGCTGGAAAAACATCGCGAGGTCATCACGCCGATCAGCGGGCTCCATCATCCGGGCGCGTTGGCGCATCATCACGGCTGCATCAACGTCTGGCTCACCGGCGGCAAGATGGGGCCCTCGGACCGCAACACCATCTCGGTGGACCAGAAGATGGCGGAGATCACCGCGCCGCACACAAGGTATCCCTCGATGGAGATCGCCCTCACCGGTTCCTCACTCGCCTGGACCGCCGATGGTGTCCAGTTGCCCGCGCTGCGCCGTTGCAGTGAGATTTTCGCCTCGCTCTTTGAGGAGCCGAAGGGCGGCAAGGACGCTCAACGCCGGGCCCTCCGCCGCAAGGGCAGCGTGCTCGATGCCAACCTCGCGGAAGTGCGCCAGCTCGAGCATAAAATGGGTGCGGAAGACAAGGGACGGATGGAGCAATATCTCACCTCCGTGCGCGAGGCGGAGATCCGCACGCGCCGGGCCGATGCGTGGCTCGACACGCCGTTGCCGGTCATCTCCGACGCTGATCGCAAGCACACCAATCGCGACATCGCCGCCGCCATGGCAGGCGATTATTTCCGCACGGTGTATGACCTCATGGTGCTCGCGTTTCAGACGGATGTGACCCGCGTGGCCACCTTCAGCCTGGGAGGTGAGGGCGATGCCTTTTCCATCCCGGAAATTGGCATCACCGAGTCACGACACCAGCTCAGCCACCACGGCGGCGATGCTGGTTATATCGAGAAACTCACCAACTATGATACCTTTGCCATCGAGCAGTTCGGCTACTTCCTGACGCGTCTCAAGGAA
>JAGWVU010000088.1 GCA_018970725.1 Verrucomicrobiota bacterium
CTCCGGCCATCATGCTGGAGCAGTGCATGAGCATGGTGTTGTCGAGCAACGTGCGCTCTCCTTCGCGGATGCTGTCGAGCTTGCGCGCGATGTAGGCGAGCTGCTCCATGAAGAGTTGGTTCACCTTGAGATAGTCCTCACCATCGCTGTGCGAAAGCAGGTGGTGAATCATGTAGTCAATCCCGTGCCCGGGCTGCTGGATGCTGGGCAGATTCGGGAACCGAAGAGCGCTGTGGTCGTTGTTGAGCTTCAGCGTGGTGATCCGCGTGGTGTCGGTCTGAAAACCGAGCACGAGAATATCGCACATGAGCTTCATGTGCTCGGCGATATCCTGCGGGACGCCGTCGGCCGGGCGCTGGATGTTTGGTTTGTCCAAAGTGGGGCGCCACCCCTGCAATTCACCGCGTTTGCCCGCGTTTTCGATGCGCTTTTCCACCTCACGCACGCTGTCGAGATATTCATCGAGCTTGCGTTGGTCGTTGCTACTGATTCCGCGACGCAGATCCTGCGCATCGACCAGCACGGCATCCAAGACACTCTTGTCCGCGGGCGATGTTTCGTCCTTGAAAAGGCGGTCGAACGCGAGCGCTGGATAGAGTTCCAGCGGGGTCGGCGTGGTCGGTGAACTCCACGAGATATGCGAGCTGTAGAGCATCGAGTAGTTTTTGTGGACCGACGGGTTGGCTTTCTCACAGGCCAGCACCAGGCTTGGCACCTTGGTGGAGCGTCCATACGTCTGCGCGAGCAATTGGTCGAAGCTCGTGCCGGAGCGGATTTCTCCGCCGCTCGCGATGGGCGCGCCGGAAAGCATGTTCCCGGTCTGCGAGGAATGGATATTCCCTTTGCGGGCCTCCTCATGATACAAGCCGCGCACGAAGAGCAATCGCTCGCGGAAGTCCTTCAGTGGCTCGAGGACGCGGCCAAGCTCCATCGCCTTGCCCTCGCCTTTGGCCCACCATTCTTTCGACTGGAAGCCGTTGCCGGAAAACGTCACGCAAAGACGCACCGGGGCCTCGCTGGCGGGTTTGTCCTTCTTGGGCTCGTCGCCCCAGACATTGATGGACTCCATCCATGGCAGCGCCATGGTGACGCCCGTCCCGCGCAGGAAGGCTCTACGGGTGAATCGGTTGTTTTTCATCTTTCGGGGGTTGGATCGTGGGGAATCAAAGAGCTGCCAGCCGCTCCGACGAATCATTGAAGCGTTCAAGTTTGAGCCCGCCCCAATCCATGAGACTGAGGAAGAGGCTGCACATGCGGCGGTTCGGTTTGTCGAGATAGTCAAGCACGCGACCACCGCGCAGGTTTCCACCGGCGCCGCCGAGCAGGATCACGGGCAACTGCTTGGAGTCGTGATTGCCGTGCAGCATGCTGGAGCAATGCATGATGGAGGTGTTGTCAAGCAAGGTGGTTTCGCCCTCCCTGATTTCATTCATGCGCTCGCAGAGGTAAGCGAGTTGCGACATGAAGAACTGATTGAGCGTGATCAGTTCGTCCGGTTGCGAGTGGGCGATGTAGTGATGGTGGTCCCGGATGCCGAGGTGGGAGTGGACGATGGTGGAGGCATCGTTGCAATACTTCATCGTCGCGATCCGCGTTGAGTCGGTGCGGAAGGCTAGAAGAAGGACATCGTTCATCAGCCTCCAATATTCCGGCAGGTTGGCGGGGATGCCGTCCGCCGGGCGTGGACGATCCGGGGCGGCCAAGGTCGGTTGCCAGGCTCCGGCCTCCCGCTCTTTTCCGGCCCGCTGGATCCGGTCTTCAATTTCCTGGACGGACCCGAGATATTCCTCGAAGCGTTGCCGGTCCGCGCTGCCGAGTTTTCGCTGGAGCGACTTCGCGTCTTCGAGCACGGCATCGACCACCCGGCGGTCGTCCCGGTTGCGTTCCGTGCGGAAGAGTTGGTCGAAAGCGAGGGCGGGACGGGTCTCGGTCCAGGTCGGCGATACGGGTGAACTCCAGGAAATGTGGGATCCGTAGAGCAGGGGATGCCCGTCCTGCAAGCCGGGAACAGCGTCTTCGCATCCGAGAACCAACGAGGGGATGCGCGTGCGGTTCCCGATTTGCCTGGCCATGATCTGGTCGAAACTCACGCCTGTGTGGACCTCGTTTTTCGCCATGCTCGCGCCGCTGAGCATGTTCCCGGTCTGCATGCAATGGATGACGCCGTTGTTCGCCTGCTCGTTCCAGAGGCCGCGGAGAAAGACCATGCGTTCCTTCCACGACTCCAACGGTTTGAGGCAGGGGCCGAGTTCCATCGCCGCTCCCTCTCCCTTGGCCCACCAGTGATTCGAGTGGAAACCCATGCCGGTGAACGTCACCAGCGTGCGTGTCGGAGGCAGTGGCGCGGCCGCCGCAGCAAGCGCACGGGTGGGACGCATGCAATCGAGCAGAGGCAGCGCCAGGACCGTCCCGAGGCCGCGCAGGGCGTGGCGACGACTAATGAGCCATTGGTTGCGTTGGATGTTCATAGGGGTTTTTGGTTCTTGGTTATTTTGCGGCCAGGCTGTTGGCCGGGCGGATGCAGCGGAACTGCTCGCTGCGGGCGATGACGAGCAAGGCATCCGACCAGCGACCGCCGGCAATCATGGTCCGGCTCACTTCGTCCACGAGCGCGCGGTCCGATGGGGCGACGGCCCGGCTGAGGGCGTAGCCGGTGAGTTTGCGGGCCAGACTGCCCAAGAGGTCCTCCCGGCGCGGACCGGCGACGTATTGCCGGATGCCGTCGAAGTCTTCGATTTCCGTTCCATCGCGCAGCGTCGCGTGGCTCTCGCCGGGCTTCATGGTGCTGGCAAGGCGCAGCCGGCCGATGGCATCGAACTGCTCCAGCGTCAGGCCATAAGGATCGATCCGCACATGACAGGCGGCACAGTTGTCGTCCTTGCGATGGCGCTCGGTGAGTTCGCGCACGCTGAGACCGGCGGGGACGGCATCCGGCAGCGGGGGCACGTTGGGCGGGGGCTTGGGCAACCGGTCACCGAGGAGGTGGGCCATCCAGGCCCCCCGCTTGATCGGGCTGGTGCGCGCGGCGGCGGATTGTTTCGCGAGGACGGCACCGAGACCGAGCACACCGCCGCGACCGTGGGCGGCGACGTTTTCCACCCGGCGCCACTCCGGGCCCGTCACGCCAGGGATTCCATAGTGCTTCGCGAGGACTTCGTTGACGATGACGGCATCGGTGGCGATCACGTCGCCCACCGCGCGGTCATTCCGGAGCAGATCTTCAAAGAGACGCACCGGCTCCTCTGCCAGGGCGTCCCGCAACCCGGGCGTGAACTCCGGAAAGTCCTTCAGGCTGCGGCCGTGGTTGGCGACGAAGTCCCGCACGCCGAGCCAGCGCGCGCCGAACTCCCCGGCCATGCCGAGCACGCGAGGGTCCTTCAGCATGCGGCGCAACTGAGCCTCCATGACCGCGGGGTCGTGCAGTTGGGGGGCCGCTTGGCGCAGTTCTTCGTCGGGGATGGAGTCCCAGAGCAGAAAACTCAGGCGCGTGGCCAGTTCATCGCCCGAGACCGGTTGCCAGCGCGGTCCTTTGGAGGGTTGTTCGACGCGATAGAGAAACCATGGCGAGGAAAGCACGCGGGCGATGGCGGCACGGAGGGCGGGATCATGCTTGATCCCCTCGGCGCGGTCCGCGCGGTAGGCTGCGACGATGGTTTTGCGCTCCCCGTCGTCGAGGGAACGACGCCAGGCGCGGGCGGCGAAATCGAGCAGTGCGTCGAGATGTCGAGGCTCGGAGGCGAGTTGCTGGGCGCGCAACGCGTCCTCCTCACGCTTCACCCGGTCGCTGATGACGGGATGGAAAAAGAAATCCATCCGCGGCGCGCCGTTCGGATTCCCATAAAACTTGAGCAGCTCGGCGATCATCTGGGCGTGGGCCGTGGCATCCTCGCGCAGGAAATGCAGCTCGCTCCAGAGGCGCTCAAGTTCGGCGCGGCCGGGATCATCGAGCAACAATCGACGCAGCGGTTCGTCCTCGCGATGGAACATGAACAGACTTCCCTGGGCATCGCGAGGGATGATCGGTTCAAACAGCACCGCCGGCGGAAACAGCGCACGAAACTCTGCGGCAGGTCTCGCTCGTTCAGCCGCGCCGCGCGGATGCACGAGCTGCGCGATCCGTGGCTCGGGATCGTCAGCGATGAGCGGATCCCCGGCACGCCATGCCGTGGGATGCGCAGGGTTCCGTTCCTTCCGGTCCTTGGGATCGGGCTCCGCCAACAGGATCGCCTGAACGGTAGCCGCCTCGGGGCTGGCGGCGTCCAGACTGACGTCGGCTCGCAGAAAGCGCGGCAGGGAGAGCAGATCCATCAGGGGCGGCGGCAGTTTTCTCAAATCGATGCGCAACTCCGACCCCCCCTCCGTGACCAGCGCAGCCGGGGGCACGGGATGACCCTGCGGATGCTTTCCGAAACGGAGGCCACACGCTGCTTCGATGGCCGCACGCAGTTCGGGATGCGCGGCGAACATCAGCGGCGGTGCATCGCCGCCCTCCAACCGCAATTTGTCCCAGACGACAAAGGTCCCGGGCCGTGCCGGGGCCACCTGCCGCGCGACCAAGCGGAAGACGGGCTCGCGAGCCGCGCTCCAAGCGTGCTCAGTCGCGACCACGCGCATCGTGTCTTCCCACGCCGGGAAACCATTGCCCACGGCGACGACGCTGTGGGTCCGGTAGCGGCTGTAGAACAGCTTGTCCTGCATCGATTGAATCGCGGCGAGGACCGGGGCCGGGTCGGTGGCCGTGCGCCATTTTTCCCGCACATAGGCCATCACGTCGGGCGGCAGGCTCGCGCCCGGGATTTCGCTCGGTGCGACGGACAGATCTGCCAACGCCTGCCCCAACTCAGCCGCCGCATGGTGTGAGAGCTCGAACGAGACGCCATCGCCACCACCAGGGTGGGCATCAGCGACGCGTCCGGTGAGCGACAATCCGCCGGTGACGGGACTTGTCCAGGCAATCGACACGGGGCGCTTCGGTCCGGGATGCACGAAGACGGAGCGCGCAGGCAGGGTGGTCCACGCTTTGATCGGTTCCGCGGTCGGGTTCACGAAGATGGAAGGCTCGGACCCGAGGCTCCATGACTTGAGCTCGGCGCGCCCCGAGATGCCATCGCGACGCTCGGTTAGGAAGGCCGGGGTGGAGGTGGTCTCGAGAAAGCTCCAACGGGCCCCGTGCTGGTCGATCCAGGGATTGCCCTGCAACAGATTCGGAAGCAAATCAGCGAGGCTCCAGGTGCGTTGTGCGCCGCCCGTTTCGCGGAGGGTCCATTCGAGAAGCGTGCTGTCGGCTCCGTAGCCCTCGTTTGGCGACACGGTCAGAAGCAGCACCTCGCCGCGTTGGAGGTCGACCGTTTGCGCGAACGAAACCGAACTGCCTTCGACCACTTTCGACTGGGCGAGGACGCGTTTTGAAGCAGCCCACCGGGAGTCCATCGTTTGCTTGGCCGATTGGAGCTCCGCCTGTTGCCGCTGCTTTTGGGCTTCCTCTTGGGCCGTCCTTTCCTGCCACTGCTTCGTGAGGACGGCGAATTCCGCGGAAGGCGGCGGGCCCGATTTGCCTTCAAGCCCGGTCCAGAGCGCCGCGAGGTAAGTTGCATTCAGCTTTTCCTCCGCCGCCACCGCTGCAATTTCCGCAATCCCGCCGCGACCGAGCCGCTCGCGATGTTTGATGGTCGCCGCGAGATGCATCGCCAGCGGCGGTTCGCCTTTGGTTCCGGCGTAGCGGGCATGAAACCCGCGCAGCGCTTTCTCCGCCGCTGCCGTCCAGTCCGGACGATCCGTCGAGGTCGAGAAACGGAAGCCCGTTGGCAGAAGGACCGCCCGCGACGCGACGTAGCGAGCCGCTTGGTGATACCGCTCCACGAGACCGGGATTCATTGGCATCGCCTCACCCACGTTGGCA
Organism: Verrucomicrobiota bacterium; assembly: GCA_018970725.1. Classification (GTDB taxonomy): domain Bacteria; phylum Verrucomicrobiota; class Verrucomicrobiia; order Verrucomicrobiales; family DEV007; genus V1-115. Next base: position 5,900 of record JAGWVU010000088.1, read on the forward strand.
AAGCCCTCGCCCCCGACGCTGTCGGGCGCAAACTCGCCGGCGATCGTCGGGCGCAGGTCCACGGCGGTGAGGTCCCGCACCGCGTTGTCATACTCGGCATTGGTCAGGCGTCGCAGGGTCACCGGGCCGGGGTCACCAGCCTGTGCCGCCGCGGTTCTTTCCAAGGCGCGGTTGAACCAGTCGGTCAACAACTCCCGCTCACTCTCACTCGGTTGCGGCGCCTTCTTTGGCGGCATGTCCATCTCGAGGAGACGATCGACGACATCGGCGAGGACCGAAGGCTCCGCGAGAAGTGACTCCGCGCTGGCAAATGCCGTTAGATCCAGATCATTGTCCTTCGGCTCCTCGCCGTGGCATTTTCCGCATGTCTTGACGAGCAGCGGGTGAACGCGTCCGGCATAGGTCTCCGCAAGGGTGGCCGGATTCTCAGCCGCGGAAATCGCTAGGGCGAACGAGGCGAGGAAAATCGAGGTGAGGAATCGAATCATGGGGCGGGGGTTAGGGAAAAGTGCGGACCTGCGTCAGTCAGGCGTCATTCTACGAATCCATCGGCAGCCACTCACGCCAGCCGAGGATGTGCTCGTGCATTTTGCGCTCGCAGGCGGCGGGTGACTCGGAACGAAAGCTCTTCAAGAGCTCGCGATGTGTCGAGACGGTCTCGTCAAGCGTGTGATGCGTCTGAACCTGTTTCGAACGATGGAGCCGCCCGAGCCAAAGCTCGAGTTCATTGCGTAACGACCGCCACAACTTGAGGAGCCGGGCATTGCCGCAGGCTTCCAGAATGATGGCATGAAAATCAAGGTCCAAATGGGTCACCTCGATCAACGAGCCGGCCCGCTCCGTGGCCGCGATGTTCTCCTCCAAGGCCGAAGCATCCGACCGAAGCTCCGGGGCCGCGAGCCGCGCCGCGACCGGTTCCAGCGCCAGTCGCAACACATAAAGCTCTTCAAAATCACCCGGAGAAAGCTCCTTCACATAGGCACGTCCCGTTTTGCTGAACTCCACCAGACCGTCCCGCTCCAGCGCGAACAAGGCCTCCCGCACCGGGACCCGGCTCACGCCCAGCTCACGGGCGACCGCCACCTCAGCGAGGAGGGAACCCGGTGCGCTCTGTCCGTCGATGATCCGGCGGCGCAATCGATCGATGGCATACGCGGAACGTGAGGAGGAATCGGGGGCACCCTTCATAATGTATACCGTTTCATCATGCCTAAACGGTATACAGAATCAAGATCTTTCAGTCCGGCCCGAAATTTATTTCCACCCCCGATGCTTCCCTTGAAATCCTCCCCGGTCTCACTTGGGTTGTCTCAGAGCCAAGATCGCGGCCTCCGGTTTTTCCCGCAAGGTGACCTCCAATCCACACATGATTTCCGCTCCGGTCCGCACCTCGCTGCCGCCGTCGAGGTTCACGATCTCGGAGCGCAGTCCCGGCTCGAGCCCGCGTGGTTTCACGGCAAGGGTCCCGGT
>JAGWVU010000012.1 GCA_018970725.1 Verrucomicrobiota bacterium
GCACTCCCGGGAGTTCACCGGGAGCTCCGGCTCCGAACGGAACCATCGTTTTCCATGTCCGCGATCTCTCGGATCCCTCTTCCGTCACGGCATCGAAGAGCGTCGCGCATCCGGTTGTTTCCCCTCCACACACCGCTTCCACCCGGTTTGTCGTCGGCGGGCGGGACCAGACCGGGCATCTTTGGGACGGCCAAGTGGCCCGGCTGCGGATCAGCGATGGTGGGATGAGTGACGCGACGCTCCTCACGGCCGCGAAACCCGTCGCGCCGCCTGCGATCGATTGGCGTTTCACGGGGCCGGGCGCAGGGGCTCCCCAACCGGGCGCCCGCTGGATGCCAGGTCCTTCCAAGGGCCCGAATCGCGGAGGCCAAGCTACGGCCTTGGAAGCGATGACCAGCTTCGTTCACGCGCTCTTCAATTCGAGCGAGTTCCTCTATCTCCAATAATCCCTCGTCATGCCTTGCTCACAAATTGACCAGTTCGGCAGTCGGCGCGATTTCCTCTTTCGGGCTGGGGGCGGATTCGGTGGGGTTGCCTTGGCGGCCCTTCTCGGCCAGCCCTCCATGCTTCGCGCGGCCGATCCCTCGTCCGGAGCCACCAAGATTCCTCACGCGCCGGGCCGTGCCAAGAATGTGATCTGGCTCTTCATGGAAGGCGGGCCGAGCCATCTCGACCTCTTCGACCCGAAGCCGTTGCTCGACAAACTGGCCGGCCAGCGTCTGCCGCCCAGTTTTGGTCGCCCTGTCACGTCGATGGGCGAGGTCAATTCCCCGCTGCTCGGGAGCAAGCGTTCCTGGGCCCGCCATGGGAAGTGCGGTCACTGGATCTCGGACTGGTTGCCGCGCCATGGAGCCATCGCGGATGAGCTTTGCATCATTCGTTCCTGCGTCTCGGACGGGATCAACCACAGCGGTGGGGTTTGCCAGATGAACACGGGATCCGTCTTCGGAGGCCGTCCTTCGCTCGGGGCATGGTTGTCCTACGGGTTGGGCTCCGAGAACCACAGCATGCCCTCTTTCGTGGTCCTCAAGGACAGCGATTCCATGGTCGTCAATGGCGTGCGTTCCTGGGGATCGGGATTCCTGCCGGCGGTCTACCAGGGCGTATTGCTCGATCACGGGGCCGAGCCGATTGCCAACCTCAACTCACCGGCTTCGCTCGCCGCCTCCAGACAGGCATCCAAGCTCTCTTACATCCACCAACTCAACCGGCAATATCTGGTCGGCCGGGAGTCCAACACGGAACTCGAGGCCCGGATCCGGAGCTATGAGCTCGCGGCGCGCATGCAGGCCGAGGCCCCGGAGGCAGTCGATCTCGGGGCCGAACCGTCCTCGATCCGCCAACTCTACGGCATGGACCAGCCGCACACCGAAGTCTTCGGCAGGAACTGTCTCCTCGCGCGGCGCTTGGTGGAGCGTGGGGTCCGCTTCGTGCAACTCTATCATGGTGCCGGGAGCAAGTGGGACAGCCACGCCAAGATCGAGGAGAACCACACCAAACTCTGCGCCGCCGTGGATCAACCGATCGTCGGGCTCATCACCGACCTCAAGCAACGCGGCCTGCTCGACGAAACCTTGGTCATTTGGGGAGGTGAGTTCGGGCGCACGCCGATGAGCGAAAAGGGCGACGGCCGGGACCATAACCCCACCGGTTTCACCATGTGGATGGCCGGAGGAGGGGTTCGCGCCGGTCACGTGATCGGTTCAACCGATGAATTGGGCCTCTTCGCCACGGAAGACAAGGTCCATGTCCATGACTTCCACGCCACCATCATGGCGCTGATGGGGCTGGACCACACGTCCGTTGTCTTCCGGCACAAGGGAAGGCCCGAACGCGTTGATCTCAACGAAGGTCACGTCAAGCCGTCCATCATCGGTTGAGGTTGTCTGTTTGGACTTGATCTCCCCAAGCCGCTTCTTTGATGACCGTTCAGCAGGCCCAGATTCCCGCTCCCGCTGCCGGGGAAGCGTCGCCGGTGGGAGATTTCCGGGGCTTCCGCCGCTACTGGCGGCAGGACATGTTGGCTGGCTTCCTTGTTTTTCTCTTGGCTCTTCCGCTATGTCTGGGAATCGCCATGGCCAGCGGCTTTCCTCCGATGGCCGGCATCTTCACCGCGATCGTCGGCGGATTGGTCACTCCGTTTTTCTCGAATTCCGAACTCACCGTCAAAGGCCCGGCCGCCGGGTTGATCGTGGTCGTCCTCGGCTGCGTCCATGACCTCGGCGATGGAGATCCGGTCATGGGATACCAACGCGCCTTGGCCGTCGGATTCGCCGCGGGCGTGGTCCAAATTCTCTTCGGCCTTTTTCGTGCCGGGGCCTTGGTCGGTTTTTTCCCGCTCGCCACGGTCCACGGCATGCTCGCTTCCATCGGTCTCATCATCATTTCCAAGCAAATCCATTTGGCCCTCGGGGTCGCTCCCCACGGCACTGAACCCTTGGAATTGATGTCCCAGATCCCCGCCTCGATCCGGAATTTGAATCCGAAAATCGCCGGCATCGGTTGTCTCAGTCTGTTGCTGCTCTGGTTCCGGCCCCGTCTGACCTGGAGACCGATCGGGTCCCTCCCCGGTCCGCTCCTGGTGTTGCTGCTGGTTGTTCCCCTCGCCATGGTTCTGGAACTCTCCAGGCCGCACGACTACACGTTCGCCGGGCGCTCCCACCACATCGGTCCGGAGTTTCTCGTTTCCCTGCCGGGCAATCTCTTGGCCGCGATCGCCCACCCGGATTTCTCCGTCCTCGCGACACGGGAAAGTCTCAAGTGGGTCCTCATGTTTTCCTTGATCGGCAGCTTGGAATCCCTGCTCAGCGCAAAGGCCATCGACCTTCTCGATCCCTATGGCCGCCGCACCGACGGGAACCGTGACCTGCTCGCGGTTGGACTCGCCAATACCCTGAGTTCCGCGATCGGTGGGCTTCCGATGATCAGCGAGATCGTCCGGTCGTCGGCCAACTGCGACGATGGCGCGAAAACGCGATTTGCCAACCTCTGGCACTCCGTCTTCCTTCTCGCCATGGTCGCCAGCGTGCCCCATCTTCTCAACCAGATTCCGCTCGCTGCCTTGGCCGCGATGTTGGTTTTCACCGGTTGTCATCTGGCATCGCCCCAGGAGTTCCTGCGGATGTGGCATATGGGACGCTCGCAGTTCCTCGTCTTTGTCACCACCATCGGTGTCACCCTCTCTACCGACTTGTTGCTCGGCCTGCTGGCAGGGATCGCCACCACCTTGCTCCTCCTGCTTTTGCAGGGGGTGCCACCCCACCACCTGTTTACCCTCAAGACCGAGGTGATTGATCACCCTGACGGCACCGTTGTGGCCGTCCACCGTGCCGCGGTTTTCAGCAACTGGCTGCATCTCCGCTCCGGGCTCCGAAAACTTCGGAAGAAAAGCAAAGTCATTGTCTGCCTCCGCGACACCACGTTTGTCGATTCCACTTTCCTGACGAAACTGCGGGAGACGGTCGAAGATTGGAAACGCGAGCACCGCGAGCTGCTCATCACGGGCCTCGAAAAACCTCCGCCGGTCAGTCCGTCCCCTCCATCCTGACGGTCGCCTACTCTTCCATCCGATTGCGCGTCGGTGAGGGTGGAAGCCTCACCGTGAGGCGAACGCCGGAGCGCGGCAGCGCTTCCACGGTGAGGTCGCCACCGCATTGCGAGGCTCGCGCCCGCATTCCGGTCATACCGATGCCGGGCGGCCCCGCCTTTCCCCTCTGTAAGGGCAGTCCCCTGCCATTATCTTCGATCATGAGCCGGACCAGCGAGTCCGGACCCGGAGCTTCCAAACGCACCCGCAACCGGCTGGCACCGGAATGACGCGCGATGTTGGTCAGGGCCTCCTGGGCAATCCGGAAGAGGTGCGTCTCCACCTCATCACTCAATCGGAAATTCAGGTCCGACTCGTAGACGGAATCCAAACCCGTCCGCTCGGCAAACCCCTCCACGAGCCACCGCAAGCCCGCGTCCAGCCCGAAATCATCGAGGATCACCGGGCGCAGCAGCTGGGACATCTCCCTCACATTCGCGATGGACTGGTCCACCAGACGGATCAAATCCCCCTGACGATCTTCCGAAACGGTCCCATGCGCGAGGCTGGCACGCAGGGCCGCCAGAGACTGTCCCAGTTCATCGTGCAACTCATGGGAAAACCTTCTGGCCGTCTCTTCCTGACTCCGCAACATATGCCAGGAAACCCGGGTCAACTCGGCGGATTGCGCCTCCATCCGCCTGATCCCGCGGGCCGCGAACCGAATTGTGGCCATCGCGCAGATCGATGCCATGGCGAAACAGGCGACCAACAGCAAAAACGTCTGGTGCGCAAAGTTCGCCGATTGCCTTTCCATGCTGAACTCCGCCATCCGCAACCTTTCTGAACTGGCCTGCAAGAGGGAATCCACCCGCGTCAGGACACGGTCATGGTGACTGAAGATCCGCTGGGTCTGCTCCTTCGACAGTGGTTGCGGGTGGGCCACCGCCTCCCGGGCCGCCGAAGTGAAGGCCCGGATCTCCTCCGCCAACGCCTGCCACGAACCCGCCGGGGCCATCTCCGCGGCGTCGCCCAGCAGAGCATCAAGGGCGTCGTCGACCGCCTGAAGATCCTCCAACAACCCGCTCGGTCCCTCAGCCAAGGACAGGTTCGCCACCCGGTGCAGGATCTCGGTCAGGGCATTCTGCTCAACCTGCAATTCGTGCAGCAACCGCGCCATGACGAGCTGCTCCCGCGCCACCAGGGCATTACCCTGACGGATGGCCTGACTTTCCCGGGTCACCACCAGCGCGGCGGCGGTCAGGAGCACACCCACCAGCGTGAACCCAAGCGCCAGGGCCCGGAGGATGCCACGATCCGTGAAGCGGTCGTCCTCGCTCGCGGAGTTCGTCCCAGCCAAACCCGGGCCTTGGGTTTCCGGCTCCATCAGTCGATCAGACCGTTTCGCATCGCAAACCGCACCAGTTCACCGATCGAGTGCAGGTTGAGCTTTTCCATGATCCGCCCCCGGTGCGCCTCGACGGTGTAGACGCTCAGCGACAACGCCGTGGCAATCTCCTTGTTGGTCTTGCTCTCCGCGATCATTTGCAAAACTTCCCGCTCCCGCGATGAGAGCAGATCGATCGGATTGGTCACGTGTTTCCGGTAGTCGTCCAGCACCGCCTCGGAGACTTCGGGACTGAGGTAGCCCTGACCTTGGGAGACCCCGCGTATTGCCGCCAACAACTCCCGCTCACCGGAATCCTTGAGCAAATACCCCCGGGCCCCGGCCCGGAGAATCTCACGCACATAGACCGCGTCCTTGTGCATCGAGAGGGCCAGAACCCGGACCCTTGGACAATCACGGGCGATTCGCCGGGTCGCCTCGATGCCGTTCAGCTCGGGCATCGTCACGTCCATGACCACCACCTCCGGTTGCAGCGCCACGGCCATTTCGACCGCTTCCCGGCCATTCGAAGCCTCACCGACGACCTCGATGTCGGGCTGCGCCGAGAGAAGCATCCGGAAGCCCCGGCGAACCACCGCGTGATCGTCCGCCAACAAGATCCGGAGCATACTCCCGGGGCGATTGGATTGGCTCATCGGGCGGGCTCCGTCCGCGAATACTCGATGATTTTCTCGATCAATTCCTTCCCAGCCTCGGACCAGTGTCCCTTCCCCTCGAACAGAATCTGGCGCATCGACGCCCCGTAATACACCGCGTTCGCCTTGTCCGCGGGACCGATGCCGCCGCCTTCGATCGCCGCCCCGGCGTAAAGCCCGCCGGCGTCGGAATAGACCAGAATCGGTTCCTTGATGGTGTCCGCCTTCAGCTCGCCCCCTGCGGTCGAGGGACCTGCCGTAGCCCGGAGATTGACCCCGAGCTTGGCCCCGCCGCCCTTGAGCAACTCCATACCCCGGTCATCCATCAGCAGAAGGACGCTGTCGGACTTCTGCCCTCCGATTTGCAACCCGTAACTGCCTTCCACATTGGCAACGAAGGCCGGAGGACTCCAAGCCCCGGTCTGAGCATCGCGAACCGTCGCGAGTCCGCTCCCCGCCTGGAACCCGAAACCCAGTCCAGCCTTGATCTGGTGGATGATGATCACCCCCCGCGCGTTCGCCAGAATCTGCGGCGGGATGCGCGTGGCGCGATTGCGTTGCAGGGCGACGAGGTAGCTCGACGCATTGCGAATTTTCGTGTCGAGCTTTTCGGGATCCTTCTTGAAAGCCTGGGCCTGCACCAAGCCCGTCGGCAAAAGCAGCGCGCAGAACGTGGCCACTTTCAGGAACGAAAACGGCTGCCCTTGGCGAGCCGGACAGATGGAGGGGGGATTTTTCATGATAGGGAACAAGACGCGGGGATTTCTTGCACTGGCAGACCTCCCGGAAGATCTTTCCTCGAAAAAACCCTCGCCTGCAAGCATGCTTTCCTCAACTCCGTGCCCACCCCCCTGGCTTGCCTGAATCTCCCATGCGTGTTTCCATCCTCGCCCCAACTTGCGCCCTGGCCCTGCTGCTGAGTTCCTGCCTTCCGTCAGGTGAAAGCAAGGTCACGACGGAGTTGCGGGCACGGATCGATCGCCTCGAGGCGGCGGTCAAGGATAGCGAGCTTCAGATCACGGAAGAAAAAGTCGCGGCCCAAGAGGCCCTCTCCCTCCTCAAGGATCGGGTGGGACAGGTCGAACGGTCCAATGCCTCCGGTGGCGTGCAGGAGGCCATCGCCCGGCAGTTGGAATTGACCCAAGCCCAGCTTCTGGAGTTTCAGGGAGCCATCAATTCCTTGTTGGAAATCTCCCACACGGGGCAGAACTGGATCCGTTTCGGACTCGGTTACGCCGGGCATGCCGTGGCGCGCACCCCGCACGGCTCCTTCCTCGTGGAACTCCGTTCCCAGGAGTCCGCCGGTGAAGGCAAGGGGCACATCGTCAAGCTCCGGATCGGGAACAGCACCAGCCTGACGGTTCACAAGTTCAAGTTGTCCGGCCATTTCGGCGCCCCTCCCCCCGATGCCAAGCCGGGCGCTCCGCTCGGTCCGGAGGCCCAGTCGGATTGGGAGAGCCGCCTCCGCCCCTTTGAACAATCCTTCACCACGGTCCTTCCCAATGCCTCTTGGAAAGAGGTCGATCTGCTGCTGCCGGCCGAGCGCCTCGCCGATCTCCGGTTCATCCGGATGCGCATGGAAGTCGAGCGCGCCAGTCTCCCCGAGGCCTCCGAGGTCGGACCGGAGCGCCTCCGGATCGGCCTCGATTCGAAGGGGGGCTTCATTCTCCACACGGATCATGGCGCCATCATCATGGCCCTTGAAGGTTACCGGAAGACCGCCGGAGGGCATGAACTGCTCGTCCGCTTTGGCAACCCGCTCGGACTCACGGTCACCCGTTGCACTCTCCAAGGCCGACACGGCCCCGATCCTCCGAAGATCGAGGCCTTCCCGGATTTCGAAAAATACCGGTTCGCCCTCTCGGAATGGCAACAACGGGTCCGCCCCTTCGAAATCGAGGTTCCCGGAGAACTCGCTCCCTCCGTGTGGAGTCCAAAAACGCTGAAGTTTCCGACCCGCGACCCAGCCGAGCTCGCGTTCATCGAGTGCCGCCTCGTCGTCAAGAACGTCAGCCTCCGGCAGCCCTGACGATTTTATTCCCTATCAGTCGGATAGGCCGAACCAAAGGTCCTTCCGTTCCGTCCGCCAGATCCGGCTGACACCATCATCCGCCATCTGCAGCCGGAAGGTGCCGAACTCCTCGAAGCGATAAGTCAGGGTAAGTTCCATGACGCCGTCCGGAAGCAGCCGGCCGGAGAGGCTCGCCAGAACATTCGCCGGATCACCCGGCGGATACACCTGACCGCTCACCGCGCCGGACCGCTCATTGATCCTCAGGCGGATCTCAATCGCGGTCCCGTCCCATTTCCCCCGATAGATCTTCTCCTTCGCTTCCCCGGACGGCATCCAAAGCAGCGAGAGCCCCATAGCCAAGATCAGCGCGGTTCGCATGAAGAGATCCCCGTTTCAAGCTTACCCCGTTTCCCCGGATTGTCGAGGCCACCGTCATGGCACCATGTCGTCCGAATCCCAGGCATCGCCACACTTGACGCCCCGTCGCAAAACATAGGACAGATGCGGCGTGTAAAGTTCCGGCTCGAGGAGGAATGAGTCATGCCCCTTCGCGGAATGCACCGTGATGTGCATGGCCGGGACCTGTACCTTTTCCAGTTGCTTCACCAACTCGGCCTGCTCCTCCGGGTAGAAGCAGTAATCGGAGTCGATGCTGAACACCAGCCAATGATGTCCTGCCCGTTGGCTGATGGAAAGAAGGTCATGGATGGAATCGACCCCTGCGTCCGCCACAGGATCGAAGCGGAGCCACATATCGCAAATTCTCAGGTAGGTATTGGCGTCGAAACGCTTCACAAACTTTTTCCCCTGGTGGAGCATGTAGCTCTCCACATTGTGACCGACCCGATACCAGGAGAGTTGATCCCCCGCCTGAACCAGTTCGGAGCGGGCCCGGCGCTCGATGGAATCCAGATGAACGAAGGTCTTGTGGCTGATCATCCGGGCCAAGGCCAGCCCATACTCCGGCTCGCGCCCTCCGTAATAGTGGCCACCTCGGAAATGCGGATCGTTCTCGATTGCGATGACCTGCTCGAACACCGTCAGTCGCGTCAAGACCGTGGTGCGCAGACCGCTCGCAATTGAGACCACCAGGCGAACGCGATCCGGGAACAACGTGGCGAAATTCAGCGTGAGGAGCCCCCCGATCGAGGCTCCAACCACGGCGTGCAACTTTTCGATTCCGAGATGGTCCAGAAGCAAGGCCTGGGAACGAACCACGTCCCCGGTGCCAACGTAGGGAAAGTCCGGTCCATAGGGACGGCCCGTTTGCGGATTGATCGACGCGGGTCCGGATGATCCGTAGCAACCGCCGAGGTAATTCGCGCAAATGATGAAAAAGCGATCCGTATCCAGTGCTTTCCCCGGCCCGATGAAGCGGTCCCACCATCCTTGATGGACATCAGCGGTCCACCGCTCCCCCAACCCGGGAACATCGTCGCAAAAGCCGCCCGCATGGTGGCTCCCGGACAAGGCATGGAAAACCAGGATCGCGTTGGAATGATCCGCGTTGAGGCTGCCGTGCGTCTCGTAGGCAAGCACAAGCTCTTCCAACTCGACACCGCATCCGAAGCGAAAGGGACGATCCGGAGTGGCGATCCGGGCAAACCTGGTTTCCACCGGAACAAAGTGGGGCGACGACATGGGGACCCTAATGATGGAGGCAATCCCCTTGGCGGCAAGCGGAGAAACGGCCCCGCTTCAGCGTTTGCGACGAAGGACCTCGACCTCCAAGGAGGTCGCGGCGGGCTTGGACGAACCGGTGATCTTCTCCCGCAGGAGGCGATCGAGTTCCTCGTAAAGGGCCTGCAACTCCCGAAGAGCCTGCGCCCCTTCCGGCTCCGTTCCCTTCGTCTCCCGCTCCGCGATTTCCTGGCGGACCTTCGCGATTTTCGCTTCGATCATCGGGTCATAGTTCAATGCTTCCACCTGAATCGGAGGCATCGCCGGAACCGCCGGTGCCAGTTTTTCCAACGGCTCCCGCCAGTAGATCGGAGGTTTCCAATCCGCCCCCAAACGCTTGCGCAGTTCTTCCGCCTTCTTGACGAACTCGAGCGACTCCCCGGGTCGGTCCAATTGACGGCTGGCGAGCGCCTGACCGTAAAGAGCGACGACTTGGGCGGCGAAATCCCCGGCTTTTTCAAAAATCGGGAGTGCGAGGGAAAAAGCGTCCCAAGCCCCGCCCGGATCACCCGCATATCGATACGCACAGCCGGACCGGAGGAGCAGGTCCGCCAGGGTCCGCGGGGTATCCGCATATTCCACCGCCCGATTGTAGGCCTTGATGGCCTCGCCGTGGTCGCCCTTTTCCAACCGCAAATCACCGGACAAACTCCACGCGGCGGCGGTATCCCGGCTGAACCAATCCTGCCATCCGGCGATCATGCACCCTTCCTCCAGAGCCGGAATGATTTCCCGCAACATCCCTTCCCGCTCTTCCGCCCGCTCCCTTTCCCCACGGAACCGGATCTGGGCCTTCAAACTCCGGTGCAACCCGGTCCCGGTCCGCCCTTCCCGTTCCAGATTCACCAAGGCCGCGGTCAGCAGCGTCGCCTGACGCTCCGCCCGTCCCGTGTCCCCGGCGAACCCGGCGCGAATCATCTCCCACTTCGCCTCTTCCGCGACCCGGTCCTCCGGAGGCGGGCTCATCAGCTCCACCGCACCTCCCAGGAAACCATCCACCAACGGGATGAGGAAGGGACGCGCCGCCGCCATCTCCTGCAACTTCCCGGCCCGGGACGCCAGCCGCTTCCCGTCCGCCGGTTGTTTTCCCAGCCAGACGACCAAAATTTCCACGCTCCGCGTCCACTCCACCCCCGATGAAATGGTCGCCAAAATCTCGAAGGCCTCGGCCTCACGGGCCACCGGATCCACCACCGGGATCTCCGCCCAAAAGCCGATGGCCTTGACCAATTCAGCCTTCGCCGCATCGGCGTCACCGTGGCAACGCGCTGCCACCGCGAGCAGGGCATGCAATCGATACAGCTCGCTTCCGAAGTCGCCCGGCGAAGCCGCCTCCAGCAAATCGCCGGCCTGTTGAAGCCACTCCCGGGCCTCTTCCGGTTCCCCCGGCAAATGGCTCTCGGCCCGGTCCATCCACGCTTTCAGAGCCAGCCGCAAGGCCTCCGGATTCCCGGCAAAGGGATGGACCACTGGAGGAGGCGGCACCGGCGGGGCCTCGATCGGTTCAGGGCCCGGCGGAGGAGGAGCCAACTCCTTAACCGTCTCCGGCGGCAACGCCGCGGTCGGTTGCAACCCGCCGGGCGGCTCCAACCCTACCACCGGAACCCGGAAGTTCGCCAGAAAGGCTTCCACATCCCTTCCCACTCCCCCGGCATACGCGTCGCTTCCCCGGACCGCACTCCAGTGCAGCGTCTCCCGAAAGCTCCAAAGCGTGGCCAGCACCATCGCGGTGGCCCCGGCCGCACAGGCCAGAACCCGCTCGCGCGCCAACCTTGCAGCCCGGCGATCAATGAAAAAGACCAACTCCTCCAACCGCACGCCGAGGACCGTGGCGACCACCGCCGGGACCGCCGCCTCCACCCCGCCGAACCCCTTTGCGCTGATCCAACGCTCCTGATCCGCCTTCCGCAGGTTCTCCGGAAAACATGGCTTCTCGTAAGCCTCCCGCGTGGTCCCCTGCGGCTCCGGTTCTCCTTCCAAGACCACCGGGATCACCACGGCCCGCGGCCGGGATGCATAATACACTTCCAACTCTGCCGCGATCCACCGCGAACTCGCCGCCGCCGCACTGCACAACAGCACCATCATCTCTCCGGACCGGATCAGATCGCGCACCGCCTCCGGAACCTCCTCCATCCGCGGATTCTCCGAATCATGCCGGACCATGGTCCGCACCCGGGCGAACCGAAGCCGGTCCTCCGGCACCTCAACGCCGCGCGGCACGTGAAAACGCTCGAAACCCTCCTGCAGCAGGCGGGCCTGCTCCCCGTCATGCCGGGTGGCGCATAGGTAAATAGGGTTCGGCGAAGGCATCTCCGGGGTCACGTCCCGATCTTCAGACCGCCCTGAAATTCAGGAGACGAAGACCATTAACCCTGACAGATACACGAAGACACGAAGGACGCAACCGGGGATTTTGTCAGGGTCCTGCCCGACTGCCCTTCCCCCACAGCCCGATTCCCTCACATCGCGGCCAACAACTTGTCGTGGATGCGGTCGAACCCCCCGTTGCTGAACACAATCAAGACGTCGCCGTCCCGCGCCTGAAGGGCCAAACGGGAGACGATCGCATCCGCGTTCGGCTCATGATAGGCTTCAACCCCGCGCCCCACCAGCTCCCGGGCCACAAGGTCCGGATCCAACCGGTTTTCCGCCGCCACCTTCTCCGGATTCGGCACGGAAGCGATGCAGACACCGTCCGCTCCCGAAAGGGCGTCCGGCAGATCGTTTTGAAAGACCCGGCGCCGGGTGGTGTTGGAGCGCGGCTCGAAAATCGCCCAGAGTCTTCGCCCCGGGAATTTGCGGCGCATCCCCGCCAGCGCTTCCCGCATGGCGGTCGGATGATGCCCGAAATCGTCCACCACCACGATCCCGCGCGCGGTTTCTCCACGCACTTCCTGCCGCCGCGCCACCCCGAGGAATCCGGGCAACGCACCAGCCAGCGCCCTTGCCGGAAAACCGGCTGCCCGCGCCGCGGTCAAGGCCATGGCCGCATTGCGCACGTTGAATTCACCGGACAACCCCATCTCGCAGCGATGACCGTCCAAGAGGAAACGGGATCCGTCCGGAAGATACTCCGCGTCCTCGATCCGGACGGAGCAACCGGCCCCGAAGCCCACGCTGATCACCTTGGCCCAACAGCCTGACGCCACCTCCAGACAATTCGGGTCGTCCCCGTTGATCACCACCACGCCGTTCGCCGGCACCAGATTCAAGAGGCGGCGGAAGCTCAGTTTGATGGCTTCGAGATCGGCGAAGATGTCGGCGTGATCGAACTCGATGTTGTTGATGACGACGATCTCGGGCAGGTAATGCACGAACTTCGAGCGTTTGTCGAAAAAGGCGGTGTCGTATTCGTCTCCTTCGAGCACCACAAAGTCCGTCTCCCCGCCCAGCCGGCAGCCCATCCCGAAATTGGCGGGCAACCCGCCGATCATAAAATCCGGATTTCCTCCGGCCTCCTCCAAGAGCCAGGTCAGAATCGAGGTGGTGGTCGTTTTCCCGTGCGTTCCCGTGACCACGAGATTCCGTTTCCCCCGCAGGAACTGCTCCTTGAGCACCTCCGGGAGGGAAAGATAGGCGAGTTTCCGGTTCAGCACTTCCTCGACCTCCGGATTGCCCCGGCTCATGGCATTACCGATCACGATATGATCCACGTCGACCGGCAGATTCGCCGCCGAGAACGGTGCGAGGATCGGGATCCCTTTCGAAGCCAGAAAGGTCGACATCGGAGGATAAACCGCCCCATCCGATCCACTGACCCGGTGCCCCAAATCTTTCAAACCGGCGGCCACCGCACCCATCGCCGTGCCGCAAATCCCCATAAAATAGAAATGCTTCGGTTCTCGCGTCGTCCTCATCACTCTGGCGAAAACTCCTCCATACGACAGCCTCACCGGAGGCGAAAGCGCTTTTTGCTTGGTCTCACGCGCCGAACCTGCGTTGTTGGGAGGGCCCTTTGATGTCCTCTCCAAGCGCAAGAATGCCCCGTCCAAGCTACCGGCTGACCCGGTGCATCCTCCTCAGGCTCCTGGGGTTGGTTTATCTCGTGGCGTTTCTCGTGGCCGCTTGGCAATTCATCCCTCTGGCGGGCGAACACGGGCTGACTCCCGCTCCCCCGCTGCTCCGCGCCCTCGAGCAAATCCATGGAAGCAAGTGGAGCGCATTCCGGGAGGTGCCCTCCCTCTTCTATTGGAACTCCTCCGATTCGTTCGTCCAAGCCATGGCATGGTCCGGCGTCGCGCTCGCCTCCTTGGTACTGCTCGGCTTCGCGAATGTCCCGTTGCTCCTTGCCCTTTGGTTCCTCTATCTCTCCTTCATCCACTCCGGAGGACTCTGGTATGGCTACGGCTGGGAGATGCAGCTCCTCGAAACCGGATTCCTCGCCCTTTTTCTCGTTCCTCTGATCGATCCCCGCCCTTTTCCCAAAGCCGATCCCCCCGTCGTCACCCTCTGGCTCTACCGTTGGCTCATTTTCCGAATCATGCTCGGGGCCGGCCTGATCAAAATCCGCGGGGACGACTGTTGGCGGGATCTCACCGCCCTGTTTTATCACCACGAGACCCAGCCGGTTCCCAATCCGCTGAGTCCACTCCTCCACGCAGCCCCCCGCTGGTTCCACCGCGCCGGCGTTCTCGCCAATCATTTCGTCGAGCTGCTCCTCCCTTGGTTCGTCTTCGGCCCCCGCCCGGCCCGCCATGTCGCCGGAACCTTGCTGATCGCTTTCCAAGCCGCCCTCATCGTCAGTGGAAATCTTTCTTTCCTCAATTGGCTCACCATCATCCCCTGTATTGCCTGTCTCGACGATTCCTATTGGCGGCGCCTCCTCCGGCTCGCCCCCCTGACCGACAACCCGTCACCCGCGGCCCGGCCCGCAAGCTTCGCTGCTCTCGCCTTCGCCTGTGTCGTAGCCTGGCTCAGCGTGCCGGTCGTCCGCAACCTCCTCTCGCCCAATCAGGCCATGAACACGTCTTTCGATCCCCTTCACCTCGTGAACACTTACGGCGCGTTCGGCAGCGTGGGACGGGAACGATTCGAATTGATCTTCCAGGGCACGCGAGACGAAGTCCCGGCCGAATTCGCCGACTGGCAGGACTACGAGTTCAAAGTCAAGCCCGGCGATCCGCGGCGCCCTCCAGCCCTCATCACGCCTTACCACCACCGGCTCGACTGGCAAATCTGGTTTGCCTCCATGGCCACGCCCGGGCACGATCCCTGGACCCTTGCCCTCATCTGGCATCTCCTCCAAAACGATCCCGCCACGCTCGGTCTCCTCGCGCACCATCCGTTTTCTGACGAACCGCCCCGTTTCATCCGCGTCCTCCGCTACCGCTACCAGTTTGCCCCGCCGGCGCAAGGTGATGGCTCGTGGTGGCGCCGGGAGCGACTGGAGATCTGGCTTCCCCCCATTTCCCTGCAAAGCCGCGAGGTCCGCGATTTCCTGACCGCCCGGGGCTGGATTTCCCCCCAAAAAACGCAAAGCTAGGCCCATGGAGGATCTCTTTCCATCCGATGACCCGGATTCCGACGACGCACCCGACGCCCCTGCCATGCCCCTGGCCGCCCGGATGCGCCCCCGCTCCTTGGACGAATACATCGGCCAACAGCATATCCTCGGTCCCGGCCGGCTCTTGCGTCGCGCGATCGAGTCGGACCGCTTCACCTCACTGATCTTCTACGGCCCACCCGGCGTCGGCAAAACCAGCCTGGCCCAGCTCATCGCCAAGTCCACGACCTCACGCTTCGTCAACTTGAGCGGAGTGGAGAGCAATGTTGCGGAGATCCGTCAGGCCGTCGATCACGCTTCGCTCTTCCTCCGCACCCGGAATCAGGGCACCACGCTGTTCGTCGATGAAATCCACCGGTTCAACAAGGCGCAGCAGGATGTGCTCCTCCCGCACATCGAACGCGGCACGGTCCGCTTTATTGGCGCCACCACGCATAATCCTTTCTTTTACATCAACAGCCCTCTCATTTCCCGGTCCCAGGTTTTCCAATTGGAGCCACTGGGCAACGAGGATCTGGTTGCCCTCATCGAGCGCACCCTTGCGGATGCCGGACGAGGTCTGGGGCGGAGCCGGATCCGGATGGCCCCGGAGGCGGCCCTCCACCTCGCCACCTGCGCGGATGGCGACGCCCGCAAACTTCTCTCCTCGCTCGAACTCGGCGTCCTGACCACGCCACCCGGCCCTGACGGAACGATCGACTTCACGGTTCAGGTGGCCGAGGAGTCGATCCAGCGCAAGACGGTGGTCTATGATGGCGACGGCGACGCCCATCACGATACCATCAGCGCCTTCATCAAATCGATGCGCGGCAGTGACCCTGACGCGGCCCTCTACTGGTTGGCCAAGATGCTGTATGCAGGTGAGGATCCGCGCTTCATCGCCCGGCGCCTTGTGATCGCCGCCAGTGAGGATGTGGGCATGGCGGATTCCAACGCGATCCGCATCGCCTTGGCCGCCCACCAAGCCGCCGAATTCATCGGGATGCCCGAGGCCCGGATCCCGTTGGCCCATGCCACCGTCTACATCGCCACCGCTCCGAAGAGCAACCGGGCCTATGTGGCGATCGACGCCGCCCTGGCGGATGTCCGCAACGGACGCACCCTGGCGGTGCCCCCTCATCTCCGCACCAAGACCCGCAAGAAGCTGGCCGCCGCCAGCGGAACCGGGGAGGTGGACCTCGCCTACAGCTACGCCCATGACGATCCGGAGGGCTACATTCCCCAGGCCTACCTGCCCGAGGGCCGCCGCTACTATGAACCCTCGGAAAACGGACTCGAAGCCCGGGTCAAGGAGCGGCTTGAGCACTGGCGGAAACTGTTCGAGCAGTCCGCCGGCCCAAAAGCGTGATCCGGCTTGACCTCCTTCAGCCGATCAGTTCCGGGATCACCCGGCCGTGAATATCGGTAAGGCGGTAATCCCGCCCTTGGAAACGATAGGTCAGTTTCTCGTGATCGAACCCGAGGAGATGGAGGACCGTCGCTTGGAAATCGTGCACATGCACCGGATCCCGCGCGACCTTGAACCCAAGCTCGTCCGTCTCGCCATAGACGCTGCCGGCGCGCACCCCGCCCCCAGCCATGAAGAGACTGTAGCAGTCCGGGTAATGATCCCTCCCGAGGGTCTGGCTCTTTGCGGTGCGCCCCTCACGGAACGGCGTCCTCCCGAATTCACCGCCCCAAATCACCAGCGTATCCTCGAGGAGACCCCGGCTTTTCAGGTCGCGGATCAGCGCCGCCACCGGTCGATCCGTCCGCGCCATCTTGGCGGTCAGTCCGCCCCGGATGTCCTCGTTTGGTCCCGTGCCGTGGAAATCCCAGCCCCAATCAAAAAGCTGGACGAACCGGACGCCTTGCTCGACCAAGCGCCGGGCCAGCAGACAGTTGTTTGCAAACCCCGGCTCCCCCGGTTTTGCCCCGTAAGCTTCCAGCACGTGCTGCGGTTCCTGCGAAATGTCCATCACCCCGGGCACACTGGTCTGCATCCGGTAGGCCAGCTCGAACTGGGCAATCCGCGTGATCGTTTCCGCATGCCCCAGTTCGTTCGCCTGCCGCTCGTTCAGGACGCGCAGTGCGTCGAGACTCTTGCGCCGCATCTCCCGGCTCATCCCCGCCGGATCGGAGACGAAGAGGACCGGATCCCCCTTCGACCGGCATTGCACGCCTTGATACACCGAAGGGACAAATCCGCTGCCCCAACATCCCTGCCCGCCGCTCGGCTGGGTTCCGCTGGAGATCATGACCACGAATCCCGGAAGATCCTCGTTCTCCGTCCCCAAACCATAGGTGGCCCACGACCCCAACGAAGGACGGCCCTGGCGCGCGTGCCCGGTGAAGAGAAGCAACTCCGCCGGAGCGTGATTGAACTGATCCGTGTGCATGGAACGGATCAAACAGAGATCATCCGCCAACCCGTGGAAGTTCGGCACGGCGTCACTCATCCACATCCCGGCACCACCGTATTGCGCGAAGCTCCGGGGTGTCCCCATCAATTTCGGGACGCCGGTGGTGAATGCGAAGCGACGCCCTTCCAAGACCGACGCCGGACAGTCCTCGCCGTCGTGCTTCACCAACTCCGGCTTGTAGTCGAAGAGGTCGAGATGCGGCGGCGCACCGGACATGTGCAGGTAGATCACCCGCTTCGCTCTCGCGGGAAATTGCGGCCGACGGGCGGACAAAGGATTCTCGACCGCACCGACCGCCGCATGGGCCGGCTGACCGCCGAGGGCCTTGAGCGCGATGGCTCCCAAGCTGAATTGGGAGGCCCCGGTCAGAAACTGACGCCGGGTGGTGTGTTGCAGTTGCTCGTATCGGAGAGGATTCATGGCGGAAATGGCGGGGAATTCCCAAGGTTCAACGCCTCATGAGAAATTCATCCAGATTCAAGATTACGTTGGCCACCACGGTCCAAGCCGCCGCTTCCGGAACGGACAGCCGGCTCCCGGCCCCCAGCGGACCCAGCGGTTGCATGGCCATTTGCGCCGCGAGTCCCTGCCCCTCGGCCGACCCGTATTCCGCCAGGGCGGTGCGATAAAGGGTCGTCAGCGTGTTCACCTCGTGGGACGAAGGGTCGCGCGACAGACAATCGCGAAATCCCCTGCGCACCGCCGCACCGGGGTCCGCCGTTCCACCGGGCGTCTCCGCCATCTTCCGGGCGAGGGCCTGACTCGCCTCGACGAAGACCGGATCATTCAGGGTCACAAAGGCTTGCAAGGGCGTGTTGGTCCGGTTTCTCCGGATCGTGCAGACTTCCCGGTTGGGGGCGTCGAACGTGGAAAAGCTCGCGTAAGGCGCGTTGCGACGCACCTCGGTGTAGACGGCCCGGCGCAAACGATCCTCGCCCTCGCTCGCCACCCAGTCATTGCTGCGCCCAAAAGCGGTCGACAGACCCATGCCGGGCGCGGCGGGACGCACCGGCGGTCCCCCGATCTTCCGGCTGAGCAACCCGCTTGCCGCCAGCGCCTGGTCCCGCAGCAGTTCCCCTTGGGGCCGGAACCGCGGCCCCCGGGCCAGCAGCCGGTTTTCGGGGTCGGTTTCGTTGAGCCGCGGCGTGCTCCGGGAATCCTGCCGATAGGCCCGGCTCGTGACCATTTGCCGCAAGAGCCGCTTCACATCCCAGCCGTGCTCCATGAAATCAACGGCCAGCCAGTCCAGCAATTCGGGATGAAAAGGAGCCTCGCCCTGGGAGCCAAATTCCTCGCTCGTCCTGACCAGACCGACCCCAAAGATCGCCTCCCAATAGCGGTTCACGATGACCCGTGCTGTCAACGGATTGTCCCGGCTCACGAGCCATTCGGCGAGCGCCAGGCGATCCACCGGACGCCCTGCGGGCAAGGGATGAAACGCCTCCGGCACGCCGGGGTCGACTTCGTCTCCGAGATTCTGCCAGTTCCCGCGGATCTGGACCCGGGTCACCCGGCGCTGTTCCTTGGGCAAATCGGTCATCACCGGAACCGTCGAGGGCCGGATGCCCTCCAAACGCGAACGCAACGCGGCGAGTTCCTGGCGTTCCCAGGCCAGCCCGGGAGCCACCTGCCGCACATGGTAATCCCGGATCAAGGCTTCCTGAGCCGCGGTCCGATCCGCTTTCCCGACCAGCAAGGCCGCGCGCACCGGATCCGTCAACGCGGCCACCCGGTCCAACCCCTTTTCCCCTGTCACTCCAAGTCGGAACGCGCCAAGGGTGTGCCCCGCAAACTGCGATCTCTGCTCCAGCCGCAGGGCCAACACGCCTCCTGGCTCACCCGTCAATTCCGAAAGCACCAAGGTGAGATGACGATCCACCCCGGTGAATCCGCCCAAGGCCCAGCCTTTGTCCGGTGCCACGGCCCCCTTGATCACATCCCTGGCGCTGAAGCCCGCCTGGGTCGCGTCCGCGAAGGCATCGGCAAAGCGGAGCCTCCGACGGCCGCTCACTGAAACCTCCAGAGCCGAAGTGGCCACCGGCGCGGTCTTCTGTTCCCACGCGACCTTTCCACCCGCCTCAATGAGGATCAAACGCAGCGCCCCCTGCTCCGCCCCGGGGCCTTTGTCAGCCCTCTTCCAGATCACGATCCGGTCCACCGGCTGATCGGCAGCAAGTTCCACCTCCCACCATTGGAGCCCGCCCTCACCGGAGGTCAAGGCCACCGCCTTCCCGGTCGCGCCCGCTCCATCGGTTTGTCCATCGATCGCCGCCTGCGCCGCCGCCCCGGCCGGGGAAGTTCCGTTCTGGGTGGCCCGGCCACGTCGTGCGACATTTTCCATTCCACTGAAAACCTCCACCTCGGCCAAGGCCAGAGGGTGCGTGTCCCCGCCCGTTGTCTCGATCCGCAACTTCCTCGCCGTGACCGGAACCGCGGACGGAGGAATGAAATCCGCCAGCACGGAAGAGAGGACAAAATTGCCCGCTGCATAGCCGGGCCCCCCGCCCGGAAGCCGGGGATCCGCCAGCACCTCCAGACGAACCGCGTGAACCGGAGCTTCGAGCGACACGGCGACGTCGGTCGACGCCCCGGACTTGGGCTGGGGCGAGGGCGGCACCAGAACCCTCCCGTCAGCCTCCGGAACCACGGCGCCTTCCCCGGAAAAACCTACGGAATGGAGCCGGGCCGGCTTCCAAACCGGGCGCAACGCCAACGAGGCTTCCCACGGCCCCACCCCCGCCAAAAACTCGGGCCGGGGATGGGCGAATGATTCGTCAAGCTTCGAGATCCGGGCCTCGATCTCCGATCTCTCCCGCTTTTGCGCCGGCGTGAAAAAATCCGCCAAGGGGGTCTCGTCCTTGCGATCGGCGTCCGCGCTCTGGTTCAGGATCGCGAAAACCCGATAATACTCCGTTTGGGTGATCGGATCATATTTGTGCGTGTGGCACTGGGCACAGGCCATCGTCGTCCCCATCCACACCGCCATGGTCGTATTCACCCGGTCCACCACGGCGGCGATCCGGAATTCTTCGTCGCTCGTCCCGCCCTCGTTCTGCGTCATCGTGTTCCGGTGAAACGCCGTTGCAATCAGCTGGCTCTCCTTTCGCCCCGGAACGAGATCCCCCGCGATCTGATCCACGGTGAACCGATCAAACGGCAAATTCCCGTTGAACGCGTCGATCACCCAATCCCGATACCCCCAGATCTCCCGTGGCTGGTCGCTCGGATAACCCGAACTATCCGCATACCGCGCCAGATCAAGCCAACCGGTGGCCCAATGTTCCCC
Source organism: Verrucomicrobiota bacterium (assembly GCA_018970725.1). GTDB lineage: Bacteria > Verrucomicrobiota > Verrucomicrobiia > Verrucomicrobiales > DEV007 > V1-115. Next base: position 20,458 of record JAGWVU010000012.1, read on the forward strand.
AAAGGCCGGGCTGGACAACATGGCGTCCACAAAGGCTCCGTAGCCGTCGCCCGGGGAAGACTTCTTCAAGGACTCAACGCTTTCCCAGGCCGGGGGCAATCCGGTCAAATCGAGCGAAACCCTTCTCGCCAGCGTTCCGAGGTCCGCTTCCGCGGTTGGCGCCAACCCCTCCTTCTCCATCCGCGCCAGAAGGAACCGGTCGATCTCGTTGACCGGCCAACCTGCGTCCTTCACGGAGGGCAATGGGTGGGACCGGGGAACCACGTAGGCCCAGTGAGCGGCGTATTCCGCGCCTTGCCGAACCCATTCCCGCAAAATCGAAATCTCTTTGTCGGACAACCGCGGCCCCTTTGACCCCGGCGGCATCCGCTCCTCCTCGTCCGTGGTCAGGAGACGCTCCACAAGTTCACTGCGTTCGGGATGCCCGGGCACCACGGCCGCATATCCCCCCAGATCCGCCACCGCGCCAGCCCTTGTGTCAAGCCGCAGCCCCGCCTTGCGCTGCTCCTCGTCCGGTCCATGACAGGCGATGCATTGGTTCGACAAAATCGGACGCACATCCCGATTGAAATCGATCGTCCCGCCGTAGACCGAGCCGAGGAAAGGCGGCGCCATCAGGATCGCAACCGGGATCAGGCTCCGGAAGCTCCCGAATGCCCCGGCAGATGAAGACTCAGAAGGGTCGCAGGACGGTCTCATTTTCCAAACAGGATGCAGATGGGGCCGGGCACGTTGATCACGCCCTTGGGCTGAAAGACCAGTTCACCGGTTGCCTCGTCGATCCGGAACACGCTCACCGTATTGGAATCCGCCCCCGCCGCCAGGAGCCATTTGCCCGAAGGATCGAGGTTGATGTTCCGGGGAATCGCCCCGCGGATCGGCTCCACTTCCACCACGCTCAAATGGCCCGTCCCCGGTTCCACCCGATAGACCGTGACGCTGTCGTGCCCCCGGTTCGAGGAATAAACAAACCTGCCCCCGGGATGCACCAGAATCTCCGCCGCCGAATTGGTCGCTTCCTTCGCCTTGACCTCTTCGGAGAGCGCCGCCACCGAGGCGACCTTGGCCGCGGTCCCGGTGGACGGATCCCACCCGTAAGTCGTCACGGTCAGGGAAAGTTCGTTGAGGAGGAAGATCCACTTTCCATCCACCGAAAACCGCATGTGCCGGGGCCCGGCCCCGGGATCCGCCACGATTTTCCCGTGCCACGCCACGGATGGGATCGCGCCGGAGAGATCGACCCGATAAACGACGATCGCATCCATCCCCAAGTCCGGTACCAAGGCGAAGGCACCATCCGGTGAAAACCCGCACCAATGGGGGTGAGGCTTCTCCTGACGGGTGGGGACAATGCCCGATCCTCCTTCGTGGCGGAACAACTGGACCGGCCCCAACCGGCCCTCCGCATCGAGAGGAAACAGGGCGACCGATCCACCTCCATATTGGGCGGTGAGCAAAAACCGACCGGACGGGTGGATCGCCACGTGCGCCGCCCCGCCGTCGCCGATCGCGGAGGTGTTGATCGGCGTCAAGGCACCGTCCGGTTCGATCCGATACCCCGCCACGCCGGGGCCGCCGGGAGAGGTTCCCACCGCATAAAGACGGTCGCCCGCCGCGTTCCGTGCCAGAAAGCCCGGCGCACCGATCTCCGCGGCGAGGACGGCGGCGCTGAGCTTTCCCTTGGCTAGGTCAAAGCCGGCCCGGTAGATGCCCTTGGTCTCGTTTCCCCCGGTGCCAAAATAGACGGGAACCACGCCTTCCGGAGCCCCCTCGAGCCCGCCCGTCCCCGTGAGCATGAAGCCGCAGATCGCCACCAAGAAAAGGCCTGAAGCCTCCCCGTTCCGCCGCTGCTTGTGGTCGGATTGCTTCATTTCCGTTTCCCTCAGGGTTTGCCCACGCAGATCAGATCCGTATCCGTCCGGATGAAGAGATTCCCTTGGGACACCGCGATGCTGGCCCGCGAGATGTTTTTCATGCTCTTGCCCATCGCTACCTGATGCAGTTCCTCGTAGACATCGCCCGCCTTGACCACGAAAACGTCGCCCAGTTGGTTCATCAGATAAATCTTCCCGTCCGCCCCGGTCGGGGAAGCCTCGAACTTCTCCCGGCTGCCGGTCATCCGGGTGTAGATCACCTTGCCCGTCGCCGGATCGATGCAGCTCAAGCTGCGCGTCGGACCGTGGTCGATCACGTAAAACCGACCTTGGTAAAACAGCGGGGTGGCCACATCGGTGGTGATCGGGACCTGTTTGCTCGGCTGGCTCGCCCAAACCAATCCGTCCGTTCCCTCATGGTTTCCCGAGAGCCCGGCCTTCACCGCAAAAATCGGAGCGTTCTTCGGCCCGCAAGCCAGAATCGCTCCCGCACCGTGAACCGGGGAAGGGACGAGCCGCCACCATTCCTCCCGATGCTCCGGGTTCCAAGTCCCCCATCGCCACAACTCCCTGCCCGTGTCCGGGTCATGGCCGGTGAGGACATCGCCGCCCGAAACAAGCAGCTCCCGCCGGCCATTGAGCGAAAACGGAACGGGGGTCGAGTAGGCCTCCAAGGATTCCTTCCGGGCCGGACTCGGCCGGACGTGGCGGTAGATCTCCTTCCCGCTCTGCGGATCCAGCGCAAGGAGATACGACTCGGCGCCGTCCTTCCCCCGCTCATGGACCACTTCGTTCCGCTGCAAGACCTGGAAGAAAAGTTTACCGCCATCCAAGACCGGGCTTGAGGAGAATGTCCACTGAAACGCGAAATCCCCATATCGTTCGGTGACATCGATCGACCAAAGCGGACGGCCCTCGAAATCAAAACAGGCCATCGGGCCATTCCCAAAAAAGAACACGACCCTCTCACCGTCCGTCGTCGCGGATGAGGAAGCGAAGTTGCTCCGGTTGTCGTAAGCTCCACCGGGGAACGGTTTCCTCCATTTCTCCTTCCCCGTCTTGCGATCCAGGCAGAGGGCCACGGAGCCATCCGTCCCCAGCGCCGACGTGAGAAAGACCGAGTCCCCCCAAATCACGGGCGTCGAGGCGCCCTCCCCCGGCAACGCGACGCTCCAACGGACGTTCTCCGATGCCGAGAAGGTGGTCGGAAGCCCGGTCTCGGTCGAGGAACCATCCCAATGGGGGCCCCGCCAATTCGGCCAGTTTTCCGCCGGCAACGGAACGGGAAACCAGGGCAACAGGCCCGCACAGCAAGCCAAGAGGTGAGAGGGGATGGGTTTCATGGGAACTCCGAAAGACAAAGCAACTGCGTAGTCCATCACGTTCGCTGGAGCCATCTTGATTCAAGCAATTTCGGGTGTTTTCATCCCTTTTCTTCCTCGAAAGGACTCGGTCCCCCTGCAGCGTGTAATTCCCGTTCTCATGGATTTCACGCTTCGCTCCCTCCTCGCCGCGCTCACCGTCCTTTGGCCGCTCGGCCTCGCTGCGGAGACGACGGCTCCGCTCAAGCTCAAGCTGCAGACCCGCTCTCTTGCCGGCGACGTGCGCTCCGCCGCGGAAGTCTGGGCTCCGGCCCGCACCGCGATCATCGTGTGCGACATGTGGGATTTGCACCATTGCAAGAACGCGGTTCTCCGCGAAACGGAGATGGCCCCGCGCCTCAACGCCCTTCTTGCCAAGGCCCGTTCCCAAGGCGTGTTCATCATCCACGCGCCCAGCAGTTGCATGGCCCCCTACGAGGGTTCCCCGGCACGGGAGCGGGCCCGCTCCGCCCCGGCCGCGGACCAACTGCCACCCGCCATCGATGAATGGTGCCGCCAACTTCCTTCCGAGGCCGGCGTGATCTATCCGATCGATCAGACGGATGGCGGCGAGGACGACGACCCGGCCGTCCATGCCGCCTGGGCCAGGGAATTGCAAGCCAGGGGCCTCAACCCCCGCGCCCCGTGGACCCGCCAGACCGATCTCCTGAACATCGACCAGGAGAAGGATGCGATCAGCGACTCGGGAACCGAGATCTGGAACCTGCTGGAATCCCGCGACATCGACAACGTTATGCTCACCGGAGTGCACGTCAACATGTGCGTGGCCGGCCGTCCGTTCGGCCTGCGCCAGATGGCGAAAAACGGAAGGAAGGTGGTGCTGATCCGCGATCTGACCGACTCCATGTATAACCCGGAACGCTGGCCCTATGTGAGCCATGAACGGGGCACGGCCCTGTTCATCGAGTTCATCGAAAAGCGGATCTGTCCCACGGTGACTTCGGACCAAATTCTCGGTGACGCAGCACCGTTTCGTTTCAGTTCTGCCACGGCCGGCCCGAAGCGCCACCGGATCCTCCTCCTTGGGGACAGCACCACGGAAGCGAGCTTTCCCAAGAGACTGGCTCCGGACGAACCCCAACTCGAAGACACGGTGCGCATTCTTCTCGCGATGGACCCGGGGGTGCGGACCGATGTGGTCAATCTCGGCGTGAGCGGTGAATTCATCCGCCGGTTGCTCGACTCCGGACGCTATGAAAAAGAGGTGGCTACCGAGCCTGACGCGGACCTCATTCTCATCCGTTATGGCATCAACGACAATGCCCGGCGGGAGGGCTTCGCGGAGAACTTTCCGAGGGATTACAAGGAACTCATCGGGCGGCTTCGTCAAGATCATCCAGGCGCCAAGCTCATTCCCGTCTCCATTATCCCGTTCGCCAATGAGGAAACCAGCACACGCATCAACCGCATCATCCGGCTGGTGGCGGACGAAGAAAAACTGCCCTTCTTCGATCTCTACCCGGCCTATGCAGCCGCGCTCAAGGCGGGCCCGGACATGTTGAACTACCGCCGCTATCCCCTCTCCAAAGTCCCGGCGGACTTGCAACCTCTGGCCACCCCTTACATTCTCCCCGGAAAGGACCCGGCGGTCGTGGTGCTCGACAACCGGCTTGACGCTCTCTTCGGTCATCTCCCGGGATGGTTCGGGGACCGGCATCCCAATCTCGCCGGTTATCAGGTGATCGCCCGGGAGACCGCGCGCTTCCTCGCGACGTTTCTCGCTCAGGCGGGGAGCGAATAGAAGCGGCTGATCTCTTCCCATGCCTCTGCCCCGGTTTCCACCATGCGGAACAGATTGACGTCACCGGAACTGATGAGCCCTTCCTCCACGAGGAAACCGAAATCAATGGCGCGCTGCCAAAACGCCCGGCCCACCAGAATCACGGGAATCGGATCGATTTTTCCGGTCTGGATCAGCGTCAGGGCCTCGAACAACTCGTCCATTGTCCCGTATCCACCCGGAAAGCAGATCAGGGCCTTGGCGCGCATCAGGAAATGCATTTTCCGCAGGGCGAAATAATGGAACTGAAAACACAGTTCGGGAGTGATGAAGGGATTGGGCTGTTGCTCGTGGGGCAGCACGATGTTGTGGCCGATGCTTTTCGCCCCGCACTCATGGGCCCCGCGATTCGCCGCTTCCATGATCCCGGGGCCGCCGCCCGTCGCCACCACAAAGTGGCAGTGCCCGTTCAGGTGACACGAGGTAGAGGCAAGACGCGCCAATTCCCGGGCTTCATCGTAATAGCGCGAGGTTTCCACCAAACGATGCGCCACCCGAACCGCGGTCTTCAATCCCCCGTCACCGGGTGATCGCGCCAAGTCCGCCTCCGCCGTTTCCAGTCGTGCCCGGGCTACCGAAGGTTCCAAAATCCGGGCACCCCCGAACACCACGATCGTCGATTCAATCTCCTCGTCGATCTGGATCAGATCCGCCTTCTGGAACTCCAACTGGAGACGAACCCCGCGCATCGCGTCGCGTAACAAGAAAGCGTCGTCGGTGAACGCGAGCGCGTAGGAGGCCGACTCTGTTTGCAAAGTGATCGCGTGGCGGCGGGAATCGACCACGCCCTTGGCGGCGGATGGATAGGTCTGGTGGAGGATGCCCGGCGGAGTCTCCGAATCGTTCATTACGTTTACGGTGAGTTTCCCAAAAATCGCGCCGCGTCAGGACTCTTGCTCCCGCCCCAAGGCACGCTCCACATACTTCGCGAGAACATCGAACTCCAAATTCACCCGGTCGCCGACCTTGCGCTGCCTCAAATTAGTCACGGACCAGGTATGCGGGGTGATCCAGATCGTGAACCGCTCAGGCTGCAATTCGGCGATCGTCAGGCTCATCCCATCGACGGTCACCGACCCTTTAAAAATCGTATATCCCGCAAACCGGGAGGGAAGCGCAATCCCCAATCGATGATCCTGACCGACCGGTTCCCAGGCTTCGATCCGCGAGCAGCAATCGACATGCCCTTGCACGAAGTGTCCGCTCAACCGGTCGCCCACCCTCAGGGCGCGCTCCATGTTCGCGAGGGCTCCATCCGCCAGATCCCCGAGATTGGTGATCCGCAGGGTCTCGGCGAGGAGATCGAAACGCACGCCCCCGTGGTCCTCGAATCCTGCCACGGTCAGACAACAACCGTTCACGGCGACACTCTCCCCGAGGCTCAATTCCGCGGCGGTATCCCCCATCTCCAGAATCAGCCGCCCTCCGGTTGCGATGGGCCGCAATTCCCGGACGACGACGGTGCGCTCGACGATTCCCGTAAACATGATCAGAAGCGGATCACTGACGCCTGCCTTGGGGAAAGCTGCAAGCCCGTTCCACAAGTGTCACCGGATGGCGCGAGCCGTTCACCTTTCCAGTTCCACGATGACCGGCTCACCAGGCCCCACGCCGGCTTCAGGGATCTCCTCGTAAGCAAACCGCACCCGGTCCGGCCCCACCCGGACCCGGCTGATGCTCAGCGTGCGGGCATCCGGCCGGCACATCAAAACCGTGTCTGCGGACGGACGCCCTCCTTGGTCGAAGTGATGGAAAGCCCACAGGCTCTCAGGGCCCGACCGATCATGGCGGACGATCTCCCCGAAGGCCCGGCGGCGTGCCTCCACCACCCGCACCGTATCGACGGAGGAGGAACAGACGGGCATCGCCGGATCCGGGTCGGGTCCGCTCAACCGCTCGCGGTCATGGATCCAACGCCAGACGCGGAATCCGGCGGCGCCGCTTTGATCGAAGCCCAGCAAGGTGAATGCGTTGCAGTGGTTCACCGGATCGCGACCGAGGCGCCCCGCCACTTCCTCCAAACTCCGGCAGTCCGCCAGACTGCGGAGAAAAAGCCCGCGGCTCCGATAAACCGCTCCCGGAATCTCGGGCAATTCCCGCTCATACAAATTCAGAATCGCCAGCGTCACCCCGGCTTGATTCGCCAGAAGCCACGTTCCTCCGGATGGCCGGTCCAGCGGCGCGAGAAAGCGCATTCCCTGCCAGATCTGCAAAGACGGTGGTGCCGCCCCGCCCCGGGTGCGGAGTTCGTCCCGGTTGAAAAAAACTTCGTAGCCGTCAGGGGCGCTCCACCAAGTCAGAGTACACACGTCGCCCGGAATCTCTCCACGCCCGGCCGGGAAATCAAGCGCGACACCTCCACCTTGCTTCCCGCTTGATCTGCCCCGCCCGGCCCGCTACGGTCGCCGGATGCCGTCCTTCAATCCACGTCGACTCCTCATCTGGGGTTCCATTTCCGCCTTGGGAGCCGCCGCGGTGGCCATTTCGGCGTTGCACCGCGGGGAACAGATCAACGCGCTCTGGCTGGTGATCGCCGGGTTTTGCACCTTCGCGATCGCCTACCGTTTTTACAGCAGTTGGCTGGTCGCGAAGGTGCTGGTGCTGGACGACAAGCGCTCCACCCCGGCCATCACCGAGAACGACGGCAAAGACTACGTGCCCACGCACAAGTGGGTCGTCTTCGGCCACCACTTCGCCGCCATCGCCGGCCCCGGCCCCTTGGTCGGTCCGGTTCTCGCCGCCCAGTTCGGCTACCTCCCGGGGATGCTCTGGATCCTCATCGGGGCCACGCTCGGCGGTGGCGTCCACGATGCGGTCGTCATGTTTTCCTCGATCCGCCGGGGTGGAAAATCGATCGGTCAAATGCTGCGGGAGGAGGTGAACCCAGTCATCGGCATGGTCGCGATGCTCAGCCTTCTCGCCATCATGACCATTCTGCTCGCGGTTCTCGGTCTCGTCGTGGTCAATGCGCTGGCCGACAGCCCGTGGGGCCTGTTCACCATAGCCATGACCATTCCGCTGGCCGTGATCATGGGACTTCTGCTGAAGTCCGGCAGGGCCGATGTCCGCACCGTCACCATCTTCGGGGTGATCGGCCTCCTCGCCAGCGTCTGGACGGGCCAGTATCTGGACGATTGGCACCTTGACGGTTTCTTCCTTCGCAGCAAGGAATGGCTCGCCTGGAGCATCATTCTCTACGGATTCGCCGCGAGCGTCCTTCCGGTCTGGCTCCTCCTCGCTCCCCGGGACTACCTGAGCACGTTCATGAAACTGGGCACGGTCGTGGTCCTCGCCATCGCCGTCATCCTCGTGGCTCCCCAACTGCCGATGCCGGCGGTCACGAAATTCGTCGACGGCACCGGTCTGGTCTTCGCCGGTCCGGTCTTTCCCTTTGTCTTCATCACCATTGCCTGCGGCGCGATCTCCGGGTTTCACGCCCTGATCTCGTCTGGGACAACCCCGAAGATGTTGGAACGCGAGTCCGCGATCCGTATCGTGGGCTACGGGGCCATGATCACGGAGATGCTGGTCGCCCTCATGGCCCTGATCGCCGCTTGCGCGCTGGAGCCCGGCCAATATTTCGCCATCAACACCGCGAACAAGGGACTCTCCAATGCCCAGGTGGTGGAGAAGGTGAACGCCGCCATGCAGGCGGATCCCCTCCTCAAAAACAGACCACCGATCACCGAGGCCTCAATGGACCAGCTGGCCGCCTCCATTCATGAAAAGACCATGTTCGGCCGTGCCGGCGGGGCCCCGACCTTTGCCGTCGGCATGGCCCACATGTTCGCCCGCGCCTTTGGCGACGGCATGATGGCTCTCTGGTATCACTTCGCCATCATGTTCGAGGCTCTCTTCATCCTGACCACGATCGATGCCGGGACCCGGGTCGGGCGCTTCATTCTTCAGGATTTCCTCGGACAAATTCACAAGCCCCTTGGGCAAACCCATTCTCTTTTTGCCAATGTCCTGGCGAGCGCCTTGTTGGTGGCCGGTTGGGGTTATTTCCTCATTCAAGGGGTCGTTGATCCCCTCGGCGGGATCAACACGCTATGGCCCCTCTTCGGCATTGCCAACCAGTTGCTCGCCGTGATCGCGTTTTGCCTCGGCACCACCGTCCTCATCAAGATGGGGCGCGCCCGATTCGCCGCGGTCACCTTGGTTCCGCTTACCTGGCTCGTGGTGGTCACCTTCACCGCAGGGTTCCAAAAGATTTTCTCCGCGGATCCCCGTCTCGGTTTCGCCAGCCTGATCCAAGCGACCAAGACCAAGATCGCCAACGGCGGTTCCCCGGAACAACTGGCCGAATGGCACCGTATCATCTTCAACAACCAGATCGATATCGCGGTCACCACCGCATTCCTCGTGGGAGTGACCGTCATTGTCATCGGCTGCCTGCTTGAATGGGTCCAGCTCGTGCGCGGCACCAAACCGGTCGTCCTGCGCGAGAGCCCTTACATTCCCCTGTCCGGAGAAGCCTGAGACACGGAACCGCCGGCGGAAGGTCAGGTTGGGACCGGGGCTGCCCCGTTCACTCCCATCGGCCAAGTACCTCGTCGAGCCTGCGCTTCTCCTCCATCCAAACCTGCGCGAACTCGGATCCCGCGATGCTGCGGGCATTGTCGAAGAGATCCGCCCGTTTGATCAGTTTCCCACGCTCGCTGATTTGAGCGAGGCGCTCCGCTTCGCGCTGTTTGCGGGTTTGACGGTTCAAGTCAGGGTAGTTTTTCGTCGTGTAGACATCGGTCAGCTCCACCACCAACCCGAGCACTTCCTCACCGAACTCCTCCCGGATCCGCTCGGCGGAAAACCCGGCGTTGTGCGGAGCCACGTCCTCCAACACATCATGCAAACAGGCGGCGGCGAGGACCACCTCGTCCGTGGTTCGCGTCGCCACCAATGCGGCCACCGCCAATACGTGGACGTGGTAGGGCTCACCGGTATACTTGCGAACCTGACCGATGCTCCCGTGAGCCTCGACCGCAAACTGACGGGCTTTCTCGTAGAGTCCCATGCCGACGCAGCTTCGGTGACGCGGGGGGGACTGGCAAGCCCTCACCACAAATCCAAGGCCACCCGGGGGTTAACCTCGACCAACCGATGCACTTCTTCCGCGGACAAGCCCACCTCCTCGGAAAGCACTTCCTCGACTTTGGGCATCGTCGCCGTGGAACCGACAAAGTGATCGCCCCCGGGGCTGCGGGCGATGCCGTCCTCACCGATCTCCAATTCCCATCCCGCCAACCGGTAACGACCGGGGCCAAGGCGTGCGGCGGAAATGGCATCGGTGACGGCGATGGCACGATCCATTCCGGTGCAGCGCAGATAGTTTTTCAGCGTGTAAGACGGCACATGGACACCGTCCGCGATGAAGCAGCACCAGATCCGGTCCGAGACGCTGAGGAAACGTTGGATCACATTGTCATGCCGGTGCATCCGCAGGGGACAGGCATTGCCCAGGTGGGTCACCATGGATAACCCGTGATCAATCGCCTCCTCGATTTGATCCATCGTGGGATTGCAGTGCCCGGCCGAAGCGACCACGCCTTGGTCGACCAACCAGGAGGTGACCTTCGCCCCCGGGTCTTGTTCCGGCGCGAGGGTGATGAGCCGCACCATGCCCTCCCCGGCCTGGAGAAGCCGCGCGGCGTCTTCGAGAGAAGCTGTCCGGACCGCCGACAAAGGATGCGCCCCCCGGTAACCATCCTCCGGACTGATGAAAGGCCCCTCGATATGGAATCCGCGAACCACCCGGCCGATGAGTTCGTCTTCCTTCCGCCAACGGGAGATCCGGGCAAGCCGCCGGCACAAAACGTCGATCTCCTCCGTGATGAACGTCATGAGGATCCCTTCGCAACCGTCCTCCTCCAAGGCGAGGCAGGCCCCGTGCAAGGCCTCGATTCCGAGGTCGTCGGAATTGAAGTCGGCCCCGTTGTAACCGTTTACCTGAAGATCGAAACTCATGACGCACTCAAGAGCGCCGCCGCCGCGGCATCCAAAAAGATCCGGCAGTCCCGGTGTTCCTGCAGAATCGAGGCCGGCACCGCCGGGGTGATCGCGCCCTCCAAACTCTCCTGCACCGCCTTCGCCTTCCGGGCGTCCGGCACCGTGCAGATGATGGTCCGGGCCCGCAGAATTTCCCGGACGGACATCGAAATCGCCTTCTTGGGAACGGACTCGAGATCGGGGAACCACCCCTCACCCAGCTGTTGGCGACGGCAGGCCTCGTCCAAATCCACCACCAGATAGGGCGTCCGGGTGGCGAAATCCGCCGGAGGGTCGTTGAACGCGAGGTGCGCATTCTCACCGATCCCGACAAACGCGACATCCACCGTGCGGGCGGAGAGCGACTCCCCGACCCGGGCGCACTCGGCGGCCACATCGCGTTCTCCGTTGAGGAAATGAAAGTGGCGCAAAGGCAACGGCAAGCGGCTGACGAACCGCTTCCAGAGGTATTGCCGGAATGAGGCAGGATGGGAAATCGGCAGCCCTACGTATTCATCAAGGTGGAAGCCGGTGACCTTGCTCCAATCAATCCCCTCTTCCGCGACCAAGGCGTCAAGCATTTCGAACTGCGAGGCTCCGGTCGCCACAATGATGGTGGCGCGGCGACGCTCCGCGAGGGCCTGACGGATCAGTTCCGCACCGGTCCTGGCCGCGGCACGCCCCATCTCCACTTTGGTTCCAAAAATCGATCGTTCCATGACGCTCTCCCCCTAACAGCCGGCTCCCGCTCCCGGCAAGCCCCAATCCACCTCAAACCTTCGGTTCCCAACCCGGGCGATACTCCCGCCCCCAAAATTTCATCGCCTCTTCCTGACGGGGACGTCCGGTGGCAGGATCAATCTCGAGCACCAGACCGCTCCGGTAGGCGATGTTACCAAGGTGACACCAAAGGGTGGATTTCTGCCCCTCCTCGATTTCCGAATTCAGGGCCACGTTGTTGCGGATCGCGTCCGCCAGATTCTGAAAGTGCGGCAGGTCCGAGGCCGGCGCGGTCTTGGTTTCAACCTGCTTCCCGGCGAGGTCGTAAATCGTGTAGCCGCTGCCGGAAAAGTGCATCGCCCCGCCATCCCCGGCAAAACTGGCGAACGCCGGCGCCTCCGGTTTCCGCGGGTGGGAGGAACTCTGCTCCCAATGCGCCCCGGCCCCGCCGAGATCGAAGACGGCCACCCCGGTGTCCGGCGTCTCCTGATCGTCATCATGGTGATAGCGGCCTCCGAGGTAGGTCACCTTCCGGGGAGCCCCGGCTTTCAACCCCCAACGCACCAGATCCAAACTGTGAATCCCGTTGTTGGCCATCTCCCCGCCGCCGAAGTGCCAATGCCAGTGCCAATTGTAATGGACCAGATTGTCCTTGAACGGATAATCGGGAACCGGTCCCTGCCAGAGGAGGTAATCGAGATCGGCCGGGACCGGAGCCGGCTTCCCCTTGCCGATCGAGCCGCGTGAAGCGAAATAATAGGCGCGGCCGGAGCGCACCGTCCCGATGGCTCCTTCGTGCAGCCGTTGGATGCCCTCCCGGATGAGAGGGAAACTGCGGCGCTGGTTGCCCATCTGCACCTTGCGCCCGTGTTTCCGGGCGGCGGCCACCATCAACTCCCCTTCCCGCCCGTTGTGGCTGGCGGGTTTCTCCACGTAAACGTGCTTGCCCGCCGCACAGGCCAAGATCGTGGCCGGCGCGTGCCAGTAATTCGGGGCGGCGATCGAAATCAGGTCCACTTCGGGATCCCCCAACATCTCGCGGAAATCCTTGACGAACTTCGCGGGACGCTCCTGCCCTCCGCGCTGCACCACCCGGGCCGCTTCATCAGCCCTCTGCGAGTCGACGTCACACAAATACGCGATCTCCGCCCCGGGAACCCCGAGCCAACCGCTGATGTGGGCTTTCCCGCGCCCCAACCCCATGATCCCGACGCGCAACCGATTCGATGGCGCATCTTGTCCCCGGACGGGAGTCATGGCGAAGGCCGTCGCACCCGCGGCGGCACGGGCGAAGTTGCGTCGGGTGGTGGCAGCAGCCGTTTCGGGGGTCTCGTTCATGGCAGTTGGGATCAACGGTGCTTACACGCTTCCTCCGGCCAAGTTTTGTCTTCGAATGGTTTGGCTTGCCAAGTTCCCGTTTTCACTGTGAGAGTCGGCCATGCGTATCGCCCCTCTCTTCCTGCTCGCCGCGCTCGTTTCGGCGCGGGCCGATGAACCCCAGCTCCGCCCGATCTTCTCCGGAACCGACCTCACCGGCTGGAAGGTGCCCGACGGCAACGCCGAGAAAGGATGGTACAAGGCTGCGGACGGCATTCTCAAAGTGCAGAGTGATCCCACCCTCAAAGGATCGATCCTCTGGACCGAGAAATCCTACCGCGACTTTATCATGTCCTTCGACTTCAAGTTCGGGGCAGGGATCGTCGACAGCGGGATCCACATCCGGAACAGCGATCAGATCCAGATCGGGATCTCCGGTTCATTGAAGCGTGACATGACCGGCTCGCCCTACGTCGGCAAATATCCTGTCGAAGCCAAGGGCGTGGCGGCGCTGTTGAAGGCGGACGACTGGAACTCGATGAAGATTGAGGCCCGCGGTCTCCGCTACCAAGTCTGGCTCAACGGGCAGCAAGTCCTCGACTACACCTCACAGTCCGGAATTCCGGAAGGCCCCGTTGGCATCCAGTTGCATGGCAACAAGGAAATGGCGATCGACTACCGGGAGATCAAGCTCGCCGAGCTCCCCTGATTCTCGGACAAACGTCCACGAACTCGCTCGCTTCGGGCGGAGCGGTCTCGCCGTCAGGCCGCCTCGTCCGGGACCTCCGGATCCGCGATGTGGACCCAGGTGTGCACGTGGGGCTTGCCCCGGAAGTGCCAGACCAATCCGGGTCCCTCGAGCTGCCACGTGTCCCAGATTCCGTCCCCGCCAATGTCGTGCCCCTTGTAAAAGGCGAGGGAGTGCCTCTCCAGCCCCACCTTGTTGATCAAAGCCATCGACTCCGCAACATCCTCGGCCCGAAACGGCATCAGCAAGTCCTCCAGCACCTTCAACACGTGGGCCCGCTGGTCGGTGGAGAGATCGGCCACCGCAATTCCCTCAAGCCCCACACCATCCCGGCGCAACTGGACCGTGGCGTTCCCTCTTTCCGGTCGCGGCTGCAGCAGCAGGGCTTTCTCACGCTGTTTTCCATTGAGCATCGCGAAAACCTCGTTGGCCCGCTTTGCCTGAAACCAGTAGACATTCCCGGGGTGATCGGGCTTTTCGTTGAACCCTTGGGCCGCATGTCCGTAGAAAATCGGACCGCCGAAGGCTTTGCCGACGACACTGTCGCCATCACACCGCCGGGTCACGTGGCGCGAGGTGAGGACAAACTCGAACTTCCCGGTGCCGGGCTCCCCGAAAAGGGCGATGGAACTGTCGCCGAACCCACCCGCCCCATTGTCGTGGATCACCTGCTTCATCACCTGGTCACGATAGGCCTCGCTATGCAGGTTGAGAAAAATCTCCCGCACCATCTGCTGCTGGTCCGGCGTCAGGAAATCCCGGATGATCGGCTCGGTCACATGCCAGTTGTTGTCCACCTTGCGCCGCAGCGGGTGGTCGAACGAAAAGCAAATTTCCTTGCGTTGCTCTTCCGTAAGGGTGCCGTGAAGCGTGGTCACGAGACTTTCGCTCGCCAGCTTCTCCGGCGCGGCCTCCAGGGCCCCGGGCAGCGCGATGGCGCTCGAAGCCGCGACGGCACGATGCAAAAAACGGCGGCGGGAAAATGAGAAATGACCGGTCTGCATGATTTTTCCGGCGTGTTTAACACACCCCGCCCGCACAGGGAACCACAAAGCTCCACCCGAATCGCCGCGGCCAGAATCCAAATGCCCCAAATGACCTCAATAGCGCGCCACGCCGGGATCGACTTCGAGTGACCAAGCCTCGATCCCCCCCCGGAGGCTGAAGACCAGAGAGCGTCCCCTCGCCCGGAGAAACGAAGCGGCTTGCGCAGAGCGCATGCCATGATGGCAGTAGATGACCACCGGAACCGCGGCCTCGGGCAGGGCCGCCTCGATCGACTCGACGAAGCGACTCAAAGGCACCAACAGATCCCCTTCGATGTGACAGAAGGCATGCTCGTCCTCCTCACGGCAATCAACCAAACGGAATTCGGGGCCGCCGGGACGCCTCAAGGCTTCCACGAATCCTGGCTCAACTTCCAGACCGTCCTCGGGCGCTGGGAACGAAAGGCTCATGGGCGCACCGTGACCGGGGTGCCGGCCTCGACATTGCGGAAGAAGGTGGCCGCCATGTGGGTCGGCATCCTCACGCAGCCATGGGACGCAGCGAAACCGGGGAGATAGCCTCCATGCATCCCAACCCCGTTGGCAAAACGCATAAAGTAGGGCATGGAAGATCCCTCGAACCGGGACCCGGCCGGCTTCTTGTCCTTGGTCACATCGATGTCCTTCATCGCGATTTCCCCGTTCGGCCAAAGGTAGTTGCCGTAAAGATTCGAGCGGTGATCCTTGTTCTTCTGGATGATTTTGAAATCGCCCTGGGGCGTGTCGAATCCATCCCGGCCACTCGACACCTTGGAGACACCCACAAGCTGGCTGCCTTTGTAAAAGTAGGCCCGCTGGTCGGAGACATCGATGACGATCCGCGCAGGCCCGGTCACGCTGTCACCCTCCCAATAGGACACGCTGTCCTCGATCGGGCTGTCCTCGGTTTTCTTGGCACCGAGACTCGCCGGAGGAGCCACCGAATACGGAACGTAAGCCGTGGAGGAACCGCCCGGGTTGCACCCGGTCAAAAAAAACAACGCGGACAGGAGGAACCATCCGCCAATCGCACGGATGGAATAGACGATGGATGCGGGAAGTCGGCTCGGCTCAATCATGGTCTCGATGGCAGGGGCCCGTGCGCCTGGCAGGGCCGCGGGCCGCTACTATGGCCAAAAATCTTGACACGACAACCCGAAATGCGACCGGATCGGACGGATCTCGAAAGCAAGTTGCACGACGGACCGTTCGACACGAAAATCCGCGTCTTCCCTTCTGCACCATGCCCACTTACGAGTACGAATGCGAAAGCTGTGGTCACCATTTCGAGGTGTTCCAATCCATGAAAGACGCCAAGCTGACCGACTGCCCCGAGGCCGCCTGCACCGGCAAGGTGCGTCGCCTCCTCGGGACCGGAGCCGGCGTTATCTTCAAGGGGAGCGGCTTCTACGAGACCGATTACCGGAGCGAGTCCTACAAGGCCGGAGCCAAAAAGGCCGAGGAAGGCGCCAAGAGTAGCGGAGACTCGGCTTCCTCCTCTAGCGGCGGAAACAAACCGGCCACTCCACCCGCCCCGGCGCCAGCTGCCGCACCCAAAAGCGACGCCGCCAAAACTTGAATCTTCCGCAAGACGGACGTTACTTAAGCCGCAAATGAATCAGAAGCGCGTCGTCAACAAGAAGGTCGCCAAGAAAAGGGCGCCCTCCGTCGGCGGCCGCGGTCCGGTCGGCGTTCCGGGCAAGGCGGCTCCCGAAAAGATTTTCTTTGGCGCCAAACCGAAGCCCAAGCAGGGCGCCTCCATCGGGTATGCGCCTCCGGCCACCGAGACACCCGGGCTGGGAGTTGTGGCGGTCTTCCTCTTCCTCTTCTCGATCGCACTCCTCGCCGGGGTGGTGGTCTGCTTCATTCCTCCCGATCTCTCCGCCGTTTCAGGGTATCCGGTCGTGCCGGGCAAGACCGCCCCCCAGAACCTACTCCGCCGTCTCGATGACGCCATCTCAGGCGCTTACATCGACAAAAAAGAGGCTACCCTCACCTTTACTGAGCAGGAGATCAATCTCTACCTCAACCAACGCCTCAAGAAGATCCAGAGCGGCCCCATGGCCGGAGCCCTGCGCATGGAAGGCGTGTATTGCGACCTCCAACCGGACACGATCAACCTCTACCTCGTGCGCACCTTGGGCGACAAGCCTCTCGTGATCTCCACGTCCTGGGTTGTCGAGGGCGATCCCGAGGACCAGAAGTTCGTTTGCCAAACCAGTTCGATCGGAGCCATCAAGGTTGACGGAGCTTCCCTGCAACCGGTGGTGGCCCCCTTCAAGCGCTTCCGCGAAACCTGCGCCCGCGAACTCGCCGCTCTTCAGGACGTCACCGTCGACCGCCTTCGCATTGACGACGGCAAGCTCGTCGTCCACGTGCAGCCCTGAGCATCGTTCCTCCGGGCCACCCCGGCTGCTTCCGCCGGGCCTTCGGTTGGGCCGATTTGCTTCTGGAATCCCCGCCCCTCTGCGTCGTAGAATCCCTCCATGTTCCGGCTCCCGCTGTCGCTCGTCGTTCTCTTCGGCGGCATGGCTTCGCTCCCCGCCCAAACGCCTCCGCTGCCCGGCAAGGTGGTCCCCGCGACCCTCCCCAGCGCGATCAGCCCCTCCGGGCAGTTCACCATCTATGGCGGCACCTCCGCGCTCCGGGGAGACTTCCTGACCCGATGCGAGGCCCTCAGCCGGGACTTGGCCGCGGTCACCGGGCAGGGCAAGTCCCGGTGGATCCACCCCTGCGTCATCGAGTTGACCGTCCCGGAAAGTTCGAAAGTGGTGCAGCGCCGGGCCTCCGCCCGGGTCTTTGCTCTGGATCCCCAAGGGTATCGGCTCCAGCTCTATCTCTTGATCGACGATGAGTTCCAACTCGACGAATTCGAGCATGCGTTCATCCGTCTTCTGTTGATCGAGCGGATGCTGCGCTCCAACCGTCCCGAGGCGGACGTCGACCGGCTTCCCGCATGGATGCTCGCGGGCGTGGCCGGATTGATCGAGTATCGTCGTGCCGGCCGCCCTTCCGATGTCTTCTCCGCGTTGATGGATGCACGCCAGATCCCGCCCGTGTCCGAGGTCATTGCGGGCCAGGGCGCGGAGATCACGGACAGCGTATCCCGGGGCATTCACCAGGCCTGCTCGGCAGCCTTGGTGCAGGCTCTGCTCGATCAAGCCACCGGCCCCGCACGATTCCAGGCGATGCTTGAGGATTTGGCTTACTCGAAAGCCCCGGTCGCGGAACTCCTCCGGACCCATTTCCCGGCCATCGACCAGGCCCCGGAAGCCCTCGCCAAGTGGTGGACCCTGCAGCTCGCGTCCATGAGCGAGCGCTCGGCCTATGAATTGCTGTCGCCCGCCGAGACGGAGCGCCTCCTCCAGCAGGCGCTGGTGATCGATTTCCCGGAGACCGATTCCGAATCCCCGTCCCGGAAGCCTGAACGGAGGACGCCGAACCCGGGCCGGCTGCGGGTTTTTCCCAGAAAGAGCGGCGAGCAAGCCCGGGAGGTCACCACCTTTGCCAACGGCACCCTCGAGGATTTCGCCAATTTTGTGCGGGATCCCCGTTCGCCCACCGCCTTGCGACAATGCGAGGAACGCCTCAACAAACTGACGACCCGGTGCTTTCCGCTCCATCGTCCGATCATCGCTTCCTATGGGCGGGTCATATCCCGTTTGCTTGGGGAGGAGACAGCCGGGATCGCGGAGGAACTCGATTCCCTGAGGAAGCGCCGGAGCGAACTCACCTCGTTGATGGGCGGGGTCAGCGACTACATGAATTGGTATGTCACTACCCAGGTCCAGGAGGCATCCGATGATTTCAATGGCTATGCCGAGGCCCTGAAAACCCTCGAACGACTCGAGTCGCGACGCCGGCGTGATCCGGTCACCACCTACCTCGACGCCATGGAACGGGAATTGGCCCCGTGAAGGCTCGCCTCCATCCCAACAAAGCCACAAGAAAGTTGCGCCGCGGCGGGTTCCGCATAGGTTCGCCACCTTCCCTTTCCAAGGGCCAAGCCCATGCAAGATAAATTTGGCATCGATGAGGCAGTGGAGCTGATCCTCAAGACGGATCCCCGTTTCCACCGTGACGCATACCTTTTTGTGCGGGAAGTGCTCGATCTTGCGGTGGAAAAGTTGGGCCGCGCCAAATCCTCACGCGCGGATCGCCACGTGAGCGGCCCCGAAATGCTCATGGTCTTCAAGGAACACGCCTTGGGCCAGTTCGGCCCCATGGTGCCAATCGTCTTGGAAACCTGGGGCATCAGGAGTTGCTTCGACGTCGGAAGCATCGTCTACAATTTGATCGAGTCCGGCATCCTCGGGAAGTCGGAGAGCGACCGGATCGAGGACTTCAGGGATGTCTTCGATTTCCACGAGGCTTTTGTCGCTCCATTCCTTGGCGGTCCCGGGAACAACATGGCGCCGAACCGCTGAGCAGCCCCTTTTCTTTATCGTCCCGCCCCAACCCTCCATACCCACCGTGATCCATTCCATCAGCCTGCCCCCGCACCAACCGCGCGTCATCAGCCTGGCAAACGGCTTCCAAGCCCTGCTCAAGCCGGACCCGGCGGCCACCGTGGTCAGCCTGCAAGTCTGGGTCGGCACCGGGAGCATCCACGAGGACGAATGGCAGGGAGCCGGGCTCTCACACCTCCTCGAGCACATGCTTTTTAACGGAACGGAACGGCGGGGTCCGCGTCAGGTGGCCGAGGATGTTCAGGCCGCGGGGGCCTCGATCAACGCCTACACCACGTTCGACCGCACGGTCTACTATATCGATACCCCCCCGGAATCCACCGCCGATTGTCTTGATATCCTCGCCGATATGATCCTGCACTCCACCCTGCCGGAGGAGGAATTCCGCAAGGAGATCGACGTCATCCATCGGGAAATGGCCATGGGTGAGGACTCTCCCGAGCGCACGGTGATGAAGCTTCTGTTCTCAACCGCCTTCCAGAAACATCCCTGCCGCCATCCGGTGATCGGGTATCGGGATGTCTTCGACCAGATCACGCACGCGGATTTGATCGCGTTTTACCGCCATCATTACGTTCCTGAAAACATGTTCCTCGTGGCTGCGGGCCCCTTCGATGAGGAGGACCTGGCTCTCCGGGTTGAGTCCCTCTTCGGCGCGGCCCCCCGGGGCCGGAGGCGTCCCGTGATTCTTCCGCTGGAGCCTCGTCAACAAGGACAGCGGGTCGTCTTCCGGGAAGGCAGCACCCAACAGACCCACCTCCGGTTGGTGTGGCACGCTCCACAGGTCACCGATCCCAATGCCGGCGCCATTGACCTCGTCGCGTCCATCCTCGGGTCCGGCGTCAGCTCCCGGCTCTATCAGAAACTTCGTGAGGAGCAGCATCTCGTGCAGAAGATCGGCTCTTTCTTCTACGCGATGGGCGATCTCGGGTTGTTCATCGTCTCTGCGGAGGTTGACCCTGATAAAGTGGAAGCGGCGCGGGATGGAATTCTTGAGGAGGTTGCACGACTCTGTGAGGAAGGAGTCACCGAGGCGGAACGCTCCAAGGCGCTGAACTCGGCGTTGTCCGAGTCACTCTCTTCCCTGACCACTTCCGAAGGGATCGCTTCGGACATCGGTTCAAGCTGGTTGCACACCCGGAACCCGGACTTCACCAAGGTGCATCTCAAAGGCCTCCAGGAGACCACGGTGGAGCATCTCCGTCACGTCGCCCGCACGTTTCTCCATCCGGATCAGGTCTCCATCGTCGCTTTGGTTCCCAAAACCGATCGTAACGGGCCCTTCATTCATGTGCCCGCAGCGACCGCCCGGGAGACGGAGAAGCGGACGCTGAGCAACGGGCTGACCTTGCTCCTCAAAAAAGACGACCGCCTCCCCCTTGTCTCCGTCTGCACCTACTCGCGGGGCGGTTGCCTAGCCGAGCCGGTCGATGTCCCCGGGGTGACTTGCCTCTTCTCGCGCCTTCTTACCAAAGACACCACCAAATTGTCCGCCACCCGGGTCACCGAGAGAATCGAGTCCGCAGGCGGGATTTTCTATCCTGTCGCCGGCGGCAACACTTTCGGCGTGCAAGCCGCTGTGATGGCCCCGGATTGGGATCTTGCCCTGGAAACGGTCGCCGACAGCCTGACCATTCCTGCTTTTCTCGATTCGGTCCTGATGAAAGAAAAAGAGGCGCAGATCGCTTCCATCCGCTCCGATCTGGATAGTCCGATGACCATTGCCTCCAGCCTCATGCGGAAAGTGCTTTTCGCCGGTCATCCTTACCAGTTTCCGCGATCCGGGACCGAGGAGGGAGTCAAGGCCGTCACCCGGGATCATCTTCTCGGTCTCCACCGGACCTGCGTCTCCGCCGCTAACACGGTTCTTTCGGTCTACGGCGATATCGATCCCGAGGCCGTCGCGGATCGCGCCGAGGCTTTGTTCGCCCCGCTGCCCCTTGGCGAACGACTCTTCGCCTCGCTCGCTCCGGCCCCGCGGATTTCCGAAACGGTGCGCTACGAGCAATCCTATGCCAAAGAACAGGCCGTGGTCCTTTTCGCCTTCCCGACAGGCGGTCTCCATGATCCGGATGCACTTGCCCTGGACCTTTTGAGCGACGCCTGCAGTGATATGAGTTCCCGGTTCTTCAATCGGATCCGGGAAGATCTCGGTGCGGCCTACGCTGTCGGTGCCAGCACCCTTCTCGGAGCCGCCGGGGGCTGTTTCTTTTTCTATGCCCTCACTTCCGCCGAGCTTTCCGGGAAGGTCGAAGACGCCCTCCGCGGGGAAATCGACTTCCTCGCCCACAACGGACTGGAGGCCCCGGAGCTCGCCCGGGCGAAGCGCTCCTGGCAGGGAGGCAACCAAAACCGTCTGCAAAGTATCGCCAGCCAGGCAAGCATCCACTGTCTCGACGAGATCCAAGGATTCGGCTGGAACCACTCACACCTCACCCCGGCGCAGATGGACGCCCTCGACGCCGGCCAACTCCGGGACATCGCGCAACGCCATTTCCTCGATCGCCCCCACGGGGTGATCCGCCTTCTGCCGGAGGCCCAACCGTCCTGAAGGTTGGGCAATCGTCCCGACAAGGCGTCCCGCACCCCCGGATCAACCCACCGCCCGGACTGCCTCATCTCCCGGGCTTTGGGGCGGCGAAAGAGACGATTTTGAACTCAATCCCGCACGAGGAACCGAAAGCGGCCCCAAAACGTCGCCGCTGACGTGCTCTTTGCGTCACATCACGATTTCCTTCAGCGCGCCCGAGCTGTCGCCATGACGCTCGGCATTTACGCCGATGCCGTGGAGCAAGGTCAGCCAGGCATTGCAAAGCGGCGTGTCTTTCGGCGCGACGATGTTCTGGCCGAGCTTGATGCCCGCCCCGCCGCCGGTGAGGAGCGTGGGGCAGTTGTCGAGGTTGTGCTCGGTGCGGATGTTGCTGCCGTAGGCGAGGGCGACGTGATCGAATAGACGGCTGCCATCGGCTTCCTTCGTCGCTTTGAGCTTGTCGATCAATCCGGCAAGCAACTCGCTCTGCACGAGGTCACGCTGCTGCGAGGCGGCGAGCTTTTCGCCCATCGTGGAGTGGTAGTGGCTCATGTCATGCGGCGCGACCTTGATCCCGATGCTTGTCAGCAGCGTGCTCACCGGCTGGCGATACGTCAGCACGCGGGTGCTATCCGTCTGCATCGCGGCGAGGATGATGTCATACATGATCTTGATCTCCTCCTTGCCCGCCAAACCCTCCTGAGGTTGAGGAATCGGTGCCTTCGGTTGCGGCACGCCGATCCATTGCTCATCCTTCGCGAGGCGCGTCTCGATATCGCGGATGCCCTGGAAGTATTCGTCGAGCTTGGCTCGGTCGTTTTTGCCAAGACCGCGCTGCATCGCCTTCGCATTCTCCATCACCGTGTCGAGCACGCTGCGCTTCTGCGCCAGCATCGCCTTCTGTTGCTCGATGGGCGTCGTGTCTTTGGAAAACAGCCGATGAAACGCCTCCACGGGTCCTTTGTGACCTCCGATGGGCTTGCCGCTCACATCCCAAGCCATCGAAAGCCCCGGCCCATGCCCGGAAGCCTCCGCGTTCTCGCTGCCATTGAGTTGCAGCGACGCAAAACGCGTATCCATGCCCAGCTTCGCCGCCGCCACCTGATCCGCCGAGATGCTGTTGTGAAACGTCTGCCCCGGCTCCGCGAATCGGTTCGCGCCCGTGAGCCACATCGTGCTGCCCCAGTGCCCTTCGTTCGAGTATTTGTTCCAAAGCCCCTGCACGATGGAAAAGTCCGCCTTGTGCCGTGCCAGCGGCTTCAAGCCCTCCGGCAGCGTGTAGTCCTTCCCCGTCTGCTTGATGTCCGGAAACCACGTCTCCGTCGTGATCCCCCAGCCAAATCCAAGAAACACCAACCGCTTCGGCGGTGCCGCCGGAGTTGCGGCCGAAGCAAAGCGACGAAATCCCAGGGACTCAAGCGCAGGCAAGGCAATGAGCGAAGTGTTGGACTGGAGAAAGCGACGGCGGGTTTTCATGAACGGCTATTTCGTGTGGAATTCCTTGCTGCTGACGAGCGCGTGAATGAACTCGCGCATCGCGAGGTCTTTCTTGCTGGCCTGGGTGATGAGGTCGTCGATCAACGGCTCGTCGCAGAAGCCGATGGGGCGGCCTAAAGCGAACTCGATCAAGGCCTCGCTGAAGCTGCGGGCGAAGGCGTCGGACTTGGTGTCGATGATGTCGCGGAGGGAGAAGAAGTCGGTGAAGGACGGGCCTTTGTGGAAGGCGGAGGCGGGGTCGATGGGCCAGCGTTTGGTGCTCTTGGGGTCGGGCTTGCCGTTGGCATCGAGCGCGGTGTAGCTTTCCTCGGTGCGCCATTGGCCGGCGGCGTCGAAGTTTTCCAAACCGAAGCCGATCGGATCGATCTTGCGATGGCAGCTGGCGCACTGCGGGTCCTCCTGATGGGCGAGCAATCGCTCCTTCGTGGTGAGCACCTTGCCGGCGAGTCGCGTGATGGCGGGCACGTTGGCAGGCGCGGGCGGTGGTGGATCGTGGAGGAGCTTGCGCAGCACCCAGGCACCGCGCTCGACGGGGCTGGTACGCTCGCCATTGCCGCCCATAAAATGAATGGCCGCCATGCCGAGCAGACCACCACGCGGCGAGTCCTTCGGCAGCGACACCTTCTCATAGCCGTCGCCCTTCACGCCCGGGATGCCGTAGTAGTGGGCAAGCACGCGGTTGATGACGACGTAGTCGGCTTTGAGCAAATCACGCAGGCTGGCGTTGTGTTTGAGAATGTGCGCGATGGTCTCGTGGATCTCGCCTTTCGCCGCGACCTTCGTGCCGGTGTCAAAACGCGGATACAGCGCGCGATTCACCTCGAAGAAGTCGATGCGATCCAATCCGAGCCACTGATGCACAAACGCCGTCAAAAAACCCTCCGAACGCGGATCATCGAGCAGGCGGTTGGTTTGTGCGGCAAGCACTTCGGGCTTCGAGAGGTCACTTTTCCGCAGCTCGGCATCCGGTGGCGCACTCCAGAGGAAATAAGCGAGACGAATCGCGAGTTCGGGGCCAGACAGAGTCTTCTGCTTCTCATCTTTTACCCCTAACTTTTCACCAGCCTCCTCTTTTGGTAAAAGATCCGGGGTGAAAGATGGGGAACCGGATTCTGCCAGGTAGAGGAACATCGGCGAGGCGAGCACGACGGAGAGCGTCTCCTTCAACGCGGCCACGGGCTTGTCACCAGCTTTGCGGCGGGCGTCGTAGAGGCGCATCAAGCGATCCACATACTCCGCAGGAGGCGGCGTGCCGCGAAAGGCCTCCGTGGCGAAGCGCTCGAAGGCTGCACGCAGTTCGACAGCGGCGGGAGCGGGTGACTTGTCGTCGAGCGGCAGCTTCAAGGCTGCAAACCCCGGCGGCACGGGCTTCGTGGCATTCGGCACGCGCTCGATCTCGATCCAGTCCACCCACAGCACCAGCTCGGGGCCGATGCCGTTGCGCTTCACGGCCTCGGCGCGTTTGCGATTCCCTTCTTCGTTTGTGTCCCAACTGCCTTTTTCGCGGAGGAAGAGCGAGCGGTTTTCACGAGTGAGGTTGCCTCGCGTCAACGTGAGCGGGATCTCGATGGTTTGCGGATTTTCCATCGTGCCGGTAATCTCGAACGTGTTCAATACCTTGCCTGTGCGGGCATGAATGCCGAAATCGAGGAATCGACGCTCCACTGGCGCGTCCTTCACCGCCGCGGATCGCACGCGGACGATGTAATCGCCCACCGGCCAGTCAAAGGGCACGAGCAGCTCGATGTAGTTGACGTTCAGCTCCGACGGATGCCGCGTCTGCACGCCGAGATAAGCACCGCGATCCACGCCGGGCATGCCGATGTAATACTCGTGATACTTCAGCCAACCTGCGCCAAGCGAATCGTTCGCCAGGTCGGCATCGTTCTCGCCTTTCTTATCAAAGCCAAATGTCCGCGGATTCGGCGCACCGGGGATGCGTGCCCACTCGCGACGGAGGCGCGATCCATTGTTGTTCACCTCGGCGCGGATCTTCTCGACGATTTCTTTGTTCTCCGGCTTCCTAGCGGCTTCATCGACCGCATTCACCCACTTCTGCGCCCGCTCGCGGGCATCGATTTGATACTTCACGAAGTCGCGGACCTTCGGCGTCGTCGTCTCGCCTTCGTAATGCAGTTTCTTCGTCACGCTCGCCGCGGTTTGCCACGCAAACGCCTCCTCCAGCGCCTCGCGACCGAGCGCCTGATACTGCTCGATCTGGTTCGCCGACATGAAGAGATTCGAGCCCACGGTATCAAAGGCCCCCGAGCCACCATCCGGCGGCAACTCGGCCACATTGATCTCGACGCCGAGTAGCTCGCGCAGCGTGTTCTTGTATTCCCGCCGATTCAGCCGCCGCATCGTGATGACGCCCTTCTGGTCGCCCAGAGTCCGCCGGGCCGCGACCATCACATTCGCCAGATCGTCGAGGAAATCGGCCTTTGCGGCACTTGCCGGCTGTTTTTCATCTGTCGGCGGCATGTCGCCCGAATTCAACGCATTCAGCACCTTCTGCCACTTCTCGGCGACCTCGACACTCGTGATCGAAAGCGGCAGATCATCCACGCGGAACTTCCCTTTCTGCTTCTCCGGCCCGTGGCAACTCACGCAGTGCTCTTTGAAAAGAGCGCGGTGTTTCTCCGGCATCGCCGGATCGGCGGCGAGAAGGAGGGAAGGAGCAAGGAAGAGCCAAAGAAAGCGCGTCATCATGTTGGGTATCGACTCACAAGCCCTTCAAATGCGCCACGATGTTGGCGATGTTTTGTCCGCCGAGGGCTGGCTTGCAGGGCTCGAACTGAAGGGATGTTCCCTTTTGGTGCCCGCCCACGCTTCACCGATCGGCATGGGATGGTGGGTTTTCAGGGGGCGGAAGGCAGTTTCCTCATTCATCCTTGAGTGATTCGAACCCCTGTCGATGGTCTCGTCAAGGTTTTCGGCATCCCGGCGGTGGCTCCACGGTCGTTTCAGGGGATTTGGGTCCGATTCTCGGGGCGCCCCCATGGCGCCCTCTCGCTGCTGCGGCTGGGAAATGGCATTCCTGCCGCGTTCCGCCTTCTCCGGCCCCACCTAATCAACAAACGCAAACTCATTCGTGGAAACGAGGGCTTGTGCGTAGATTTCAAGCGGATTGGCGGGATCTGCCGGACCGTCGAAATCCTCGGCGTAGTCCCATGCCTGGTGGTTTCCGGAAAGGCTTTTGAGAGCGAGGCTCCATTCGAACGAGTCCGAGTCCGTCTGCTCCATCGCGTCGACCCGGAAGTCGAGGGTGTCGCCGGCCGCGACTTCGATCGGGCCGGTCTCCGCGGCGGCCCGTTTTGCGGGTTGGCAGATGGTTTCCTGAAGCACGCCGCTGCCGTTGCGAATGATCCGGAGGCGGACGCCATCCCCGCGTTCCGATCCTTTTCGCAGTGTCGCCGTCACCTTGACGCTGAGAGGCCCCGGGGCGGTCCAACGGGCGATCACGGCGACTCCCGGATTTCCCGGGTGACCTCCGGTTTGGTGCAGGGCCGCGTAGGTCAATGGAGCCGGGGCCGGGTAAACCTTGTCCACCTGCCAACGACGCTTCAACCACTGCGGAAAGGGCTGAAAAATCTCCGATCCTCCGGCTGGGTTTGGTTGCGTCATCCCGTATTGCCAATCGGACTGCGTCTGCCGGTTGTCCTTGAGACGCATTCCCTTTTGCTTCTCGAGAAACGCGGCGCCCATGGCCAGTTCCTCCCGCGAGGGATCGCGGCCGAAAATCCGCCGATACAGTTTGGTCACCGCGTCCTGCCCTTGCGATCCGGCAAGCCCCGGAAGCGCCGCGATCCGCCTGGCTTGGTCCAGCAGAAACGGGCTGTTCAAGACAAAGAGCGCCTGGGTGGCCACCGTGGTGTAGCTTCGCTGACCGACATGGGCCTGCGGACTGGCAAAGTCGAACGTGGTGAAGACCTGGGGAAGGTTCTGCCGGTCGATGTAGGCGTAAAGGCTGCGTCGCCCCGGAAACGGTGGCTCGTCGATTTCCACGGATCGGCCGAACAGGCGCGGGTCCAGTTGCCCGCTGACGGAAAGAAGGGAATCGCGCATCGTCTCGAAATCGATCCTCCGGAGATGGGCACGCCAGAGCAGCCTGTTTTCCGGATCGATCAATTCCTGGGACGCCTGTTGGGGATGAACGCAGCCCTGCTGCCAGGTCTCCGAGGTCAGGATCAAGCGATGCAGTTTTTTGACCGACCAGCCCTGGCGCATGAACCAATCCGCCAACCAATCGAGCAGCTCGGGATGATCGGGCGTCTGCCCTTGGACGCCGAAGTCACTCGCGGTGCGCACGAGCCCCTGACCGAAATGATGCATCCAAACCCGGTTCACGAGAACCCGGGCGGTCAGCGGATTCTTGGTATCGACGATCGCGTTCGCCAGCTCCAGACGCCCGCTCCCGTTGGTAAAAACCGGAGCTTCATCGCCCGCGACAGCGGTAAGGAAACGCGGCTTCACGGCTTCGCCCCGATTGCCTGGATTCCCCCGGACAAAGACGTGGGCGACCGCGGGCTTGGGACGATCCTCCAAAATCAAAGCCCGGTCCGGCGCGTGGGGCGAATCCGCAATGAACTTGTCCCGCTTGTTCCGAAGTTCCCGCAGCTTCGTTTGGTCGCCCCGCTCGAGTTTCGGTTCCAAGGCGGCCGGACGGTTGGCTAGGTCGGGAAATTGCTTTGCGATTTCAGCAAAGCGGGGTTGCAAGAAGTCAGCGATCGATTTCTCGAGAACCGCGAGGTCCGCTTCGAACTTGCGGTATTCCGGGGTGCCGGCCGGGGAGGCGATCACCGGGGCCGCCGCGGGCGGCACGGAGTTGTCGAAAATTCCGTAGAGGCTGTAGTAATCCTTGGTGGGAATCGGATCGAACTTATGGTCGTGGCAGCGGGCGCAACTCACTGTCAGCCCCATCAAGCCCCGGAAGGTGGTGTCGATCTGGTCATCGATCAGAATCTCCCTTCGCACGGCATCGTTGGCGAGCGTGAGGAAACCCATCGCCGCAAGACCCGCCCGGTCGTTTTCCTTGGTGACCTGATCCGCCGCCAGTTGAAGCCGGACGAACTGGTCATAGGGGAGGTCGGCGTTGAAAGCACGGATCAGCCAGTCCCTGTAGACAAAGGCATAGACGAAGCGGCGCTCCCTGCCCCCGGCGGTATAGCCGCGGACATCGGAATAACGAGCCACGTCCATCCAATGCCGGGCCCAGCGCTCGCCATAATGCGGGGACGCGAGAAGATGATCGATCAGCTTTTCCGCAGGCTCGCGTGACCAAACGGAAAACTCCTGGTGAGTTGGAGGGAGCCCGGTGAGCACAAAATGGAGCCGTCGCACCAAGGTGGCGGCGTCGGCCCCCGGCGCTTGGGTGAGCCCTTTGGCACGCAAGGCCCGCTGCACAAAAAAATCGATCGGGTGCACTCCCTCGGGCAGGTTGGGCTCAACCCGCAACGGCCGCAGCGACCAATGACCCCGCGGATCTTTCTTCGCCAGAACCGGCGCAGCCGACGCCGGCCACGGAAGCCCGAGTTCAATCCACTTCTGGAGCGCGCCGATTTCGTCAGCGGCCAGTTTCGGGGCGTTCTTTGGCATGTCACGGACTCCCCGTTTCGCGCCCTCATGGCGCACCGCGACGAGGAGCTTGCTCGAGACCGGGTTTTTGAGATCGACCACCGCGCCGTTTTCGCCCCCCTTCAAAAGGGCGGCCCGGGAATCGAGCCTGAGGCCGGATTCCGCCCGGACCTTCCCGTGGCATTCCACGCAACGCTCCACGAGCACGGGCCGGATCGAGCGCTCGAAAAACTCGAGATGATCGGGAGGCGGGGTTTGCCCCAGGCCGGTCAGGGGAAGGAGGAAAAGGATGGGCAACGCGCAACGCACAAGAAAACAGACCACCGGTTGCGGCCCCCGTTCGGTCTCGGGTCTCATTTTTTCCCTATCGAGTCTCGCCCGCGGATTCGCAAGCCCGTATCGGCCTTCGATCCACGAAACTGATGGGGCTGCCGGAGATTTGCCTCTCACTCATGAATCATCGAAGCGCAGATGATCCAACCTTGCCCGGCCGTCCGGTCCATGCTAGCGTCCAGCCAGATGAATGCCTTCGGCTCCGCCATCGCCCTGATCACCACCATTATCTCGGGGATCGCCCTCATGATGACATGGTCCGGAAGTGAAAGTGTCTCCTTCGACCGTGTGCCGATGGAAGGGGATCTATCGCCCTACGATCTCGCCCAATTCCGCCATCCCGAGCCTCTGGAAGTGGCCTCGGTGGAGGAGGAAGGAATGGAGGAGGAGGAGGAGGACAAGCCAATTTCCACTGAGGGCGTTTCCTCGGAGATGGCGGCTGCCGTGGCGGCGGAGATGGCGAAAGCAGGGGCACCGAGGGGCAACCGGGGCAAGCGCCGTCAGAACCAGACTGCCATGGCGGGTCGTCAGGCTTCGATGGATGATACCAAGCCCGCCATGACCCGCACACCCGCCGTTCAGGTCGATTCCGGTGGCCCGCGGAACCGGGTGTTGTGGATCAGCATCGCGGGTTTCCGTGGAGACTACATGGAGAAGGCCGAGGCCCCGTTTCTCAAGCAGATGGCCGCCGAGGGCGGGAGCACAACTTCGCT
This sequence comes from Verrucomicrobiota bacterium, assembly GCA_018970725.1. Lineage (GTDB taxonomy): Bacteria > Verrucomicrobiota > Verrucomicrobiia > Verrucomicrobiales > DEV007 > V1-115. Next base: position 50,405 of record JAGWVU010000012.1, read on the forward strand.
GATGCCCGTGTTCCCTTCGCTGCATTACCCCTGCCTGATCACCCAGGCCACCGGCTTGCCCGTTTCCACTCATGGGGTTGCCGGCAACGTGATGCGGGATCCCGAAAGCAAGGAAATCCTGACGCGCCCGACCAAGCTAGCGTTGCTCAAGTCAGAGCCCGTCTGGACCACGGCGAAGCGGCAGGGCTTGACCGTGATGGTCCATGACTGGCCGTTTTCCCAGGAACAACCCGCCGACGCCGCCGCCGACGTCTTCCTCAAAACGTTCGATGACGGCAAGACCGACGATGTCCGGCTTTCAGGCCTTCTCGAGGCTTGGTCTTCCTACAAGGGGCCGGCCAAAATCGCCCTCGCCATGGCGTCCCTTCACGGTTTGGAGAAGGCCGCGATGGCCAACGGTAGCCGGGACCCGAAAACCTTCGAGGCCGTGACCAAGTTGGACTCGGACCTCAAGACGTTTTTCGACAAGTTGCGTGACGCATGGCCCACCCTGGGGAACCCGGGGGACAAACTTTACGTGATCCTCTCCACCGACCACGGCCGGGCCGACGCGGAAAAGGTGATCAATTTCGGACATCTCATGGGCCCCTTGGCGGAGCATGTCGAATTCACGGTTGATTCCGGTGTGGCGAACATCTGGTTCAAGGAACCTCCTGCAGGCACCACCTTGGATGCCTACATGAAGAAATACGACGAGGAACTCCGCGCCCGGATTTATTGGAGATCGTATCCCCGCGGTGAGTATCCCTCTACTCTGGAGCTGGGAAGTGGAGGCCCGTTCCTTGGCGACCGGCTTCTGGTGCTCAAGGGCGGTTATGCCTTTTCCGAAGCGAAGGGATCCGAGCCGGTCTACAGCCCGTCCGAGACCAGCGGCCCCTTTTCCTTCGGGGGCTATCCGGTGAAGGAGTCATCCCGGATGAAGGGTCAGGCCTTCATTTTCGAACTCGGCGGGGGTGGCCGCGCGGCCGACCTCGGTCAAGTCTTTCCCGCACAGCTCTACCCGACGGTTTGCAACCTGCTCGGCATCAAAGGAAACGACGGCGTGACCGCAGAACCTTTGAACGTGAACTGAAGCGCAAGAATCCGCATGACGTACTTTCAAACAATTTGTAGCACATTTTTGATTTTTTCACTTGCGATCTTCTAGCACAACACCACAGTGTGATCCTAGGACAAACTGTAGTTGTTTGTTTGTTTTCATGGTTCAAAGGCCCGATCATTCGTGATCGGGCCTTTTCCACTTCCCGCGGCGGTTTTCGGCGTTACCTTGCCTTCTCATGACCGGACCGAATCCGGCCTACCGCCCGTTCGGCTTTTTCCGTTCTTCCGTGGTCCTTGTCTTTTCTTGGTTCGTTTCATTTACGGGATTGGCTCAACAGGATGTCGGCCTTTTGGTCCCCGGCGAGGTTCACGAGGTCCGACTGCTCAAGGGCGTTGACTCCCGCTGGATGGGTATCACGCCGAACTTTGAGCGCGGGATCGTCTGGTTCTTCGCTGAGCCCTTGCGTCCGGATTCCGTCGCCGCCCTGCGCATCCGCACGACGCGCGGCGTTTCCGGCAGTCCGGCCTGGGTCCGCTCCCAGACAAACGGTCCCGCTCCGGAAGCGTTGATCTCCACGGACTCGGAGGGCGGCTCCGTCCCGATCAAGATCTGGGCCGAAGCGGAGCCCGAGTTCGACGCCCATGAGCCGAATGACGCCTTTCAGGAAGCGGCACCGCTCGCCGCCGGGGGAAATCGGTTCTTTCTCTATCCGCAAGCGGATCAAGACTGGTTCTCGTTCACTATCCCCCAAGCATCGGAATACCGCGCCGCGGTCACGATCGCCCGCGGCGGAAGCGTCTTTCGTGATGGCTTGGAATTGGGCATCAGCGATCAGGGTCAGCGCCCGTTGGTTCAGCGGGTGGGCCAGCTCGATGACGGCGGAATATGGCAGACCGTTCCTTTCGACCTCAAAGCCGGAGAGTACCGGTGCTGGGTGCGGGCGCGGGGAAGTCGCTTTTCGAGATTTCCCCTCGTCCTGACGTTGGAGCGAGCGGACGGGGACCGTTCCATCCCCGCCGTCTCGCCCGCCGTCGCGTTGGCCGGCTCAACCCGCGCGAGCGGTTCCATCCCGGATCCATTGGCGGTCAGGAGCGTGAAGGGACCAGCCCGCTCCCCGGTCGGTGCCCGGGTGCTGCTGGGATTGTTGCTGGGGATGATCGTGTGGTGGGGCGCTGCCCTTCTGCGCCCCCGCCGGGTCTTTGACCTGACACGATAAAATCTCCATCCACGGCAACCGCGTGGTGTTCCCGGCGCTCATCCGGTTTCCCGGTGGTGGCGCATCCGTTCTCCGCGGAAACTGGTCCCGTTACCGGAACGGCCGGAGCTTCGCCTGCTCCGGCCGTTGCGTCCCCATCGTCGTCCAACGCGAGATCGAGGGAGCTTTTTCCAGTCGGGCCGGGGCCAAGGGCCCGGCGGTTCCTCATTGAGCTTTTCAGGAAACGGGCGAGGATGAGCCATGATCGACCCCATTTTGGAAGAACTCCAGCGCAACAGCCGGTCCACCCCGGAGGAACTTGCCAAACTTTTCGGTTTGGAGGCCGCCGCAATTGCCGCCAAAATCGAGGGTTGGGAACAGGACGGGACCATCCTCGGCTACCATGCCGTGGTGGATCCCGATCGCGCTGGCGACACCGGCGTGACCGCTTTCATCGAAGTGAAGCTCACCCCGGAGCGCGAGGGCGGGTTCGACCGCATTGCCCGCCGCATTTCCAAATTCTCCCAAGTCACCAGTTGTTATCTCATGAGCGGGGGCTACGACCTCGTGGTGGTGGTGGAGGACGTGAATCTTCGAGCCGTGGCCCAGTTCATCGCTGAAAAGCTGAGCACGCTCGAGGGGGTCCTTTCCACCTCGACGCATTTCCAGCTCAAGGTCTACAAACAAAGCCGGTTCACCATCCAAGGGGAAATCCATTCCGGCCGACTTCCTGTTGTCCCCTGACCGCAAGCGCACCGGTGAACAATCTTTCATCCAAAATTTCCCGCCAACTCCAGCAGATTCCCAAGTCGGGCATCCGCGACTTCTTTGAGCTGGTCCAAGGGCGTGACGACGTCATCTCCCTCGGCGTTGGCGAACCTGATTTTTCCGCTCCGTGGCATATCCGTGAGGCCGCCATCTACTGCTTGGAGTCCGGCAACACCGCCTACACCTCCAATCTCGGCCTCCTGCCCCTTCGCGAGGAGATCAGCACTTATGTGCAGCGCTATTTCGGGCCCTGTTATGACCCGAAGACCGAGATTCTCGTGACCGTCGGGGTATCCGAAGCCCTCGATCTCGCGTTCCGCGCCTTGCTCAATCCGGGGGACGAGGTCATTTACCACGAGCCGTGCTATGTTTCCTACAGCCCGAGTATCGTCATGGCCTACGGAACGCCCGTTACGGTGGCGACGCGCCTCGAGGACAACTTTGCCCTCCGCGCCAGCGATGTGGCCGCCGCCATCACCGCGCGCACCCGGGTCATCGTCCTAAACTTCCCCACCAACCCGACGGGTGCGGTCGAGCCCGTGGAGGAATTGGAGCAGATCGCCCGGCTTGCGGTGGAGCACGACCTCATTGTGATCACCGATGAGATTTACAGCGAGCTGATTTATGATAACCATGACGCCGCCACCGTTCCCTCGCATACCTCCATCGTATCCTTTCCGGGCATGCGCGAGCGGACGATCCTGCTGCATGGTTTTTCGAAGGCCTACGCCATGACCGGATTCCGGCTTGGCTATTCCTGCGCTCCGCCTGTCCTCACCGATGCCATGATGAAAGTGCACCAGTATTCCATGCTCTGCGCCTCGATCATTGCCCAAAGGGCCGGCATCGAAGCCCTGCGCAACGGAGCCGCCGAGGTCGAGAAAATGCGGCATGAGTATGCCCTCCGGCGCCATCTCATGCTGGAAGGATTCGCCCGGATCGGCATCCCCTGCTTTCCTCCGGGAGGCGCTTTTTATCTCTTCCCGGATATCAGCAAGTTCGGTCTCAGCAGCCGGGATTTTGCCTTCAAACTTCTTGAGCAGGAGAGCGTGGCGGTCGTCCCCGGAACCGCCTTCGGGGTCTCGGGTGAGGGTTGCGTCCGGGCCTGTTACGCCACCGGGCGCGCGGATCTCGAGGAAGCACTTGTCAGGATCGAGCGCTTCATCAGCCGGCTCGGATGACTCACCGCATCTTCGTCAGGGGGGCCTGCCTCGTCGCCTTGACAGTCACATCGGCGGCGGCGGGCCGCACCTTCGAGGTCGGCCCCGGGCGCGCCCTCCCGGCGATCGGTCAGGTTCCCTGGGAAAGCCTGCAGCCGGGGGATGTCGTTCGCATTCACTGGCGGCCCGAGCCTTATCGCGAAAAGTGGAACATCTCCACGCCGGGAACGGCGGACGCGCCGATCCGCGTCGTTGGCGTTCCCGACCCGAAGGGTGGTTTGCCCGTCATCGACGGCCAGGATGCGCTCACTCGTCCGGACCTCGACTTTCCGGGGCAGGCCCGGGCCCTCATCAGGGTGGGTTGCCCGAACGGCCCGGAGGGGAGTGTCCCGCCGGTGCCGGCCCACGTCGTCATCGAGCATCTCGAAATCCGCGGTGCGCGGGTGCCAAACCGGTTCACCGGGCGCAACGGCATCGCTCCCTACCTGAAACACGCGGCCGGCATTTACATCGCCCAGGGAAGCCATGTAACCATCCGTGGATGCGTCATCCACGACTGCGGGAACGGGCTGATGTCGAGCGGCGCGGAGACTTTGGTCGAGTCCTGCCATATCTTCGGCAACGGAAACCCGGGCAGCCTTTACGAGCACAACGTATACACCAGCTCATCCGGGATGGTTTTCCAATCCAACCGTCTCGGACTTCTTCGGGACGGTTCCCCCGGAAACAACTTCAAGGATCGTTCCGCCGGATTGATCGTTCGATACAACTGGATCGAGGGAGGAAACCGCCAGCTCGACCTCGTGGACGCCAACGACCATCACGCTCCTCTCTCAAGGGAAGCACGCTACCGGGAGACCTTGGTTTATGGCAATATCCTCGTCGAGCCCGCTGAGGCGGGGAACAGCCAGATCATCCACTACGGCGGGGATTCCGGAGAAGAGGAGTTTTATCGCAGGGGCATTCTCCGCCTGTATGGCAACACCATCCTTTCCTTCCGGCAGGGTCCCACGACCTTGATCCGTTTCGCGGGAGGCGGAGCGGTGGCGGATTGCCGGAACAATATCGTCTGGCTGGCGCATGCGTCAGGACGCATGCATCTCGGTTCCGGGGATGGCCGGATTCTTCTGGCCGGAAACTGGCTCCCGGAGCGCGTGACCCCATCTTTTGGAGTCGGCCACGCCCCGGTCGTGCAGGGCTTCATGGAAGCACGAAAGGGCGGGGATCCAGGCTTTCTGGCCGCCGACCGCGCCGACTTCCGCCTGCGCAGCCGGGGAGCCCCCTGTGCCGGCCTGTCCGTCCCTCTGCCGGCTGATTTTTTGCAAGCCCACGGGATCGCCTTTCAGTATCACCCGCACGGCCCCCTCACCGCGCGCCCGGCGGAAACCCTGACACTTCCCGGCGCCATGGTTGCAACGGCGGACTGAACCTCCGCTCACTGGCCGGACGGGATTTCGTTCAGCGTGTAGTATCCGGTCGGGTGAAGCACCGCGCGCCCCGCCCGGCTGCGGAGACCGGCGACCGAAAGTTCGTGGACGTGCCCTTGGGTCAAGGGCTGGACCGAGAGATCGATGGTCAGGCCGTCAGCGGAGACGCCCGCCACCTCGACGACCGGTGAAACCCGATCCACTTCCGGTGATCCATAGGCCCCGCGATAGAGGTAGGTATAGGCAGCCATCTGAAAACTTGAAGCCACGGCCGTAGCGGGATCGACGGGCTCGGTGAGACGCAGTTGAAACCCGTCCGGCCGGGCCCGCATCTCCAAAACCTCGAAGGGCACCTTGCCCGTCCAGCGGACCCGCTCGAGCGACTCCGGTTTTCCCCCCCGGGCTCCCCAGCCGCGGTCGGAACCGCCGGTGAAGAGCGTCCCATCCTCCGCGAGCCGCACCGCGATGTTCCCGGATTGGAAGCCGTTGAGGAAAGAGAAGGCCGCCCCCTGCCACACGCCGTTGACCTCTTCCAGAAACACGCGCTGCACTTGGGAAAACGTCTGTTCGCCGACGAGAAGCTGCCCTTTGAAGGGGCCGAACTTTTCGTTCTCGATCAGGGCGATGCCTGTTGGCGAGTGTCCCAGTTTTCCGTGAGGGAGAACCACGGCGGGAGGAACAAACTCCGGAATCCGCTTCCTTTCCGAGACAATCCTGGTCTCCGTGAGGGTCGGGTAGGTCGGCGGCCCACCAATGGCACCACCGGTGAACGGGAAAAAGATGTTCCCGTTGGGGTTACCTTGGAAGGAACCGACTTTTACATGCTTGAGCGATGAACTGCCATTCCATGCTCCCTGGTTGTCAGTATAGAAAACCTCACCTTCCGGTCCAAATCCGATGCCGCCCGGGGACCGCACCCCGCAAGCCGTGGGAATGACCTTGCCGTCGGGCGTGATTCGCAGGACCCATCCGCGATAGAGCGACTCCGCGGTGAAGGAACCTGTCAGGCAGAGCACGACCCAAAGATTGCCTTCCTTGTCGTGACGGGAACCGAAGGCGTATTCATGGTAGTCGCCCTTGATCCCCCAACCGTCACTGACACACTCGAAAAGATCGGCCGATCCGTCGCCATCCTCGTCTTTCATCCGGGTGACCTCGGGCCGCTGCGTTGCATAAAGCCAACCGTCCTTCCATGAAAGGCCGAGCGGCTCGTGGAGATAACGGGCAAAGAGGGACCACTGCGGAGTGCTCCCTTCGTAGGCTCCGCTTCCAATCCAAATTTCACCCCGGCGCGTGGAGAGGGCGATCTTCCGGTCCGGCAACAACTCCAACGCCCCGACCTCGAAAAGGGTGTCTGCCGGAGTCGCCAACCGGGTGATGGGATAATACAAGGCTTCCTCAGCCGGTTGCGCCCCGGACACCGGCCGCAGGCTGACAAGGCCCAAAAGAAACAGAATGAGAGTCGCTCGTCGCTTCATCGGAATCTGTAGTTACTTCCCCGCGGCCCCCCGCCCTCCAATTACCGAAGTCCATCGGTAGTGAATCCTGAGTTCTCCCGGGGACGTGATGGCCACGAGAAGCTCCTGTCCGCCCTCGCCCGGGCGGAGTTGCGTTTGCCCGCCCTCGACCCGGATGGCAATGGGTCCGGCGGGGTAAAAGCCACTCTCGTCCGCCTCGCCTTGAACAAGGGCAATCCGTTGCATCGTCCGCGGCTCGTCCGCCCCGCTGAAGGTCAGCACCCGGAGCAGTCCCTCGACGCCGCCGGGCCCCGGCTCAGGCTCGGAACGATCGGTCACGACCATCCCCCGAAAACGGAAGCGGAACTCCGGAAACCGGTGCTGGTCCAATCGATAGCCGAGAAACTGATAATCCGGATTCGGCAGCTTCAGATCGATCTCCCGTTGCGGATCCGGAACATCCTTCTCGGATTTGATCTTCCCGATGGAGAAAGCCCTCCAGCCTTCCTCCGGGTTGGACAGAATCTGGAGGGGATATCCTTTGGCCGGGGCGGCCACGTCAAAACCCATCGGCGGTTGATCCCCCACCCCGCGCCCGCTCCAGTGGCGGCCGGCGTCCATGAAAGCACCGCGCCAGAGGAGCGCAAGATTGCAGACGTCCGCGTCCCAGCAAAGATTGACGCCGCCCGGATAGCCGACACCGATCCCGCGGGGGGAGCTTCCCAGGATGAAATTTCGATACAACACCGCCTCGCCCTCCTTGACCGGACGCAGGGCGATCACCGGCAGAGGCTGATCTTTCTTGTTGAACGACGAAGGGGCCTCGCGGCTGAACTGGATCAAGCCACCCTTTTTCCGCTTTGCGGCGAGGGCCAGGGCTTCTCCTCCGGCGGCCTCGAAATACTGAAGCCGCAGGCTATGCCGTCCTTTCGTGAGCTTGAGCTTTTTCGACACCGTCTTCGGGGGATGAATCCCGTTGTTCTCCAGCTCCCCTTCCCCGTCCAGAATCAGTCTCGAACCGTCGTCGGAACCGAGAAAAAACTCGTATTCATCATCGGTCTCCACCTCCAGCGTCCCCTCGAAAACGAGGGCGAACCGGTCCGGCTTCCGCTTCCCGATGACATCGAGCGAAATCATCCCGTCCGGCACCAGACCGGAAGCCAACGGGGTGAGTGAACCAAAGTCGGGAAGACTCGACCAATCCCCCTCATAAAGCTGATAACGCAGATCCTTGAACGCTGGCTTGGCCTGACGCACCTTCATGATGCCGTTCATGATGGTCGCATGGCCCGGCACGGTGCAAACAAAGGGATAATCCGCCGCCTTTTCCGGGGCGACGAAATACAAGTCCTCGGAAACTTTGGGATCGAGCAAGCGACTGGCAGCGAGCACCTTCGAGGAATCCCCGGGCATCCAACCCCGTGCCAGGGCCGCCTCTCCTTCCGCCCAAATCTCCTGGGCAAAGGCGAGACCGGCGGCCGGGTTGCCCTCGGACCTGAGCAGAACCAGGTTGTGTTGCAAACCATCCTCGTTCTCCACCCGCAGCTTCACCCGGGCTCCGGGCGCCACGGTGAATTCCGTGAGGTTGTAGCGCATGGTCCCTTCCGTGGTTTTCACGATCACCAGGGCATCCGGCGCGGCGGACCACTCGGGCGGCTCGGCCTTCACCCTGTCCCCCCAACCCAACAACACAACCACAATGACGCAGAGACGATTCATGTCTAACACGATGCGAAGTTCACCCCGGGTGATGCAACCGACCAAGCCCGCTCAGCGGATCAGGCCCCAGTGACGATTGAAGGGCCAATACACCACCATGGCGCGGCCCACCAGATTGGCTTCAGGGACCGGTCCCCAGCCCCGGCTGTCGTAGCTATTGAAACTGTTGTCCCCCATCGCCATATACTGCCCGTCGCGCAGATCGAGGCTCGAGATTCCCTGATAACCACGATAGCCGTCGGTCAGGCTCATCACCCGCCGCGGCCCAAACTCCTTGGCCGGCTCCCCGTTGACCATGAGCATCGGCTCGCGGACCACAATCGAATCGCCCGGCAAACCGACCAACCTCTTGATGTAGTGAATGCTCCCCATTCGCGGATCCTCCATCGAAATCCCCCGGATCCCCTTCGTGGTGAACACGAAAACCTCACCCCGGCCCGGCGGAAGGAAGTGATAGGAGAACTTGTCCACGATCACCTGATCACCTGAATCGATGTAGCCCCTTGCGATCACCTGTCCCTTGCGCACCGGCGTGGGTTGACGCACCATCCAGCGCCCTCCCATGCGTTCCACCGCGGGCAACCATTCAAGGATCCCAAAATCCTCGAGCACCCGGCGCGGAGGGCCGGGCATGTCATAATTCCCCCGCTGACCCACCAAACGGGTCCGGGTGAAAAACTTGAGGAGGGTATAGGTCTCGACCCCAACGATTTCGTCATCCTCCCTCGCCACCACGTTCACCCAGGAACGGCCCAGACGCACCAAGTCCACCATCCGGATCATCGGATTCGGTGCCTTCTCCTGGGTATCACGGGTCGAGTGTGCGATGATCCCGTTCAGGGTCGGCTGCATCGATCCGGTGGGAATTTTGAAAGGTTGCGCGATGTAGGCGCGGATGCCGAGCGCGATGGCGATGGCGACGAAAAAGACTTCGATGTTCTCGGCCACAGCGGAACTCCGGTAATCCGGACCGGCCCCCTCGCAGGTTTTCGTGAGTTCCTCACCGAGGTGCTTGAGCTTCTTTTCGTCCCGGGCGGAAATGGCGGCGGTGTATTGGCGGGCCAGATCCTCGATGGCCTCGAGTTTGGCGGCAGGCAGGAGATCCCGTCGATAATTGATAAAGCGCCGGACTCCCTTGAGCAACAACTCGGCGTCCTTGATGGATTTGGGTTTGAACATGGTGATGGGATCCGCTCGAATTCAGTCCGAGGTGCTGCTTTTCAGCACCTCGATGAAGGCCTCTTGCGGGATATTCACGCGCCCGATCGCCTTCATCTTTTTCTTTCCCTCTTTTTGTTTCTCCAGAAGTTTCCGCTTCCGCGTGATATCGCCACCGTAACACTTTGCGGTCACGTTCTTGCGCAGGGCGGAAATGCTTTCCCGGGCAATCACCTTGGCGCCGATCGCTGCTTGAATCGGGACTTGGAACAATTGGCGTGGGATGACTTCCTTAAGACGTTTCGCCAGATCCCGCCCGCGGGACTCCGCCTTCTCACGGTGCACGATGGTGGAGAAGGCATCGACCGGTTCCCCGTTGATGAGGATGTCCATCTTCACGAGACTGGAGGGTTGGGTGCCGGCATGCTCGTAGTCCATCGAGCCGTAGCCGCGGGTGGAACTCTTCAGCTTGTCGTTGAAATCGACGAGGATCTCGTTCAACGGCAGCATCGCGGTCAGCATCACCCGCGTGCCGTCCAGCGTCTCAGTGTGATCGACCCAACCCCGCTTTTCCGCGACCAGTTGGAGCACTTCGCCGATGTAGTCGTTCGGCACCATGATGAACGCCTTGACGAGCGGTTCCCGAATCTCCTCGATCGTTCCGGGGTCCGGCCAGAGCGTGGGGTTGTCGACGTGGAGTTCCTGCCCGTTGGAAAGCGTCAACTCGTAAACGACCCCGGGGTAAGTGGAGATCACGTCCATGTTGAACTCACGGCGGAGACGTTCCTGAACGATCTCCATGTGCAGCAGTCCGAGGAATCCACAACGAAAGCCGAAGCCGAGGGCCGCCGAACTCTCCGCCGTGAAGGTGAAGGCCGCGTCGTTGATCTGCAGTTTGCCAACCGCGGCCTTGAGCGACTCGAAATCGTCGGTGCTGACCGGATAAATGCCGCTGAAGACCATCGGTTGGATCTCCTTGAACCCGGGCAGGGGCTCCGGCGCTGGTTTCGCCGTCTCGGTGATGGTATCGCCGATTTTCACCTCCGACGGCGATTTCATGTTGGCGATGATGTAACCGACGTCCCCGTTGACGAGTTCGCCGAGTTTGGTCATGCGCGGGGTGAAGACACCGACTTCCTTGACCTCGTAGGTCTTGCCGGTGCTCATCATGGTGATTTTGGTGCCCTTCGCGATCCGTCCCGAGAAGAGCCGCACGTAGGAAACCACGCCGCGATAGCTGTCGTAAACGCTGTCAAAGACACTGGCCCGGAGCAGCGTGTCCGCAGGTTCTGGGGGCGGAGGCACCCGTTCGATGACCGCTTCGAGAATGTCCACGATGCCAATCCCCATCTTGCCGCTCGCTTGGATTGCCTCCTCCGCCGGCATCTGGAGAATGTCCTCGAGCTGGTGGTTGATGCGCGGGATATCGGCGGCCGGCAGATCGACCTTGTTGATCACCGGAATGACCACCAGTTTCTGCTGGTGCGCGAGGTTCACGTTGGCCAGCGTCTGCGCCTCGACCCCTTGGGCGGCATCGATGAGAAGGAGCGCCCCCTCGCAGGCGGCCAGGCTCCGGCTCACCTCGTAGGAGAAATCGACGTGCCCGGGGGTATCCAACAGGTTCAGCTTGTAGACCTTCCCGTCCCTCGAGGGGTAGGACATGGTCACCGGGTGCGACTTGATCGTGATCCCGCGCTCGCGCTCCAGGTCCATCGAGTCCAGCAACTGATCCTGCTGCTCCCGCTCGGCCACCGTCCGGGTGACCTCGAGCAGCCGGTCTGAAAGCGTCGTCTTCCCGTGGTCGATGTGGGCGATGATCGAAAAGTTACGGGTGAGTTCGGTTCCCATGGTGGCGAAAGGAGGGGATACTAGGTGGAGATTGCGGCCTTGGCAAATTTCCCGACTGAGAGCTTCCCTGCGATGCAGGGTTGAATCCGGCGGAGTCGCGCGCATGGTGGCGGGGATGAGTTCCGTCCGAGTCCGTTTTGCCCCCTCCCCTACCGGCATGCTTCACGTGGGAGGGGCCCGCACCGCCCTCTTCAACTGGCTCTTCGCGCGGCACCACTCGGGCACGTTCATCCTCCGGGTGGAGGATACCGACCAGCAACGGAACACGCCGGAAGCGAACGAAGCGATTTTCAGCGGACTCACCTGGCTAGGTCTCGATTGGGACGAGGGCCCCAACCGGGGCGGTTCCCACGGTCCCTACCGCCAGAGCGAGCGCACCGGGATTTACGAGCGCTACCTCGCCAAGCTCCAGGACTCGGGCGCAACCTACTCCGACGAGTCCGGAGCGATCCGTTTCCGGTGCCCCAACAGCCCCCGTCGCATCGCTGATCTGATCTGTGGCGACACCCACTTCGAGCAACGCAGCGAGCCCGACATGACGGTGCGTCGCGCCGACGGCTCGTTCATCTTCCATTTCGTGAACGTGGTCGATGACATCGAGATGGGTGTGACCCATGTCATCCGGGGTGAGGATCACCTGTCCAACACGCCGCGTCACCTCGACCTCTACGAGGCGTTCCGGGTCGAGCCGCCCCGCTTCGCCCACATCCCCCTGATCCTGAACGAGAACGGCTCCAAAATGAGCAAGCGGGACGAAGGAGCCAGCGTGGCTGAATACCGCGCCGCCGGTTACCATCCAACTGGCGTGCTGAATTACCTCGCCCTGCTCGGTTGGTCTCCCAAGGAGGACCGGGAAATCTTTCCGCTCGAGGAACTTGTCACCCGCTTCAGTCTCGAGGGCATCACCCGCGGCAATGCGAAATTCAGCCTCGAAAAATGCGGGTGGATCAGCGGTCAGTATTTTCATGGGATGGATCCGGAACCGCTTCGGGAGGTCCTCCTTCCCTTCCTCGCCACCGCAGGTCTTGAAACTCCGGCCGACCAACTGCCGGACGCCCTCCTGCTCGAACTCCGCACCAAGATCCGCACGCTTTCGGATGCGGTCCCGCTCCTCCTTCCCCTCTTGGTCGACGTCTTTCCGGTCGAAGCCGCCGCCGCAGCCAAGTTGGCCTCCCAAGGAGATCCCTCCCCCCTCCTCCGCGCCCTTGCCACTTCATTTGCCGAGGAATCCTCCTGGCAACCCGCCGGTCTGGAGGCGGCCATCGGTCGTGCCGCGGAACGATTGGGCCTAAAAAAAGGTGCCCTCATGTTTCCCTGCAGGGTCGCCCTCACCGGGCAATCCGGCGGATTCGGCCTGACTCTCGTTCTCGAGCGGCTCGGGCGCGAACGCAGCCTCGAGCGCCTCGGTCGTTTCCCTTGATCGCCACCCCATGACTCCCCCGAAACCCGTCTATTCCCTGGCCGATCTCGCCGCGCTGCCCGCGGATCCTCTGGTGCCCCCGGCCGCTCTGGCGGTCATCGGCCATCCGGTGGCTCATTCCCGCTCCCCCGGGATGCACAATGCCGCCCTCCGCGCCGCCGGAATCTCCATGCAATACATCCGGGTCGATCTGACCGAGGACCAGCTGGCCCAAGGCCTGCAAACCTTGGCCGGGCTCGGCTTTCTCGGAGCGAACGTCACCATTCCCCACAAGGGGGCGGTGATCCCGCTGCTCGATCAAGTCGATCCACTGGCCGCCCGGATCGGGTCCGTGAACACCATTGTTTTCGATCGCGATCAGGGCGCCAAACTTGGTTTCAACAGTGACGCCCCCGGCTTCCGCCAGGCCATCCGCGAGGTCTTTTCCGTCGATCTCCGCGATCTTCGGGTCCTCCTTCTCGGTGCCGGCGGCGGAGCCGGAAGGGCCGCGGCCATCCAGTGCGGGGCGGACCGGTGCGACCGCTTGGTCTTGGTGAACCGAAGTTTCGAGAAAGCGGATGCGCTCCTCCACGAACTGCGCGCCGACTTTGGCGACCATCGCTTCGCGGGGCCCCAGCCCCGGTTGGAGGCGATTCCTTGGGAGACGGACCGAATCACGAAGGCGCTGGACCACGTCGATCTGATTGTGAACTGCACCAATCTCGGGATGAAGCTGACGGATCCACCGCTTCTCACGCCCGCCCAGATCCAGCCCCACCATCTGGTTTACGACATGGTTTACGCCCCGCCGCGGACCCGCCTCATCGAGGCGGCGGAAACGGCCGGGGCCCGGGCGGCAAACGGCCTTTCCATGTTGATCTGGCAAGGGGCCATCTCTTTCGAGTATTGGTTCAACCGCCAGCCGGACATCGCCGCGATGAAAAGCGGACTTGTCCCCTCCCCGGATTGACACAGATCCCGGCCGTGATATGTTCTCGGTCTCTCAAGGCCGGAGTAGCTCAGGGGTAGAGCAACGCATTCGTAATGCGTGGGTCAGGGGTTCAAATCCCCTCTCCGGCTCTCGTCCGGTTGGTAGCCTAGCCAAGGTCCCAGCCAACGCTCCATTTCTGCAACGGAGCTTCCTTTGCGGCGGGCGTAGTCCTCGATTTGGTCTCTCCCCAGCTCTCCGACGGCAAAATACCGCGCCTCAGGGTGGGCCAGGTAGAGACCGCTCACGGCGCTGCCGGGATGCATCGCCATGTTTTCGGTCAACGTGACCCCACACTTCGCCGGAGCCTCCAGCAACTCGAACAGCGTGGCTTTCTCCGTATGATCCGGTTGCGCGGGGTAACCAGGAGCGGGACGGATTCCCCGATATTTTTCCAAGACGAGCTCCCGGTGCGTCAACTCCCCGGGCTTTTCATAGCCCCAGGTGAAACGTGCCTGCTGGTGAAGATATTCCGCAAACGCCTCGGCCAGACGATCCGCCACCGCCTTGGCCAGAATGCTCCGGTAAGGATCATGCAACTCCTCGAACTCCCGGGCCAGCTCGTCGGCTCCATGGATGCCGACGCAGAAACAGCCGATCGAGTCCACGCGGCCGCTGGCCTTGGGCGCAATGAAGTCGCTGAGGGCAAAGTTCGCCCGGTCCTCCTTCGGCATCTGCTGGCGCAAGGTATGGAAAACCGCCCTCACGCCCTCCTCCCCGTAGACTTCAATGTCATCGCCAACGCTGTTGGCCGGGAAGAAACCGCACACCCCTCGCGCAGTGAACCGTCCCTGTGCGATAATCATGTCGAGCAGGTCATTGGCCTCGGCGTAGAGTTTCATCGCCTCCGCTTCCGCGCTCTGCTTGCTTTCCGCATCCTGCCGGGCGGAAGAAAAGCGCGCTTCCTCAGCGTTCCAACGCCCGCGAAGTTCCCAAGTGTGGAAGAACGGCGACCAATCGATATAACCACGCAAGATGGGAATCAGATCCTGACCCTCGAACACCTTGGTGCCGATGAACCCCGGCGCGGCGATTTCCTCGGTGCTCCAATCGAACTGCCGGCCCTTGGCACGAGCCTCCAAGAGACTGATCAGCCTGCGCTGCCGCGGCGCGCCATGCTCTTGGCGCAGCCGTTCGTGGCGCTCCTCATTCTCCCGCACGAGGTCGTCCCGCTGCCCTTCGGAGAGCAGCGCGGTGGTGACCGGGACGCTGCGGGAGGCGTCGAGCACGTGAACGATCGTCCCGCTATATCTGGGAGCGATCTTGATGGCCGTGTGGGCCGCGCTGGTCGTGGCCCCCCCGATGAGAAGCGGTTGCTTGAAACCGAGCCGTTCCATCTCCGAGGCGACGTGGACCATCTCATCGAGCGAAGGTGTGATCAGTCCGCTCAGCCCGATGATATCCGCACCCACCTCTCTGGCCTTCTCCAGAATCTGGTTGCAGGGAACCATGACGCCCAGATCGATCACTTCGAACCCGTTGCAGGCGAGGACAATCCCCACAATGTTCTTCCCGATGTCATGAACATCACCTTTCACCGTGGCCAAAAGAATCTTTCCGGCGCTGCGTTTTGAGGGGTTGGCGAGTTTCTCCTGCTCCATGAAGGGCTGGAGAAACGCGACGCTCTGTTTCATGACGCGCGCACTCTTGACGACCTGCGGCAGAAACATCTTGCCGGCCCCGAACAGGTCCCCCACCACACTCATCCCGTCCATCAGCGGTCCCTCGATCACGCGGAGGGGTTGACCCAGCTTGGCAAGGGCCTCGGCGGTATCTTCGTTGATGAAATCCGTGTTCCCTTTGAGCAAGGCCACCTCCAAGCGCTTCTCGACGTCGGCCGCCCGCCATGCGAGATCCGCCTCCGTCTTCCGCGCCGCCCCGGCCTCACCTTTGAACTGCTCCGCATAAGCCACCAGGAGGTCGGTGGCGTCCTCGCGCCGATTGAGCACCCCGTCCTCGACCTTCACCAATAACTCAGGGGGAATTTCCTCATAAACCTCCAGGAGACCGGCGTTCACGATGCCCATGTCCATCCCCGCTCTGACAGCATGATAGAGGAACACACTGTGGATCGCTTCCCTGACTTTGTTATTGCCGCGGAAGCTGAAACTGATGTTGCTCACCCCGCCGCTGACCTTCGCGTGAGGAAGGTTCGCCTTGATCCAACGCGTGGCCTCGATGAAATCCACTGCATAGTTGTTGTGTTCCTCGATCCCGGTGAAAATGGTGAGGATATTCGGATCGAAGATGATGTCGTCCGGCGGAAAATCCACCTCATCAACGAGCAGACGGTAAGCGCGCTCGCAGATCCGGATCTTGTCGGCATAGGTCGCGGCTTGCCCTCGCTCGTCGAAGGCCATCACCACCACGGCGGCCCCGTATTGCTTGATCTTGCGTCCGTATTCCTTGAATTTTTCCTCACCCTCTTTCAACGAGATCGAATTCACGATGCCCTTGCCCTGCAAACATTTCAGACCGGCCTCGATGATTTCCCACTTCGAGGAATCGACCATGATGGGCACCCGGTTGATCTCCGGCTCCGTTTGCAGAATGGTCAGGAACCGCGTCATCGTGGGAACCCCGTCGATCAACCCCTCGTCCATACAAACGTCGATCACGTTTGCGCCGCTCTCCACCTGCTGCCGGGCAATGGAGACCGCTTCTTCGAACTTCCCCTCCTTGATCAGCTTGGCGAACTTTGGTGATCCCGCCACGTTCGTGCGCTCGCCGATCATGAGGAAGTTCGACGCCGTGCTCAGCACATACGGCTGCGATCCGCTCAGACGCATTGTATGGTCGTCGCCCGGTCGCACACGTGGCGGCAGATTCTCGACCGCTCTGGCGATGGCGGCGACATGCTCCGGCGTGTTGCCGCAACATCCTCCCATCAGGTTGACAAAACCGCTGCCTGCGAAATCCGCCGCATAAGCCGCCATATCCGGCGGCAGAAGATCGAAGCCGGTGGGGGCAAGCGGGTTTGGCATCCCGGCATTCGGATAGGCCGAAACAAAACAATCCGCCTTGGCCGCCAGCTCCGCGAGAAAGGGACGCATCTTGTCCGGTCCGAGCGAACAATTCAGACCGATCGACAGCGGCTGCACATGCCGCATCGCATAGAGGAAGGCCTCGGTGACCTGCCCCGAAATCATCGTTTCCCCCCCGGGACCCACCGCGGCACTGATCTGCACGGGCAGCTCGATCCGATCCTCGTCGAACACCTCGCGGATCGCCACCAACGCCGCCTTGGCATTCAAGGAATCGAAGATCGTCTCGACGAGCAGGGTATCCACGCCCCCGGCGATCAAAGCGCGGATCTGATGCCGGTAGGCCAGCTTCACCTGATCGAAGGTGACATAGCGGAAGGCCAGATCGTTCAGGTCGGGAAACTGGGAGAGGGATACCGTCAGTGGCCCGATCGCTCCGGCCACATAGCGTCGCCGTCCGGTCCGGTCGGCGGCAGCGTCCGCAAGGGAGCGACACTGGCGGGCGGACTCGAAGTTGATCTCCCACGCCAGGTCGTTGAGAAACGGATCCTCGATGATCGTCTGGAAAAATTCCGGGTTTTTCTTCCCCTCTCGGAAAAATTCGGCCTGCGCGATGCTCGTCGCCGAGAACGTGTTCGTCTCGATGATATCCGCCCCCGCCTCGAGAAACCGCCGGTGGATGTCTTCGATGATGTCGGGGCGCGTGATCGAAAGGATGTCCCCGTTGTTCAGAATGTCCTTTTCGTTGTCGCGGAAGCGCTCCCCCCGCGCACTGGCCTCATCGAGCACGCCCCGCTCCTTGTATTGCCGGATCGTCGTCCCCATGGCGCCGTCGATCACCAGAATGCGCTGGCGCAGGGCGGCTTCGAGTTCAGGACGGCAATTCGGACGTGCGGGCATTTGGCAATGTAACGTTGCGGGCCAAGCGGTCAACCAATCATATCAACGCATCATGATGCGACGATATGATCCTGTTTTCCCGATCGATTCATCCACAAAATGAACTGGACTCTTGAACTCCACCCCTTGAGGTTTCGGGGTTCACCACTCGGCAAATTCACCCATGGAGCGGCGGTTCGAGTCGACAACCGAAACGCTTCGATTCGGGTAACTTGAACTTGGGCCCGACGGGTCTCAGGATCGATCCATAAGTCGCTCCCCTTGGATCAGATCATCGACGCAACCAACGAGACCGGCTCCCGGAGATGAGGAAGACCGCGAAACCGCCGCAAGCCGCCGGAGGAGATCGTAGGGTGCCGGGCCACAGAACCAGTTCCGATTCGGGACCGCCGAAGAGCTTCACGAATCACCGGTCCCCAACGCCGCCTCGAAGGCATCCAACGCCTCGGATGTGTAGTCGAAGTCTGCCAAGCACTCCACCACGGCCGAGTCAATGCCCGGAAGCAAGCGGCTCCGATTCACGGACTCATGCGCCCCGTCCTTGAGGAGATGGACCTTGAGCCGGCCATCTTCCCAAATCCAGACCTCCGGGATGCCGAGCGGGAGCTAGAATTCGAGCTTGTCGATGCCTCCACGGCTCAGGGCGGCTTCAATCACCAAGTCCGGTGCTTCATTGCCCTTGGTGAAGATGTAAGACTCAACCGGATCGCCGCCGCGCCTTCCCGCGCGCCGCAACGTGGCGGAGCCTTCCGTTTGGAAAAAGATCCTCTTCCTGCGGCAATACAGTTCGATCATGCGCCCGATGTTGCTCTTGATAGACTCGTGCCGGCAGGACGGGGACACGATTTCCAGTTGATGAAGGTAGCCACCACGGGAAGCAGAGTCAATCGTGCCGGGGAACCGACCGGCGGTCATCGAAGACGCAATGCGTCGCGCCCCTTTGACGGCTCAGTATCCACTTCCGCGGCCCACCGGGGGCCAGTCTGCATCGTTTTTTGGCGTGATTCTTGGATCGGTTGCAATCGACAACACCCAACCTTCGATTGTATCTGTAGCCCGAGCATGCGAACGATGCCCCAAGCCCCACCAACGCTGATTTTGCCCACCTGCCCCCTCCTTCCCGTCCCGCGGCTTCGGGGAGGTCTCGAACGGGGAGCCGGTCTTTTTCTTCTCCTTTCCCTGACCCTCGCGATCCCCCGCGCCCTCGCCCGGGACCAGATTGCCTTGGTCATCGGAAATTCGGCCTACGAAGGCGACGCCCGCCTCGACAACCCCGCCAATGACGCCAAGGCCGTGGCGCGCGAGTTGCGTGCGGTGAACTTCGGCACGGTGATCGAGGTGATCGATGGCAATCGTGAGGGGATGGAGTCCGCTTTGGGGCGCTTCCTCGATTCCCTTGGTCCCGAGACCATGGGCCTCTTCTATTACGCGGGCCATGGGGTGCAGATCGACGGGGTGAACTACCTTTTGCCGGTCGGGACCGCGTTCGAGCGTGCTTACGATGTCAAATACAAGTCACTCTCCCTGAATCAGATCATGGACGCGATCAACGAGGCTGGCTCGCTGCCGAACGCGGTGGTTCTGGATTGCTGCCGGAACAATCCATTCCGTTCCGTGCAGCCGGGCGGGAACGTCCGGGGACAGGGACTGGCGGAAGTGGCCAACCAGCAGGGCACCCTGGTGGCCTTTTCCACGGCGGCCGGGACCACCGCCGCAGACCGCGACGCGGTTCTCAAGGACCACTCGCCTTACACCGCCGCCCTGCTTTTGGAACTGCGCGGCCCAAGCGCCGGTCATTACGAGATGGGGGCCCTCTTCCGCAACGTGGCCCAACGGGTCCACCAATCGACCGGGCAGGATCCGCTCCTCAATATCCCTGGCAGTGTGGGGAACTACGATCTCAAGGCCGCGGACTTCATCGGAAAAACGGCCGCAACCCCGGCAACCCCGCTTCCCCTTCCCTCCTCGGCCGCGATGGATCGCATCAAGCAACTCGAACTGGAAAGGGAAGCGAGGGACGCCGAGACCAAGGCGATGCTCGCGGAAATGAAGAAAAAGCTCGAAGATCTCGAGAAGGAGAAGGAAGCAGGCAAGGCGATGACCGGGAATCTCCTCGCCACCGCCCCGATATCGCCGCAACCGATGCCGGCGCCGGAGAGGGCCATCGTATTCAGTCCCTGGATCTTTCCAGACTCCGACGCACGCTACCTTTCCCCCGCCGAGATTCAGTCGCTGGGTCCGGAGGATCGTTGGATCGCCCGGAACGAGATTTTCGCCCGCCGGGGGCTGATCTTTTCCTCGCCACGGGGACAGGGCTACACCCGATCCCTCGGGTCCGCCTATCAAGGGCTCACCCGCAACCAAGACCTCATCTTCGAACAGATGAACGCCTATGAACGAAGCAATGTGGAACTCATCCGTCGGTATGAGTAGCCGCCGCTCTTTTCTCGCGCATGCCCTCACGCTCGCGGGTTCGGCCGTCGGCGCCAGCGGAATTTTCGCGGCTTCCTCCGCCCTCAACGGGGTGGAATCCCGCACCCTGACCTTGTTGCGGAAGGGCTATCCGAACCTTATCCATGATCTCACGACGGATCCTGACGGGCTCCGCAAGTTCCTCACGATTGGCGAGTCCCGGGCCCGGGTTCCCTTCGAAGACGGGAAGGCGGGCAAGTCTTTCGAGGAATTATTGGAGAATCCAGACCTCGCAGAATGCGTCGCGGATCCGTATCCGCTCGACCTCAACCGCACCAAATGGCCCGTCAATTTCGATCCCGGCCGGATCCGTCTCGATGGCTTCTTCCGGGCCATCTACGGGGATTCCCAGAATGCGGTGCGGGCCCATCTGGTGACGGTGGATTTCTGCGGCCACAAGGTCGCGTTCAACCGTTGCAACGGTGCGGCCGAAGCCTTGGCCCGGGCGGGACGCAAGATCGCCTCCCTCGTCGAGGCGGACCCGAAGCTCAAGCCTCACGTTGAGACCTTGGGTGGCACCTTTGCCTGGCGCACGATCGAGGGCACCTCGCGGCTCAGCGCCCATTCCTTCGCGGTCAGCATCGATTTGAATCCTTCCCTCGGCGCCTACTGGAGATGGAGCAAGGGCGCCTCGCTTGAGGAAATGAAACTGCGCAAGGCCTATCCCGTCTCCATCGTCAGCGCCTTCGAAAGCGAAGGATTCATCTGGGGCGGAAAATGGTATCATTTTGACCTGATGCACTTTGAATACCGTCCCGAGTATTTCGGTTGAGCGGTCACTCGTTGCAGTTGCCCGCCTCTTGGCGATGTGACAGAATGACCCCTATGTTCCTCCCCTCGCTTTCCTCCTGCCGCATCGCCGCCCCGATGCTAACGATCTTCCTGCTGACTAGCCGTCCGCCCTCGGCAGAGGCAGCCCCGGGTCCGCTGACCGGTCTTCACGTCGCCCTCGACATCGGCCACAGCCTGAGCAAGCCGGGGGCCCTCAGCGCCCGCGGTCGCGGCGAGTTTTTTTTCAACCAGAGCACCGCCGGGGTCATTGCCGGAAGCCTCCGCGCCGCCGGAGCCACGGTGACGGTGATCAATGAAAAGGGAACGATGACCGGCCTGCCCGAGCGCCCCCAAGCGGCACTCGACGCCGGTGCCAACCTCTTCCTTTCCATCCACCATGACTCCGCCAATGACAAATACATGAAGGAATGGGAATTCGGCGGCAAAAAGCGCCCCTACTGCGACCGGTTCAGCGGCTATTCCGTGTTCTGCTCCAACAAGAATCCCCGTGCAGCCGAGAGTCGGGCCCTGGCCATCGAGATCGGAGCGGCCATGCACCAGGCAGGTTTCAAGCCAACCCCGCACCATAACGAACCCATCCAGGGCGAGAACCGTCCCTTCATCGACGAGCGGACGGGGGTCTATGAGTTCACCGATTTGGTGGTGGCCAAGTCGGGAAGACTTCCCTCCGTGCTCTTGGAATGCGGGGTGATTGTGAACCGGGATGAGGAGCTGCTGGTGCAAACCACCGGTTACCAGCAAAAGATCGCTCAGGCGGTGCTCGCGGGACTGGTTTCCGCACGCAAGAAGGAGATTTTCAACAAGACACCCCGGGCTGGCGGAACCCTCCTCGGTGTTCCGCCAGCTGCCCCGGTTCCCAACGGTGACGAGCCTAAAAAGGAGAAGATCCTCTCCCGGCTCCTTCCAAAAAAGAAGGACTAAGAGGAAGGCCTTCCCGTCTCCAAGGGCGCCGGTTTGCCCGCGGCCCCGGCGGAACCCTGCCGCTCCGGGCCTGTGGCGAACGGTTCAGATTGGTGGCCGGCGGCTGGGAATCCCGGGCTCCGGCAGCGCTGGTCAACGAACCCGCCTTATTCCTGGAACTCCACCCAATCGAGGTTCATCAAACCGCCCTTGCCCGGATTGACGAGCACCAACCAGACATCGGCACGCTCCACCCCCTTGGCGACGAGCGGGAGATTGAACGATTGGAACTTGTCCCATCCCCCGGTCGGAGGAACCACCACGGAACCAAGGAGGGGACCGTCTTGGGACGCGGCATGAACTTCAATGGTCCCACCGCTCCCACCTGAGGAGGCCATGATCTGGAGCGAACGGGTGTTACCAAGAGGAACCGAACGGAACCGGATCGCATGACCGTGGGCGGTCGAGCCGATCACTTTGCCCTGCTTCTTGGGACCGAGGAGTTCATCGGCCCCTTCGGCCTCGACTCGCCGGCTCCGCAGGCTCACCTTGGCCCGGCCCGAGAGAGGACCCGCGGGTGATTTCCCGAGATCGGAGAACGTAGCCTCGATGATCCCGGTGGCCAGCTTTCCGTCACGGGGAGCGGTGATGGTGCCTTCCAAGCCCCTTGAAACGGTGGGGGCCGCCTGACCGTCCGCGAGCCCGTAGATCCACTTCACCATCATGTGGACCTCGTCCGCCGTGTGCTGGGCGTGAGGGAGCATCGGAATCGGCCCCCAAACGTTCGCGGAACCCTTGATCACCCGGTCCACGGAGACCTCAAGCGCCCCGGGCTGCTTGTGGTATTTGCGGGCGATCTCGACCAGAGGTGGTCCAACCACTTTCTGATCGATCGCGTGGCAGTTGAAACAATCCGACTGCTTCATTCGGGAAAGCCCGGGATCGACATCGCTGAGTTTTCCGTCGGCACTGGCCCAAGCAGAACTCACCAGTGTCCGGATGGAGAACTCCGCCTCCCTCCCCACCGAGGTCCCCTCCTCCGCGTCGGTCACCTCCAGTTTGTAGGGAACGGGTTTTCCCGGAGTGAAGAAATCGCCATCCCGGGGAGCGAGGAATTTCACCTCAGGAACAGAATTCCCCACAGTGACCGGAACCGTCGCGGTTCCGACTCCGCCCCGGGCATCACGCACTGTCAATTCGAGACGGAAATCCCCGGGATCGGCGAGGGTCAGGTTGGCCTCAGGCTCGGTCGAGACGATCGTGTCCCCGATTCGCCACGAATAGGAGATGGCATCCCCTTCATGGTCTTTGGATCCAGCGGCGGACAGCGTCAGCCGGAGCGGTTCCCGACCCGATACGGGAGCCACCGAAGCTTTGGCGATGGGAGGCAGATTCCCGCGCCGGTAACTTACGCGAACGAGCCGGGAATCCGGGTTCGCCCCCCAAGTCTCGCCATAATCGAGGAAGTAAAGACATCCGTCGCGACCGAACATGAGATCAACCGGGCGCTTGATCTGGAACTTTCCGCTCCCATCATCATCCCCCTGGGACACCCGGGCCGACCCGATAAAGGGAAGGATCTCCTGCAGCCTCCCGTCGCCATCAAGGCGAGCCCAATGGATAAACGGACGTTGCCAGTCATAAAACAGGAGGCAACCGTCGAAATATTCCGGCAGCCCACCGGTCTCCTCGTTCGATTTGGCATAATGAAAGACCGGGCCACCGCAGGCGGTCCGACCGCCCTTGCCCAGCAACGGGAACTCCGACGATTCCCCGGCAGGGTAGTAAACCAGCGGTGCCTGAACCGGCGGCAACTCGCTCAAACCGGAGTTGTTCGGACTGCGGTTCACCGGCTTGGTCGCATCGTAGAGAGGCCCGGGCGCCTTGGCGGTGAAATCGTAATCGATGTAAACCCGGTTTCCGCGCGAATAGGGCCAACCGTAATTTCCCGCCTTGCGAAGCTGGTTGACGGTATCGAAACCCCTCGGTCCCCGTTCAGCCTTGTCCCCGCCGGCGTCAGGCCCCACGTCGCCCACGTAAACAAAGCCGCTCGCTGGATCGATGTTGAAACGCCAAGGGTTGCGGAAGCCCATCGCATAAATCTCAGGACGGGTTTTCGGCGTCCCGGGAGGAAAAAGATTGCCCTCGGGGATGACGTAGCCTCCGTCCGGGGTCGGCTTGATCCGGAGAATCTTGCCCCGCAGGTCGTTCGTATTCGCCGACGACTTTTGCGCGTCCCACGGACCGCGACCCGGGCGCTCGTCCACCGGCGCATAGCCCTCTGAATCGTTGAAGGGATTGGTGTTGTCCCCGGTGGAGGCGTAAAGGCACCCGTCCGGGCCGAAACGAAGGGTCCCGGCATGGTGACAGCACTGCTCCCTTTGCTCCGGCCAACTCAGCAAATCCTTGCGGCTGGTTGCATCGAGGACGCCGTCCCGCAGCGTGAACCGACTGATGAACTGCCCTTCGAAGTCCGGAGGGGAATGAAGGAAATAGATCCATTGGTTCTTCGCGAAGTCCGGATCCAGCGCCATCCCGAGAAGCCCGTTCTCCTGAGCGGTGGTCACTTGGAGGCTCCCGATTTCCGTGACGATTCGGGAAGCTGGACTCCAAACCTTTACCTTCCCTCCGATTTCAATGAAGAAGATGCGACCATCCGAAGCCTCTTGCATCGTCATGGGTTGAGGGAGATTCTCCGCGAGCACCTCAAACTGGAACCGATAATCCTCGGGAATCCCGCCCGCTGCCGCTTCCCGGGAAACAACGGCGGCCAGAAATCCTGAAAAGATCAGACTGGGCAAACGGAATCGACTCATAGGGGTTGGAGTTTATCGCGCCTTTTCCATTCGTCCAGCACTGTTCAAAAGAATTAACAACAATCAACCCCCAACCCACTGCTTCCGGGCGGCACAGAAAAGACTTTCGGGATCGGCTTCTTTCGTGAAGAGATGAAGGCCGCAGCAACCCATCCATTTGCCCCCATGCCCGATCCCGGCAAACCGTTCCATCTCGCGTATGTCTTTCAGCGGTTTCCGACTTTTACCCAGACATTCTGTGCGCGGGAGATTCTGGAATTGGAGCGGCAGGGAGTCCGCCCTTTGATTTTCAGCGTGCGGGATCCGCGGGATGAGCCGGCCCAGTCTTACCCTGAGTCTTTGAAAGAGCGGGTCATTTTTTTGCCGGATGAGGAGGGGCTCAAGGCGCATGCCACCGCTTTGCGGGAAAGCGGTCTTCTGCCGAAACCTGCAAGGACCGCCCTGCGCCACTGGGGCAAGGCGCACGACAAGATGCGGGTTTACGAGGCGATCTGGATTCAGGGGGAGATCCAGCGCCGGGCCCCTTACCTCCGGCATGCCCACGGGCACTTCGCCGGTCTGGCCGCTCGGACGATGTGGTGGCTGAGGCAGTTTTCCGGTCTCACCTACAGTTTCACGGCGCACGCCAACGATGTCTTCTGTGGCGAGGTGGACACTCCGGTCCCGCTGGATTTGTTGATGCGGGACGCTTCCCGAATCATCACGGTGAGTGACTACACCGTGCAACGCTTGAGCCGGGAATTCCCGGTCGCGGCGCCCAAGCTCCGGCGGGTTTACAATGGATTGGATCTCGAAAAATGGATCGGGGCCAATGCCGGGCAACCCGGTGGCATCGGTTCCCGGCGGATTTATTCGGTGGGCCGGTTGATCGAGAAAAAAGGCTATGACGACTTGATCCGGGCCTGCGCCGTCCTCCGGGATCGGAACGTGTCCTTCACCTGCCATATCGTGGGGGGCGGTCCGCTCGAGGAGGCGCTCCGCAACTTGATCAGGGACCTTCGGTTGGAGAACCTTGTGTTTCTGGAGGGGGAACAGAATCAGGATTTCATCATCGACCACCTCGCCCACCAGGCGCACGTCTTCGCCCTCGCTTGCGTGACGGAAGCGGACGGGGGCATGGACAATCTGCCGACGGTGATCATGGAGGCGATGGCCGTCGGCATTCCCTGCGTATCGACGCGGTTGGCGGGGATTCCCGAGATGATTTTGGAAGGGAAGACCGGTCTTCTCACCGGGGAACGCCGTCCGGAAGACTTTGCGCATTGCCTCGAAACGTTGCTCAACGACGAGAGCCTTTGCCGACGCTTCGGGCAGGCTGGGTTCGAATTGGCGCGGGAGCGTTTTGACAAGTCCGTGACGACGCGCTCCCTGAAGCGCGCCCTGGTTTCAGGAGGGCTGGTGCGGTTTGATCCCGGGCTGATCGGTTCCCAACCTGACCTCGCTGAGGACTACCGGCACCAGCGGGCCCTGCGCCTGAGGGAGACACTTGGAGCCTGGTTCAGCCCCCCGGGCCGCCGGATCCACCTCCTGCTCGAGGGCGCTAATGCTCCGCAGCCCCGGGCCTGACCCGCACGCGATGAGGAATATTCCCCTGCGTCCTCCCTTTTCCGTTGCAGGCTCCCTTGTGTGCTGGTAAGGAAACATCCTAACGCCATGGATCGACGTCCCATCGCCGCCCGTCAAGCACGCTGGTCCATTCGGCTCGCGGAGGCGTTGGCGTCGCGGGGGGCCTCGGCAAACGTCATCTCGGTTTGGGGAATGATCGCCGGGATCTCAGCGGGCTTGGCGTTTGGCGGGACGAACCATGCGGACGGGTTGCTTGTTCCCGTTGCTTGGCTCGGCGGCGCCGCGTTCGTGGGTTTGCGGCTGATGGCGAACATGCTCGATGGCATGGTGGCGGAGCGCCGCGGCATTTGTTCCCCCGTTGGCTCGCTCTACAATGAGGTGCCGGACCGGGTCTCCGACGTGGCCACAATCCTCGGCTTGGGCTATGCGTCCGGATCCGACCCGGTCTATGGATGGGCCGCCGCGTTGCTCGCCGTGCTTACCGCTTACGTGCGGGCCCAGGTCGCCGTTTCCGGAGCGCCGCAGGATTTTCGCGGACCGATGGCCAAGCCGCATCGCATGACGGTGGTCATCATCGCCGCCGTGGTGGCCGCCGCCGGGTGGCATCATCTTGTGTGCCGCCCCGCCCTTGGCATCATTGCGATCGGTTCGGCGATCACCGCCTGGCGCCGGTTGGAGGCTGGCGCCCGCTTTCTCTCGCGATGAACCCAGCCGCCCTGACCCGACTATTCGACCCCCGCGGGGCCTTTGCGGATCCGTTCGTCGGCCGGTTCGTCGTGGGCATTCTGACGTTGTTGGGGATCGCCTATGCCGCCACCTTTGCCCTTCATGCCGCCGGGAGAACGAGCGGAGCGCAGCACCGGGAATTGGTCCTCCGGCTGCATTCCTGGGGGGTGATGATCCCTGTGCTGCTCGTCCCGGTCCTGCTCGGCGCATTTTGGGTCATCCTGGGGCTGTTCGTCCTCAGTCTGTTTTGCTACCGCGAATTCGCCCGACTCACCGGACAGTTTCGCAATTTCCGCGTCAGCCTCTGGACCGTGGGAGCG
This sequence comes from Verrucomicrobiota bacterium, assembly GCA_018970725.1. Taxonomy (GTDB): domain Bacteria; phylum Verrucomicrobiota; class Verrucomicrobiia; order Verrucomicrobiales; family DEV007; genus V1-115. The sequence goes on from JAGWVU010000012.1 coordinate 78,042, forward strand.
ATGGCCTTGGTCTACTTCGCCGTGTTGGACAAGTGGTCCGGTCTCTTTGCCGCCTCCCAAGTTCTCGGCATGGTGCTGATCGCGGCCGGCGGCCTCTTTGTTGATCAACCCAAAGGCTATCTGCAACGCGTCGCGCTCGGCGTTGTCTCATTCCTCTTCTTCGGCGTCAGCTTCGGCCATGTCGCCTGTTTGGGGAATGGTCCGGATTATCGTTCCCTTCTCTTGTTCTTTTTTCTGGCGGTAGAGCTGAACGATGTCTTCGGCTATGTCTTTGGGAATCTCTTTGGCAAGCGCAAACTATGCCCCAACACCAGCCCCGGCAAAACGTGGGCGGGATCGATCGGTGCCGTGGCCGCCACCAGCCTGCTTGTTGTCGCTCTCGGTCCCTCCGTTTTTCCGGGGCCGCTGGCCTCACCTTTTTCCCTCCTCACGCTCGGGCTAATGCTGAGCGTGTCGGGGCAGCTTGGCGACCTTGTGATGTCCTCCGTGAAGCGCGATATCGGGGTCAAGGATACCGGCCACGTCATACCGGGACATGGAGGCCTGCTCGACCGATTCGACAGCCTCCTTCTGGCCGGCCCCGCCTACTATCATTATGTCAACTATTTCCACGGTATCGGCGGATCGGAGCCGGAGCGGTGGCTGACCGGCTTGGGCGTGATGCCATGAGTGATCCGGAGAACTGGCACTACGAGTCGGCGGCGGACCTCAAGGTTCCCTGGCACCAACGCCCCGCCAGCGAACTGCGCGAAACCGGGCTCACCGGCGGATCGGGAAACTGGGTCTGGCGCCAACTGATCCGCCTTTACCTCCGCGCGCGCCATCCGCTCACCCTGACCGGCGCGAATCACCTCCCCCGGGAAACGCCGTTTGTGCTGGTGGCGAATCATACCAGCCATCTCGACGTCATGGTGCTGGAGTCGATTTTTCCCGAGCATCTCGCCGCCCGCGTGTTCGCCTTGGCCGCTGGAGATTATTTTTTCGACACCGTAGGCAAGCGGCTCGCCGCCGCCCAACTGGTCAACGCACTCCCTGTCTGGCGCGGTAAAGCGACCCGCCACGCGCTGGCCAATCTTCGGGAGCGGCTTGAACGCGGCACCTGCGGTTTCATCGTCTTCCCCGAAGGCACCAGGAGCCGCACCGGAGAACTCCAGGCTTTCAAGCCCGGCATCGGAATGCTCGTTGCGGGGTCATCCGTCCCGGTAGTGCCATGCACCCTGACAGGCTGTTTCGAGTCCTGGCCCTCCAGTGCGCCCCGCCCCCGGCCTGGGGCCATCCGTCTGCAAATTCAGCCGCCGCAGACGTTCGCGGACGTTCCGAACAACCGGGAAGGCTGGGAGCACATCGCCAGGGCACTCCAGATCCTCGTCGCCCCTGACACTCCGTCCGGGGAATGAGAAGGGAAAGGACTGAGCTGACCGAACGCGCCCAATCCACAGGCCGTCATTCGGGGGTGGGCTGGGACTCCGCGGCTTGCGCGCCGGCAAGCAAACTCTCCGTCGGCAGGCCGGTGAGCACGCTGAGGCGCTTGGCGACCCAGGCGAGCAGGATCACGGTCAGAACGGTCAGGGGAAGCGCGATCACCGGATACTGCATGGCGTTCAGTTGCCCCAACTGCTTCATGAACTCCGGTGTGCCCGGCTCCGCCACGAGCACGGTGCGCGCGAGCACGAAGTTGAGCAACGCGCTGAGGAACATCGTCCCGGCGTAAGCGAACGAGGTGGTCACCATCAGGGGGCGGAGCCGGGGTTCGTTACCGCGAAGAGCGAGGTGGCGATGAATCCGATCGACATCCAGCAATTGGGGGCTGAGAAGAAAGCGCTGAACCAAGGGCTCCTTCCCCCGGGTCGTGAAAAGCACGGCCATGCCGAACAACAGCGGCAGCGCCGTTTCCGAGCAGGCAAACACGAGAGCGGAGCTTTTGAGCAGACCGAAGACCCCTTTGAGCAGAACCGCCAACAGCCCAAGGACCGAGAGCAGATTGAAGACCTTCCGGACCGCATAATCGTAAATTCCATAGCCGATGGGAAGGGCGCATCCGAGGATCAAGGCCCACATCGGACCCAGACGACCTTCCTCGCTCAGCTTCATGAGGATCAACGTCGGCAAGACCACGTTGCAAAGCAGATTGAGCCATTGATTTTCCTTCGGCGGGATGCCGGAGCCGGGGTTCACAGGGGACTGGGTCATGGAATCAGTGGAGCGGGCAACGCCGGAATTCAAGGCACCTCGCTCTGGGTGCTGGGAGGCGCATTGCCGGGAATGGGTTCGACTTTGGCAGACTCCGGGACCGATGTCTCTTTGTTCCCGAGCCCCAAAACCGGCAAGGCGCGTACAATCGGATCCAAACGGCTGACCCGGCCCGCCGCCCGTTCCCCAGAGCCGGTCTGGGTCCCGTTGCCCAAACGCCGCGCCGCATCCTCGGCGAGAACGGAGAGCCGAGCCGTGATCCCGGGCTGCTGGTCCGCGAGGTCCTTGGTCTCGCCCGGGTCAGCGGCAAGATCGAACAACATACGGGGTTCCCCCTCGGGTCCGCGCAGATGGAGCTTCCAACGCTCATTCCGAACCGCAGCCAGACGGTTGCCATGGTAATAGAAAAAATCTTTTCTCGGGGACACTTCCGTCTTTCCGAGGAGCAGGCCGGAGAAATCGAGCCCGTCGATGCGGGTCATGTCCGGCGTCGCGCCGGCGATTTTCGCAATCGTGGGCAGAAGGTCCATCGATGCCGTCAAACCCGCGCTCACTTTCCCGGCCGGAATCTTACCGGGCCAGCGGGCCAGAAACGGAACCTTGAGCCCTCCATCCCACGTCGAATGTTTTCCGCCGCGCAGGTTCCCGGTGTCTCCGCGAGTCCGCCCGGCCGGTCCGTTGTCGGAGAGAAGAAGAATCAGGGTCTGCTGGTCGATCCCCAATTTCCCCACCAGATCGAGGAGGGCGCCCAGCCCATCATCGACCTCCTCGAGCCAATCGCCGAGAGGACCGTTCTTACTCTCGTTGCGGTATTCCCGGGAGGGTTGCATGGGAAAATGCACGGCATTGTGCGCGAGAAAAAGGAAGAATGGACGCTTGGCTTCTCCGTGCCGAGCAATGAACGCAAGGGCTTCGTTCCGATAGCGCCCGGTCAAATCCCTTACATTGGTCACGAGGGCGATCGGTTTTTCGTCGCGATAGAGAGGCAAGGCGCGAATCTTCACCGGCAGCACGGACTCCTCGGTTTTGCGAACCCGGAGCAGGCTTTGCATATCGTGGGAATAAGGTAACCCGAAATAGGTATCGAAGCCCTGCCGGGTCGGCAGAAAATCCACCTGATCACCGACGTGCCACTTGCCGACATACGCGGTCGCATAACCCCGGTCCCGCAGGACTTCTGCAATGGTGATCTCCGCCGGATTCAGCCCGGCAACGGATACCGGCCAGAGCACATGCCCGATGCCGATTCTCCGGTGATAACATCCGGTGAGGAGCGCCGCTCTGGAGGGGGAGCAAACCGAGGAACTGACATAAAAATTGGTAAACCGCATCCCCTCGGCAGCGAGCCGATCGATGTTCGGGGTATCGTTCCCCGTCTTTGGATTATAACAGGGCAAATCGCCATAACCGAGGTCATCGAGAAGGACCAGAATGACGTTCGGTGGAGGATCCGCGCGGCCCTGACCGGAGCAGACGAGAACGCAGGCAAGCAGGCTGGCGAGCCGAGTCATCGCGGAGTGGCGACCGGCGACAGCGCTGGCGCTGGAGGCGCCTGGAACAAGATGCCGCGCGATGCTGTGTGGCGACGGAAAATTTTTCCATCCGCGGCGAGGTAGAGCCACTCGAGACCGGGCCCCGCGAACTCGACGCTCACCGCTTTCGGGGCTGGCGAGGCGATGACGCCGCCAAGCCTTCCCGTGGGATCGAACATCTGCAGGCCGACCTCACTCGTGACATAATACCGGCCGTAAGCATCGGTGGTGGAACCATCGCCCTTGCTCTCCTCTGTCCCAGCCGGGGTCACGACAGTCATGTAAGGCTGGGGGTAGGAAAGGGCTCCGTCCTTTTCCACCCGGAACGCCCAGACATGCTTGCCACCATGATCGGACACAATCAGGGTGCCTTGGTCAGGCGAGAGCGCGATTCCGTTGGGCCTGATTACATCTCCCTGATGAGCGACCCGGTGCGTTCCGTCGGGAGCGACGTGATGGATCTGGCGCGTTTTGGTCTCCGTGAAATAGACGGAACCGAACGCATTGACCACGAGATCATTGGGGCGAACGCCCGTGACGAGAACCTCAACTTCACCGGAACCCGGCACGATCCGGATGAGCCGCTCCTGCTTGCCCTGACAGGCATACAATTTGCGATCCGGGCCGAACTGCAAGCCGCTCACACCGGGCAACCCATCCCGCCAAACCGATACCTGGCCTTCGGGGGTCATCTTGAAAATCCCGGTGCCGTTTTTGACGTCGGTGAAATAAAAGTTTCCCTCGGCATCGGCGGCACAGGCATCGGTGAATCCGTAGCCCTCGGCCATCAGTTGCCATGATTCCCCCTCGACGAGCACCTGAGAGAGCGGCATATCCTGCGCTCCCAACGTCCCGGCCAACCAACAGATCCAAAACCAACGCCTCATTTCGCCTCCTTCCAGTCCCGGAAAATCCAACGCATCGTCTCCGGAAAAATTGCGCCGCCGTGTCGCGCGCTGTGTTTTCCCTCACCGTAGACGAACTGGAAGTCGTAACCGGCAAACTTCAAGGCCGCCGCCATTTGCTGATTGGCGAGCGGCCAGTTCCCATGCAGGTTGTCCAGATCGTTGGCTCCATCCTGGAGGAAGACGCGAATCGGTTTCTTCTCGCCCTTGCGGATCAGCGCGGGGTAGATGTGTCCGCCCCGGATGTTGGTGAAGCTGCCGATGTGACTGATGACCTTTCCGAAGGCCTCCGGCCGCTCCCAGGCTACCGTGAACGCGCAGATCCCACCCGAGCTGTTGCCGCAGATCACCCGGTTCCGCGGATCCTCGCTGATCTTGTGGGTCTTGCCGATCTCCGGAAGCAGCTCCTCAAGGAGGAATCTGGCGTAGAGGTCGCCCAGACTGTCATATTCGTAGCTGCGGTTGCTGCGCGCCTTGCTCGTCTCCTCGACCGGCGGAATGCTGCCCGGGTTGACAAACACACCGATCGTCACCGGCATCGCCCCCTCGTGAATCAGATTGTCGAAAACCGCCGGAGCGTTGAAGGAGCCCTCCTCGGAGACAAACCCGCCGCCATCCTGGGCCACGAAAAGGGCGGCCGGTTCCTTGCCGTCATACTGCTTCGGCACATAGACCCAGTAATCCCGCACTGTCCCGGGAAAGACCTTGCTCTCTGTCCACTTGGCCTTGGTCACCGCCCCCTGGGGAATGCCGGGTTTGCGGGTGGAGTCCGGACCTTTTTTGTAGGCCTCGTCCTGGCCCTGCGTCGTGCCCAGCAGAAACACCGCCAGCAGCCATCCAATCCTCATCCGCAAAAATTGCATGACGCCATTATGACGGTTCGGCGCAAGGGCGCAAGCAGGCATCGCGCCCGGTGCCCTCACTTCTCGAGAATCTCCGCGTCGATCACCGGGCCTCCCCGGGAGGCGGGCCGACGGCTGGTTTTTTTCACCGGTTCCGCGACGCTTCCTTTCCATCGCTTGACGAGGACCTCGCGCAGCGCCTGACCGACCCATCCGCGCAACGGGGGGATGAGCAGGAGGTAACCGGTGGCATCCGTGAGGAACCCGGGGGTCACCAGCAGAATGCCCGCGACCAGAATCAACACCCCCTCGACTGCTTCATGTTGTGGGATCCGGCCCTGCGCGAGCGTGGAGCGGAAGCGCTTGATGACGGAAAGACCTTGGAGCCGGATCAGCCAGGCCCCGAGAACCCCGGATGTGATGATGAACACCAAGGCGGGCAGCGGCCCCATCCAAGCCCCGACTTGGAGGAACAAGTAGGTCTCGAGCAAGGGAACCACAACGAAGAGGGCCGTGAGGCGGCCGATCATGACGCAACATGCACCCGGAGCGCCCGGACGACGAGGATTTTGTTGGATCAATCCAAACCCGCCGGGTTTCAAGGTCTCACCGGGAAACTTGAAAGCCAACCGATCCCGGGCTTGGTGATGGTCGCATGCCCTTCGCGGGTTCCCATGTTCACGAGGTCCTCAAGGCCGCCCTCCTGATCGCTTCCTCCTGGACGGCGCTGGGTTGCTACGCTTCCGCCGTGACCGCGCTTGCCTTGGAGAAAGCGGTCTCGCCCCTGCCCCGCCGGATCTGGACGGCGGGTTGCTTAAGTTACTTCGCGCACATGCTTCTCGCGTTCGACGTCGCCTACGACTGGAGCCATGAACGGGCGGTCGCCGATATCGCGATCCAATCGGAGAGCCTTTCCGGCGTGAGCGCTCCCTGGGGACTCTGGATAAATTATGCCTATGGAGCCGTGTGGCTCGTCGACCTGCTGGGCTGGGTGCGGGTCGGCGAAACGGGGTATCGCCGCCGCTCGATCGGCGTCCACTGGCTAGTCCACGGCTTTTTTCTTTTCATGCTCTTCAATGGCGGCTTCGTTTTTGTGGAGCGCTGGACGCGGTGGATCGGTCTCGGCTTGTTCCTCGTAAGTCTCTGGGCGGTCTGCCGCCTCTCCGGAAAACTGAAACCATGGACCCCTCTTCGCCAAAAGTCGTCTTCCTAACCGCCGGAGGCGCCGGGATGTATTGCGGCAGTTGCATGCGCGATAATACCCTGGTCCGTCACCTCGCTGCCCGGGGATGGAACATCGAGCTGGTCCCCGCCTACACCCCGATCCGGACCGACGAGGAGGACGTCAGCGCGGATCGTGTCTTCTTCGGCGGGATCAACCTCTACCTGCTGCAAACCTTTCCTCTTCTCGCTCACTTGCCGGGCTGGGTCTTCCGGTGGCTCGACTCCCCCTCCCTGATCCGCCGGGCCACCGCGAACGCCTCGATCCCGGTCGATGCCCGGCAACTCGGGGAGATGACCCTCGCCACCCTGAGCGGGGAGCATGGCCTCCTGCGCAAGGAACACGCCAGATTCGTCGACTGGCTGGTGAAAGAGAGCCAACCCTCCCTGCTCAATTTGACCAACCTGCTGATCGGTGGCTCGATCCCCCTGCTGCGGCGCCGACTTCCGGACGTGCCGATCCTGGTCACCTTGCAGGGGGACGATCTCTTCCTCGGCCAATTGACAGAGCCGTGGAAATCCGCGGTCATCGCCAGGATGCGGGAACTGGCCGCCCAAGCGGATGGTTTTCTCACCTTCAGCCACGCTTACGCGGATCTCATGGCCGCCCTGCTCGAGGTGCCTCGCGATCGCTTCCATCTTGTCCCTTTGGGCATCGACGCCGCCCCGCCCGCGCCCCGGGACACGGGCACCGATCGGGCACCCGCGCTTGGATTTTTCGCGCGGCTCTCGCCGGAAAAAGGATTTCACCACGCCGTGGACGCTTTTCTCCGTCTCGCACGGAAACCCGGGATGGAGCGGACGACCTTTCATTTCGGGGGTTGGCTCGGTGCCCGGGACCGCCCCTTCGTGGAGGCCCAGATCCAGCGCCTTGCCGACGGCGGACTGGAGGGGCGTTTCTTCCATCACGGGAGCCCGGACCGCGCCGGGAAAAGCGCGTTTTTCCGCGGGATCGATCTGTTCTCGGTTCCGGCGGATTTTTTCGAGCCGAAGGGCCTCTATGTGTTAGAAGCGCTGGCTGCCGGGGTCCCGGTGATCCAACCGGCTCATGGCGCCTTCCCCGAGCTGCTTTCGGCTTGTCCCGCGGCCAGACTCGTCCCGGCCCATGATCCCGAGGCGCTCGCGGAGGCATGGTGGGAGGTGCTGAGCTCTCCGGACCGGGGCGCGGCCATGGGTGCCCTCGGACCCGACTTCATCCGGGAAGCCGCCAGTGCCACGCGAATGGCGGAGCGCACCGCAGAAGTATACCGGCAACTGATCCGATCGTTCCTTTTCCGATCCCGATGATAGAAATCCCGGCTCCTTGACGTTACTGGTATGACCTCATACCACCAGACTTGAACGATCTTGACGTCAGACTTCGCGCCCTGCTGCCCCGTGGCCGGGTTCTCACTTCACCCGCCCAGTTGGCGGCCTACGGGGCGGACGGGTTGGGATACAAGAATTACCGTCCGGACGCCGTGGTGCTTCCCGCGGACGCCGCCGAGTTGGCGGCCTTCATGCGGGGAGCCAAGCGTCTCGCCGTGCCCCTGGTGATGCGCGGGGCGGGAACTTCCCTGTCCGGCGGACCGGTGGCCGCGCAGGGAGGCGTCATTGTCCACACCTCCGCCCTGAAAGCCGTCCCCGTGATCAACGCCCACGGCTTCTGGTGCGAGGTCGAGTCCGGGGTGACCTTGAACGATCTCGACGCCATCCTCAAACCGCACGGCGTCTTTTACCCGCCGGATCCATCGAGCGGACCGGTCTGCACGCTGGGGGGAAACGTGGCTTCCAACGCGGGAGGCGCCCATTGCTTCCGATATGGCGTGACCAGTAATTACGTTCTGGGGGTCGAAGCGGTCCTTCTGGACGGCAGCGTCCACCGTTTCGGCGGTCCGGCGGGCGGGCGCGGTCCCTGGCGGGAGGATTGGAAGCGTTTCATGATCGGGTCCGAGGGCACTCTGGCAGCGTTCACCCGGTTCTGGCTCCGTCTTTTGCCCCTTCCCGAGAAGGTCTGGACGTTTCGCGCCACCTATCCCGACCTGACAACAACCGAAGCGGCGATCCATGCGCTGGTGGCGGACCCCTCGTATCCGGCCGCCATCGAGATGCTCGATCCACGCGGGGTGGCCATGGTCGAGAGCAGCCAGATGGCTTGCGGATTGCCGGAGGGCTCGTTTCTCCTACTCGTGGAAATCGACGGTCCGGCACCGTTGGTGGACGGGCGCGTCCCTCATGTGGCGGAACTGCTCCGCCGGGCGGGATCGACGGATGTCACCTTCAGTGAAGAGGCACTCATCCGCCAGAAACTCTGGAAGGCGCGCAAAGCGGCCGGCGGGCTGCTCGGTCAACTGAGTCCGAGCTACGTGGTGCAGGACGCGGTCATCCCCAAGCGCGCCTTGGCGGAGGTCCTTCGCTTGGTCTACGACGAGGCGGACGCCGCCGGGATCCGGGTCGTCAATGTGTTTCACGCCGGGGATGGCAACCTGCACCCCAATTTCCTCTTCGATTCCCGGGTCCCCGGTGAACTGGAAAAGGTGGAGCGGATCAGCAAACATTTGATGGAGCGGGTCATCGCGGTGGGCGGCACGCTGAGTGGAGAGCATGGCATCGGCAACGACAAGTCCGGCTACATGCCGCTTGTCTTTGGGCCGGATTCGATGCGCCTGCAGCTGGCGGTGCCGGCCGCTTTCAATCCCACGCACCAGATGAACCCGTTGAAGGTCTTCGACGACCGGCGCTTTGGCTCATGAACTCTTTCCCCCCCCTTCCAGCCGAACGTCTCTTCACTCATTTTCTCGATGAAGTGGATGGCACGGTTTGCCTTCCCGCCACCGCGACTGCCGCGGATCTTGAAGCTCTGCTGCAACCTCACGCGCTGCGGTTCCCCCTTTTCCTCGATCCCGCCAAACCCCTGCGGGATCAGATGGCCGCGAGCACGTTCGCCCCCGCTTCCTGCCGGTTCGGGCCCTTTTGCGACAACATCCCCGGGATGAACTGGCGCCTGCCGTCGGGCCAGGTGGTCAGAATCGGCGAAAGGGTGGTCAAGACCACCACGGGTTACGATTGGCTCCGGTTTGTCCTCCACAGCGGGACGCGATACGGAGAGCCGGTCGATTATGTGATCCGCCTCCGCCCCGATTGCGGCTTCACCCTGACGACCCGCTTTCACGGACCACCGGACCGGCTGACCGCCTGCATTCCCCAGCTCCTCGGGAATGGATGGATGCACTGGTGGGACTCCGTTGACTTAATCCACGACACGTCCGGGTGCTGTCTCAGGGTGGTCGTTCATTGCATGCCTCACGAGGCGCCCCTTTTTACCGAACGACTCGCCGCCATTGCCGCCGGGACGGCCGGAGTCACCCTCACTTCGAACGAACCCCGCCCGGACGCGCCTGACGGACTCCCCGATCTCGTGCTCAAGACGACTCCTGACCGGGCCATCACCCTGGCCGGGGAACTGGCTCCGCGCGTCTCACGAAGCCTTGCGCTTTGTTACAACGGAGTGGTCCACGTCCACCTTCAGCCGGGCCCCGACCTACCCGAACGCACCCATGCCCTCGCCTTGGGCGTCGCCGCCGAGCTTCACGAAATGGGCGGGGACTGGCACTCCCACCACCTGCCGGCTATCCCCCCTTCCCTCACCGAATCCTCCTGGATCTCCATCCTCGAACAAGCCCTTCATGGATCCTGAAGCGCCCTCCTCACACTTTTCCAACTGCACCCACTGTGGTTTTTGTCTGGCCGTCTGCCCGACCTACAAACTCACCGGTGATGAAAACAATTCCCCCCGCGGCCGCCTCCGTTTGTGGAGCGAGGAGGCCGCCGGACGTCTGCCCCGGGACAAATGGACGGATTTTTACACCGAGGAATGTGTCGGCTGTCTCGCCTGCGAAACCGCCTGCCCGGCCACGGTACCTTATGGCCAGATCTTCGAGCGCATCCGCCATGATCACGTGACCACGGGCCGTTCCCACCCCGGACCGGTCCTGCGTCTCGCCGCAGCCCTCGTGACCGCCCCTTTCTGGTTCAACCTCGCCCTCCTCCCGGCCCGGTTGCTGCGCCGGTGCGGTCTCGCCTGGCCCCCTTTGCTCTTTCCCGGCCGGCCACCGCTCCTCCAGAGCAGCGCGGCCTATGCTGCCGAACTGATGCGCCTCCGGAACCCGACAGGCCCGAGGGTCGCCCTACTCACCGGTTGCCTCATGGAAGCGATGTTCCGGGAGATCAATTTCGCCACCATCCGCGTCCTCATCGAAAACAATGTCCGGGTCGTCATCCCGGAGCACCAGGGCTGCTGCGGCGCCTTTCAGGAACACACCGGCCTCGGGGACGCCGCCGCACTCGGGGCGCGGAACCGCAAGGCCTTCGGATCCGTCGAGGTGGACGCCATCGTGTGCAATTCCTCGGGCTGCGGCTACGCCTTGGGAAAAAGTCTCGCCCCGGACCGACCGGTCAGGGACGTCCTCGCCTTCCTTGGTGACCTCGGTCCGGTGCGACGCCAACGCGAACCGACCGACGCCACCCGGGTCTATGTCGATTTACCCTGTCATCTGGTCCACGGGCAAAAAAGCCCGGGCATTCCGGCGGCCGTGCTCGATGCCACCGGTTACCGGTGGGAGCTCGCGCCCAACGCCAGGGACTGCTGCGGTTCCGGCGGGGTTTACAACCTCCAAAAGCCGGAGAACGCCCGGGCCATCCTCGCCGGGAAGGCCGCCTTCCTCAACGAAGCGGAGGGAGCCCCCGTGGTCCTCGCCACCTCCAACCACGTTTGCATGATGCAATGGAACAGCGCGGGCAAAAGCGGATTGGTGAAACGGCCCTACGAGGTCCGGCACGTCATCCAGCTACTCGACCCGGGGGAGTGTTTTGGGCGTGGTTCCGGCCCGGCCTGACCGAATTTTGCGCTTGAGTTTCTACATTTGCAACGGTATGCAACTATAGAAACATGGCCCATCAAGACTCCTCACCGGTCAAGGACTCCGGATTCAGCACCCCCAGCCTCGATCGTGCCCTTGCCGTCCTGCGCTGTCTCAGCGGTGCTTCCGCTGGATTGACGATTTCGGAGATCGCGGAGCGGCTCGGGTTGACGGTGAACTTCGTCTACCGCGTCACGCAATCCCTATTGGTCCACGGATACGTGGTGCGGGACGCGGAGAAGCGCTTCAGCGTCGGAGGGCAACTTCTGGCGCTGTGCCAGCCGGTGGTCGATGACGTGCCCCTGACGGAGGCGGCCCTGCCGCCGATGCGGTGGCTCAGCGAACAGACCGGGGAGGCGGCCCACCTCGGCATCATCAGCGGGTTCGAGGGCATCGTCCTGGAGCGCGTCATCGGGCGCGCGCTGATCAAGTTTTACGTGGAACGCGGCACCCGCTTTCCCCTGCACACAAGCGGGCCAGGCAAGGTGATGCTCGCTTTCATGCCGGAGACAGAGCGTGCCCCCATCCTCGCCGGCATGAAGTTTGAGCGCTTTCATCCGTGGACCATCTCGAACCGCAAAGACTTCCTCCAATGCCTCGCCGGGGTGCGGGAACAAGGCTGGGCGGCGGATCTGGGCGAGCATTTGGAGGGCCACAACTGCCTCGGTGCTCCGATTCTGGATGCGGACGGCAACGCGATGGCGGCCCTGTGGATCTCGGGCCCCAGCCAACGGCTGTCCGAAGCGCGCATCGAGACCCTCGCGCCCGTGGTCAGGCAGGCCGCGGCTCTGGTCACGACCACCCTCAACCCGGCCCTTGCCGACGCATGAATCCGCTTTCCCGTTCCATTGCGATTTTGGTTTTCTGCGTTGCGGGCTCGCCTTGCGCGTCCCGGGCGGTGGAGGCCGATGAGATCGCTTTCTTTGAATCGCGGGTGCGCCCTGTGCTGGTGATGCATTGCTACGAGTGCCACAGCGGGGACGAGGCGAAGGGCGGGTTGCGCCTCGACTACCGGGCCGGTTTTGCAAGAGGGGGCCGCCATGGTGCGCTGGTGAATCCGGGCGCGACGGACAAGAGTCTGCTGCTGCAAGTCCTCCGTCACGAGCGCGCCGACCTGAAGATGCCCAAAGGAGCGGACAAATTGCCCGACCCCGTCCTCGCGGATCTCACGCGCTGGGTGCGTCTGGGAGCGCCCGGCTTGTCGGAGAATCCACCAGCCGCCCGCGAGGCCGCCTCGGAGGAATGGCAGGCCAAGCTGGCCAAGCGGCGCACCCATTGGGCCTGGCAGCCGCTGCAACATCCCACCGTGCCGCTTCTGGATGGGCCCCATTCCCCGGAGCACCCGGTCGATCGCTTTCTCGTCGCGAAAATGCGGGAGCAGGGCTTGGAGCCCGCCCCGCCCGCGTCCCCGTCGGCCCTGCTGCGCCGCCTCAAGTTCGCCTTGGTGGGCCTTCCGCCGACGGAGGAGGAGATGGCGGCGTTTCTACAGCACGCATCGCCTGCGGAATCCATGATCGATCGCCTTCTGGAAAGCCCGCAGTTCGGCGAACACTGGGCCACCTACTGGCTCGATTTGATGCGCTTTGGCGAGACGGGCGGTTATGTGCGCGATTACCCGATCCCGCAGGCTTGGAGGTATCGGGACTACGTGATCCGCGCCTTCAATCAGGATCTGCCGTATGATCGTTTCCTCCAGGAGCATGTGGCCGGCGATCTGCTGCCGCCCCGGCTCAATGCCGCGCTCCAGATCAACGAGGCTCCGCTCGGCACCGGATTCCTGCGCCTGATGGAAGTGTCTTCCACGGCCTCGGACGTCGGGATCGAGGAGGCCCAGATCGTCGAAAACCAGATCGACACGCTTTCCAAGGCTTTCCAAGGTCTCACGGTGGCCTGCGCCCGATGCCACGACCACAAATTCGACGCCATCTCCACCGCGGACTACTACGCCCTCTTCGGCGTGCTCGCCAGTTCACGCCCCAGTCAGGTGATTCTGGATTCGCCCGGGGTCAGGAACCACGGGGTCATGGAGATAACATCCACCAAGGAGCAGCTCAGGAGCCAACTGCTCGCGCTCTGGAAGGAAGACGTCGGCCATGAGACCGCCGCCCTGCAAATCTGGCTCCAAACTGGTGCGAGCAGCAAGCCAGCCAAAACGCCCTTCTGGGGCCGGGTCCTGCTGCGGGAGAAGGTGGAGCGCGCCGATCCGGGGCACCTCTTTTCGCACCTTCGACAAACGCCCGAAGGGCAGCCTTGGGAAGACGCGGCCGCTGTATGGCTCAATGAGCAGCGGCGCGAATCTACGGCTCGCGAGGCACGCAACCGGAGCAAGTTCACCACCACCGCGGATTTTCGCCGGAGTGACGCGGACTGGCATCTCTCCGGGGTGCGCCCGGACCATCTCTGGAGCGGCGGGAGCGACTTCGCGCTGCAACCGGAGGGCAAGGACCTGGTCGATCGCTTTCTGCCCCCGGGCCTCCACTCCGACCGCCTGACCCGGAAGCACGGTGCCATCGCGCGTTCCCCGGATTTTTCGCTGGGAACGAAGTTTGTCAGTCTGCGGGTGGCGGGTGGATCGGCGGCCCACGTGCGCCTCATCCAAAACAACTTCCAGCAGATGGAGAACGTTGCGCAACTCAACAAAGTGGCGCACTTCGAATCGCGCTTTCCCGTATGGATCACGGTGCCGGTGGGGCATCAACCGAATTGGCAGGGCCGTCGCTCTTATCTGGAGATTCTCACCAAGGACGATGTCGCCCATTTCCGTCGATCCGAGACGGGCGGAAAACCGTTTCAAGAGATTGTCATGAAGGAGACCGCCGGCCGTTCCTGGTTTGGCGTGGAACAGATCGTGGAGCATCAGACCCCGGGTGTGCCGGAGGATGAACTGCGGTTGAGTTTGCGCTTCGCCCCGGAGAGCGGCGCCTGGACCGCGAAATCGGTCGCGGTGCATTGGCGCAACGTGTGTCTTGCGGCGCTGGAGCGCTGGAGCCGTGATGCGGCGGATGCGGAGGATGCGGACCTGCTGAACTGGTTGCTGGAGCACGGCGCCCTGCGCAATCAGTTGGCGCAACTCCCCGGGGACGTGGCCGGACTGGCGGAGCGGTATCGCGCGCTCGAATCCGCGGTGCCGCGTTTCCAGCGTGCCTCGGCCATCGTGGCGGAGGGGCCGGGGTTCGATTCCCCGGTGCATCGCCGTGGATCGCCGGATTCACCCGGTGAAGTGACCCCGCGTCGTTTCCTTGAAGTCATTCATGGTCCAGAGGGTTACACCGGGGGATCGCAGGCCCGGCTCGAACTGGCCCGTGACCTCACCTCGCCGGATAATCCCCTGACCGCCCGCGTCATGGCAAACCGGATATGGCGCTGGATCTTCGGCCAGGGTCTCGTGGCCACCGTCGACAACTTCGGTGTCATGGGTGAAAGCCCGAGCCATCCCGAGTTGCTCGATTACCTCGCCCGCTACCTCATGGAGCAGGATTGGTCGGTCAAAGCCTTGATCCGTCATCTGGTCACGAGCCGGGCTTTTCAAGCGGAGAGCCTCGCCTCCGCCAGGGCAAGGCAAGTGGATCCGGCTAACCGACTTCTCTCGCACATGCCGGTGCAGCGTCTCCGGGCCGAGGCGGTGCGCGATGCCATCCTCGCGGTCTCCGGCACCCTGGATCCAACGATGTTCGGCTACACCGGCCCGGCGAATCCCAGCGAAAGCGCCAACCAGGCCAGCCCCCGTCTGCGGCGCGGGGTTTATCAATACATCAAACGCGAGGCGCTCGATCACATGATGCTCATGTTCGATGCGCCGGAACCATCCCGCACCCAGGGCGACCGAGAGACCAGCAGCGTGCCGGGGCAATCGCTCCTCATGCTGAACAGTTCCCTGGTCCATCAGCAGGCCGCCGCCTGGGCCGCGAAGGACTTGAAGCTCCGCAAGGGATTCTCCAGCGAGCAGCGCATCGAACATCTCTTCACCTCAGCGCTCGGCCGCCAGCCCTCGACGCAGGAAGTGCAATCGCTCGTCGAGTTCCTCGACAACCAGGCCGAGGCCTACGCCCTCCCGCTCGCGGCGCGCGGATCGGACCCGCGGCTTTGGGCGGACCTTTGCCACGTCCTTTTCAACGCCAAGGAATTTCTCTACATCCCCTGACCTTCCGATGAAACCTTCGCCCCCCAGCCGCCGCTCTTTTCTGCAAACCAGCGCCTCGGGCTTCGGCTGGCTCGCGCTCCAATCGCTCTGGGCGGACCGCTCCTTCAGCTCGCCGGTTTCCTTGGGCGCCCCCCACCACGCCCCGAAAGCAAAGCGTGTCGTCTGGATCTTCCTCGACGGCGGGCTCTCGCATCTCGACAGCTTTGATCACAAGCCCCGCCTCAATCAGGACCACGGCAAGCCGTTGCCAGTCGCCGGAAAAAAGGAAGATATCACCGGACGCACCACCAACGCGATCCTCGGCAGTCCGTTCCCCTTCCAGCGCTATGGCAAGTCCGGGAAAATGGTGAGCGATCTCTTCCCACACATCGGCTCCCGCGTGGACGATCTCACTTTTCTCCACGCGGTCCACGGCCCTTCCCCCGACCACGAGAGCGCCATCGGCATGCTCCATGGTGGCTCCCTTTTGCAAGGGTTTCCCAGCGTCGGGTCCTGGGCCCACTACGGACTCGGTTCGGAAAATCAGAATCTGCCCGGCTTTGTCGTCATGGGCTCGCGCAAGCGCATGTATCGCACCAGTGGCTTCCTGCCGCCCGTCCACCAAGGCTCACCTTTTTTTCAGGACCCGGCCCACCCGTTGGCCGACCTCGTGATGGCGGAAAAACTCAAGTCCCTGCAGCACAACAAGATGCAGGCGGTGGCGCAGCTCGACCGTGGTTTCCTCGAGGCCTCCGCCCAAAACCAGATCATCGAGGCCGCGATCGCCAATCACGAAAAGGCCTACGCCATGCAGGATGCCGTGCCCGAGGCCACCGATCTCACCAAGGAAAGCGCCACTACCCTCGCGCTCTACGGCGTCGGCGCCGAACACAAGGAGACCGATGCCTTTGGCAGGCAATGCCTCGTCGCCCGCCGGTTGCTCGAACGCGGCGTCCGCTTCATCGAGATCGTCAGCAACGGTTGGGACCAGCACGGCGATCTCCACAACCTCCACGCCAAAAACGCTCGCGCCATCGACCGCCCCGTCGCCGGACTCTTGCAGGACCTGAAAGGGCGCGGCTTGCTCGAGGACACGCTCGTCGTCTTCGCCACCGAGTTCGGCCGCACGCCCAACACCGAGGGAGGCGGCGACAAACCGGGTCGCGACCACCATCCCTGGGGCTTTACCATCTGGTTGGCCGGGGCGGGCCTTCGCCCCGGAACCAGCCACGGCCGACTCGACGACTTCGGCTATTTCCCCGTCGATGGCGCCGTCGACATCCACGATATCCACGCCACCCTGCTCCACCTCCTCGGCATCGACCACGAGCGCCTCACCTACCGCTACTCCGGTCGGGATTTCCGCCTCACGGATGTACACGGCAACCTTGTGAAAGAGATCCTCGCATGATCGGTTCCGTCGATCCATTCCGGTCACTTGTGAAGGGTCTGCTCTTTGTGCTCCTCGGGAGCTTTGTCCACGCCGGGGAACGTTACCTGCTCGCGGCAGACAATCAGGTCATCGAGATCGAGCGCGGTGGCAAGGTCGTCTCCGTGCTGAAGCATCCTGGCCATGGCGGCATTTACGATGCGACGCGGTTGCCGGACGGGGGCATCGCGTATGCGCACCGGGGTGGACTGGCCGTCTTTGATGCCGCCAAAAAACTGGTTCTTGAGCACAAGGCGGTGGCCGGCCCCCAGGGCGCGGAAGCCAACAGTCTGGCCGTGCTGGACGGCGGCAAACAGTTCGCGCTCATGGACAGCGGCGTGAATCAGATCCGCATCGTCAATCCCACCGGCCAGGTTTTGAGCGTGACTCCCCTGCCCGATCTCCAGGCTGACCCTCTGCACTTCCGCTATCGCATGATCCGAGAGGTGCCCGGCGAAGGCGCCTTCTGGATCGGCCAATACGGCCGCAAAACGGTGCTCAAGGTGGAGATGGTCTCTGGACGCGTCTTGCAAACCATCCCACTCGATCCGCTGCTGATCCCATCCGCCACCATGAAAAAGGCTTTTGCCGCGCTGCAGGATGCGGATGGCTCCCTCTGGATCACCACATCCACCGGTTGCCAACTGCTTCATCTGGATGCGAAAGGCCTAAAGCTCGGGTGCTGGACCATCGGTGACCTCGGCTTGCAATGCCGCTACCTGCTCGGCATGTCGCGTCTCGCCAATGGCAACCTTCTCGTCGCCTGCGGAGACTACCATCTGCAAAAAGCGGAGGAGGGCCGTGACCTCCTCGCGGAGATCGACCACGCCGGGAAAGTGGTATGGAAGCTGACCCGGGAGCAGTTGGTGGATCAGATCGAGGGAGCGATCGACAAAAAGAGCGGGCTCGAGGAACTGCGCATCACGAATGTGCATGCCTATGACCTGCCCGCTGCACAGTCGGCCTCCACCTCCCCGATCCACAGCTTCATCGACAAACACTGCGTCGACTGCCATGACGACAGCATCTCCAAAGGCGGGTTCGACATCACGGCCTTGCGTTTCCAACTCGAAGACGGGGAGAGCCGTTCCCGCTGGATGCGGGTCTTTGATCGCGTTCGTCTCGGTGAAATGCCGCCGCCGGAAAAATCCCAAGTCCCGGAGGAGGAGCGTGCAGACCTGACCAACTCACTCGGCAAAGCCATCGCAACCGCCGACCGGGACGACATTTCCCTTCATGGCCGCGGTCCCGTCCGGCGACTGACCCGGGTGGAATTCGAGAACAACCTCCGGACCCTGCTGAGACTGCCCGATCTCGACATCCGCGACAAACTGCCCGAGGAACGGGATGCGCATGGTTTCACCAAGGTTTCCGCGTTGCTCGACATGTCCCGGGTGCAACTCGACGCCTACCTCGATGCCTCCGAGACGGCTCTGCGGGCCGCGATGGCGCTCGAAAAGCGCCCAGTCGCCCCGGTGCCGCGACGTTTCACCGGCTTGGAATTGTTCCCGGGCTTGAGCACCTTCGGCGGAAGCGAGGCCATGTTCTTCGCCCGCGGCAATCGCATGGTGCCCATCACGCCCGCCGAGTTGAAGATCATGACGCCGGAGCAGCGGCGGGATCCCAGCCTTGAACTGGCCTTGTTCCGGTCCGCCACCTGGCCCTATTTCGGCTATCCACCCGGCTTCCGCGCCACGGAGAGCGGCGCCTATCGCGTGCGTTTCCGCGGTCGGGCGGTGCGCCAGGTGCGCGATTTCCGGCTCGTTCCAGCGTATGGGCCAGTGCCCATGAGCTTCCGGGCCCGGCAACCCTCCGGAGCGGATGTTTCCGGGAATGTCAGGGAGACAGGTGGTTGGATCGATCTTCAACCGGAGCCCCGCGACTTTGAGACGACGATTCATCTGGCGTCCGGAGAAACCTTTGAATACAGCCCGCTCGGCTTGCCCGTGCCCTTCATTCGAACCGACGGCGGCTTCTTTTACGATTACCCGCCGATGCCGCCGGAAGGCCATCGCGGGGTTGCGATCGAGTGGCTTGAGGTCACGGGCCCGATCCGGGAGGAAACCTGGCCACCGGCCTCCCACCACGTTCTGTTCGACGAAGTGGATCCTGGCAACCCGGGCCCCGCCGACGCCGATCGATTGTTCCGGAGATTCGCCGCGATGGCTGCGTTGCGCCCGATGAGCCCGGAGGCGCACCTGCCCTTCCTGCAGATGATCCAATCCAAGCTGGCCTCCGGCACCCCCTTTCCCGATGCCATGGTCGCCGGCTACCAAGCCTTACTCTGTTCTTCCCACTGTCTCTACCTCACGGATCCACGCCAGAACGGTCCCGAGGCGCAGTTCGCCATCGCAAACCGGCTCTCTCATTTTCTCTGGAACTCGCGCCCTGACGACGAGCTGAGGCAACTGGCCCTGACGGGCCGTTTGCAGGATGCAACCGTATTGCGGGCCCAGACCACGCGCCTGATTGAAGATCCGCGTTTCGAGGAATTCGTAGACACCTTTGCCGCGGAATGGCTCGACCTGCGCAAACTGCGCCGCGATATCCCTGACGAGCGCCTCTATCCGGAATACCGCAAGGACGACTACCTCGTCGACTCCATGGAGCGCGAGACCGAGGCATTTTTGCGCGCCATGGTCCGCGAGAACCTGCCCGCGAGCGTGGTGGTCACGGCAGACTTCACTTTCGTCAATGACCGCCTCGCCGTGCACTATGATCTGCCCCGCGTCAGCGGCTCCGCGATGCGCCGGGTCACCCTGCCACAGAGCAGCCCGTTCGGCGGTCTCCTCACCCAAGCCGCACTCGCAAAACACACGGCAAACGGCACCACCACCTCGCCCGTGCTCCGGGGGGCCTGGATCATGGAGAAACTCCTTGGCCAGCCGCCACCACCGCCACCCAAAAGCGTCCCCGCCGTCGAGCCGGATATACGGGGCGCGACCACCATCCGCGCCTTGCTCGCCCAACATACCCAATCCAAAACCTGCGCTGCCTGCCATGCCCGATTCGATCCCGTGGGCTTCGCGATGGAGAATTTCGATGTCATGGGAGCCTGGCGAGACCGCTACAGGGGGATGGAGCGCGGAGAAAAGATCACGGGCATTGATCCCGCCGGACACCCATACACCTACTTCGTCGGCCCGGCCGTGGATGCCTCAGGCAAACTCCCTACCGGAGAACCCTTTCAAGATATCCACGAGCTGAAACGCCACCTCGCCGCCCGCCCGCGTCAACTTGCCAGGAACCTCCTCGAACATCTCACACTCCATGCCACCGGGACCCCGGTGCGCTTCTCCGAGCGAACCGAGGTCGAGGCGATGCTCGACGACTGCGCCGCGGGCGGGTTCCGGGTGGGGGATTTGGTGCACGCCCTGGTGCAAAGCCGCATTTTCACGGGAAGGAGCTCCAAATGAACCACCTGCCTCAAGCCGATGCCTTCGGCGTCGCAAACACAGCTTTCACGACCATGCACTTCCCCCACATCGCCCTCCCCCTACCCCGCCGGCGCTTTCTGCGCGGCCTCGGAGTCACCCTTGGACTCCCTCTTTTGGAGCAAAACCACGCGCGCGCCTCATCGCAAGCGCCTCCGAAGCGCATGCTCCTCATCTCCAACAACCTCGGCGTGCTGCCCCAGCACTTCTTTCCCAAAGACAAGGGTCCGGGCTACACGCTCTCGCCCTATTTGCAGGAACTCACAGCCTTCCGAAACGACTTCACCATCTTCAGCGGCCTCTCCCATCCCGCGGTCATCGGCGGTCACAGCACGGAGAATTGTTTCCTCACCGCTGCCCGTGATCCCACCCGGAGCGGCTTTCGCAACAGCATTTCACTCGACCAGTTCGCCGCCGAGAAGCTCGGTCAACAAACCCGATTCCCCACTCTCAACCTCGGAGTCAATCTGGACAAGGCCAACCGCAGCCTCTCCTGGACCCGCGATGGCGTCTTGCTCCCCGCCGAGGACAGCCCGTCTGCCCTGTTCCGGCGGATGTTTCTTCAAGGGGACTCCAAGACCGTGGCTGACCGGCTGCATCATCTGCAGGAACGGGGCTCCATCCTCGACATCGTGCGCGAGGATATCCGCACCTTTCAGGGCACGCTCGGTGGCAACGACCGCGACCGGCTCGACCAGTATCTCACCTCCGTCCGGGAACTCGAGGAGCGTCTCCACCTCTCCGCAGAATGGGAGCAAAAGCCAAAACCGGTCGCCTCCACCGCCGAACCAAAAGACATCCCGGACAAGGCCAAATTCTTCCCCAAGATCCAGCTTATGCTCGACATGGCGAGGCTCGCGTTCGAGTCGGACTCAACCCGCATCATCACCCTGATGGTCGACGGCTTCG
The DNA here is from genome assembly GCA_018970725.1 of Verrucomicrobiota bacterium. Classification (GTDB taxonomy): domain Bacteria; phylum Verrucomicrobiota; class Verrucomicrobiia; order Verrucomicrobiales; family DEV007; genus V1-115. The sequence goes on from JAGWVU010000012.1 coordinate 99,522, forward strand.
CCACCCCGCCGTTTGAGATCGAGGCTGACCAACGCACCCGCGACGGCTATCACAACCTCAGCCATCACGGTCAATCCAAAGAGAAACTCGCGGAACTCGAGAAGGTGGATCGCCAGCAGATGCGCCATCTCCGCGATTTGTTGACCGCGCTTGCCGTGACGTCCACCGCCGGGGGCGGGCGGCTGCTTGACCAGACCATGGTGCTCTATGGCAGCAACCTCGGGGATGCGAATGTCCACAACTGCACCAATCTTCCCATCCTGCTCGCGGGTGGCGGTCTCAAACATGCCGGTCACCTCGCATTCGACACCTTGCAAAACACGCCGCTTTGCAATCTCTTTGTCACCATGCTCCAACAGGCCGGGATCGAGACGGATCATTTTGCTTCGAGCACCGGCACCGTCTCCGCTCTGCGCGCTTGAATCCCCACCCTCCGCCCCCAACCATGCACCGTCTGAAAGTCGCCGCCTTCCTCCTCCTGCTCACCTCCTTTTCACGGGCGGTCGAACCGATCGAGCCCGGCCGTTTCGAAAAGGAGATCCTCGTGCCCACGGCCCGGGATGCCATGCAAATCGCGATCCTGCCCGGGGGCGACATCCTCTTTGCCGAATTCCGCGGCCAAATGAAACGATGGAACGCGGCGACCGGAAGTGTCACGGACCTGGGCACGATTCCCACCCATGCAAAGGGAGAAGTCGGCCTGTTGGGGATCGCCGCCGGACGCGATTTTGCCCGGACCGGACACTTCTACGCCCTGTTCTGTCCCCTCGCGAAACAAGATACCATGCGGGTCAGCCGGTTCACGGTCCGGGACGGGGCCCTGGCCACCGGTTCGGAGAGGGAATTGCTCTCCTGGCCCTACGACACGGAACATGTCTTTCATATGGGCGGAGCCATGTGGATGGATGCCAAGGGCGATCTCTACATCGGCAACGGGGACAATTGCCACTGGAACCCCGGCCTCCCGCAAGATACCCGGCCCGAGCGCAAGAACTGGGATGCGTTCCGCTCCGCTGCCAATTCCCGGGATTTGCGCGGCAAAATTCTGCGCATCCATCCGGAGCCGGAGGGCACTTACTCCATTCCGAAGGACAACCTCTTCGCCGACGGCAGAAGCGGCCGGCCCGAGGTCTTCGCGATGGGCATCCGCAATCCGTTTCGGATGACCGTGGACGACCAGACCGGCACCCTCTATTTCGGCGACGTCGGGCCCAATGTCCTCCCCGAACTGGGCGTCACGCCGGTCGGCTACGAGGAGATCAACGCCACCCGCACCGGAGGCAATTTCGGCTGGCCGCTCTTTGTCGGTCCCAATGATGCACTCCCCCTCTTCGACTTCGTCACCAACCGCCAGGGACCTCGCTACGACCCGGCGTCCCCCGAAAACCTTTCCCCCCGCAACACCGGCATCCGCCAGCTTCCCCCCGCCCAACCGGCCCTCATCTGGTATTCCAACCTCTCATCCAAGCAGTTCCCGTCCCTCGGCAGCGGCGGACGTTCCATCATGGCCGGCCCGGTCTACCACTTCGATCCCGCCAATCCTTCCCCCATCAAGCTCCCGGAAGCATTGGACGGCCGGCTCTTCATCTATGAGTGGATGCGCAACTGGATCCAAACCGTCAAACTCAACACCCAGGGACCGGAGATCGAACCGTTCCTTCCCTCTTGGAATCTCCGCCGCCCCATCGATATGAAGATCGGCCCGGACGGTGCCCTCTATCTCATCGAGTATGGCGATCAATGGTGGGAAAACACCGACAGCCGCATCGTGCGCATCCTCTATCGCCGCGGGAATCGTCCCCCCGTGGCCCGGCTCACCTCGAACGAGACCGCCGGCGTCCATCCGCTCGTCCTCGAATTCACCGCGGCCGGGTCCAGTGATCCGGATGGCGATGCCCTCCGCTTCGCCTGGACGCTCGATGGGAAGGACCAGCCGGGCGACGGTCCCCGGCTCAACCACACGTTCACCCAGCCCGGCGCTTTCCAAGTCGCGGTCACCGCCATCGACAGAAGCGGTGCCCGGCACACGACCAGCGAAACGATTCACGTCGGCAATGGACGCCCTTCGGTCAGGATCGATTCCCCGGCCCAAGGCTCGTTCTTCGATTGGGAGGCCCGCATTCCCTACCAGATCAGCGTGACCGAGTCCGATGGCGACGCGGTGCAACCCGCTCTCGTCTCGCTCCAGGGCGAGTTCCGGGGGCGTCGGCCGGGCAGCCAGGGCATCGATGACCTGCTCGACCCAGGCCTGGCCCTGATGCGCGGCAGCACCTGCTTCGCCTGCCACATGACCGATTCCGCCTCCGCCGGACCTCCTTACAAGGCGGTCGCCCTCAAATACAAGGACGATGCCGGGGCTCTCGCACGCCTTGCCCAAAAGATTCTCAGCGGCGGTGCCGGCGTCTGGGGCCAGATTCCGATGCCACCTCACCCGCAACACAATCTGGATCAACTCCGCAGCATGGTCAGCTGGGTCCTCTCGCTCAAGGATGATCCCACCGGCCCGCCCCAGCCCGGTGCCAGCGGCGTCTTTCAGGCTCCCGGAAAACCCGGGGATGGCTCCCGGGTGAACGAGGGCGTTCTCATCCTCACCGCCGCCTACACCGACGACGGCAAGCAGGCCACCCTTCCCCGCTTGCGAGGGGAATCGAGCGTGATCCTGCATTCCCGGCGCAAAAAGGCCGCGCTCTTCGACGAAAATCACGGCATGGCCTATGTGGAAGGGGTCGAAGGCGAAAAAGGCCTCCTCGGCCACTTCAAGGACGGATCGCACATCGTCTGGCGCGAGCTCAATCTTGACGGGATTGGATCCCTCAAAGTCCGCGCCGGCAGCCTGGCCCAGGCGGGCGGCACCTTCGAGCTGCACGCCGGCACGAAGGACGGCCCCTTGCTCGCTTCAATCAAGGTGCCCGCGACGGGCGAGGCCGAATATGCCGATCTCCCCGCCACCTTGCCTCAGGGTGCCTCGCCCGGGCTCACCGATGTTTGCGTGGTGGCCCGGTGCACGGATCCGGACGGAGTGCTCGGGTTGAATTGGATCGAGTTTCTGCGCTGACCCGGGTAGGGGGTCAAAAAAATCCTTCTTCCGGAGCTTCGGTTTGAAAGAAGCGGTCCGCTCACGGCGTTTTTCTAGTGGTATGACCTCCTACCACCAGCTTCTCCAGTGAACCAGATCGATCTTTCCAATCGCAATGCCATCGTCACCGGTGGGGCCCGCGGCATCGGCCGGGCCATCGCCGAGCGCCTTCTCGCCTCCGGAGCCAGCGTCTCCCTTTGGGATGTCGACAACGCCGCCCTCGCCGAGGCCTGGGCCGAACTCGGTGCGCATGGGACCGTGCATATCGCCACGGTCGACCTCTCGGATCTCGCCTCCGTCCAACGAGCCACGCGAGAGACCCTCGCCCAGTTTGGAAAACTCGACATTCTGGTGAACAACGCCGGCATCACGGGAGGAAACGCCAAAACCTGGGAGATCGATCCCGCCGATTGGCGCCGGGTCATGGACATCAACCTCAACGGACCGTTCTACTGCTGCCACAGCGTGGTGCCCCATCTCCTCACTAACGGTTATGGGCGCATCGTGAACATCGCGTCCATCGCCGGAAAGGAAGGGAATCCCAACGCCGCCCATTACAGCGCCTCCAAGGCCGCCGTGATCGCCCTCACCAAATCCCTCGGCAAGGAACTGGCCACTGCCAACATCACCGTCAACGCCGTCGCCCCCGCCGTCATCGCCACCGACATCCTCGCCCAGATGCATACTTCGCACATCGACTACATGCTCTCCAAAATCCCCATGGGACGTTTCGGAAAAAAGGAGGAGGCCGCCGCCCTCGTCGCCTGGCTTTCTTCCGAGGAATGCTCCTTCAGCACCGGCTCCGTCTTCGACCTCTCCGGCGGGCGCGCCACCTATTGATCCGGGAATCTACCAAAGAACCAGGAACCAAGAACCGGGAACCACTTCATGAACATCACCGTCCTCGACCGCCCGTCCTCCCTTGTCGAACAGGTCTGCCAGCAACTCGCCGCTTTCATCCGGGGGGACATGGCCGCTGAGGACCGATGGCTGCCCAGCGAGCGTTCCCTCGCGGAGAAGCTGGGCGTGAGCCGCACCGTGGTTCGCGAGGCCACCAAGCGACTCGAGCAGCAGGGCTTGCTCGAGATTCAACACGGCACCGGCATCAAGATCGTCGATCGCCTGCACCGCCCGTTGAATGACTCCCTCACGCTGCTCATTCCCGATATGACGGATCGCCTCCAGCAGCTCAACGAGACCCGCCTTTCCATCGAGCCCGATGCCGCCGCGTATGCCGCGCAACGGGCCACCCCGGAGCAGCTCCGGACCATGCGCCGGATCCAGAAACAGCTGGAGAAAGCTCCCGACAACCCCGCTGCGATCGAGGCCGACATCGCCATGCACCAAGCCATCGCAGACGCGAGCGGCAACCAGATCTACCGCCTCATTCTCGATTCGCTCGCGGATCTCGGCATCTCCAGCCGGTTGCGCACCATCGGGCGGCTGGGCAAGGCAACCGCCGTAGAGCATCACGAAGCCATCCTGTCCGCCATCGCATGTCACGATGGCGACGCCGCCCGCGAGGCCATGCGCCGCCACATTCTCGCTGCTGGTGAGGACATGAACCTTCCCGCACTCAAAAACCCACAGGCAAATTGACCCATGAAGCCGATCTTTCTGTCTTCCATCTTTTTGTCGTTTCTCCGCGTCACCGCACCTGCCGCCGACAACGCATTCTTCGAATCCAAGGTGCTGCCCATTCTCCAGCAGCGTTGTTTTGAGTGCCACTCACATGGCTCGAAGATCAAGGGAGGCCTTGCGCTCGATTCCCGCTCCGGTTGGGAACAGGGTGGCGAGAGCGGACCTGCGATCCAACCCGGTGACTTGGACACAAGCTTGCTTATCAAAGCCATCCGTTACTCGGATGCGGACTATGAAATGCCGCCCAAAGGCAAAATCCCGGCAAGCGAGATCGCCATCCTCGAGGAATGGGTGAAAAGCGGTGCGCACGACCCGCGCGTCTCCGGCACCTCCAAGACGAAAAAAGGCATCGACCTCGCCGAAGGCCGGAAGTTCTGGGCCTTCCAGCCCGTCCGCAATCCCTCGCCACCCAAGATCCAAAATACGTCGTGGCCGCTCGACCCTATCGATCACTTCATCCGAGCAAAACAGGAGCCCAAAGGCCTCCAGCCTGCCTCCGATGCTGCACGCCACATCTGGCTGCGCCGCGTGTCACTCGATCTCACCGGCCTGCCGCCCGCCGAGGAGGATGTGCGGGCTTTTGAGAGCGACACCACGCCACAGGCATTTGAAAAGGTGGTGGACCGCCTTCTCAACTCCAAAGCTTACGGCGAGCGCTGGGCGCGGCATTGGCTCGATCTCACCGGTTATGCTGACATGATGGGCACGTCCAACAACGTCTATGCTGAGCATGCTTGGCGGTATCGCGACTACTTGATCCATGCCTTCAACGCAGACAAACCCTTCGACGAGTTCATTCGGGAACAGATCGCGGGAGATTTGATGCCCGCAAAGTCTGTCGAAGATCGTGCTGAGAACATCACCGCCACCGGCTTCCTCATGGTGGGCGACATCGAGATCGTGAATCCCGACAAGGCGAAGATGGAGACCGATCACATCGACTCTCAAATGATCAAGATCGGCCAGGCCTTCATGGGCCTCACCCTCGGCTGCGTCCGCTGTCACGATCACAAGTTCGATCCCATCGGCCTGGAGGACTATTATGGCATCGCCGGGATGCTGCGCAGCTCACCCTCCTCGCACAAAATGCCGGACATGGGCGTCTGGAGCCGGCTCAACAGCACCGTGCTGCCGGAGACACCCGCCCAGCTCGCCGCACGGAAAAAACTCGAAGCCGAGAACGAGCAGCGCATCGCCGATTGGAAGGCCGAACAGAAGAAGCTCACCGAAGAAAAGGCCGCCGTGACAAAACAACTCGCCGCTCTTGGCAAACCCACAGCGCCAGCATCAAAAGTCGTCGCCGCTACGGACAACGCCGAGCGTGAAACAACCAAACCGGTTTTTCCCACAGATTCAGGGAAGCCACAGATTGAAAAAACCTCTGCAAATCAAACTAGCATCTCGAAGGCCTCGACTCCGAGCAGCAAAGATGCCGAAGGCATCAAAGCCATTAGCCGGGGGTTGAGCGCAGCGACACCCCCGGACAGCCGCGCCAACGGAACCGACCCCGGCAGGGGTCGAAGCAAGTCCGCCGACAAAGACGCCCTCACCAAACGCCGCGATGAACTCGACGCCCAGCTCAAGAAAATCGCCGCCGACATCCAGCACGCCGAATTCTTCAAGGACAAGACTCCGCGAGCCTTTGCCATGAGCGATGGGGCGCAGCCCGCTGACATGCCCATCTATGTGCGCGGCAATCCGTATGCGCCGAGCACCGTGGTGCCGCGCGGCGTCGTTCGCGTGGCGTCGTGGGACAAGCCTCCCGCCATCCCCGCCGGTCAAAGCGGCCGCCTACAGCTCGCGGACTGGCTGGCGGACGAGCGCAACCCTCTCACCGCCCGGGTGACGGTGAACCGCATCTGGCAAAAGCTCTTTGGCACCGGCATCGTGCCCAGCGTGGACTACTTCGGCGCTCGCGGTGATGTGCCCACGCATCCGGAGCTGCTCGATCACCTCGCCACTCGCTTCATGCAGGGCGGGTGGTCGCAGAAGACCTTCCTCCGCGCGCTCGTGCTCAGTCGCACTTATCGTCTCAGCAGCGCCAACGCCGCGGCGGCGATGAAGCTCGACCCCGAGAACAAGCTCTACTGGCGCATGAACCGCCAGCGCCTCGACGCCGAGGCCCTGCGCGATTCCCTGCTCGCCATCAGCGGGGAACTCACCCGCGACAGCGGCGGCCCCGCGCTCGTGATGGAAAAGGCCGAGAACTGTGGGGCGCTCGCGTTGAAAGGCGTCAATCCGCCGACCTACGCGCACAAGGTGCCGCGTCCCTCCCAAGAGTTCGAGCGCACGATCTACCTGCCCGTGTTTCGCAATAACTTCGCCGGACCCGATCGTCTGCGTGGCGTCTTCGACTTCATCAACCCCGCTATGACCGCTGGCGAGAGGCCCCAAACCGTCGTCCCCACGCAGTCGCTTTTCTTGCTGAACAACGATCTTATCCGCAAACGCGCCTTCGCCCTCGCGAAGTCCCTGCTCGCCGCCGAGAAGAACGAACTCGCCCGTCTGGAGACCTTGTGGCTGCGCACGCTCAACCGCCCCATCACCTCCACCGAGCGCGACGAAGCCATCTCCCTGCTAGAGGCCGTCACGCCGCCAGGCAAGCCCGCCGGCCCGGTCCAGTGGACCGAACTCTGTCACAGTCTGCTCGCCTCAAACGAGTTCGTGTTTCGTTTATGACAAAAAGATTGGAGACAAAAATAACCAATCTTTGAGCCCACCTGACTCACATGCCCATCAGTCCATCCATCACCACAAGACGCCTCTCCCAAAAAGAGTTCGGTGCGCTTGCTTATGAGGTGATGGAGCATGTCTTCGCGATTCATGGCGATTTCGGGCACTTCTTTGACGAAAAGATTTACAAGAAAGAGTTGGCTGCGCGAATGAAGGGCGTTCTGCTGGAGGTGTCCGTGGACGTTGTTCATGGCACCTTTTTCAAGCGCTACTTTGCCGATGTCATTGTTCATGATGGCGGATTGTTTGAGTTCAAGGCCGCAGACGCCATTCATTCCAAACATCGCGGGCAGACAATTCACTACCTGCTGCTCTTCAACCTCGCTCACGGAAAGCTTGTCAATGTGCGCACAGAAGAAGTGAAGCATGAGTTTGTGAACTGCCATCGCCGCCTGGCCGACCTTCGCAATCCCACCATCATTGATGAGGCGTGGGACCGACATACGACAGGCGCTGAAGCATTCCGAGATACGCTCGCGACGCTCGTTCAAGATTGGGGCACTGGACTCGACATCGCACTCTACGAGGAGGGCCTGGAACACTTCTTTAACCAAGCGCATCCTTTAGATCCCACTGTCCCAGTGTTTGGCAAAAGTGGTCATCTTGCCGATCAGCGCATGAGGCTGGTTGCTCCAGAAGCAGCCTTCAAGCTCTCCACCTTCTCCGAACCATCAGACAACCTCCTCACGAACGCCCGCAAGCTTCTTCGTCACACCCCTCTCAAAGCCATCCAATGGGCAAATCTCACCCAAGACAAAATCACCCTCACCACAATCCAACCCTGATTTTTCTGTCTCCAATCTTTTTGTCGCCATGAACTCCATCCTCACCCGCCGCCAAATCCTCCAGCGCACCGCCTGCGGCTTCGGTGCCCTCGCTTTGAATGACATCGCCCGCGCGGCCTCAAACCCCCTCGCGGCACGCATCCCCGGCATGGTGCCCAAGGCAAAGCGCGTCATCTTTCTCTTCATGGGCGGTGGTCCCTCGCAGATGGATCTTTTTGACCCGAAGCCTTTCATCGAGCGCAAGCACGGGCAGAAGATTGATTCACCGCTCCGCAAAGAAGTCACACAGATCGGCACGGATCAATTCCTCGCGCTGAAGGCCATGGCTCCGGTGCGTCCGCGCGGACAGAGCGGCATGATGATCTCCGACTTGATGCCTCATCTCGCCACCGTGGCGGACGACATCTGCCTGCTGCGCGGCATGAACGCCGACAACCCGCAGCACGCCGGTGCGACACTGCAGTTCCACACCGGCACCTTCTCCGAAGTGCGTCCCTCCATGGGCGCATGGGTCAGCTACGGCCTCGGCACCGAGAACGCGAACCTGCCCAGCTTTGTCAGCATCCAGGGCGGCGGCGTACGGGAATACGGCTCCGCCTTCCTGCCTGCGATCCATCAGGGCACCAAGCTCACCGTGCCGCTCGATAGCAAATCGCTGCCCGTTGAAAACCTCCGCAATGTCTCCGAAACCGACGCCATCCAGCGGCAGCGCATGGATTTCATGGCCCGGATGAACCGCCGTCTCATCGGCGACCTCGGAGGCGATTCCGCGATGGAAGGCATGATCCAGAACATGGAACTCGCCGCCCGCATGCAGCTCACCACCCCGCAGATCGTGGACCTCTCGAAGGAGAGCAAAGCCACGCTCGATCTCTACGGCGTCGATGGCAAGGACACGAACACCTTTGGCCGCGCCTGCCTGCTCGCCCGCAAACTGAGCGAAGCCGGCGTGCGCTTTGTGCAGGTCAGCACCGGCGGCTGGGATCATCATGGCGACATCCGCGGCAATCTGCCCAAGCTCTGCGGCCAGACCGATCAACCCATCGCCGCGCTGCTGAAGGATCTCAAATCTCGCGGCTTGCTGGAGGACACGCTAGTCCTCTGGAGCGGCGAGTTTGGGCGCACGCCGTGGAGCCAGGACCTCAGCGGCAAATCGCCCATCGACAAGCACGGCCGCGAGCACCAGCCCGAGAGCTTCTGCGCCTGGATGGCCGGCGGCGGCGTCAAGGCCGGCCTCACCTACGGTGACACCGACGACATGGGCTACCGCGTCCTCAACGGCAAGATCCACATCCACGATCTCCACGCCACGATGCTGCACCTGCTCGGCATCGACCACCTCACGCTCACCGCCCGCCACCTCGGCCGCGATTTCCGGCTGACCGATGTCTATGGCGAAGTGGTGAAGGAGATTCTCGCGTAGGCGCAGGCACAGGCACCCGAGATAAAGCAGGAGAATGGCTTCAGTCATTCTCTCGCACTCATTTTTTTGCCCGTCTCCATTTTGAAGCAACCGATGAAACGCTTCCTCTCCCTCCTCACCGCCCTGCTGCTCGCGCCACTGGCCGCGCTCCAGGCCGCCGCGCCCGACGTTTTCAACATCACGACCTACGGCGCCAAGGGCGACGGCAAGACGATCAACACCTCCGCGATCCAGAAAGCCATCGACGCCTGCCATGCTGTCGGCGGAGGCTCGGTCCTCGTACCCAGTGGGGTGTTCTTGTCCGGTTCGCTGCGATTGAAGAGCCGGGTCACTTTGAACATCGAGAAAGATGGTGTCTTGCAGGCAAGCCCGAAGATCGGGGATTATGCGGATGACAACGCACCGATCCCCTATGGTGGCGTCTGGAAACATGCTGCCACCGAGTGGAAGCAGTGCCTGATTTACGCGGAGGGTGCCGATGAGATCGGCATCGAGGGTTCAGGGACGCTCGACGGCCAGGGCGGGAATGAGCGCAAAGTGTTCCCGAACGCGAAGGACTCCCGCCGCCCCATGCTCGTGCGATTCGTCGGTTGCCGGAAGGTTACTGTGCGCGATGTGAAGCTGCTCGATCCCGCATCGTTCACGACTTTCTTTGTGCGCAGCGAGGACATCCTCATTGACCACGTCACGATCCGCAGCCGGCATTCGCCAAATGGCGACGGCCTTGATTTCGACGGTTGCAAGCGCGTCCGCATCAAAGACTGCGACATCGACGCCGGCGACGACGGCATTTCCCCCAAGGCTTTCCACCCCGACTGGCCGAATGAAGACTTCGAGGTCAGCGGCTGCCGCATCACCTCACGCTGGTGTGCAATCCGCATCGGCGCGGAATCCATTGGGGCGAGCCGGCGCCTGAACGTGCGTGACTGCGTCTTCACGCAGTGCCAGGGCGGCATCAAAATCGAGTCGTGCGAGGGGGCGCTTTTCGAGGACCTTTCATTTTCCGGCATCGAGATGAAACAGGTTTGCCAGCCTTTCATGGTGCTGGCTTCCCGATTTTCCTTCAGCGCCCATGGCAAGTCGGTACGCCCCCCGGCGGGTCGGATTCGCAACGTGCGGTTCGCGGATATCCGGGCGGTCGCGGGTGTGGGAGACGATGTCGGATTCCAGAGTAAAAGTGGAAAAGACGATCCTTTCGAGCGCCTGTGCTCGGCGGTTGTTTCGCGCCCAGGGACGCGCATTGAGGACGTGTCATTCACCAATATCGACCTCACGTTCCCCGGCGACGGCACGGCGGAGCAGGCGTCGCGTCTGGACGTGGGCGAGCTACTGGAGTCATCCAGCTATGTGAAGTGGGCCATGCCTTTCGACGGCGAACTGCCCGCCTCGGCGCTCTATCTGCGCCACGTCAAAGGCGTGCGCCTGGAGAACGTGCGATTCGCCGTGGAGAAGCCCGACGCCCGAGCCTTCATTGCCGGGGACGACGTGCAAGGCCTGACGCTGCAAGGCGTCGTCGCCCGTGCTCCCGCACCGGTGCCCGGCCTCGCGAAACTCGCCGACAGCAAGGACGCGACCGAGAAGGACTGCCGCGTGGAATGTGGCACGTCTGTGCCGGTGTTCATCGCTCCGACGACGGAAGAACTGCGCCGCCTTGCTGAGCTACGCACGCGTTCCGCCTCACTCGACCGCGAAATGCAGGAGAAGGCCGATCAATTCGATGCGGAAGCCAGGAGGGACTCCAAAACTAAGTAACAACACCTTGTCGCATGAAAGCCACGCTCACACTTCTAACCGCCCTGCAGGCTTCGCTACGCTCACTCAAAACTGAAGACTAAATTATGAATATGAACACCAAAAATGATTCAGGCCATCCGGACACCAAGTGGATAAATGCCATCCTCAATGTCGGTCGAGTTTTCAATTCCTTCTTTGTCGGCGCTGCATTGCTCGTCGGGCTAGACCTATTTCAACTTGGGTCTCGGCACTTGTTACTCAGCGGAGCCTGAATGTTGATCCTGCTCGGTCTCCTTTGAAGCTGCGTCGTTTCGGTTATAAACATGCTCTTCTTGAGGGTTATTACCCTCGAGACAGCTTTGCGAGAGGTGCAGGGCTCAAACAGTCTGGCGACGGACACGAAGTAAAATGATACCTCTTAACCAAGAGGATGCGCAAGTCGTTGATGTGTAAGTCAAGTTGCCATAACACCATGAAACCCATCCTCACTTTCCTCGCCGCCCTGCTGCTCGCGCCGCTGGCCGTATCGCACGCTGCCGTGCCCCCGGTGACCGCTCGCCTTCTGCACCCCTACGTTACCGCTGGCGACCCGAACATCAGCCGTGCGTTTCGCATCGCGTGCGGGGATGTGAGCAGCAGCGTCGTGCCGATGGCGGCGGCGACGGCGTTGCCGAATCTGCCGCTAAATGCGAAGGGCTGGGAAGCGGTCTCAATGCGGGTGGTCGAGGTCGCAGGAACGCGTGACGTGCTGCCGGCGCAGTTGCTGGCAGCGGGGTTGGATTACGGCATCTCGCCGATTGATGCGGCGATTGACTCATGGTGCGGCGAGAGCTTTCTCCAACCGGAGGCGATGAAGGGCGCGCTGCTCACCTCGCTCGTGCTCGACGAAGATGGCACCTTGCGCTGCGGCGGCCCGTATTATGAAATCCTCACGTGGACCTTTGGCGCATGGGAGCATTACCTTGCCACCGGTGACCGCGCGTTCCTGAAAGTTGCGCTTGCAGCCACGCTCGGTGGGCTGGTGCATTCGGAGCGCAACGAGTTCGATGCGAAACTGAACCTCTTCCGTGGTCCAGCAATCATCGGGGACGGCATCTCGGCTTATCCCGATGCGTGGGCGCAGGCCGTGAAGGGCGCTGGGCACGTCATGCGCTGGCCGCAGCTCAATCCGGACAAGAAACTCGCCACCGGCTACGGCATTCCTATCCATGCGCTCTCCACCCAGTGCATGGCATCCCAAGCCTATCGGCTCGCCGCGCGGATGCAGCGCAAACTCGGCGTGCCCTTGGACGCAGCGTTGGAGGAAAAAGCCGAGCGGCTGAAACTGGCGATCAACCGGCACTTCTGGCGCGAGGATGCCGGCACCTATCGCTATCTCGTGGACACCTACGGCGGTAGCGACGCGCAGGAAGGCTTCGGCAACAGCGTCGCGATCCTCTTCGGCATCGCCAGCGCGGAGCAGGCGGCGCGCATCTTCAAGAGCATGCACATCACACCGCAGGGCATCCCTTACAACTGGCCGGTGTTCCCGCGCTACGCCTCACCAGACGGCACGACCTTCGGCAATCACAATGGCACCATCTGGCCGCCCGTGAGCGCACTGTGGGCGCAGGCGGCAGCCTCTTCAGGGCGCACGGAGCTGTTTGCGCTGGAACTGAAAAAGCTCGCCGACCGCGGCTGCCGCGACAGTCATTTCTCCGAGATCTACCATCCCATCACCGGCGAAATCTACGGCGGCCTTCAGGAAGGCCGCACGGGCCGTGGCGGCGCATCCATGCGGGCCTTCATCGCCGCGCGCTTGGGTGGCAGCGGCGAAACCACCGACGAAGCCATTGCCAAACTTTTCCCCGCTGCCGAAGGAAAGAGCGGCATCAGTCTCTGGCAGTCCTGCGCACGCAACCTCTACACCTCCAC
>JAGWVU010000089.1 GCA_018970725.1 Verrucomicrobiota bacterium
GCGGACGCGGACGTCCGCCGCCGGGCGAATCTCGCCGCACTCCGGGACACGCCCGCCAAGGCTGGACTGGTCGATGCCTTCATCGCCGCCCGCCTCCTCACCGCGGACGGACCCACGGTCTCCCTGGCCCACGAGGCTTTGCTCCGGAAATGGGACCGCGTCGCGGATTGGGTGCGGGACAACCGGGCCTTCCTCCGCATCCGCTCCCGGGTGGAACAGGCGTTGAAGCGCTGGAGCGACGCCGGGAATCGCCCCGATCTCCTGCTGCCGGAAGGTCTCGATCTGGAAGAAGCCTCCGCCCTGCTCAAGGACGCCCCGCTCCTTTTGGCGGGGAGCGAATATGAACCGGTGCGGGGCTTCATCACCACCAGCCAGGAGTATCACGAGAAGCGCCGCCGCCGCGTCGAGGCCACCCGGCGCACCGTGACGTTCTTTCTGGTGGTGTTGACCTTGGGGGCGAGCGCGGGAGCGATCTTCGGATATATTCAGGCGAAAGCGGCGGGCAAGCAGCGCGACACCGCCTTCTACAACGACGGCCAAGGCGCCCTGCTCCGCGCGCAGGTGGCCAAACAGGAAGGGAATCGATTTCCGGATCAGTTTTTTCACTTGGGTCGAGCCATCGGCTTCGATGGTTTTGGCCGGACGGAAGATTCCGGGCCTGGCGATTTTCTCGACCAAGCCCGGAGTTTGCTTGGGATCGGTGCCCCGGCGGATCCGTATCCAGTTCTCATCACGACCCAGCGGGACAAGCCGCTTCACGATCGCATCCGGGGGGACATCGCCACCCTCCCATCCTATCTTCCCGTCTGGACGAGCGGGCCGGGAACGGGCGCCGCCGTCACCGGAGCGGATTTCAGTCCGGATGGCCGGTTTCTGGTGGCCGGATTTGCCGATGGCAGCGTGCGTCGTTGGGACTTCTCCAAGACGGAGGTGAACGCCACCGTCCTTCAACCCGCGGGAGGCGGAGCGGTGGGCACGGTGCGTTTCCGGCCCGACGGAAAGGCGTTGGCCGTGGCGGCGCCGTCCGGCGTGATTCTCTGGAGGGAGGCCGGCTCGGAGACTCTGATTCCTGGAGCCACGACCGCCTTCGCCTGGGCTCCGGACGGGGCCCGGCTCGCCGCGGGATTCGCGGATGGAGCGATTCGTACGATGGACGTGGAACCTGGGACGGACAAGAATGTCCATGCTGCGCCCGGGAAACCAGTCACTGCCTTGGCTTTCAGCCCGGATGGGCGGACGCTGGCCGCAGGCTCGGCGGACGGTTCCTTGCGGCTCTTGGACGCCGTCACGGGTCAGGAGAGATCCGTGCTGATCTCCGCGGACACCGTCCCCGTGACCTCCATCGCCTTCCATCCGGCGAGCGCCTGGCTCGCGGCGGCGAACGCCGAAGGTTGGGTCCGGTTTTGGAGCGTGGACGGTAGTGAGATTTCCCATCCGCAATCCAGCGGCTGGGGCATGGATCCGGAGGCGAAGATCAAGCTCAAGGGAGCGGATCTGGCGTTCAGCCCGAACGGCCGTCGCCTCGCCATCGGCACCAATGACGGGAAGGGCGGCTTCGCCAAGCTTTGGGGCGTGGAGGATCCGGCGAAGGTGCGGGAACTGGCTACGCTCACCCATCATGCCCCTACCAGTCCGGTGATCGCCTTCGCGCCGGACGGGGCAAATCTGGTCACCGCCACGGATGACGGAACCTTGGTGCTGTGGGATGTGCGCGCCCTGCCCTGGTTGGAGGCCGACGGGAAGCTCGACCTGGCCGTCTACTTTCAGGATGGTCTTTACAGGTTTGATGCCCAGGAACCGGTCATCGGTCCAGCCCCGTCCGTTCTACGCAATTTGCGCCCCGATTCCCTTCCTGGACTCTGGCTGGCCGGTGGGGATTCCGGAGCATTATTCGCTCGGTTGGTGAAATCGGGAAACCTGGGATCAGCCGCCGTGTTGTTGGAGCGGCTCCCGGCCGGGCATACTGGCCGGGAGGAACTCGCGGAGGCCCTCCTCGCCGGTGCCGAAGAAGCCGCCAAGGGCTATCAGTGGCAGCTGGCAGGGGAACGCCTCGACCGGCTGGGCGCGCTCGGTGGTCTGTCTTCCCAGATGACCGCCAAAGTGAACGGCCTCTCCGCCCGCCGTCCGGGCCAGGAAGGCCAGTCGTTTGGTAACAGTCTGGAGAAGATGGAGATGATCTGGTGCCCGAAAGGGAAATTCACCATGGGGCAAGTGGGAGGCGATTCGGATGAAACGCCGCATGAGGTCACCCTCACCCGTGGCTTCTGGCTCGCCAAGCACGAGGTCACCCACGCGCAGTGGCAGGCCGTGATGGGCAACCAGCCGTGGAACTTCACCGAATCTGGCCCGGACGCCCCGGTGGAGAACGTGAGCTGGGAAGACGCGATGGCCTTTTGCCGCAAATTGACGGAGCGGGAACGGGCTGCCGGAGCCCTTCCGGTCGGCTGGGAATACTCGCTTCCGACGGAGGCGCAGTGGGAATACGCCTGCCGGGCGGGGACCACCACCGTCTACAGTTTCGGGGATGAGGAAGCCCGGCTCGGGGACTACGCGTGGTATGATGAAAACAGCGAAGACAAGACCCATCCCGTGGGGCTGAAGAAACCCAACGCCTGGGGCTTGCATGATATGCAGGGGAACGTTTGGGAATGGTGCTTTGACTGGAACGACGATTACCCAACGGGAGCGGTCACGGATCCGTTTGGTCCGAAAGAGGGCGTGGGCCGGGTGAGCCGGGGCGGCAGCTGGAGCTTCAGCGCGTCCAACTGCCGGGCTGCGGACCGGGCCGGGCTCGTGCCGGCGGTCCGGATCGACGACCTGGGCTTTCGCCCTGCCTGTGTCCCCTCCAGATGAAAACAGAAACAGAAAAGCCGGAGGCAGCGCGTGACGGGGGACAGGGCGGACGAGCGGCAGCGAGCGCCCTGGCAGCCGTCACGTGTTGCCGGAGGCTCGCGGGGATTCGACAAGGGGACTGACCGATGAAATACGCGCATTTTCACGTGCCGGCCTGGGGCGGGAATCAGGAGACCCGCCTCAATGAATTTCTCCGCAGCCATCGGGTGATCCAGGTGGAGAGACACTTCGTGGTGACCGGTGATGCCCCGGGTTGGGCGTATCTCGTCTACTATGAAGAGGTCAATCCCAATGCCGTGGCGGACAGCGTCGCCGAGAGGAAACCACTGGTGGACTACCAGGAGCTCCTCGGACCCGCGGACTTTGCGGTTTATCTCAAGCTACGGGCTTGGCGCAAGGAGAGGGCCAAGGCGGAACGGGTCGAGGCATACACCATTTTTACCAATGCACAGTTGGCGGAAATCGCCCGTCGCAAATGCGCCACGCTCGCGGCCCTGCAGGAGATCGAAGGCGTCGGTGAGGGAAGAGTGGAGAAGCACGGCGAGGCGGTGCTGGAAATTTTGCGGGCGAATCTGGCAGGATGAGACGCGAGATCGGGCTCTTTGCTGAACTGCCTCTGTGGGACAATCTCGGGTTGGCTCTCCTCAAGACTCTGCGGGGGAAGCGCGACCGTGGGGATGCACGGGCCTTTCTGGACGGGATGCCCGTAAGTCTCGAAGCGATCGCGGATCGCATCCGGACAGGCCAGGGACCCGAAGGCCGGTTCCGGGAGTTCATCATTCATGATCCGAAGAAGCGGCTCATCAGCGCTCCCTGCTTCGCGGACCGGGTGTTGCACCATGCCGTGATGAATGTTTGCGAACGGGTCTTCGAACGATGGCTGATCTCCCAGTCCTACGCCTGCCGCACCGGCTTGGGACTTCGCGCCGCCATCCGTGAGGCGGAGAAGTGGGTGAACCGCAAAGCGTGGTATTTGCAGATGGACGTGAAGCATTACTTCGAGACGGTGCCACGTCAGGCACTGCTGGCGAAACTGGAACGCCTCTTCGGAGAGGCGGAGATGCTCCGCCTCTGGACGGCCATCGTCTGCAGCCACCGGCCGGGCGAATGCCGCGGGATGCCGATCGGTGCGCTGACCTCCCAGCACTTGGCGAACTTTTACCTCGGGTTTCTCGACCGATTCATCAAGGAGGAACTCCGCATCCGGGGTTACGCGAGATACATGGACGATCTGGTGCTCTGGCATGATGACAAAGACACGCTCTTGCGGGCGCGGGAGGGGATTGTCGCGTTTGCCGGGGATCAGTTGGGCCTCACGATGAAACCTGCGATTTTGAACCGTGTCAGTGGGGGGATGGATTTCCTTGGATTCCGCTTTCAGCCGGGATGGGTCGGTCTGAGCCGCCGCAGCCGGCGGCGCTTCCGCCAGCGGATTCGGGGCTACGAGCGCGCCTGGGCGCAGGGATGGCTGACCGAGAGGGAATTGCAGGATCGGGCCACGGCGGCCTTAGCGTTCATCACCCCGGCTCAAACGAGGCAGATCCGGCGGCAGTTGGTGGAGGAATCTCTCTACGATGCGGACGCTTGACATCCGGCCGAAAGCTGGGCAGCTGTCAACGTGGGTTGGCTTCAACAAGGCGTGAACCGGGTGAACCGGGGCGGCAGCTGGAACAACAACGCGTCCAACTGCCGGGCAGCGAACCGGAACAGGAACGAGCCGACGAACCGGAACAACAACCTGGGCTTTCGCCCTGCCTGTAGCTCCCAACCGGATGGGCCGGAGAGCCCTGTAGGTCTGGAGGGGACCAGAAGCCGGTCCTGACCGTGATCGCCTTCGGGTGATGGCGGCAAATTCGCAAACAGCAGCCCGGCGCGCCGTGGAAAGGACGGAAGGTCCGAAAGCCCTGGATGGGGCGGCGGCGTTCCGGGCTGTTTTTGTGGTTCAACACACCAGCCCCTGCGAGAAACTCACCGCTGTGTTGTTCCCACCCGACGCCTCCACCGTGGCCGTGGCACGGAGGAACCGCCGAGCTACAGACGGCAAGGGCAGTTTCTGAGAAACCGCGCTTGCGCCCCCTCCAACCGCTCCGGTCACCTTAAGCGTGGCCAAACATCTCGCCGACGTTGGCCAGGGTTTCGCCGAAACGGGTCCGGGCCGTTTCGAAGGCGGGTGTGAGTTGGTCGCGGCTTTGGGCGAAGTTTCCGGCGGCGCTTTCGCGCAAGGTTTTGGCGGAGCCACGCAGCGCCACGTCGGCATTCCCGGGCAGTTTGCCGGCTCCGACACGATCACCGGCAGCTTCTCAGGATCGAACTCCTCGGCCGAGACCCCGGTGTGGATTGGAGCGGTGATCCCGGCGCCGGTCAGCCAAGCGGCAAAAGCGTTCTCCACGGAAGCGTTCCTGTCAGGAGCGGGCCACGTGGACGATGAGGAGCGGGCTGGTGGGGCGGTCGGTGATGCCCTTGATCGCGTGGGTCTCGCCGCGGATGACCACCGTCTGGCGCGTCTTCGGCCAGGGCATCGGGAGTGCGGCCTTGCGCAGCTTCACCTGGAAATCGGACCCGGGCAGCAAGCCGCCGGATTGGAGATCGAGTTGCACCTGCGGATCGGCCACGATGGCCGGGTAGTCGGTGCCGTTCCAGGTGACGGGGATCCCCACCTCTGCAAGGATTGCGGCGAGGTCGGCGTCCAGTTCGTCGTGGCGGTAGGGCATCTTCCTGCGCGCTGTCTGTCAATCCCGCCAGAGTTCGTTGCGAAAAAAACCAGCAAGACTCATCGAGTTCAGATTGCATCGAGGGCCTGATGGGTGACTTTTGCCTTTGTTCGGGGAGGTTTCGCCATAAGCTGACGTCATGACGCCGAGCATCGAATTGGACGAGGCCACGCTCCGGAAATTGGCCGAGGCTGCGGAGCGCGAGACCAAGGCCGTGGCCGATTGGGCGAGGGAGCGGCTTGCGGAGGCGGCGGAGGAACAGCTCCACCCGGAACCGTCTGGGGCCCTTGGGCATTTGCAGAGCTATTTTGGAGTGATTCAGGATGCCACGTTCGTGGCTCCGCCTCGAAGCATGGCTTGCACGGAGATCGACGCGCTTTGGTGATGGGGTTGATCGATTGGAATCTTGCGCCTCCCACCGGCACGGGATACGCTGGGCCAGATGCACGTCGAACTGGATCTCCCCGAGTCGATCTTCAGCGCCCTGCGCTTGAATCCGGAGGAGTTTGCCCGCGAGATGCGGGTGGCGGCGGCGCTGAAATGGTATGAGGCGGGGATGATCTCGCAATCCAAGGCCGCCGAAGTCGCAGGGTTGCCCCGTGAAGGTTTCCTGCGCGAAGCGGGGCGGTTCCGGGTCAGTGCGGTTCAAGCCACCCGGGAGGAACTGGCGGAGGAACTCGCCCGTGACTGAGAACTGGGTCGTGAATGCCTCGCCCCTCATCCTGCTGGGCAAGGCAGGCGAGTTAGGTTGGTTGCCCCGGTTAGGTGACGTGGTGGTGCCGCGGTCCGTGGCATTGGAGGTGCTCGCGGGAGCGCCTGAGGATTCCGCACGGCGGTGGCTGGAAGCGCCCGAAGGCGCCTGCCAGATCCGCGACCACGAAATGGCAACAGAAATCGTCGCCTGGGACCTAGGCCCCGGAGAAACGGCGGTCCTCTCCTGGGCGCAGAGTCATCCCGGTTACGAAGCGGTTCTGGACGATGCGGCGGCCCGGCGCTGTGCGAGGGTCTTCGGGATTCCTGTCCGTGGAACGCTGAGTCTGGTGGCACTGGCCAAGCATCGCGGACATGTCCCAGCCTGCCGGCCGGTGTTTGAGCGGCTGCTGGAAGCTGGTCTCTTCGTCTCGCCGGAATTGGTCGAACAAGTGGCGGCTTCGGTGGGCGAATAGACGATCCTTGTCGCGCACCGGTTCAGAACACCAGCCCGAGCGAGAAACTCACCGCCGTGTTGTTCCCTGCCGCAGCCTCTACCGTGGCCGTTGCGCGGAGCATCTATTCACCCCCGGCTTTCCCTGCGAGGGTCCGGTGTGTCCAAACGCCGAACCGCTTCCGAGTGGAGCTCCTTGCTCCGTGACTACCATCGATCCCGCCTCACGCAAGCTGAATTCTGCCGTCGCCGG
>JAGWVU010000047.1 GCA_018970725.1 Verrucomicrobiota bacterium
GCTGGAGGGACCGGAGTTTTGGGTGGATCGAAGGGCCTTTGGCTGTCGCCCTGCCGCGTTGCGAATTGGTTGCCTCGCCCTGCCTTGCAGCTTTGCCGCCCTGTGGGTTTGGCGGTCGGCTGCGGCGCGATCCTTGGTCAGCCGCTCCGACCGATGACTTCGCGGCGCAGGTCCCGCAAGCTGCACAGACCGCCCCAGTCACGGTGACGCCAGGGACGGGCACCGCTCCGGCGCTTTGGGCCGAAGGACCCGCGGTGACGGCGGAACTGCTCCTCGCAGAAGGCACGGGAGCCGATCACCAGCCCGGCCGTGAAATAGCGCACCCGCACGCCCAGCAGCGCCACCCGGCTGAGTTTGCCCTCGCCGCCGCCCTCGCTGCCGCCCTCGCTGCCGCCATTGCCGCCGCCATTGCCGCCGCCATTGCCGCCGCCATTGCCATTGCCATTGCCATTGCCATTGCCCCCGTCACTGCCCTGATCTCCGGCCGCCGCGAACCCGGGGCGGACCGGTTGCCCGTCGATATCCATGACCGGAGCCCCCAACTCCAGCAGCCAGCCGCGATAGATCTCCAAGGCCTCGGGACCCGTGATCGGATCGGACTCGGGCGACCCCGTCGCCCCGCGCACCACTTCCACCAGGCCGGCCAAGGCGTCGGCCCTGCCCGCCACCGCCTCGCCGTAACCGCACCAGCGGTAGTCCTTGGGATCCTTGACGATGTTGGCGCGCACCGCGTTCAGGTCGATATAGGCGGCGGTTTTGAGCAGGGCCCCGCCACCATCCTCGACCAAGGTGCTGCCGAAGCGCCCCTGCCAGAGCGTGCCGCAACGCTCCGTGCGCCCGTTGAACCAGACACTGAAGCGCCGCTGGACGATGTGCATGTAGACCGAAACGTTATACAGCCGGGCCCGGAGCCGCCGCAAGAGGGTCTTCGCCATGGCTTCCTTGCCTGGTGTTTCGCGGAAGTGCACGAGCTGCCGCCGCGTATGCCGGATGTAAGCCCGCGAGTAACACGCCTCCATCCGCGCGAAGATCTCCTCCTCGGAAATCTCCTGCCGCAAACGCTCCCCCTCGGCCTTGGAGGGAACCCTGAGGAGGAGGTGGAAATGGTTGTCGAGACACGTCCAGGTCAAGACCTCTATCCCGCAAAACCTCGCCGCCCCGAAGACCAGGGAGCGGAAGTGCTCCTTCTCCTTCGGCCCGAAGAGAAAGAGACCGCCGGCGGTGCGGTTGACGATGTGCATGACGCCCGAGGAGGAGGAACCTCCCGGCAAGAAGCGTTTGTAGGAGGGGAAGGGTCTGTCGGCGGTGGTGATCATGGTGCAGCAATCATGAACACGCTCTAAAGAACATTCAAGAAATATGTTTGTTTGACCACCTCAATTTCACCGGGCCGAACGCACCGGCTGCAGAAATCCTCGGCATCCCCCGGGGGGGCCGTGCGGCATTTGAGGGGCCACCCGGAGCCCGACGCAACGATCAAAACTATCAAGCAGGTTGATTGTTCCTGATCAAAACTATCAAGCAGGTTGATTGTTCCTGCGGGGTCTGAGGCGTCCCCGGGGGCGCGAAAAGATAATCAATCAGCTTGATCGGGCTGGGGCCCCGCGTCGTCAGGATGACCGGTGTAACAGTAAAGCAGGTTGATCGGTTGAGCGGGCGAGGGGTCAGCGGGAACATGAAGAAGCGTCCCCCGGTGCCGCGGTGGTGCTTACGGGAAACTTCCGACAGACCGGTTGGCGGGCGTCTTGGGCCCTCCGGATTGGTTGCTTCCACTGCGCTTACAAACGCAGAAAAATCTGCCGCCGGTAGAGGAAGCGGGCGAACAGGATGACCAGCAGCAGGCCGGTGCAGGCCGTCAGCAGTCCACCGAATCCTTGCGCCACCCGCGCATCGAGAAACCGTTCCACATCCCCCCCTGTGAATCGGGCCGCGAGGGACTGGAAACCAACGATGGCCGAGGCGAGATAGATGGTGAGGGCATTGCAACCGATCCAAACGAAGGGTTGGCACCAGCGGCGCCAGCCGCGCACATCCACCAACCAATAGAACAACGCCATGAGCAGGGAGCTGCAGCCTCCTGCCACCAAAATAAAGGAGGAAGACCAAATGCGCTTGATAAGCGGGAAAGACGGACACCAGATCAGCCCGAGCAAAAGACCTACGAGGCCCGCAGCGACGAGCCAAGCGATTTTCCCGCGGGACTCAACCCGCCCGTTTTTGAAGAGCAGCCCGGTCAACACGCCGAACAAAGGCAACGCAATGGCCGGCAGGGTGGAGAGCAGTCCCTCATTGATATAATACCCTTGGGCCTTCTTTCCCGGCAGGTAGAGGAAGTCCAGATAGTTCACCAGGTTCCTGCCCTCTTCATACGATCCCCGCACGCGGTTCCCAACCGAAGCCGCGATGTCCGCCGGCGCGTCCGAACCGATCTTCCGGGCGACCTCCTCCACGACCGCCCGGCTGAGCTTCAGATCGGGGATCGGCACAAAAGTCACAAGCGCCCAAAAGCCGATCAGCAGAAGCGCACAAACGATGACCAATCCGCCCGGCGACCGGACGAAGGTGTAGATCAACGCCGCGCCCACATAACAGGCAGCGATCCGGTGGAGCACGCCACCGAGTTGCACCTCAGGCCATGGTTTGGACACCCCGCCGTAGTAGAACACGCCAACCGCAAACAGCAGGATGCCACGCCGGAAAACCCGGCCCAGCACCCAGGCCAGACCGCCTCGCTCCAGTTCCTTGTCGAGCGAGAAAACCAGTGATATCCCCACGATGAAGAGAAACAGGGGAAAAATCAGATCATAAAAGCGGAAGCCTTCCCACTCCACATGCTTCAACTGGTTGGCCAGCGCTGCCGTCACCGGATTCGCTCCCATCCGTTCGAGGGCGTTGACAATGGAACCCGCGCCGACGATCCACAACATATCAAAGCCGCGCAAGGCATCCACGGACATGAGACGGGAGTCCGCGGCGGACGCTGGAGGAGCGGAATCGGCTTGGTTCATGGGATCGGAGCGATCAGGTGTTCGGTGATTGGCGGCCCTGGTGGCGCGGAAGCTACTCACCGAAGCTGACGGAGAATCGAGGCCGCGACTTGCCCGCCGAGAAAATCATAGCCGGCCGCTGTAAAATGGACATCGTTGGGAGGTTGGAATTCCTTGAGCCGTGGAGCCATGGCGGTGAAGAGATCGTCAATCGCCACTCCGCTGGCGGTCATGAGTTTGGCGGCGGCGGCATTGCGTTCCACGATGGAAGCGGCGGTTTGTTTGCCATCGGGGGAATCGGGGATGGGGGTGGTGGAGGCCCAGACCAGTCTCGCGCCGGTCCGACGCAGCCGGGTGATGATCTGTTCCAGACGCAGGCTGTAGTCGGCCGTGGGGGTATTGCGGTCGTGAATCCCGAAATTGAAGTGGATGAGATCCCATTTCCCGTTGCCGAGCCAGACTTCCAGATTCTTCAAGCCGGAGGCGGTGGGACCGCAATTGGCCGGAGCGCGGTGCACGTTGGCTTGGCCCGCAAGTGCCTTGCGGACGGCTTGGGTATAGCCCCGGGAGACGGAATCCCCGATCAGGAGGATCCGCGGCAAGCTGGAATCGTCCGCCACGAAGTCCCAGGCATTGGACCGGCCGGCCACCTTGTCCGCCTTGTGGAGCGGAAGATAGAACCCGCCCAACTGACTCTGCAACACGCGTTCCCAGTCCTGCCGGTCGGCCGGAAGGGCGGATACCCATGCCTGGTATTTGGCATCGGTCACGGCCTCGGCGGCCGCCTTCCGGGCCTTGGCGTGGGCCTCGCTTTCGCGGGCATCGGTGGGTTCGGGTCCCGTGGCCATGACCACGCCAGACAGGAGGAACGAAAGGAGGATCCGGAAAACGGGCATGAGAGAAAACCTGGGGTGCGAACGGGAAGGGAAACACGCCTGCGCCGGCCGACTTCTTTCGAGCGGAACCCTTGCCTCAACCTTGACGCCCGAAGAGCATCCAAGCGAGAAACAGGGTCCAAACCACATTCACGGTCTGCCCGCCAAGAAACGCCAGGGCGGGCCGGACTCCGCCGAGTTTGGCGAGGTCAGCCAAGCGCGTTTCCAAGCCGATACAGACGAAAGCGGCGGCGAACCAGACCTCGCGCAATCCTTTGAGCGGCTTCTCACAGGTCTTCACCAAGGCCGGATCAAGGACGAAGGAAAAGACCATGGAAGCGGCGATGAACCCGAGGACGAACTTGGGAAAACGCTCCCAAATGAGCCCAAAATCGGGACGACCGGCGACCGCACCGGCGGATTTCTCCCGAACCGTCCACCAGAGGGACAAGACGAATGCGGCGACGCCAATGAGGACGTTTTGTGAGAGCTTGACGACCGTGCCCGTCTTGGTGGCGGTCTCACCGATCATTTCGGTGGCGGCAAGGACGGAGCCGCTGGTATCGAGCGTGCCGCCGAGCCATGCGCCTCCGACCGCCTCGCTCAAGCCAAGCCAGCGGACGCACCACGGCATCAGGATCATCATCGGCACGGCGCAAATCAGCACCAGCGAGGTCACGTAGGAGAGCTTCTTTTTGTCCCCTTGAATGGCACCGCAGGCGGCGATGGCGGCGGAGACGCCACAGATGGAAACGGCGGTGGAAAGCATGACGCCGAATTCGTCATCCACCTTGAACCAACGGGCGAGGCGGAACGTGATATGCCAGATCACCGGGATGACGAGAAGCGCCTGGATGAGGCCCGGGGTTCCGGCCTTCAGAAGATCCGCAAAGAGCATCCCGGCCCCCAGGATGACGATCCCGGTCTTGATGAAAAACTCGGTGCGCACCGCGCTCATGAGCCAGGCAGGCACCGGAAGAAAGTGGCTCCAGAGCAACCCGAGGCCAAGCGCGAAGACCACATATTCCACGCCGAGGCCTTTGATCCCCACATGCCCCGCCAGCACTTGGGCCACCCAGGCCAGCAGGAACACGACGCACGCTCCGAGGGGGAAACCGGAGGCGGCGCGTCCCAGGGAAGCCCAAAGGGCCGCCGTGGACAAGGCGATGAGGACCGCGCTGGTGATCCCGATCCCGGCGAGGTTGGCCCCGGAAAACAGACCGCCCAAGTCCGCGGCGGATTCCCACCCGAGCTTCGGTAACGGCACTTTCCAACCCAGCGGCACCGCCACCAACAGCGGCACGGCGGCGAGGACGGCCAACCAATCTTCATTTTGCCACCAAGCCGGACGGGGACTTTCGTTCATGCAGGCAGCATGGAACACGCGACGGGCAAAACGCAACGCCCAATATGCGCCGCCGCTCACTCCGCCACCCGGTAGTAGGTCCCGTGGAAAAAGGCTCGCGCCCCGTGGTAATACTTGGTTCGCTCCGCTTCCACGGTCAGGACATGCCCTTGGAAACGGAAGCGGACGGTGGCCGGTTTGCCTTCCTCGAAAGCCTCTTGGTTCCCGTCCACAAACTCGGCCAGACCGGCATCCAAAAACCGGGCCGTCCCGGCCAAGGATCCGGTGTGCGCGGTCGGTCCCCGGACGACGAAGATCTCGAATGGCAAATTCCGGGTCTCCCCAGCGCCCGGATCCGAAAAGACGACCGTTCCGCCCGAGTCATCGATGTATTCCCCGAAGCGCCCCGCCGGGGCCTCGATCCCGGAAGCCGCCACCAGGAACCGCGCCCGCATCCGGCCCAATTCCGCCAGCGTCTGCCAATAATCCGGAACTTCAACGGGGGGGCGGTGCTCGTCCACACTCCTCGCGACCTCGCGGGCGATCGCCTCCCGCTCTTTCCTCGAGGCCGGATCCCGTTCGAGAATGGCCTGCAAACCGGGCTGCTTCACGCCTTGAACCCGATCCCTCGCCGCCGTCAGGATCGACTCGGCCCCCTCGTTCTCCAGACGGGCCCGGCGCAATCGCTCCGCCGCGTTGACCCGCCGATACAGGCCGCGCGCAGGCGGAATCAAGCTTTCCGCTCCGGGCCCGGGCGCGGCCTTTTCCGGTCCGTAACGCTCCACCTTCACCCTCGCGCTGGTTTTGAAGAGGTCCACCGTGCCGGTCACCTTCCAACCCGTGTCCGGTTCCTGAGCGGCGCCCGCGGCCGGGGTATCGGCCATCATGAACAAAAAAGCGTTCCCGTTCCTCCCGAGGTCCCCCGAGATCAAAAGCGTCCGGGTAGACGCGATCAACCGCAGCGCCGCGAAGCCGTCTTGCTCCACGATCTGCAACTCGTTGCCCGCCTCGTCCATGTAATGCTGCGGTGCCGCCGCCGCCACGCCGACGAGGGCCCAGAAAAGGATGCCTACCGGAAAAAAACCGCTCATTTTCCTTGGGATCCTCGGGCCTCGACGCAAGGAATTCAAGTCCCGTTGGCAACCGCGCCGGTCGTCCCCAAGGCGCTCCCGATCGCCCCGATCACCTCGTCGACCCCGATCTCTTCCATCGGGGCGAAGTCGTCCGGCTCGGGAAAAGGCTGCGTCCCCGGCACCGGCCCCGGTTTACCGGCGCGCACGATCCAAGCCCGCTCGTGCCGCGGCCCCCAGCGGAAGGGATTGGTGGGACCGAACAAGGCCACCTGCGGCACGGTGAAGGCGGACGCCAGATGCAACGCCGCCGTGTCCACCGTCACGGCCAGGGTGGCCCGCGCCAGGACGGCTGCCATCGCCGGAACGCTGGTGTTCCCCGCCAGATTGCGGAACCCGGTTGCGGAAAGGCGGGCGATCTCCGCGAGATGCTCCCTCTCCATCCGACCCGGCCCGCCCGTCACCACCACCGGCAAATCCAAGCTCCGGCTCAAGTGATCGATCACCCGGGCCCAGCGCTCCGGCGGCCAGAACTTTTCGATCCGGGCGCTTCCCGGGTGCACCACGGCATAGCGTGGGGGCAAGCCGAGCCCGTCCGCCGCCGTCCACGCCTCCGGAGGCAACTGCAACCGCAGCGGCGGGGTCTCTCCGCCCAGGCCGACGGCGTCCAACAACGTGGCCAAATAATCTGCGGTATGAAATTTACTCAACAGCGCCCCGCACCCATGGGTGAAGATCCGGTCCCGGGGGAATGTCCTCCGGTTTCTGGCATGGGTCACCCGCACGGCGGCCCCCGAGAGCCACGCGGTCGCCACCGCCCGGTCCGTGCCATCGCAATCGAACGCGATCTCGAAGGGCCGCGCTCGCGCGATGCCGGTCCAGTAGCCCGCATTGAGACGGCCCCGGCGAAAGTGGAACACCTCGTCCACCCCCGGCAGGCAGGGGGCAAGGGGCCCGGCGGCATCGCTGACCGCCAACCCGATGCGGGCGTCGGGGACCTGTTGGCGCAACCGGGCAAGCATCGGCGCGGTCAGGATGAGATCACCGATGCGTTTGAGTTGGATGACGAGAATGCGCGGAGCCTCCATGAACAAAATGCCAGAAAACAGTTGGAGCCTGAGACGATTGGATCATTGGGTGCTTGGGGCAACGGAATGATGCATGATTCCGCCCGCACCCTGATTTTTCCCCCTGCCAACCCATGCCCAACCGCTCCCAAACCCTCTTCGCCGCCGCCAAAAAGGTCATCCCGGGCGGCGTGAACTCCCCGGTACGCGCCTTCCGCAACGTCGATGGCGAGCCGTTTTTCGTCGATCATGCCGAGGGTTGCCGCATCCGCGATGTCGATGGCCGGGAAATGATCGACTACGTGGGCACCTGGGGCCCGGCTATTCTGGGCCATGCTCCGGCGGTGGTCCGCGAGGCGATCGTGCAAACCGCGGCCCACGGGGTCAGTTTCGGCATCCCCAATCCGCTCGAGGTGGAGATCGCCGAGAAAATCGTGGCCTGGGTTCCCTCGGTGGAAAAGGTGCGCATGGTCAACAGCGGTACTGAGGCCACCATGACCGCGATCCGCCTGGCCCGGGGCTTCACCGGAAGGGACTTGATCATCAAGTTCCAAGGTTGTTACCACGGGCATGTCGACTCCCTGCTCGTCTCCGCCGGGAGCGGGGCTTTGACCCACGGCAAACCGGACAGCGCCGGCATCCCCAAGGATTTCGCGGCCCTCACCCTTTCCCTCCCCTTCAACGACGAGGCGGCGGTCCGGGACGCCTTCCGCCAATATCCCGACCGCATCGCGGCCGTCATTCTGGAGCCGATTCCGGCCAACGCCGGCCTCGTGTTCCCCCGGGAGGGCTACCTGGCTTTCCTCCGGGAAATCACCCTCCGGCACGATGCCCTCCTCATTTTCGACGAAGTGATGACCGGATTCCGCCTCGCCAAAGGCGGGGTGCAGGAACTCGTTGACATCACCCCCGATCTCACGGCCATGGGCAAGGTGATCGGCGGCGGGCTGCCGGTTGGTGCCTTCGGAGGCAGGGCAGAGATCATGGATCATCTCGCCCCACTCGGCCCGGTTTACCAGGCTGGCACCCTTTCCGGAAACCCTCTCGCCATGGCCGCGGGACTGGCGCAACTCCGGGAACTGGAACGGCGCGACGGTTACCGGGGGCTGGAGGAGGCGGGGGCCCGCTTCGAGGAAACCACGCGCGCTGCCCTGAAGAAAGCGGGCAAGAACTACACCCTGCACCGGATCGGTTCCATGTTCTGCCTCTTCTTCACCGAGGCCCCGGTGTTTAGCGTCGAGGATGTCAAAAAAGCGGATTTCGCCGCCTTCAACCGCTTTTTCTGGGCCTGCCTCGAACGCGGCGTCTACTTTGCCCCTTCCCAATACGAAGCCGGATTCATCTCGCTGGCGCATGACGCTGCGGCGATCGATCGAACGGCCGAAGTGGTCTCGGAGGTGCTCCGCCTGCTCTGAAGCGGACCGGGATTACCGGCCAGGATGATCGGCGACCTTGCGGCTCATTTCATTGAAGAGCCGCTCGATGGCTTCCTCCGGATCCTCCATCATCATGCCTTCCTTGATCTTGCTGACATACATGCCAAAGCTGAAAGGCGTGACAACGGGGGACTCGACAAGCCGCCATTCGTGATCCGGGGCGGCGGATTCCGTCATGGATGCGATGGCGCGATCGACATCGAGAAAGGTATGCATGGCCTCGCGATAGGCTTGTGTCAGGAGCGGATGATCCGGTTCGTGCTCGGTCAGGACCCGGAAGAGAATTTCCGAGCTCCAGCGCAGTTGCTTCACCTTGCGTTCCCTGCCCGGAAGGTTGCGGGGCACCATGAGTCCGGTCTGGGCAACGGCACCGAACTGCCATTTCACCAATTGGGATCCCTCGAGGGCCTGATGGAGATGCTCGGCGGCCTGCGCCGGGTGGAACAAAGCCCGCCAATCCTCCTGCCCGAGGGCTTGGAAAGTCTTGAGGCTCAGCAGGAAGCCATAATCATCGATGGTAACCAACGCGTTTCCGCCGGCCGCTTCCCGAAGCCGCCAGGAGACGATCCTCGACAACGCGTCGTTGGCGCTGCGCCCGATCAAGGTATGAAAAAAGAAATGCACCAGATCGGGATCCCGTTCCTCGTCGCGGAACACTTCGATCAAGGTGAGTCCTTGCCGCGGGATGGTCGAGAACCGTTCCTGATGGAGGAAATGCTCCAAGACCGCCTCGGCGTTGAGGGTGCTGAGATTCCAATCCTCCACAAGCCACTCGAGCGTGCCCTCACGGCCGTCCCGGAGCCGGTGCCACATCTCCGTGCGGAAGCGGGTCACTTCGGACGCCAGACCGGAGGCGAGCGGCATTTTGTTTGCGTTCCACGCCGGAATCGTGGGCATGCGGTTGCGGGCCTGGGAGACATATAGTTCGCCCGGGCCGGCGTCGTCCAAACGCACCACCTGACCCCCAATCACAAAACAATCGCCGATCTTGAGTTGCTTCGCAAAACCCTCCTCGACACCACCGAGGCGCTTTCTTCCCAAGCGCACGGAGACGGAACCGTCCGCGGCGATCGTTCCGATATTGACCAGATAGTCGCGCTCCACTTTCCGTCCGGTCACGGCCAGTTTTCCCTCCACCGTCACCACCTTCCCGAAGGTCTCGCGGTAGGCCCCCTCGAGCGATTCTCCTCCCCCTTCCAAATAACGGAGCAAGGCGTCGAACTCGCTCCGCGGGAGATCACGGAAGCCATGGGCGCGGCGCACCAGCGCAAACGCCTCGTCCGGTGTGACGTCACCCTCCATCGCCAAACCGACGAGATGCTGGATCACCACATCCGCCGGGTTCTCCATGGGGCGGACCGGGTCCAAAGCGCGCCGCTTCACCATTTCCGCGCAAACGACGCACTCGATGAGGTCATTGATATTTGTGGCCACCAACACCCCATGGCTCATGGCTCTCACGGAATGCCCGGAACGACCGATCCGCTGCAGCGCCCGCGAAATTCCCTTCGGGGTGGACATCATGACCACGGAATCGACCGAACCGATGTCGATCCCCATCTCCAGGCTTGTGGAACAGACCACGGCGCGGAGTTCCCCGTTCTTCAAACGGTCCTCGGTTTCCAGCCGGATATCCCGGTCCAAGGAAGAATGATGGGCTTCAATATAGGGAACCAGTCCGGGCAACGCATGCTTCAAGCGCAAGCTGATGTTTTCCGTGCTCGAACGCGTGTTGGTGAAGATGAGGGTGGAGCGGTTTCCTTCGACGATTCTGGCGACGTCCTGAATCACCCGGGAACCGGTATAGCCGGCGGGCGGATAGGCCGTGCGTTTGAGCGGGGTCAGGACCTCGACAAGGCTCTGCCGGGCGGCCACGGGTTCGAGGACCTCACAGGAACGGCCTTCTCCGACGAGAAAACGCGCCGCAATCTCCAGCGGCGAGACCGTGGCGGAAAGACCCACCCGGCACAAGGGCCGGCCCGCGATCCTCTCCAACCTCTCCAGAGAAATGGTGAGATGCGCCCCGCGTTTTGTTTCCGCGAGGGCATGGAGCTCATCCACAATGACAAACTCACAACGCGAGAGTGCCTCACGAAAGCCCTTCTGACAACACACGATGGCGAGGCTCTCCGGAGTCGTCAACCAGATGTGAGGGGGATTGCGGCGTTGCCGGGCTCGTTCCGTGGGGCTGGAATCCCCGGTGCGCGAGGCGATCCGCACGGTCTCCGTCAGGCCCAACCCATCCAACGGCGCCTGCAGATTCTTGCGCATGTCATAGGTCAGCGCGCGCAGGGGAGAAACATAGATGGCCCGGATCCCCAGCGGACCCAGCCTCCTGTCGTGATGTTCCCGATAGAGCCGGTCGATCACCGGAAGAAAACCCGCCAGGGTCTTGCCCGTTCCGGTGGGGGAACTGAGGAGGACGTTGCGCCCTGCCATGACCGCCGGCACGCAGGCCTCCTGGGCGGCGGTCGGCTCCCCCAGCTCACGAAGGAACCAGGCGGCGAGGTCGGGATGCAACAGGCGGGTCACCATGTCACCGGCTGACGCGGCCACCGCTCTCACCTTGCATCAAGGCCTCGATCTCCTCCTTGGAGCTGTAGTTATAGTCTCCCTCGATCGAATGGGCCAGGCATCCGGCCGCGGTGGCGAAAGCGATCGCCTTCTCCGGACCGGAACCCTGCAAAAAGGAAAAGATCAGGCCCGCCGTGAAGGCATCACCCGCCCCGAGCCGGTCGACCATGTGCGCAATCACATAACGAGGGGCGGCATGGCAACGATCCGTGGCCGCTTCAAAAAGGGCGCCACTGAAGCTTTGCGCCGCCGGGGTGCTGCCATCGCGCAGGGTGAATGCCACATGGGTCAGACTGGGGAACCGGGCCACCAGCCGCCGGGCCAGGGCCTCCGGATCTCCGGCGGAATCGGTGCCCAGCACGGCCGCGGCATCGCCAACCCCGCCGACAAATACCTGCACTGCAAGCAGCAGATCGGCCATCGTGCGGTTGGCCAGTTCACGGGGCTCGAGCGCGGGGTCCCACCGCCAGAGCTTGGCCCGGTAATTCAGATCGCACACGATGCGGATCCGCCGCCGGGCCGCCTCCTCCACGGCCGTCAGGGCGACCTCGGCGGCGTTGCGGGAGATGGCCGGGGTGATGCCGGAGATCACGAACCACTCGCAACCCGCGAACACCGCTTCCCAATCATAGGCCGCGGCGGGCGTGATGGCCATGGAGGACCCCTCCCGGTCATAGATCACCTGACCGCCGCGTTGGTTGGCTCCGTGCTCGAGAAAGTAGACACCGAGCCGCCCGCGGCCCTCCGGAGTGCGCAGCACCCGGCCGGTATCGACCCCCAGTTGGCGGAGATCGGCCAGACAGGCGTCGGCAATGGCGTGGTCCGGGAGCGAGGTCACGAAGCTGGCATCGGCCCCGAGGAAGGCGAGCGATGCAGCGATGCTCGCCTCGGCCCCGGCGAACGTTGCGGACAGGTTCCCGGGCAGGCCCTGCCGGAAACGCGCGTGGCCCGGAGTGGCCAGGCGCAGCATGATCTCGCCGAAGGTGACGACCCGGCCCATGATGCCGTCAAGGCAACGGGAAGTCCCGGTTCAGCTTGGCCACCCGTTCCCGGATGTCGTGGAGCCGCGCCTTGTCATCGCGATGGGTCAAGGCCTCGTGGATCCAGTCCCCGATGATCTCCATTTCGGTCTCCCGCATCCCACGGGTCGTGACGGCCGGGGTGCCGATGCGGATGCCGCCGCCGCGGAACGGGTTCTCCGTATCGAAGGGAATCGAGTTCTTGTTTACCGTGATGCCCGCTTCGTCGAGGGTTTCCTGGGCGGTTTTGCCATTCAACCCGTTCGGACGGAGATCGACGAGGAAGAGGTGATTGTCGCTCCCGCCCGAAAGCAACTTGTAACCGTGGCCGGACATCCGGTGGGCGAGGGCCTGGCAGTTCTTCACGATCTGTTGCTGGTATTCCTTGAATCCCGGTTGCAAGGCTTCGTGAAAACAGACCGCCTTGGCCGCGATCACGTGCATCAGCGGCCCGCCCTGGATGCCCGGGAAAACGAGGGAATCGAACTTCTTCGCCAGCTCCTCATCGTTGGTGAGGATCAGCCCGCCACGCGGTCCCCGCAGGCTCTTGTGCGTCGTCGTGGTCACGACATGGGCGTGTGCCATCGGACTCGGATGCACGCCCGCCGCCACGAGACCGGCGATATGCGCCATATCGACGAAAAGCAGCGCGCCCACGGAATCGGCGATTTGCCGCATCCTGGGGAAGTCGATGATCCGGGAATACGCGGAGGCACCGGCGGTGATCATTTTGGGCTGGAACTCCCTGGCGGACTGCTCGAGGAGATCGTAATCGATGCGCCCCGTCTCCGCGGAGACCCCGTAGTGCTTTACCTCGTAAAATTTGCCCGAGAAATTGGCCGGATGGCCGTGGGTGAGGTGGCCGCCGTGGGAAAGATCCATGGTGAGGATGCGGTCCCCCAATCCAATGGTCGCGAAGTAGACCGCCGCGTTGGCCTGGGAACCGGAATGCGGCTGCACGTTGGCATACTTGGCGCCGAAGAGTTGTTTGGCCCGGGAAATAGCGAGGCGTTCGGCCTCGTCGACGTTTTCGCAACCGCCATACCAACGCTTCCCGGGATACCCCTCGGCGTATTTGTTGGTGAGGCAGGAGCCCTGGGCCTCCATCACCGCGGCGCTGGCGAAATTCTCCGAGGCGATCAGTTCGATGCCCTCTTCCTGGCGGCGGCGCTCGGCCCGGATCGTGGCGAAGATTTCCGGATCGACCTCGGCGAGCGGTTTGCCCTCCATCTTGTGGACCCGGCGCTCATGCCGCCCGCCCTCGAATTCCGTGCGCAGAAAAGTCTCCACGATCTCCTTGGCGGTCTCGAAGCCGGTTTCGGAACCGCCAAGGCAGAGGACGTTGGCGTCGTTGTGCCGGCGGCACATCCCGGCCTCGCCGACGGTGTGCACCAGGGCGGCGCGGATACCCGGGACCTTGTTGGCGGCGATGGAGACTCCGATCCCGGTGGTGCAGATGAGAATGCCCCGACCCTCCGGATGGCCCGCCACCGCCGACGCAACCTCCCGGGCGACATCCGGGTAATCGACCGATTCAGGCCCGAAGGTGCCGACATCGTGCACCGTGGTTCCCGAGGCCTTGAGCCAGGCGACGAGTTGATTCTTCAATGCGACGCCACCGTGATCGGCGCCAAGGGTGAGTGGGGAATGTCCGGTCATGCGAAAG
Organism: Verrucomicrobiota bacterium; assembly: GCA_018970725.1. Classification (GTDB taxonomy): domain Bacteria; phylum Verrucomicrobiota; class Verrucomicrobiia; order Verrucomicrobiales; family DEV007; genus V1-115. Next base: position 14,040 of record JAGWVU010000047.1, read on the forward strand.
GTGCCCGTCGGGAAATCAAACTATGCCTACGCATGGCGGCGGCGCGCGGTCCCGTCAATGCTCAGTTTTCGCATCGGTTTGCCGGACGAACTCGATCAGGCTGGGCATCGCGGCCCGGATGAGCTGGAAGGTGCTCTCATAGACGTCGATGCCGTGCCCGATGGGGTCGGGAACATTGAGGGACCAAGGAGCCTCGCGGACCGCGTCGTCACCAGCCGCCGGTTCGAGGAGGAGGAAGGTTTTTTCCGCGGCGGCGGGAGACATGTTCTCCACCGCCATCTTGTGCCCGGAGGTCATGACGAAAATGTGGGTCGCCTCGGCGATCATTTTGGGCGTCAACTGGCGGCTGCGCTGGCGGGAGATATCGATGCCGGCCTTGCCCATGACGCGGACCGAGGCGTCGCTCGGCGCGAGACCCTCCGCCGCACTGATGCCCGCCGAACCGATCTCCACCTCGGGATCCTCTTCCGTCAGGGCCCGGTAAAGTCCCTCGGCCATGGGACTCCGGCAGACGTTTCCTGTGCAGACGAAGAGAACTTTGGCCATCCAGCCACCGTGGAACCTGACCCAAGAAAGTCAATCCCCGGTCAACATCTCCGCAACTCCGGCACCGAAATGTGGTTTCCTTTCCACCGACACCTTTCCGCCCCCATGCGCCCCCTGCTGCTGCTCGTTCCCCTGCTCGCCATTCCTTTCCCAGGCCACGCCGAAACCGCCTCCGCGTTGCTGGATCTTGCGGGCGTCAAGGGAGGGATCGTCGTCCAACTCGGCCTCGACGATCCCGCGCTGACCCGTTCCCTCCGGGCCAACGAATCGTTTCAGGTACAGGGACTCGACCGCGACCCGGCCAAAGTTTCCGCGGCCCGGGAAACCCTCCTTGGGGCGGGAGCCTACGGCCCTGTCAGCGTGGATCGTTGGGACGGCAAGGCCCTGCCTTACATCGACAACTTCGTGAACCTCGTCATCTCCGGTGAGCCCGGTTCCGTCCCGGACGCGGAAGTCGACCGGGTGCTGGTCCCCAACGGCGTCGTCCTCACCCGCCAGGATGGCAAATGGGTCAAGCGGATCAAAGCTCCCGATGCCCGCCGGGACGATTGGACCCATTATTACTACGACGCGCGCGGCAACGCCGTGTCCAAAGACAAGCTCGTGGGTCCGCCGCAACGGCTGCAATGGGTCGGCAACCCCCGTTGGTCCCGGCACCATGACCGGATGTCCAGCCTCTCCGCCCAGGTCAGTGCCAACGGCCGGATCTTTTCCGTGATGGACGAAGGATCCCGCATCTCCATCCTCCTCCCCTCCAAATGGAAACTCATCGCGAGGGACGCCTACAACGGCACCCTGCTCTGGAAGCTGCCGATCGAAAAATGGTCCGAGCACATGTGGCCGCTCAAGACCGGCCCCACCCAGCTCACCCGGCGCCTCGTCGCCTCCGGAGACACGGTCTTTTTCACCCGCCAGCTGGAAGGACCGGTCGTCGCCCTCTCCGGCGCCACCGGCCAAGTCCTCCGAACCTTCGAGCAGACCAAGGGAACCGAGGAGATCCTCCACGTCGATGGCATCCTCTACCTGCTCGTCAACCCGGGTCGATGGTCCCTCGCCGATTACGCCCCGCGCGAACAACAGGACCAGAAACGGGTGGCGGACGAATACGCCTGGGATCGCAAACCGCGCCGCCTCATGGCCGTCCGGGCGGCCACCGGAGAGACCCTGTGGGACCGGGAAGCCACCGTCGCCCCCGTTACCTTGGCCACGGATGGGAAAAAACTGGTCTACTACGACGGCATCGGCGTGATCTGTCTGGACGCGGTCACGGGCCGGGAGCACTGGGCTTCCACCCCAGCCGGAATCCGGCCCCTCGTGGAATACAACTTCGGTCCGCGCGTCCTCCTCCACGACAACCTCGTCCTCTATGCCGGGGGGGACGGAGCCCAGAAAGCCTACGACCTCGCCTCGGGTCAGGAACTGTGGAAGGGCTCCCATGAGAAATCCGGCTACCGCTCCCCGGAGGATCTCATCGTCGCTTCCGGTCTCGTCTGGAACGCGGGCACCACTTCCGGCGGACAAAGCGGCGAGTTCATCGGGCGTGATCCCCGGACCGGCGAGGTGAAGGAACAGTTCGCCCCCAACGTTCCGGAGGGGACCTACTGGTTCCATCACCGGTGTTACATCGCCAAGGCGACCGAGAACTTCATCCTCCCCTCCCGGACCGGGATCGAATACGTGGATCTCGAAAAACAGAGTTGGGATCTGAACCACTGGGTGCGGGGCGCCTGTCTCTACGGGGTGCTCCCGGCCAACGGCCTGACCTACGCCGGTCCGCACAACTGCGCTTGCTATCCTGAGGCCAAACTGGATGGGATCAACGCCCTCTCCGCCGCCTCCGGTTCCCCGCACCCCACCCCGAAACCAGACGCGGAACGCCTCGAACACGGCCCGGCCTGGGATGCGCCGGTGGACGAGGTTCCCGCCGACGCCAGGGACTGGCCCACTTACCGCAAGGACGCCGCGCGGAGCGGTTTCACCGATCAAGCCCTGTTGCCGGATCCCGGCTTGGCTTGGGAGGCGAGCCTTCCCGGTCCGTTGTCCGCGGTGACCGTGGCCGCCGGAAAACTTTTCGTCTGCCAGGTGGATGCCCATACCCTCCACGCGCTGGACGCCGCCAACGGCAAACCCCTCTGGCGTTTCACCGCCGGCGCCCGCATCGACTCCCCGCCGACCTGGTGGAACGGGCGGGTCTACTTCGGCGGCAAGGACGGTTGGGTTTATTGTCTGCGGGGGCAGGACGGCGCGCTCATCTGGCGGTTCCAGGCCGCTCCCGGCGATCGTCGGCACGGCGCATGGGAACAGATCGAGAGCGTGTGGCCGGTCCACGGCAGCGTCCTCGTGGAGAACGGCACGGTGAATTGCGTGGCCGGCCGGTCCATGTTTCTCGACGGCGGGCTCCGCTTCCTCCGTCTCGATGCCCTCACCGGAGCCAAGCTGGTGGAGGCGGTTTACGATGACCGGGACCCCGAGACGGGCGGCGATCTGCAGGACCGCCACATGACCCTCCAGATGCCGGTGGGGCTCAACGACATCCTCTCCAGCGACGGAAACCTGATGTATCTGCGCTCCCAGAAGATCGATGCCACCGGAAAGCGGATCGACATCGGCCCGGTGAGCGGGGACGCGGCCCGGCAGGGAGCAGCCCAGAAAGGGGAAAACCGCCATCTCTTCGCTCCGATGGGCTTTCTCGACGACTCCTGGTTCCACCGGAGTTACTGGGTTTACGGCAAGAACTTCGCGGGCGGCCACAGCGGCTACCATCAGGCGGGGAAATACACCCCCGAAGGCCGGATCCTGGTGCACGACAACAAGAACGTCTACGGATTCGCCCGGCAGGCCCAGTATTACAAGTGGACCACCACGATGGAGCACGAGTTGTTCTCCGCCAGCAAGGAAGCACCGGACGCCCCCGAACCGAAGGCCCCGGATGCCAAGGGCCAGGCCGGGCCGGGCGGACCCGCAAAGCCGAACGTGAAATTCCCCTCCGAGCCGCTCAAGATCGCCGGTACGCCGCTGAGCGTGGAAGCCTGGGTGCTGCCGGACGGGCAGGACGGCGTGATCGCCAACCATGGAGGAGCCCGGATGGGTTACGCCCTCGCCCTCGAGGACGGACGTCCAGGGTTCACCGTGCGGCGCGACCCCGAAACCGTGGTCACCGCGGAGGCGCAGCGCCCCCTCGACCAAGGTTGGCACCATGTGGCGGGCGTGCTGGGTGAGAAAAGCCTCCGCCTTTACGTGGACGGCGAACTTGCCGCCGAGGCACCCGCCGGCGGCTTGATCGCCAGTCAACCCAACCTCGGCCTCCAACTCGGGGCTGCGAACACCTCACCGGTCGGCCCCTTCGGACGCGGCACCGCCTACACCGGTTTGCTGGACCAGTTCGCCCTCTTCGGCCGCGCGCTCAGCGAAACCGAAATCGTCATGCATTCCCAGGACGCGGCCGCCATCCAGTCCACCGCCAACCCGCTCCTCGTCACCACCTTCGACCAAGGAAACGCCCGCGATGAATCGCCATCCAAGGCGAACGGCGTCCTCAGTGGCGTGGCCATCGGCAAAGGCAAAATCGCCCAGGCGCTCTGGTTCCAAAAGAGCACCGGGAAACCGGGCCTGCCGATCGCCGCGGATCCCGGCAAGGGCAAGGGACGGAAAGCGGCCGCCGCTCCTGCCCAGGGCTCCTTCGTGGAACATCAATGGGCCCGCCCCGTTCCCATCTTCATCCGCGGCATGGCGCTGGCCGGCAAAACCATCTTCGTCGCCGGACCGCCCGATCAGGTCGACGAGGAATACGCCTTTGAACGCATGTCCGCCAAGGACCCGGCCATCACGGAAGTGCTGGCCGAACAGGACGCCGCCCTCGACGGACAACGCGGGGCCAAGCTCTGGTCCGTCTCCACCGAGACCGGCGGTTCCTCCTCGGAGCTGGATCTAAAGAGCCCGCCCGTCTGGGATGGGCTCGCGGTCGCCCAAGGCCGCCTTTACACCGCCACGGTGGACGGCAAGGTGCTCTGTTTCGGCAAGCAGCCATGACCCGCCGTCTCCTCGTCGCCAGCCTCGGACTGATCGGCATCGGCGGGCTCGAGGCCTGCACCATCCCGGTCTTCCGTTACGCCCTTGACCGCTGGGCACCGGATCGCTACCGGCTGGAGGTCGCCGCCCGGGACGCGGCGGATCCCGAAATCGCCCGCTTCCTGCGCAACTCCGGGGCCACCTCTCCGCTGAATCTGGACGTCAAACGGCTCCCGCCCGAGGCTGCGGAACCTTCGCGGCTCTTCGCCCCCGGAGCAGAAACGCCGCTCTGGGAAGGCGCTCTCCAGCCTGCCACCCTGGCCGCATGGACGGACTCGCCGTTCGCCAACGAAGTTTCCCGCCGGCTCCTCTCCGGAGAGTCCTCCGTTTGGATCTTGGCGGAATCGGGTGACCCGGCGGCGGACGCCAAAGTCGCAGCGCTGATCGAGAACCGGTTGCGCTACCTGGAACAGGTGGCCCAACTTCCCGCCATCGACCCGGATGATCCCGACAGCCAACTCGGCCCCGGCCCGGCTTTGGCCGTGAAATTTTCCTTGTTGCGCCTTCCCGCCACAGCCGCCACCGCGTCCTTCCGTCGGCTTCTCGCCGGGACCGGGTCGGACTTGGCGACCTCGAACGAACCTTGGATCGCAGCGGTCTATGGCCGGGGCCGGGTTCTGGGCGCCTGGCGGGCCGCCTCGGTGGGCGACGAACAGATCGAGCAGGGCTGTCTCTTTCTCCTCGGTGCCTGCTCCTGCCGCGTCAAAAACCTCAACCCCGGTTGGGATCTCCTTCTGCCGGTGGACTGGGACGCCCGGCTCCAAGCCATGACGCCGCCCGATGCCCCCGCCCCGGAAGCACCACCCGATCCCGAGATGGTGCGGATTTCCGGACGAAGCGATTCCCCTCCCTCCGCCACCCCCGGTTGGCCGGGTTACGCCGGAGGCGGCGCGGTCCTCGCCGGTTTTCTTCTGGCGGGCCTTTCGATCCGGAGGCAGATTCTTGCCCGACGCCCATGATCCCGTTGCGCATCGTTTTCTTCCTGCTGACCGCGGCGGTTCCACTCGCCCTGACCGGTTGTTCCCGCGCCCCAGCCCCCCCTTCTCTCCGGGTCTTCTGCGCCGCCAACCTCAAGAAACCGGTCGAGGAGGCCGCGCGGCGGTTCCGCGAGGAATCGGGCGTGGAAATCCAACTCCAATTCGGAGGTTCAGGCACTCTGGTGAGTCAACTCCGCGTCGCCAAACAGGGAGACCTCTTCCTTGCCTCAGACTCGGGTTCCATGGAGGACGCGCGCCGCTTCGAACTGGTCCGGGAAATCCTGCCGGTTGCCAAACAACATCCGGTGATCGCCGTGGCGATCGGAAATCCCAAGAAAATCGCCCGCCTTGAGGACCTCCTCCGGGCGGATCTCAAGGTTGCCCTCGCCAACCCCGAGGCCGCCAGCATCGGCCGCATCACCCAAGCCCTTCTTTCCAAAATCCCGCGGGACGGCAAGACATTCTGGGATGTCCTCGCCGCCAAGGTTACCGTGATGAAGCCGACCGTGACCGAAATCGCCGCCGATCTCAGCCTCGGATCGGTCGATGCCGCCATCACCTTCGATTCCACGATCGCCCAGTTCCCCAAGCTGCAGGCGGTCGAGGTCTCCCCTCTCCGCGAAGCCGGGGAAACCGCCGCCGCCGGAATCCTCGCTTTCAGCCGGGAACCCACCCTGGCCCTCCGCTTCGCCCGCTACCTCAACGCGCCGGAAAAGGGAGGCGCCATCTTCAAAGCAAACGGATTCACCCCGGCGGGCGGGGATCGCTGGGCCACCCGACCGGAACTCATCCTCTACAGCGGGGGCGTCAACCGACCCGCCATCGAACCCCTTCTCCAGGAATTCGCCGATCGCGAGGGCGTCGATCTCACCACCGTGTTCAACGGATGCGGCATCCTCTGCGCCACCATGAAAACCATGGGAGACGCCTCCAACCCCCGGTTCCCCGACGTCTATTATGCCTGTGATCTCTGCTTCGTCCCCCCGGTGGCCGAACATTTCCGGGAATCCGTCCTCCTCACGGAAACGCCCATCGGCATCGCCCTCCCTCCCGGCAACCCCGGTGCCATCAAAACCTTGGCCGACCTCGCCCGGCCCGGCTTGCGGCTCGGTCTCTGCAACGCCCGGCAGAGCACCCTCGGCTACATGACCCAAGGCATTCTCAAGGATTCCGGTCTCCTCGAGGCCATTCGCAAGAATGTGGCCGTGGAGGTGCCCACCGCGGACTTTCTCATCAACCAACTCCGGGCCGGAGGCCTCGACGCGGTCGTCGTCTACCAGGTCAATGCCCAATCCGCCTCCACCCCCCTCGAATTCATCCCCATCCAACACCCCGGAGCCAAGGCGGTGCAACCGTTCGCCGTCCGGGATGACTCCGCCCACCGCCAACTCGGGCTTCGTCTCCTCGCGTTCCTCCGGGCCCATCAATCCAACTTCGAACAAGTCGGCTTCGCCTGGCGGGGCGATGCCCCTCCCCTCCCCAGCGATCGCATCGAAATCCCACCCTGGCTCAAGGCCGAGTGACCCGTTGAAACCGCCCCGCCCATCCCCCCTCTGGATCGCCCTCGGGCTCGTCACCGGCCTCTATGCCTCCTTCCTCCTCGCCATGCTGCTGGCGACGGCGACCTACACTTCCCTGCCGGACCTGGGGAAGGCCCTGTCCACCCGGGAGATCCGGCATTCCATCCAGTTGAGCTTCCTCACCTGCACCGCATCCTCCCTGCTCTCCGTGGCTTTGGCGGTCCCGGCCGGTTATTTTCTCTCCCGCTCCCGATTCAGGGGAAAACAATGGCTCGATGCCTTTCTCGACGTCCCCATCGTCCTCCCGCCCATGGTCATCGGGCTTTGCCTGCTGATTCTCTTCCAAACGGGTTTGGGCCGGTTCATCGAACAAGCCATCCCCTTCACCTACACCGTGGCGGGAGTCGTCCTGGCTCAAGTGGTCATCGGAGCGGCCTTCGCGGTGCGCACCATGCGCGGCACCTTCGATCACCTTTCCCCCCGCCCCGAGGAAGTGGCCATGACCCTGGGTTGTTCACGGGCCCAAGCCATCTGGCTCGTCACCCTGCCCTTGGCCCGAAAAGGGATCTTTGCCGCCGCCAGTGTGGCCTGGGCCCGCAGTCTTGGGGAGTTCGGACCGATCCTCGTTTTCGCGGGGGCCACCCGCATGCGAACGGAGGTGCTGCCAACGACGGTCTGGCTCGAACTGAGCGTAGGAAATCTGGAGGCGGCGGTCGCCGTCAGCCTGCTGATGGTCGCACTGGCCCTCGCCGTGCTCACGGCGGTGCGTGGGGCCGGGGAGCAGGTCTGAAACGAAACCCGCTCCTGAGACTGCTCAACCGAGCGTGGCGAGCAGCCGGGACCCGGCGCTCTTGTAACGAGCCACGGTGTTCTTCTGGAGAACGTTCTTCTTGGCAGCCTTGTCCGCAGCGGCGAAAAGCTCGCGCAGGGTGGACTCGGCGGCTTCCTTTTGCTTGCCGGCGACAGCGGCCGCGAGTTTCTTGCGGAAGGTCTTCACGCGGCTCTTGAGAGCCCGATTGCGCAGGGTCCGGACCTCGGTTTGACGAACGCGCTTGGCAGCTGACTTGATGTTGGGCATGGGCTGAAAACCAGTGGGGCGGCAAGATAGGAGAGCAGCGGGACTTGTCAAGCCCCCGTCCACATTTTCAAAGGGACCGCCCGTGGGAGGCGGCCTCCGCACCCGGCGCCAACGGCAGGCACGCCAACGGCTCATCCACAATGATCACCCGGGCCCCTCTGCCCACCCGCTCATAGAGGTCCATCACATCCCTCGAACGCATCCGGATGCAGCCATAGCTCCTCGGCTGGCCGATGAGGTTCTCCTGCGGCGTCCCGTGAATGTAAATGTAACGATGGTAGGCATTGGCGTTGCACGGCTCCACCCCTTTCAACCAAAGAATCCGCGAGACGATCGGATCCCGCCCCGGCGCATTCGGCGGGACGATCTCTCCGGTGGGCCGGCGGCTTTTGAACTTCATTCCCGCCGGCTGGCCCCCACCGATTTTCTGCGCAATCACGTGTTCCCCCAACGGCGTCCGGTTGCTCCCCGGCTCGTCCCCCAAACCGAACTTCGAGGTCGAAATCTCATAGGTCGCCACCACCACCCCGTCACGGCTCAGAACCATCCGCTGGTCGGGCACGGACACATGCAAGACACTGGCGTGATCGGGAAGAAAACTAGCGCAACTCGTCAGAGCCAGCACCAAGCTCAACGGCAGGAACCGGAAACTCGGACTTTTTGGGAAGGTCATGCGAGGAGGGAGGCGTGGCGGTCGGAACCCTCTCCGGCCGACTCAAACGCCGGCGCACCGAGGGCCAGGACACAAAATAAAACCCGATGGCGAACAACGCAAGGAAAGGTACGGAAAGCCAATCGCCGTCCCATGCGGCATCGAACGTGATCCAACTGTAGACCAGCGCCAGAAAAAGCTCCCCCCACATCGTGGCCGACTTCGCAGCGCTGTAACTCTTCTGGGCGGTCCCCGCCTCGCCAGCCTTCGGCGTCCGCACGAAGGCGGAACGCTTCCCGGCGATCGCTTCCACCACCCCGCGGGCGTTGTTCAGGCTCATCCCGATCCCAAGCGCCAGCAGAAGCGGCAGATGAAGCAAATCCCGCCACCAATCCCGCGGATACAGGCTCAGCGCGGTGACCGAATAAAAAATGACCGCCGACAGCGTTCCCACCACAAACAAGGCCAGGCTCGGGATCGCCCCCCACTGCACCTCGGGCGCGAGCCCGGGGATCGGCATCATCAGGACCAGCAACGCCACCAACAGCAGGTAGACGAAATTGCAGGTCAGCTGGAAGGTCGCCTCGATCTTCACCGGCAACGAGAGCTTCGCCTTCCACACCGGGACCAGCCATTTGATGGCGTTCTGCACTGAGCCCTTGGTCCACCGATGCTGCTGCGCCTTGAATCCGTCCATATCGGCCGGCAACTCGGCGGGGGTGACCACGTCGTTCAAGTAGACGAACCTCCATCCCTTCATCTGGGCCCGCAAGCTGAGATCCAGATCCTCGGTGAGCGTGTCCGGTTCCCAGCCTCCGGCTTCGTGGATGCAGACTTTGCGCCAGATTCCCGCCGTGCCGTTGAAATGAAAAAAACGTCCCGAACGACTCCGGGCGGTTTGCTCCATCAAAAAGTGGCCGTCCAGAAGGATCGACTGGACCCGGGTGAGGGCCGACTCCGACCGGTTCAGGTGCCCCCAACGCGTCTGCACCATCCCCACGCCCGGGTCCGCGAAGAAAGGCACCATCTGCCAGAGGACGTCCGGCGCGGGAAGGAAGTCCGCATCCAGGATGTAGATCAACTCCCCCTTGGCGGAGGCCAACCCGTGCTCGAGCGCACCCGCTTTGAACCCGCTCCGGTCCTCCCGATGGATCAGCTTGATGTCCAGCCCGCGCGCCCGCAGCTCCTCCACCTTTTGCTCGGCCCGCAGCGTGGTGTCATCGGTCGAGTCATCGAGCACCTGGATCTCCAGAAGGTTCCGCGGGTAATCCAGCGCGGCCACGGATTCCAGAAGGCGGTCCACCACAAAACGCTCGTTGAAAATCGGGAGTTGCACCGTGATCGACGGGGTCGACTGCAACGTGCCCGCGGGCTTCGGCCCACGCTTCCGGTGCAAGAGAAAGCGCAGCAGAATGCTGTAACGGTGCATGCCGTAGAGGCCCAGCCCCACCAAAACAATGGCATGGGCTGCCACCCAGGCGCTTTGATACCACGGCAGCGACGTCATGTAGTCTCCTTCAAATTTTCAGGCACCGTGAACACGTGGTCCCCAGCGGGCGATCTAACTCTCATTCAAGAAATTCTGCAAACAGGAAGTTGCACGGCGATTCTTTCCCTCTGCCGATCCCCGAAGTTTTTTTGTTTTTTTGTTTCTCGGCTCGCACGTTCCGGGCCCGCGGAATCGTCCAATGCCCCTTCCTTCCATCCCGCAGGACCGGGCGATGGTCAAGGACCTTGCGCTCTTGTCAAGAGATCGCCTCACTCCCGCACCCGCCTCTCCGGCCTTCATGGGAGGTCGCGACGGTTCACCCGGCCCTCCCGTTTGCACGAATCGAAGCCCTGTGACAGGGTTCAACCCATGTCCGCCAGACCAACCATTGTGACACGGGAAGAGGTGATGTTTTTTGACACCGATTGCGGCGGGGTCGTCCACAACATCGCCTACCTGCGGATGATCGAGACGGCGCGCACCAAACTCGCCGGGCGCATGGGCATGCAATTACGGGACATGGCGGAGCGCAAGGAATTCCCCGTGGTGGTCCGCACGGAGATCGACTACCGCAAGCCCGCGGTGCTGGGGGACGAATTGGAGATCCACGGTCTGCTGGAGGGGATCGAGGGCATCCGCTTCTGGATGGCATTCGAGGTGCGCAGGGCTTCCTGCCAGACCCTGCTCATCTCGTGCCGCCAACAACTCGCCCTGGTCCGCATGCCCGCGGGCAAGCCGCTGCGCCTCCCCGCGGATTGGACGGAGCGCTACCCCGCTCTGGCACGTTGAAAAAAACCTGCCGTGCGGCGAATATGCCGCTTGCACTTCGTCGCGAAAACATTGTATGCACGAAGTAACCACCACGGTTTTCCCTTCAACGCCCCTACCTCCATGGACGACGACGCCGAATTACCGGAGTATCAAATCTTTTCCATCCTGCGGCAGGGTGAGGAGGAACCGATCGGTCCCTACAGCCAGAACCAGATCGTCCGGCTACTCAACGAGGAGGTGATTCGCCCGTTCGATCTCGTCTATTATGAGGACCTGGGGACGTGGAAGCCGATCCGTGACGTGTTCGAGATCCACGAGGGGATCTCCAATTTCGTGGACGAAGGTCAGGACAAGCTGGTCGTCGGCGAAGTCTTCCGGGCCGTCCAACAACTCTTCGGCGCCCAGGAAGAGGTCTATTACATCGCCATCCAGGAAAAAGGCCCCATCCACCTCGGGCCGATCACGGCGGTGGCCCTGACCGCGTCGCGTCTGCTGATTGCGAGCCATCGGGCCGGAAAGTTGGAGATGGAGGCCCACCTCTGGCCCGGTGTGGCCAATGCCCGGCTGATCCGGAAACCCGGGCAACCGTTGGGCGCGTTCCACGTCGACCTGCACTCCGGCACCTCGCTCCAGGTGGAGCGGATCCCGCAAGTTCAGTTGGAACGCCTCGAACAGGTCGCCAACGATATCCGCACGGCGGGCCACTGAAGTCTCCGCGGAGATCGAAATCCGCCCTTTGCACCGCGCGATTCCATGGCAGATTGTCCCCGGTGAAATCGTTGGACTGCATCAGCGCCATGAAAGCACTCGGTGAAGAGAACCGGTTGCGGATCATGCGCCGGCTTCTCCAAGGCCCGAGCAGCGTCAACGATCTGGCCGATACCCTGACGATTTCCGCCTACAACGTTTCAAAGCACCTCCGCATCCTGCGCGAAGCAGGCCTGGTCGCCCAACGGAAACTGGCCCAGCTGCGTCTCTATCAAGTCGCTCCGGAGTTCGCCGCCCATCTTCAGGAGAACGATCAAGTGCTCAACCTCGGCTGCTGCCAGTTCGATTTCAGCAAACTCAACGACTGATTGCGCCCGGACCGCCGAGAATCATGCGCGTCGTTTACATGGCCACGGGGGATATCGCCATCCCCACCCTGCACCGGCTGCTCGCCTTCCCGGGCCTCACCCTGACCGCGATCTACACCCAGCCGGACCGACCGTTCGGGAGAAAACTGGAACTGCACCCGCCCGAAATCAAACGGCACGCCGAGGCCGCCGGAATCCCCGTTTGCCAACCCGAACATCTCGCGGATCCGGAGGCCCTCGACCAACTGCGCGGCTTCCGGCCGGACCTGATCATTGTCATGGCCTATGGCCAGATCCTGCGCCGCGCCGTCCTCCGCCTGCCGCCGCTCGGCTGCATCAATCTCCATGCCTCCCTCCTCCCTCTCCACCGGGGCGCGTCCCCCATCCAAGCCGCCATCCGCGCCGGAGACTCCCAAACCGGCATCACCGTAATGCACGTCGCCCCGGCGCTGGACAGCGGGGACATCATCCTGACCAAGTCCATCCCCATCCTGCCCGGGGAAACCGGCGGCAGCCTCCACGACCGGCTCGCCGCCCTGGCCCCGGAAGCCTTGGCCGCCGCCTTGCCCGGCTTGATCGATGGCACCGCCCCGCGAACCCCGCAAGACGGGAGCCGGGCCACCTGGCTCGGCAAGCTCCAGCGCGAGGACGGTGCCCTCGACTGGTCTCTCCCTGCCGCGGAGATCGAGCGTTGGATCCGGGCATTCGACCCCTGGCCCGGCACATTCTGCTCCTGGCAGGGACACAAACTCAAAATTTTTCCCCCGGTCACCATCGCCCGGGGACAGGGTTGCCCCGGGGAAATCCTCGAGGCGTCGGGCGACCGCCTCGTGGTGGCCTGCGGAAGCGACGCTCTCGCCTTGGACGAGCTTCAGATCGAAGGCCGCAAGCGGCTCGGGGTCCGCGCCTTCCTCGCCGGACAACACGATGCCCTGCGGACCGGGCTCCAGTTCCACTGAAAAGGTTTTTGCATCCTTGTGAGAGTTCTGCTTTGGTCCGCGCCGTGATGGGCGAGCCAGCGGAACGGAGACAATTCAAGAGAGTGGTCCTGAAGCTAAGCGGAGAGGCTCTCCGCGAGCCCGGGAGCGAGGACAACATCTCCCCGGAGATCGTCGAAGACTTGGCCAGACAACTCCGCGCCGCTCACCAGACCGGCTTGGAGATTGCCGTGGTCGTCGGCGGCGGCAACTTCTGGCGCGGCGCCAGCGCCAGCAACCGGGGCATGGAACGGGCCACCGCCGATTACGTCGGGATGCTGGCCACGGTGATGAACGCCCTCGCCCTCCAGAGCATGCTCGAGGACCTCGACGTCCCGACCCGGGTCCAGTCGGCCATTGAAATGAACAACGTCGCCGAACCTTTCATCCGGCGCGTCGCCCAACGGCATCTGGAACGGGGTCGGATCGTCATCTTCGGCGCCGGAACCGGGAACCCGTTCTTCTCGACCGACACCGCCGCCGCCCTCCGCGCCAACGAAGTCGCCGCCGATGTCGTCCTCAAGGCCACCAAGGTCGATGGCGTCTACGACAGCGATCCGAAGAAAAATCCCGGTGCCCGGCGCTACGACCACATCTCCTTCACAGAATGCCTCACCCGGGGGCTGCAGGTCATGGATGCCACCGCCTTCAGCCTCTGTCGGGACAACCGTATGCCCATCGTGATTTTCGACATGACGCAAGGCGACAATATCCGTCGTGTCTTGTGCGGGGAACCGATCGGCACCACGGTAGGCCCGGACATGTGAGAGCCTCCGCCCAGCCGCCCCAATCACCCCGACCCCTTACCCCGCCATGGATATTGAAGAAGTGATGTTGGAAACCGAGGAAGCGATGGAAAAAACCGTCGAATACCTCGTGCACGAATTCGCCGCGCTGCGCACCGGAAAGGCTTCCCCCGCCTTGGTCGAGAACATCGACGTCCACGTGCATTCCTACGGCAGCAACAGCAAGCTCAAGCAGCTCGCCATGATCACGACGCCCGAGGCCAGACTGGTCGTGATCCAACCGTTCGACCCCAGCACCACGTCGGACATCGAGCGCGCCCTGCGGGAAAGCAAACTCGGCATCAACCCGAACTCCGACGGCCGCGTCATCCGGCTGCCGATCCCCGAACTATCCGAGGAACGCCGCAAGGATATGGTGAAGATCGCCCGCAGCATTGCCGAAGACGCCCGCGTCCGCGTCCGTGGCGTCCGGCGCGAGGCCATGGAAAAAATCAAGGCCGCCCAGAAGACCAGCGCCATCACCGAGGACGACCAAAAGCTTTACGAAAAGGACGTGCAGAAACTGACCGATGGAAGCATCACCAAAATCGATCAGGTTCTCGAGAAGAAGGAAGCCGAAATCATGACCGTCTGACCGGCCATGGACGAATCACAACTCTCCCCGGACGCTTTTTTCGATCTGGCCCGCACCAGACACCCCGGCCTGTTCGCGGAAGGGGAACCGGTCTGGACCGCGTTGTCGCGGATCATCCCCTACCTCGAGCGTTACGTGGAGGGGTGGGAGGTCGCCGGTAGCGCCCGGGTCAGTCCGCGGGCCGAAATCGGCCACTTCGTGCGGATTGGCGAGGGCACGGTGGTCGAACCCTTCGCCACCATCAAGGGTCCGGCTTGGATTGGGGATCAATGCGTGATCCGCAGCGGCGCGTATCTTCGTGAGGGGGTGATCGCCGGGGACGGCGTCATGTTCGGCAATTCCTGCGAGTTCAAGAACTGCCTGCTGTTCGACCACGCCGAGGTCCCTCACTTCAACTACGTCGGCGATTCCATCCTCGGTTACAAGGCCCACCTCGGAGCCGGCGTCATCCTCTCCAACGTCCGCCTCGACCGCCAAACCATCACCGTGGAACTCGGCGGGGAACGCGTTTCCTCCGAACTCCGCAAGTTCGGAGCCATCGTCGGAGATTTCACCGAGGTGGGCTGCAACAGCGTCATCAGCCCCGGCAGCCTCATCGGCAAACATTGCGTCCTCTACCCGGGCTCGCAATGGCGCGGTCACCTCGCTTCCCACCGCATCGTGAAGGTCGAACTCCGTCAGGACGTGGTCGAACGGTCCTGACAGCCCTCCGTTCCTCCCTCACGGACTCAGCCGCTCCAACCGCCACGCCTCCCCTTCCCCATCCCGGGTGAAGACCAGACGGTCGTGCAACCGGCTCGGCCGCCCCTGCCAGAACTCCACCCGCACCGGCACCAGGCGATAGCCTCCCCATTGCGGAGGGCGGGGAACCACGCCCGGCTCCGGATATCTCTCCTCATACTCACGGAGACGCTCTTCCAACCATTCGCGCCCCGGAATCACCCGGCTCTGCAACGAAACCCACGCCCCGATTTGCGCGCCGTGCGGCCGCATCGCGAAGTAGGCGTCGGATTCCTCCTCCGAAACCAGTTCCACCGTCCCCTCAATGTTCACCTGCCTCTCCAACTCCGCCCAGAGAAATGTAATCCCGGCCCGCGGTTCCTCCCGCAACTGCTCCCCCTTGCGGCTCTCCCGGTTCGTGAAAAATTGAAAGCCGCGCTCGTCCAGCCCTTTGAGCAACACCGCGCGGGAGGAAACACCACCGGCGGAATTCACCGTGGACAACACCATCGCGTTCGGCTCCCGCATCCCGCTCCGCCGCGCCTCGTCGAACCAGCCGTGAAAGTGCGCGAACGGATCCCGGGGGATCTCCGATTCCAGCAGCTGGTTCCGGGTGTAATCGACGCGAAGGGTCGCCAACGGAGGGGTGGGTGTCGAATCGCTCATGGGAATCGCGGGTGCATCCGGCCCGCGGAATGCTACGTTCGGCCAACCCACCGGGATCATGCAACCACTTCCGCGCGAACATCACCTGGCCGATCACCTCGATACCATTCTCCTCAGCGAGGCTCGGATCCGCGCCCGCATCATGGACTTGGCCACCGAGATCGAAGCAAATGAATCGACGCACCCCGATCTCACGCTGCTCGTCCTCCTCCACGGCAGTCTCCTCTTCGCCGCCGATCTGATGCGCGCCCTCAGCTTGCCCTTGTATCTGGAATCCTTCCGCGTCGCCAGCTACCACGGCGGCACCTCCAGCAGCGGAGCCCTCACCATGGATCCGCGCGCTCTCGCCGCACTGCGCGGCCGGCACGTCCTCGTCGTCGATGATATCCTCGATACCGGACGCACCCTTTCCGCCGTCACCAGGGCACTCCGGGAGGAGGCCGGAGCCGCCTCGGTCACCTCTTGCGTCCTTCTCGACAAACGCGTCGCCCGGGCCGTGGAGTTCGAAGCGGATTACGTCGGGTTCCCCATCGGGGATGACTTCGTGGTCGGTTATGGCCTTGATTTCGAGGGCCGCTACCGCAACCTCCCTTACATCGCCACCCTGAAGCCGGAAGCAATCCGGGAAACGCGCCGCTGATTTTGTCGTTCCGGCCTTCCCGACACTGTGGTAACCGTGAGCATGCATTGGTATTATCTGGACGCGCAGCGGCAGCAGAACCAGACCGACGAAGCCTCCCTGCGCCAACTGCTGGAGAACGGGACCCTGGAAAAAAGCACCTTGGTGTGGAACGAAACCCTCACCGAGTGGCTCCCCCTCTCCAAGGCCCTCCCCGCGACGGGGTCCGGGTCCGGAGCCAGCGCGAAATCCCCGGAGCCCCCCCACCCCGATCCAACTCCTTCCCCATCAAACGCCGCGCCGGCGTTTCCCCTGACCGGTTCCGCCGCCGGGGTCCGCGCCTTCGCCGCCATCCTCTCCGTGAATTCCGGTTGGATCCGCTTTCTCGGCGGCTCCCTGGTCCTGCTCGGCGTTCTCCTCTGCCTGACCCTCGCGGGCGCCGTGGTCGGCTGGTTGCCAGTCTGGCAGGGCCGGCTCCTCCTGCGGATCGCCCGCCTCTCCGGGGAAGTTCAGGGAAGCGGTAGCACCACCGGCTTTTCCGAAGCCATGGAATCGGTGAGCACCTTACTGAAGCTCACCGGCATCTCCGTTCTCCTCCTCGCCATCACCGGCGCGGGGGCGGCCTTCGTCCTCCTTCTCGGTTGAGGCGGGAATTCCACCTCACCCCAGCCCGGAAGTCTTGCGGTGCACCCATTTCTCCGCCAGCACCGGCTCATAGGCTTCCAAGCGGTCCAGCAGATCGTCCACCCGGTCCGCACACAAAAGCATCTCCCCGTGCTCGTGGAGGAGGAAGCGCTCCCTCACCATGTGCCGGAGAAATTCCAGGAACCCGTCAAAGTAACCGGCCACGTTCAACAACCCGCTCGGCTTCCCGTGCTCCTGCAACTGCGCCAACGAAAGCATTTCCGCCAACTCATCCAACGTCCCCATTCCGCCCGGAAGCGAGATGAATCCATCGGACAACTCGGCCATCCGCGCCTTCCGGGCATGCATCGTCTCCACCACCTCCAGATGGCTGATTCCCCGGTGACCCAGCTCCAGCCCGAGCAACCGCTTCGTGATCACCCCGGTGACCTGTCCGCCGGCCGCCAAACAAGCGTCCGCCGCCGCTCCCATCAGTCCCACCGATCCACCCCCGTAGACGAGCCGGATCCCCCGCCGCGCCAAGGCTTCTCCCAACAACCGGGCAGACTCCACATACTCAGAACGCGCGCCCGGACTGGAGCCGCAAAACAGGCAGATCGCGGAAAGCTTCATGGAAGGGTATTAGCCCTGACCCAGACAGAGCCAGCCGGATCCAATCAGTCTTTCCCCTTGACCAAGAAAGCGAAACAGATCGCTCCCAATGCCAGGAAGGCGACGGCAACCGTGAGACCGATGACAATGCTCATGCCCCGCATGATGTAATCCCGTTTCACGCCGCCGCCACTGAAAAATCATCCCCGTTCTTCAGGGGTCTCCACCCGCCTCAGGCGCCGGGGCTCGGCTCGCAACCGTCTCCGCCTTCCTCCGGCCACCCAGACCGCCACAGGCAAGACCGCCAGACCCAGCTTCCCCACCGCCTCCGGCACCCATCGATGCCACAGTTCATGGGCGGACCCTTCCCATCGGACGCCCAACGGCACGAGCACCGCCGCCAGTCCGGCTCCCACCAGCAGCACCGACCCCGCCAACGCCAGGGGACGGGTCCACAAGCAGACACAGGCACCCATCACCAACCCCGCCAACAGGTGCACATGGGAAACCCCGCCATGCCCCCCGGGCCAAAACGCCCGCACCGCGCCGAGCCACGTCTCGGGCACTCCGCCCACCCAGCCCATTCCCAGCAAGGCCCAGGTGCCAAACGCGGCGGTCAACCCGGCCCGCAACAGGAACCGCTCCACAACCGGCCGCCCGGAACCGCTCATCGCCAACGTTGCCGTGGCCAGAATTCCCCAAACCCGGGTCGTCACCCAACTCCAAACCGGATCCGCCAGCGCCACCCCGGCCACCAGGCTCCCGGTCAAGGGAATCAAGACCAGAACGAGCAAAGCCCGCGCCAGCCACTCCGGTCGCCAAAGGACCGTGGCCACTCCGCCCAGCAACCACCCGACCGCCACTCCCGGGGCAAGTCTGTCCCCGGCGGACGGGGTCAGCCGCAAGAACGACGCCACGCCGGGACACGCTTCCAAAGCAGCGCGATAGGGCGCCTCCCAAAAGAAGTGATCCCATGCGGCCGAGAGCAGAAAACAGGCGACCGACACCCGCAGCAACCGGCTTAGCAATCGTTCCATCGCCCCTCACCGCGTGGTTTCATCCGCACCCAGATCCGCCAGAAGCTTGGTCTTCACGCTCCGCGCATACTTGGCCACCCGCTCGTTCGGCGGGTTCAAAGGTTCCGCGGAGGTGGCTCGCACCCTGTCCAAAACCGGCCGGACCCGGTCGTCCAACTCGTCGAGCGCGTTCCATGCCGCCAGGGCTGCGAACACATCTCCCGCGGGATCGATTTCCTTTACCAAAACCTCGAGCGCCCTCGCCAACTCGTCCTCGCCCCCAAAACGCCCCAACGCCTCGGCCGCCCCGATCCGCACCATTGGCGACGCATCCTCCAACGCCCCCACCAAGCGATCCTTGCCCGCTTCCACCGCCGCCGCGCCCTGCACCAAAACGCCGATCGTCCCCCAATACCGCTGGGCCGCATCCGACCGCTCCAGAAGCGCCAGAATTTCCGGGACGCTCCCCTCCCGGCGCGCCGTGGCCAGGGTCGCAGCGGCAAAAACGGAGCCGAAATCATAAAGCGCCGGGTCATGCCCCATCGTGTAGGGACAGACTCCCGCCGCCGCCGCCCGCGCATGAAATTCCGATTCCGGCAAAAACCCGAGGTCACGGGTCTCACGCAAATGCTCTTCGTTTGCCCCGCGCATCGCCGCGAGGATGCCCGCATGATCCCGGGACCCCACCAAATTCCGCACCTCGTCGGGGTCGGCCTGCAGATCATACAGTTCTTCCGCCGGTTTCGGGCTCCAGAACCGCGACTGCACTTCGTTCAATTTCCCCGCCGCGTTCAGATCGTGCCAGACCCGGGTGGTGGGCGTCTGGAACATGTAGTTGATGTATTGGCCGTAAATCTTGTGTGGCAGGTAGTTGCGGACGTAAACATACCGCCCGCCGATCACCGATCGCACGCAGTCGAAACGCTCATCCATCCGGCCACGATATCCGAAATTGAACGAGCGTCCGCCGGTCTGTGATGGACCCGCGAACGCCTCGCCTTGCATCCAGGCAGGGGGCTTGATTCCGGCCAGGCTGAGCATCGTCGGCGCCAGATCCACAAACGCCACCATGCGGCCGCTCTCTCCGCCCTCCACATAATCCCGCGGGGACAGGGCTCGCCATTTCGCCGGGAAGGACACAATCAGAGGAACGCTCAGACCGGAATGATAGGGCCACCGCTTGTGGCGCGGCATCCCCGACCCGTGATCCGCCCAATAAAAGACGATCGTTTCGTCCTCCAGACCCGCCTCCGCCAGTTCCTGCAACTTCTGCCCGCACTGCGCGTCCATCATGGTGATCCGGTCATGATACTGCGCCCAGTCTTTGCGGACCTCGGGCGTATCCGGATGGTAGGCCGGCACCCGAACCTTGGCCGGATCATGGATCCGATCCGCCTCCGCAATCTGGTTCCGGATCTGGGATTCGTGGGAAATCTGGAAGTTGAAGACCGCGAAAAAGGGCTGCCCCGCCCCACGGTTTTTCCAGTGCGCTTTACCCGAACTCTCGTCCCAAAGCGTCCCGGCATTCGTCAGGTTGTAGTCTTCTTTCGAGTTGTTCGTGCAGTAATACCCCGCATCCCGCAAGGTCCTGGGGAAAAGTTGGAACTCGGCCGGTAGCGACACCGCCGATCGCATGTGCTCCGCCCCCGCCCCCGGCGCATACAGCCCGGTGATCACCGTGGTCCGGGCAGGGGCGCAGACCGGGGCGTTGGAAATCGCATGGGTGTAGCGCATCCCCCGGGCCGCCAAACCGTCCAGGTGCGGCGTCACCGCCATTGGCTCCCCGTAACAGCCGAGATCCGGGCCGTTGTCCTCACTCGTGATCCACAGAATGTTCGGACGCGCCGGAGCCACGCCACCCTGCGTTGGCCGCATGAAAGCCCAGAGAAACACTACCGATAGAAAGATTGGCCTGACCGTCATCTGAAACACCGCTTATTTCCCACGCTTTCCATTCTGGAAGAAAAGTATCATTGCGGCTTGAGGCCCGGCAGGTCCCATTCCCCCAGCCGCCCCAACACGAGATCGCGCTCCGGGGGCAACAATCCTTTGATCACCAGCTTGAAAAGATCCTCCGCCACCGGGCCTTGACTGCCATAATACGAATGTCCTAGCAGACTGGTGTCGACCCCCGAGGCATCGACCGTATCCATCAGTTCCGGCACCACCACCAACCCGTCCCCTGACAAACCCAACCGACGGCTCCCATTGAATTTCGTCGAAAGGTTCAGTGCCTGATCTCCGGATGACGCATACATGGTAAGGCGCCGCGCAGAGCCTTTGATCTTGGGCAGGATTTGTTCCCGGAAAATATCGGCATCCATGTCCGGCGCCGCAAGGATCACGTTGTGCAAATCAAGGCTGAAGCCCGCCTCCCGGGCTTCGCTCAAAGCCAGACTGAGGACGCGGGCTCCCATGCTGTGCGCGATCACATGCACTTTTTCAAAGCGGGTTTCCCTCTGCAAATCACCCAGCACCTTCGCCAGATGGGGCGCCGTCCATTCCGAGTTTTCCTTGTCCACCAGATACTTGGCGACCTCTCCTTGGGAAGGCCAACTGTAGCAGAAGGTGATCCCGCCAAAACCCAAGTCGTAAGAAAGCTGGCCCGTGCGCCGCATCGCGTCCGCATACCCCACATTGAACCCGTGCACGAACAGCAACAACTCTTTCCCCGGAGCCACGGCAGCCGCCGCCCTCATCGCCCCATAAAACGCCTCCCCGCTCATCACTTCCGGCTCCATCAGAGTCACATGTTTGCCCACATCCTCACGGAATTCAAAACGCCACCACACTGGTCGTTCGACCGTTCCCATACGGTGCGTCTTCGGGATGGTGATCATCGCCCGGCCGTAACTGAGATGTTCTCCCTCAAGATTGCGCTCCGGTCCGAAACGGCCATCCGGCTCCAACGCGTCCGTGCGCTTGCGATCCGTGGCAAAATAAACCGGGACCTCACTGTAGATCCTGCCGGAATCCTCCATCCCGGCCGCCTCCCCACCCCCACCCGGAGCGGGCCGGGGAAATGTTTTCGGCGTCCCCATCTCCGGTTCAGGCTGCGCGGGTGGCGGGGCCAAAGCGATCGCCGGGGGTTCGGCCTCCGGAGCCCTGGCTTCAGCGGGATCTTTCGAAGGACTGCAGGAGCCCGCGCAGAAAGCCGCACCCACCAGCACCCAGGCAACCAACCGCCGGCTCAACGAGCCTCCACTCATCATCGTCACGGGGCAGTGTAGTCCGCCCGGAGGATTGTGCATCTCATGGCCTCTGATTTTCTGCAAATTCGAGGCACCTGATCATGGGGTCGATCGGATCCCGGATCACGGACACACGAGGATAGGGACAGGGTTTGGACGGGGACAGGGTTTGGACGGGGACAGGGTTTGGACGGGGACAGGGTTTGGACGGGGACAGGGTTTGGACGGGGACAGGGT
>JAGWVU010000013.1 GCA_018970725.1 Verrucomicrobiota bacterium
ACTGATAGGATTTTCCTTTTCGAGCCCGCCCGCCCACGAACGGCCCATTCAAGCAGGTTGACTGTCGCCTCACGGAGGAGGCGACTCCGGACCGTCGGCCATCATCCGCCACCGTCGCCGGGAGGGTGATTCGAAAAACCCGCGACACTGAGGCTCAGGCTCCGACGCGACCGCGCACGAGAGATTCGACCACCGCCGGATCGGCTAGCGTCGAAGTGTCACCGAGGTCCTCGACATGCCCCTCCGCGATCTTGCGCAGGATGCGACGCATGATCTTGCCGGAACGGGTCTTGGGGAGCCCCTCGGTGAATTGGATCTTCTCCGGGGTGGCGTGAGCGCCGATCAATTCACGAACCTTGGCGTTGATCTCCTTTGGCATGGAATCGGTGACGGTGTGCCCCGTTTTCAGGGTGACGTAAGCGTAGATCGCCTGCCCCTTGATCTCATGGGGATAACCGACCACGGCGGCCTCCGCAACGTCCGGATGAGCCCCGATCGCGCCCTCGATTTCGGCGGTGCCGAGATTGTGCCCGGAGACGATGATGATGTCATCCACCCGACCGGTGATCCAATAGTATCCATCCGCGTCCCGGCGACAGCCGTCACCGGAGAAATACTTGCCGGGGAACCGGGCGAAGTAGGTGTCGACGAATCGTTGATGATCCCCGTAGACCGAGCGCATCTGACCGGGCCAAGGCTCAAGCATGCAAAGATTTCCCTCGACGCCGTTGCCCAGCAAAACCTTGCCGTCGTTGTCCACCAAAGCGGGCTTGATCCCGAAGAACGGCAGGGTGGCGGAACCCGGTTTGGTCGGGATGGCCCCGGGGAGCGGCGTGATCAGAATGCCGCCGGTCTCGGTCTGCCACCAGGTGTCGACGATCGGGCAGCGTTCCCGACCGACCACCTTGAAATACCAGGTCCATTCCGGGGCCTTGATCGGTTCACCCACGGTCCCGAGAAGGCGGAGCGAGTTGAGGTCGTGACGGTTGGGCCAGTCATCCCCCTCTTTCATCAGGCTGCGGAGGGCGGTCGGGGCGGTGTAGAGAATGTTCACCTTGTGCTTCTCCACGATCTGCCACGGGCGACCGAAATCCGGATAGTTCGGCACCCCTTCAAACATCAAGGTTGTCGCCCGGTTGGCCAACGGGCCGTAGACGATATAACTGTGCCCGGTAACCCAACCGATATCCGCGGTGCACCAGTAGATGTCGCCGGGATGATAATCGAAAATATAATGGTGCGTGCACGACGCGTAAACCATATAACCCCCGGTGGTGTGCAAAACACCTTTCGGTTTGCCGGTGGAACCCGAAGTGTAGAGAATGAAGAGCGGGTCTTCCGCATCCATCGGTTCCGGCGGACACACGGGATTCGCCGCCGCCACGGCATCGTGCCACCAGACATCACGCCCCTCCGTCATCGAAACCGGGCTACCGGTGCGCCGCACCACGAGCATTTTACCGACCGTGGGGCAGCTGGCCAGGGCCTTGTCGGCGTTGGCCTTCATGGGGATGTCCAGCTTGGTGCCGCGCACGCCCGAGTCCTGGGTGAGAATGGCTTTGCAGGCGGAATCATTGATCCGGGTGATCAAACTGTCCGCCGTGAAGGCGCCAAAAACGATCGAATGGACCGCGCCGATCCGGGCGCAAGCCAGCATGGAAATCGCCAGTTCCGGGATCATTTGCATGTAGATGCACACCCGGTCCCCTTTGCGGATTCCCAGATCCTTGAGCGCGTTGGCGGCTTTCTGGACTTCCGCCTGCAAATCACCGTAGGTGAAAGTCCGGTTGTCATGCGGATCGTTCCCCTCCCAAATGAGAGCGACCTGCGCGCCGTGGCCGGCCTCGACGTGCCGGTCGACACAGTTGTAACAGGCATTGAGCTTGGCGCCGAGGAACCAGGCGATTTCCGCTTTCTGGTAATCCCAACGCCGCACCTGATGCCATGGTTCAAACCAAGTGATCCGTTTCCGGGCTTCTTCCGCCCAAAACGCCTCGGGATCGGTCACGGACTGATTGTAGAGGGCACGATATTCGTCGTAGCTCTTAATGTAGGCTCTGGAACTGAAGTGCGTCGGCGGTGCGTAAACCGGCACGGTTTCCTGATGGGCTGACTCCGGGGTTGTGCTCATGATTCGGTAAGAGGAAACGGAACGGCCTATATCTCGGAGAATCCAATCCGGATGGCCAGAAAAAAAGCCACAAACCCGCAGTCCACGGTGCCGCCGTCAACGGGGGTTGGCCGAAAGCAGCGCCAGCCCGTCCGCCCCCAGTTCCACAAATGCACCCGGCTGCAACGCCGGCGCGACCAATTGACCGATGCGGACCCGCACGAGACGCTTTACCTTGTGGTCGAACTTCGCGCACATCAGGCGGATCTGACGCTTGAGGCCCTGCTGAAGCACGACCGAGGCCCAGCAGCCCCCAAGATTCTCAACCCGCTCGGCCCGGGCCACGCCCTCCATGGTGTGCACCCCCTCGAGAAACCTTGCGATGGTTTCCGGCTCGAGTGGCTTGTCCAAAAGCACGTGATATTCTTTCTCGATGCAATGGCTCGGATGGGTCAGCGTCTGCGCCAAAAAGCCATCCGACGTCAGGAGCAAGAGTCCCTCGCTCTCCTTGTCGAGGCGCCCGACGTAGTTGAGGTGCCGGTATTTCGGGGGAAGAATGTCGTAGATCGTCCTCCGATCGTGCGTGTCTCCCCTCGAGCAGAGGAATCCCTTCGGCTTGTAAAACAGGAGCGTAACCTCCAAGGTCCCGCGAACCCGTTTTCCATCGACCTTGACGGAATCCCCGGGCCCGACCCGAGTTCCCAATCCGGTTACAGTCCGACCATTCAAGGTCACCCGCCCCTCCTCGACGAGGGCCTCGACCTTCCGCCGGGAACCGAGACCGCAGGAGGCGAGGAATTTGTTGATGCGGATGCCGTCGGGCTCAGACATGATCAAAGGGGCCGGAGAGTCCGGCGTGGTGGCCCGGGAAGTGCAGCCGGGTCAAAGGTTGATTGGCCGAGGCAGGGGCGGTAAAAAGCCCGAAGCGGCGCGCCGGGGTTCGGCGGCGGATCAACCCTCGTGCTTGGTCTTCGGAATCCCGATCGGGCTGGTGCCATCTTTCCACTGTCCCCGTTGCCGGAGCAGCTTGATGCGCTCAAAACGCTTGAGAACGTTCCGCTTCTTGCCGGACCCTGAAGCTCCCTTAAGGCTGTTGTGTTGCGACATGCTGAAATTCCCTGGCTATTGAGGGGACGGGACTCTATCGGTGCCCGGAGGAAATGCAACCGTAAATCGTTCGGGAAGGCTCACTTCGAAGCCGGGACCGGAGATTTCGCGGCACCGGATTGGTCGAACCGGTAATACATCGACTCATACTTCTTCTTCAGGGCTTCGACCTTGCGTTGCTGCTCTTCGAGCGTCTTCTGGGTTTCCGTCTTCTCCTGAAGGAGCGATGCGACCGTGGTCTCCTTTTCCCGGGTCAACTTGGTCCGTTCCGCAATGACTTTCGGGGTCTCCTGAGCGGTCACGGTGGCCTTCTGCACTTCTTGGGCAGCGGACTGCACCTTGGTGAAGGTTTCGCTGATGGTCTTCTGGATTTCCGGCATTTGCCCGGTGATGGCCTTAAGACTCGTCGGATCGATCGGCTCCGCGCCCTCGGGCATCGGGCTGGACTCGCCCACCAACATGTCGTTCACCGTCCGCGCCGCGAACAACGCCAGACCGTTCTCGACCACGTCGTCTTTCGCGGCCTCGATGAACTGGCTTCCCTTCTCGATCGTGGCCTTGGCACTGACCAACGTCTGCTCCGCCTGGGCCAGCGCTTTCTTGGCCTGATCACGCTCCGCCAAGGCCAAGTTCGCCTTCTCATCCAGCGAAATCATCCGCTCACGGTAGTTTCCGAGCGTCTCGTTCTCCCCATGCAAAGTGAGGTTGACCTCGGCCGCCGCCCACTTGTCCACCTGGTATTGAGCGAAGCGGATATCGACCTTGGCCTTCTCCTGAGCGGACCGGGCGGCCGATTCAGCTTGGGCCAGCTGGTTCAAACGGTCTCCGGCCGCCTTCGCCGCGGCTTCTTTTGCGACGACTCCCGCATCAGCGGCCGCCAAAGCCTTTTTCGCGGCATCGGCCACCCCGCGAGCCGCAGCCGCCGCGGTCTTGGCCGATGCCAACGTCGCC
Organism: Verrucomicrobiota bacterium; assembly: GCA_018970725.1. Lineage (GTDB taxonomy): Bacteria > Verrucomicrobiota > Verrucomicrobiia > Verrucomicrobiales > DEV007 > V1-115. The sequence continues at coordinate 4,169 of JAGWVU010000013.1, forward strand.
GTCGTCGCGGCAATGGACTTCTCGATCGCCGCGTTTTCTTTTGGCAAGTTCGCCACCACCAGATCAAGGGCCTTGGCTTCGATTTCCAACTGCGGAATCTGTGCCTTGGCATCGGCCACGGCCTTCTCCAGCGCCGCGACCTTGGCCCCGGCGTCCCGGCGCCCGGCCTCCGCCTTGGCCACCACCGCCCCTGCCGTTCCCAGCGCGGTCCTGGCCTGCTCCAACTGGTTTTTGAGATCCGCGTTATCCGGAAGTTGTTCCACCTGCATCTGGAGAAGTTTCACCTTCTGCTCCGCCTTCGCCCGCTCGGCGGCCGCGGCCTGCAGCTGCTGCTCGGTGGCGGCAAATCCCTGGCGCAGCGCGGCCGCTTCTCCGGTCTGGCGGGTGACCGCCGCCGAACGCTCGTTCATCAAACGGCGCTTTTCCGCCGCGGCAGCCGTCTTCTCGCCCAAGGCCTTTTGACCGGCCGCCAAAAGGTTCCGCCCCTCGGTGACCTTGGCCTCGCCTTGCTTCACGACAGCGTCGGCCTGAGCCGCTTTCTGCTCCGCTCCTTTGGCCACCGCATCTGCGTCCGCCCTAACTTTGCGGGCATCCGCTAAAACCTTGTTCGCATCGTCGACCGGCTTGCGCGCCGCGGCGACCGCCCCGGCCGCGTTCTTGATCGCCTCCTCCAGCGAGGGCAGCTGGGCGGTGAGCTTGGCAATGCTGTCCTTGGCCCGTTGCTGCTGCACCGCGATCGGGGGCGGATTGCTGATCAACTCACCCACCTTGGCCCCGTCCGCCACATTCCAGACCACAAGGGATCCATTCCAGTCGCCACTGATGACCCGCTTGCCATCCGACGTGAAGGTGACCGAGGTGACGATGTCGCTGAAGCCGCTGATCTCCCGCTGCAATGCCCCGTTGAGATCCCAGATTTTGACCCGGTTGTCACGGCCACAGGTGACCAGCTTCGAGCCGTCCGGCGAGAAATCGATGTCCTGCGCCCCACCACCGTGGGCCGCCCATTTTTTCAGATTCGACCCCTTCTGCATCTCCCAAGTCGATACCTGACCGTCCTCGCTGCAGGCGGCGAGGATATTGGAGTCCGGACGCCAACTGATGCCTGTCACCGCCAATTGATGCCCCTTCAACTCATAGAACTCGATGCCACTGCCGGCTTCCCAAACATACAAGTCCCCGGTCCGGCCTCCGGAAGCCAGCAGCACCCCGTCCGGGCTGTATTCCAACTCCAGCAACCAGTCCGGGTGCTTCTTGATGGAATGCAATTGTTCGCCCGTCCGCGTGTCGTAAATCTTCAGGTTCCGTCCCGGACCGCCCAAGGCGACGCGGCCATGATCCGGGCTGATGTCCGCGGCCAACGCCGTATCGAACTCCTTGCCCACCTCAATGACGCGCTCCCCGGTTTTCACATCCCACGCCACCGCCTTCCCATATTTGCCGCCCCGGCCGCCACCCGCGACCAGAAGGGACCCGTTGGCGCTGAACGAAATGTCCTCGGGAAATCCCTCGGGGAAAGCGAGGATTCCGACCAAGTCGAGGTGCTCGGATTCATAGAGCAAAACCTGTTTCTGGCCGGCGATCGCCACCAACGGCGCCCAAGGGCTGGCGGCGATCGAGGTGATGGCATTCCCGCGGGCCGTGACCACTTCGGGCTGAAGCAAAACGTGCTCCGGCATGGCCGGGTCTTTCGGACGTCCCGCACCCACCTCGACGGTGGCGGCCAACATCGGCCCGGTCGATTTCTTGGCCTTGCTGTCCTTGGTCTCGAGAAGCCCGCCCTCGACCCACTTCTTGAGAATGGCGATTTGGGCATCCGCGATCTTCGGTTTATTCGGAGGCATCACCGGTTCCTCGGTGTGCGCGGTCAAGGTCACGATCCGGCTGCCATCCGGATTGCCCGACTTCACCACCGCGCCCCCGGATCCCCCGGTCATCGTCGCGCTGTAAGTCGTCAAATCCAAGCCCCCCTTCGCTTCGTCCGGGTTATGGCAGTTGAGGCAGGCGCTCTCCAGCACCGGCAACACGTGATCCACAAAGGTGATCTTCTCCCCGTCCGCAGCGTGTGAAACCGCCAGAACCAAGGCAAAAGCGAAATTTCCGATGACGATGTTTTTCATGGCCAATGATCGATCTCCGAGATCCGGGAACCTTCTCCCGATACGTTTGCGAAAAACAACCGGGCATTTTCCTTTGAAATAGCCGGACGTTTTTTGTTCAAAACAGACGCCTCACAAGCACGCGACGCAACTCCGATCCTTTCTTCGAATTCGAGCAAACCCGAGCGGCATCGCAACGAAATGGAGGGGGCAGCCCTTTCAATTCCCGTCCAGCAGATTGCCCAGCCCCCCGAGAATCGAACCTTCCTCCATCGTCGCCCCCCCCCCGGTTCGTTGCGGGGCCGCTCGGAAAATGCGGTCCGCCAACCGCGAGAAAGGCAGGCTCTGCAGCCAGACGGTGCCGTGCCCTTGCAGGGTCGCGAGGAAAAGCCCTTCGCCCCCGAAAACCATCGACTTGAGATTGCCGGCCCGCTCGATGTCATAGTCCACTCCCGACTCGAACGCGACGATGCATCCGGTGTCGACCCGAAGCCGCTCCCCGCGCAACTCCCTGCGGATGACGGTGCCCCCGGCATGGAGGAACGCGAGTCCGTCCCCGGTGAGGCGCTGCAGGATGAATCCCTCCCCGCCGAATAATCCGGCTCCCAAGCGGCGCTGGAACGCGATGCTGATCCGAGTGCCCTTGGCCGCGCAGAGGAAGGAATCCTTCTGGCAGATGATCTCGCCGCGGAGTTGCGCCATGTCCACCGGGACGATCTTGCCCGGGTAGGGAGCCGCGAAGGCGACCCGGCGCTTTGCGCTTCCCGTGTTGGTGAAGTGCGTCATGAAGATGGACTCTCCGGTGAGCATCCGCTTGCCCACGTTGAGCAATTTCCCCATCAACCCCTCCGAGGGACTGGACCCGTCTCCCATCCGGGTCTCGAACACGATCCCGTCCTCCATGTAGTTCATGGCCCCGGCCTCCGCGACGACCGTTTCCGCCGGATCGAGCTCGACCTCGACGAGTTGCAAATCATCTCCGAAGATCTCGTAATCCACCTCGTGGCAATTCTTCCGGGAGGGGGTCGGAGCGGTGGGCCACTCCGGCAGGGGCGGCGGACCGCCCGCCGCGAAAATTTGCGGGCAGACTTCGCCCGCCGGGGCCCAGCCCGCCATTCCTTGCCGCCAGACAAAGGTCTGCCGGGAGATGACCCCGCTCGCGGCCAGTTGCTGCAACTGTTCTTCGGAGGCCGTCTCCACATTCGCTCCCGTCCCGGTGTAGTGCCACTCGTGCATCGCGCGACTATTTCCGCGCCCGCCGCCCCGGTCAACCTTCCGGACCTGCTTTCCTCTTGCGTCCCGCTCCCGCCCGAAGTGAAATGATCCAGCCCTGCCGCCTCTCCTCCCCCATGACTCCCGCGCTCCGCCCGCTGCCCCTCCTCGCCCTCCTCTTCGCGTTCACCCCCTGTCCTGCCGAAACCCCGCCGACCGGGGCCCGGAAGGTTTGGCAACCCGTGCTGGATGCCGCGGCGGTGCCCCATCCCAACCCCGTGACCTCCCTCAACCCGTTCGTCGCCTACACCCATCTGGGCACGGATTTCGGGTTTCACGGACCGGCGGAACGGAATCTGGTCTGGTACGGCGGACGCATCTCGGTCGATCTCACAGGGATCGACGCTTGGGCCGGCATGTGGCATTCCCTGGCCGGACTGGCCGCTTCCGCCGGAGAATCGCTCGACTTCACCGCTCCCTACCCCGCCCCGGTCCGCGCGTCCGCCCAGCCGAGAATCACCTCGATCGACCTCGAAGCCAAGGGCGCCGGAACCCTGAAACTGGAAATCAAGGACGCCGCCCAGACCCTGCTGTGGCAACATGCCTTCACGCTGCACCCGCCCGACACCGACCCACCCGCCGTCGCGGTGAACCCCGGGGCGCTGCGCCGCGCCAAGTTCCTCCTCTGGACCGCCGAACCAGGAGCGAGGATTTCCCTCGCCAAGGTGGCTCTGGGACTCGAGCCCGGTGTCGCCGACATCGAGACCTTCGCCCTCAGGGCCTCTTTCGCCAAGCTGGCCCGGTGTTACTCCCAAGGCACCGGTTTGCTCCGGGACCGGGCGCACGTCCCGCACGGCGCCTTCGACAACGTCCCCGCCTCCGGCCTCTTCGCCCTCGCCACCGCCGCCGTAAGCACGCCGGAGATCGCCCTGGTCCAACCGGAGGACGCGCGCCGCATCCTCAACGAGGTGGCCCGCGCTTTGGAAAACATCCGGAAAGCCGGCGGACTCCTCCCCCATTTCGTCCGGGAAAGCGATGGCCGGCATGTGATCCACCCCGGCACTGAATACAGCACGATCGATACCGCGATCGCTTACCAATCCCTCCTCCTGGCGGCGGAAATCCTCGGGGACGCCCCCCTCCGCTCCCGGATCCTCGAATCCATCCGGGCGATCGACTTCCACCCGCTCACGCTCGAGGACGGCACGATCAGCCACGGCCTGCGCGCGGATGGCACCACGGTGATTCCCTATTCCTGGCGCGATTGGGGCGGGGAAAGCGCTCTCGTCATCCTCCTCCGCGGCATGGCCGAGGCTTCGCCCCCCACTCCCGTCATGGCCCGCACCGGCCGCCCCTGGCAAGGCACCGGATTCATCGCGGAAATCCAGAGCCTGTTTCATCCGGACTTCGATTCCCCGAGACCGGACGCCGTCAGCGGGATCGATTGGTTGCGAGCCCGGCGGAACCATCTGCAGGAACAGAAAGGCTACTGGCCGCGACATCTGCCGGACTCCCCGGCCGCCCGGCTGGCCCTTTACGGACTCTCCGCCAGCGAATCGGTCTCCGGCACCAGTTACCTCGTGAACGGGGTTGATTTGTCCAATCAGGACAGTCTGCAACCCCACTACATGCTCATGGCCGGGGCCATCGATCCCGATCCCGCCTCGGTCCGCACCAGCCTCCAGCACCTCGCGGATCAAGGCTGGCTGCCCCCCTGGGGCCTCGTGGAAACATTCACCGCCGACGGCCGCCACTACTTGCCCATGATCGGCGCCCTCAACGCGGGATTCGAGGCCCTCGGGGCCTACCATTTTCTGACCGGCTCCAAAAGGCTGCCCAATGCCATCCATCAGGCGAGCCGCTCCCTCCCCGAAGTCCGGACCGCGATGCGGGCTTTCTACCCCTGAGCCTTTTGTCGGCTTCAGCCGCCGGCCAGCATCGCCTCCGCCAAACCACGCGCTTTCTCCCCACCACCACCCAGCATCCTCGTCACTTCGGCCACCCGGCGCTCCCCCCTGACTTCGACCAACGAAGAACGCGTTTTCCCGTCCTCGACCGTTTTCCGAACCACGTAATGGTGATGCGCCAGCGAAGCAACCTGGGGCATGTGGGTGATCGCCACCACCTGATGCTTCTCTCCCAGGGCCGCCATCTTGCGGCCCACCGCATGCGCGATCTCCCCGCCCACGTTAGCGTCGATCTCGTCGAAGACCATCAGCGGAATGCTGTCCTCATCCGCCAACGCGTTTTTCACCGCCAACATCACCCGGGACATCTCCCCGCTCGAGGCAATCACCCGCAACGGTTTGAACGGTTGCCCGGGGTTCGGCGCGAATTGGAAGTCGATCTGCTCCATCCCCGATGGCCCGGGCCCTTCCAAATACCGGAGCGCAATCTCAAACTTCGATTGCCGGAACCCGAGATCCTCCAGATGCCCGGACACTTCCCCCGCCAACTCGGGAGCCGCTTGCAGCCGGGCCGCACTTAGCACGCGCCCCCTCTCCCGAAGCTCCTGAAGCCGCTCCGCCGCCGTCTGTTCCAGACGGTGCAGCTCTTCCCCACGCCCCTCGATCGCGTTCAACTTCCGCTCCGCACGTTCCCCAAACGCGATCACGCTCTCCACCGATCCCCCGTATTTGCGCTTCAACGTCTCGATCAGGTCAATCCTCGCCTCCAATCGCACCACTTCCGCCGGATTGATTTCCAACGAGCCGACATACCGCCGCAACCCGCGCTCTAGCTCCTCCAACTCCACCTGGGCGGTCTCGAATCCCGTCACCAAACCGCTGGTAGCCTCGTCGAAACGCTCCAACTCACGGATCGACCGGTGCATCTCGCGCAACTGCCCCAACACGGCCATCGGCCCTTGGGAGAGCCGGCGCGAAACCTCGCCCGCGGCATCGATCAACTTCTGGCTGTTCGACGCCACCGCGTATTGCATCTCCAACTCGGGCTCCTCGTTCGGCTTGAGGTCCGCCTTCCGGATCTCCTCGACTTGAAAACGAAGCAGCCCCAACTCCTGCTCCGTCGCCCGTTCCGCATCGCGCAACGCCTCGAAATTCTGCGCCGCCTCACGCCACTCCTGATAGGCGGCCCGATAGGCCTTCACCATCCCGTCCGTCCCCGCGTAGGCATCCAGCATCGTCAACTGCCGCTCCTGGGACATCAGCGATTGGTGATCATGCGGCCCATGGAGGTCGACCAAAACCTCCCCCAGCTCCTTCAAGACCTGCAGCGTGGCCGGTGCGCAGTTGATGAACTGCTTGTTCTTGCCCGTGATGCTGAACACCCGCTTGAGCACGATGCCGTCGTCCTCGCAAGGCTCCAATCCCGACCGAATCAGGATCTCGTTCACCTCGTCCCGGTTCGGCAACTCAAAGACCGCCTCCACCGTGCAATGGGTCTCCCCGGCCCGGACCAGCTCCCGCTCCGCCCGGTCCCCGAGAATCAATTTCAGCGCCCCCACGATCATCGACTTGCCCGCGCCGGTCTCCCCGGTGACTGTGACCAGTCTCGGACCAAGTTCCCAAGTGAGGTCATCGACCAAAGCGAGATTCTTGATTTTCAGGACGGCGAGCATTGAGTCGGGGAACAGGTTAGAGTATGGACGCTCCCCAGCTTTTTTCAAATGCCCAGCTCTTCCTCCCTTTCGATTACCTTCCTCGGCACCGGCACTTCCCTGGGCATTCCCGTGGTCGGCTGCTCGTGCGCCGTCTGCACGTCCGGTGATCCCCGCAACAAACGCTCCCGCTCCTCCATCCACGTTCAATCCCCGGAAACCTCGTTCGTGATCGATACCGGACCGGATTTCCGCTCGCAATGTCTCCGGGAAAACATCCGCAAGGTGGAGGCCGCGCTCTTCACCCATCCTCACACCGACCATATTATGGGATTCGACGACCTCCGCCCGTTCTGCTTCGGGGAACACGCCACCATGCCGATCTACGGGAGCCCGGAATGCCTCACCCAACTCCAACAGGTCTTCGGTTTCGCTTTCGACCCCGCCAGATGGAATCCCGTCTACCTCAAAGCCGTGGCGCGACCCGTCACCGGTCCCTTCGAGATCGCGGATGTCCGCCTCACCCCTCTCGAAGTCACCCATGGCACGGTCAGGACCACCGGCTATCTCATGGCCAACAACCAGCGCCCCCTCGCCGCTTACCTCCCGGATTGCAAACATATCCCCGGTGAAACTCTCGATCTCATGAAGGGCGTCGATACCCTCATCATCGACTGCCTCCGCCTCCAACCCCACTGGACCCACATGAATCTGGAGGAAGCTTTGGCTGTGCGGGACGCCGTGCATCCCCGTCAAACCTGGCTGACCCATCTCTCCGACCGACTCGACCACGCCACCCTGCAAGCCGGGCTGGCAGAGGACGTGCAGGTCGCTTACGATGGCTTGAAATTGCTCCTCGCGTAAGCCCCGGCCCACCATGTCCGCCCTCCCCAGGCTCCTCCTCCCCGTCCTGACAAGCCTCGCCGCGGCCGCCCTTTCTCCTGCCCAAAATCCTTCTTCTCCCTCCACTCCGCCCCTCACCAAGGCCTCGCTCTACTCCCCCACCACCCTCGTCGTCTTCAACCGCTCGGTGCCCGATTCCGAATCCCTCGCCCGTTACTACATTGCGGCCCGCCAGATCCCGGCCCGCAATCTCATCCCCCTCGATTGCCCCAGCGAGGAAACCATCACCCGGGCGCGCTACCTCCAAACCATCGCGGAACCCCTCCGCCAAAAATTCCTCGACGAGGGCTGGTGGATGCCCGAACGCGATCCCGCCACCGGCCGCCAATCCCTCCGCAGCGAGTTCCATATCCTCGCCCTGATGCATGGCCTGCCCTTGCGCATCGCCGATGATTCCGACCGCCCGCCCGACTCCGAACCCTTGTCAGGAACCGGTGCCAGCCTCGATTCGGAACTGGCCATCCTCGGACGCCCCTCCCAACCCAAGGGCCCCGTGCCCAATCCCTACCATCGCAGCGACACTCCCTTCCACACCGCCAAAATGCCCATGCAATTGGTCGGCCGGATCGATGCCCCGTCCCTCAACCGCTGCCGGGCCATGATCGATGAAGCCATCCTCGCCGAAACCCAGGGCCTCTGGGGCCAGGCCTACATCGACCTCGACGAACGCCAACCCATCGGAAACGATTGGCTCCGCGCCGCCGCCGATGCCTGGCGCAAACTGGGCATTCCCGTCACCGTTAATCTCCAGCCGGACTCCTTCCCCGGGAATTACCCGATGCGCGACCCCATCCTCTATTTCGGCTGGCATGAACCCCAGGTGAACGGTCCTTTCCTCAACCCGGCCTTCAAATTCCAACCGGGCGCCGTCGCCTGCCACATCCACTCCAAAAACGCCGCCACCCTCCGCTCCACCACCCAAAACTGGGCCGGCCCCCTCCTCGCCCGCGGCGCCGCCGCGGTTCTCGGGACGATCGATGAACCTTACCTCCAACTCAGCCACGATGTCGGCCTCTTTTCCGACCGCCTCTCCCGCGGCTTCACCTTCATCGAAAGCGCTTTCGCCTCCACCGACTCCCTCTCCTGGATGACCGTCGCCGTCGGCGATCCCCTCTACCGCCCCTTCCCCGGTCCTGACCAACCCATCGATCCCGCGAAATTCAAAGAGGACCACCGCTCCCCTTACAAAATCCTCCGCCTCGCCTACGAAAGCTGGGGCGAAGGCAAACCCCTCCCGGAACGTGACTCCAGCCTCTTTTACAAGCTGGAGATGGCCAGCGCCAAAACCGAGACCCCCGAACTTCTCGAACACCTCGCCCTCGCCGCCCTCGCCCGGGGCGATCGCGAAGACGCCAGAATCCAGTTCCTCAGGGGCAGGAACGCCTACCCGGATCCCAGGGACAAACTCCGGATGGACCTCCACATCGGCTGCATGGAGTGGTCCGCCAAAGAACGACTCGCCGCCCTCCAAACCTTCCGCAACGCCGCCACCGAGTTCGCGGACCTCAGTGAATCCAAGGCCGCCAGGGAATTGATGGAGAAAGTCGCCAAACCCGACGCCGCTGCCTCCAAGTAACCCTCCCGGGAACGGTCTGGAGCCCGTCAACAGACTCGTGACTCAGGCCTGTCCTGGTCCTTCAGGCTAGGACGTCGCGCCTTCTGCAAGCCCAAAGAGTCAGGACAGGATCAGACTAAAGCAAAGACCTAGGTTAGGGGCACGGAGGAAAAGGATGGCACGGAGAGGGACCCAAAGGAGAGAATTTCTCTTCCCCATCCCTGTCATCCCGCCCCTCCGTATTTCATCGGCACCCCAAAAGCCCTCTTCCGCGTCATCCGCCGACGCGATCCTCCAGGGGACGGTCAAAAATCGCTACGGCATGAGCCATCCTGGATGATTCCCAAAAAAGCCGCTGAAAAAGCAACCTTCATCCCGCTTGACCGTTGGGTGGTGGAAAACCGCCGATGCTGGCCGGAGGGTCCAGCCCAAAACACTTCCGGGGCAATCCCACCCACCCGGCGACCCGCCGCCAACAAAAAGAAAATTCCCGTTTGCTTTGAACTGTTCGTTTGATATGTGTTCTTAGAAACAGAAAACGAAACCATGTTCCTCCTCGATTCCCCTCACTGTTACCGGGCCTTGCGCGATCACGCGCTCGGTCGCCTCCGGGACGCTCCCCCGGCCCATGCCATCCTGCCCAGACACTATTCCGAACTCGAGCTGCAAAGCCTCTGGTTCTCCGGAGCCTTCGGGGATACCTTCACCTCGACTTGCGGAAGATCCGTCCGCGTCTCGCGCTTCGGTGAATGGAACCGGATCGGCGGCCCGGATTTCAAGGGCTGCGCTGTCGAGATCGACGGCCAACAACAAAACGGGGCCATCGAAATCGATCCCGAACCGGAAGATTGGGAACGGCACGGGCACTCGACCAACCCGGCCTTCGACCAAGTCGTCTTGCACGTGTTCGGCGGTCATGGCCCTGCCGCCCGACGCTTCTTTACCCGCACCTCGGACCACCGGAACATCGTGCAGGTGCGTTTGGATCTCGACCTCCTGAATACGCCGGACCGGGATCGCCCGCCCGCTTGCGCAGTCCACGGCCGCTGCTCCACACGCCTTGCGGAATTGGAAAGCCGGGAAATGGAGTCCCTCCTGCAAGCCTCCGCCCGGCACCGGCTCGACGCCAAGGCCCGGCGTTTCGCGCGCAGTGCCCAAATCCACGGCTGGGATCAGGCGATCTTCGAGGGGATCGCCGGGGCCCTCGGTTATCACCCGAACCGGCTCCCCATGCGCGTCCTCGCCCAACGGCACCCTCTGCAAAACCTCCTCTCCCATCCCCCCTCCCGCCGCGAGGCCATCCTTTTTGGCTCCGGCGGCTTTTTGGATGCCGTGGGCCATGACTCCGCCCGCCCTGCCACCCGTTCCTACCTCCGCGGTCTCTGGGAACAATGGTGGCGGCTCCGGGACTCGGCTTCCGTTCTCCCGGGCATCCGCTGGTCCTTGAGCGGCATCCGCCCACTCAACCATCCCCACCGGAGACTCGGCGCCCTCGCGGCCCTTCTCTCGGCCTGGCCCGAATTCCGCGCCCTCCTTCCACCACCCGTTTCCGCCCCGCACCCTCCTTTCCCGGACTGGCCGCGCCGCGTGACCACCTTTCTCACCAACCTGCAGCACCCCCACTGGTCACGCCACTACACGCTCTCGTCCGCTCCCTGCCAGAGCCCGCTCGCCATCTTCGGCAGGGATCGCATCCACGACATCCTCGGTAATGTCCTGTTCCCCATCGCCATCCACCAGGATCCCTCCCACTGGACCACTTACCTCTCTCTGCCAGGCGGAAAAATGAACGAGAAACTCGAGCGGGCGGCCACCCGCCTTCTCGGTCCCCACCCCAAAAAGTCATCCCTCGTGCGCCCCTTTTACCGGCAGCAAGGCCTCCTCCAGATCTATGAGGATTTCTGCCTGGAGGATACCAGCGGCTGCACTTCCTGCCCTTTCCCCGAACAAATCCGCCAATGGACCTGACCGATGCACCAGATGTCAGGCACCCAGCCCAATCTCCGCGAAACCTAGGCCACTGGAAAGAAGGGGCATCGGATCACGTGGAAGACCATGGAAAATCCAGACTTGCCGCTTCCCTCCCCCAGCCCCGCCCACCCTTCCATCTCCCCCAATCCCCGCACAACCATCTCGCGCCATGCCCGGCCCATTCCTGATCCGCCTCATCACTGGCCTCACCTTGCTCTGCGGAACGCCCTTGCTCCTCGCGGAAGCTCCCGGCCCCAGCGAACCCTGGCAAGCCGCCTACTCCGGCCAAGACTCCGCGGGAGACCACGTGATCGGCCATTGGAACTTCGAGGCACCGGAGGCCACGGCCGATCGCGGCCCCCGAAAGCTGCCGGGCAAACTGGACGGAGCCCGGCCCACAATGGAAGGTCGCTTCGGCGGAGCCATCGAATCCTTCCCCGGCTGGCCGGGCAGCGATGTCCGCCATGCCCTTGTCGTCGCCCCGCATCCCTCGCTCTCGCCCACGGGCGCATTCTCCGCCGAAATGTGGGTGAATCCAGGGCCTGACCTCGCCACCTCCGGCACGGCCTATCTTCTCGACAAAAAATACGCCTCGCACCACGACTACCAATGGGCCCTCACCCCGCCAGAAAAGGCCGGGGACCGGCGCATGGTGGTGCATCTCGGTTTCGGCGGGGATTCCGAATCGTTTGCGACGGAACCCCTGCGGTTTCCACCAGGAGAATGGCATCACCTCGCCTTCACCTATGATGGCAACGGGACGGTCCGTTTCTATCGGGACGGCTCCACCGTCGGCTTGGTGACGCGCCCTGCTCGCGGAGGCATCAGCCCCGGAGCCCGCGGCCTGAGTATCGGGGATCGCGTCGGCAGCAACTACGGCGGCTTCGCGGGTCGGATCGACGAGGTCCGGCTGTGCCTCGGCGCGCGCGAGTTCGGCCGGGTCACGATCCGTCTGACCTCGGACCGCACCGTCTTTGTCCGGGGCGAGACGCCACCCCGGCTCGAGGTGATCATCGGCAACCCCCAAACCCAGCCTTTGGTCGGAGCCTCGCTGGCCCTCGGGGGCTTGGGAACTCCCGGGCAATCCATCCCCATCCCCGAAATCTCGCCCGGAAAAACGCATACTCTGTTTTATGAGTTCGATACCCGGCTCCGTCCGGATGACTATCTTGTCCGGGCCCTGCTCTCGCTCCCGGGGGAACCCCCGGCGGAAACCAGTGCCACCCTTCCGCTGAAACTGGTCGGGCGTCCCCTGCCGCACCGGATGCCGGTGCTCATGTGGGGCATCGGAGGCTCCTCGTTTCCCAGCGAGTTGCCCCGGCTCAAAACCCTCGGCTTCACCGCGTGCTTCGGGATCAGCCCCGACACTGCCGCCATTTGGTCCGCCGGAAAGCCGGTTGCCCCGTCGCCGTCCACCCTCGATTCCACCCGTCGGATCCTCGATCTAGCATTGGCCCATGACTTCGGCATCGCCGCCCAAATGGATGCCGGACACTTTCTCAAACGTCAGCCCGGGCTCGCCCGCGTCGATCGCCTCGGTCAACCCTATGCCCGGCGCGACTGCAACGCCTCCCTGCCAGGGCTCATGGAATTTTCCGAAAACGTCGGCAAAAGCGTCGGGCAGGCGTGGGGCCAGCACCCGGCCTTTCTCGCCGCCCTGATCAACTCCGAGGTTCGTGATGACTCGGAAATCAGCTTTTCCGAAACGGACCACGAACGCTACCGGACTTTCGCAGGCGTGGAGATCCCGAACGTGGTGGCGACCAAGACGGGTGTGCCCTGGCAAAACCTCAAGGATTTCCCGGTCGACCGCTTGATCCCTGACGACGACCCGATCCTCAAGTTCTATCGCTGGTTCTGGACCGTTGGCGATGGCTGGAACGGGCTGCACACCGCCCTCTATCAGGGATTCAAGTCGACGGCCCGGGAGGGAATCTGGACTTGGTATGATCCCGCCATTCGCGTGCCCTCCGTGGGCGGAAGCGGAGGTGCGGTGGAGGTGTTGTCCCAGTGGACCTACACCGAGCAGGGCCCGCAGCGGGTGGGTTTTTTCTGCGACGAATTGTCCGCCATGGCCAAGGCCTCCCCGCAACACCCCAGAGTCATGAAGATGACCCAACTTTTCTGGTATCGTTCCGCCAGCGCCCCGATCACCAAGGGTCCGGAACAAATCCGCTCCCCCTTTGACGACCACGACCCCGATGCCGCCTACATCTCGATCTCTCCGATCCACCTCCGCAGCGCGTTCTGGGCCATGATATCGCGCCCTGTCACCGGCCTGATGTATCACGGTTGGTCCTCGCTCGTGCCCACGGATGGCACTCACGGTTACAAATACACCCAGCCCGATCTCCAGACGGAATTCAGCCGCCTGCACCACGATCTCCTGCCGCGACTCGGTCCCACGCTCTTGCAACTCGCAGATCGCCAGACCGATGTCGCCTACCTCGACAGCTTCACCTCGCAAATGTTCGCGCGGCGCGGCAGTTACGGCTATGGGAGCGACGAAACCTATCTGACCCTGCTGCACGCGCAACTCCAGCCCCGGGTGCTCTTCGAGGAAACCCTGCTCGAGGAAGGACTTGATCCCTACCACGTCCTCGTCCTTGCGGATTGCGACGTCCTTACAAAATCCGTCGCCGAACGGATCGCCGGGTTCCAGAAAAGGGGCGGGCTGGTTATCGGCGATCCCAATCTCGCGCCCGCCATCCGGGCGGACATCATCATCCCCCGATACACGCGCGTCAGAAAAGCCGCGGAAGACAAAGCCGCGATCCTCGCCAATGCGGCGCGCCTGCGCGAACAGCTCGACCCCCGGCACACCCGTTTCGTGGAGTGTGACAACCCGGAAATCCTCACCCGTGTCCGCACGGCAGGCGGCTCCGACTATTTGTTTGTGATGAACGACCGCCGGACCGCCGGTTCCTACGTCGGCCAACACGGACTTGTTCTGGAAGAGGGGTTGCCCAGCCAGGGCTCGATCCGCCTCCGCAGCGTCGGCCGTCACGTCTACGACCTTGTCCGGGAACGAAAAGTGCAGGCCACGGAGAGTGACGATGTCACCCGGTGGCCGGTGGAGATCGGCCCCGGTGAGGGCGGTCTGTTTCTGGCCACGCCCCGCCCCGTCGAGCGACTCGGAATCACCTCCCCCGAAACGGTCCGCCGCGGCAAAGACCTTGCCTTGACCGTGACGATCACCGATCATTCGGGCGAAGCCGTCCCCGCCGTCATTCCGGTCGAGGTCAAGATCACGGACCCCGCCGGCCGGGAAGCGGAGTTCAGCGGTTCCTATGGAGCCGCCCAAGGCAAATTGATGATCCAAGCCACCATCGCAACCAACGACATTCCGGGCCTCTGGCGGGTCGAAACACGGGAAGGAGCAACCGGTCTCCAGACTTCCCGTTATTTTCAGGTTCTCCCATGACCGCACTCCGTTCCCAACCCGCGGAACCGGGCACAAGCCCCCGGATTCCGTTCCGCTCCGCGGCGCCGCGCGCACCCCGCCGCTCCATTGCATGCCCTTGTTTACTTTTTCGATAAATGCTGGCAAATTCCCCGGTGCTGGGGAGCTGCCCCCCCCACCCGTCCCGTTTCCGGCAAACTGATTTCCGTATTTCATGGCTTCCTGCCCCTCTTCCTCCCTCGAGGCGATTATTCGCAGCTTTTCCGGCACTCCTGGCGGGCTCCTGCCCGCCTTGCACGCCATCCAACATGAGCTGGGCCACGTGGACCGGAGCTGCATCCCGTTGCTTGCGGAGGTTTTCAACCAAACCGTCACCGAGGTCCACGGAGTCATCACCTATTACAAAGACTTCCGCACCGAGGCACCCGCCGGACCGGTGGTGCAGGTCTGCAGGGCCGAGGCCTGCCAGGCCCGAGGTGGTCGCGCCGTTTGGGATCAAGCCCGGCTGGCCGCCCGGGGCAAGCCCGTCCACCTCGAAGAAGTCTTCTGCCTAGGACACTGCGCCCGCGGCCCTGCCGTGGCCGTTCCCGGCGGACTCTGTGGCGACGTTACCCCGCAGGAAATCGAAACCATCATCGCCAGGGCCGTTCTTCCCCAGCCCTCCCCTCCCCGCACCGAGTCGGGCCGCGCGGGCAGCGGTGTCACGGTTTTTGTTCCGCGCGACGCCGCCTCACGGGCTGCCGGAGCGGATGAGGTCGCGTCCGCCCTGGCCGCCAGTCCGGGGATCAGGGTGGTGCGCAACGGCTCCCGGGGGATGCTTTGGCTGGAGCCCATGATCGAAGTGGAGACCGCCGCGGGACGCATTGCCTACGGTCCGGTCCATGCTTCCCATGTTCCATCCCTGCTCCAAGCTGGTCTCCTGCAGGGCGGCCCGCATCCGTTGCGGCTCGGCCCCACCGACGAACTCGCGTGGCTCAAGCGTCAGGAACGATTCACTTTCCAACGGGTGGGAATCATCGATCCCCGGTCGCCAGAGGACTACGAGAGGCATGGCGGCATGGCCGGCTTGCGCCGAGCCCTCGGCCTGTCCCGCGCGGAAGTCATCAAGGAAGTGACGGACAGCGGACTGCGGGGCCGCGGTGGCGCGGCTTTCCCCACCGGGATCAAATGGCGGACGGTCCTCGAGGCGCGGGGCGAGAAAAAATACATCGTCTGCAACGCGGACGAAGGGGATAGCGGCACCTTCGCGGACCGCATGCTCATGGAGGGGGATCCCTTCATGCTTCTGGAAGGCATGACGATCGCGGCCCAGGCCGTGGGAGCCGATGAAGGTTACATCTATGTGCGCAGTGAATACCCCGACGCCATTGAGGCCCTGCTCGCCGCAATCGATGCGGCCCGGGAACGCGGGTGGCTCGGGCAAGACATTCTCGGATCAGGGTTGAATTTCACCATCCACGTCCGGGTCGGCGCGGGATCCTACGTTTGCGGCGAGGAAACAGCTCTGCTCGAGAGCCTCGAGGGCAAGCGCGGGGTGGTCCGGGCCAAGCCGCCGCTCCCTGCCCACGTCGGACTCTTCGGAATGCCCACCGTGATCAACAACGTGCTCAGCCTGGCCACGGTCCCGGCCATCCTCGCAAGGGGAGCGACCGCCTACGCCGCCCTCGGCATGGGCCGCAGCCGCGGCACCCAAGTGCTGCAACTCGCCGGAAACGTGGCGCGCGGCGGCATTCTGGAAGTCGCTTTCGGCACCACCGTGAAAGAGGTCGTCCACGACCTGGGCGGGGGAACCGCCAACGGTCGACCGGTGCGCGCCGTTCAGGTCGGCGGGCCGCTGGGAGCTTATCTCCCCCCGGAACAATTCGACCTGCCCTTCGACTACGAATCCTTCGCGGCCGTCAACGCGATCGTTGGACACGGCGGCGTCGTGGTGTTTGACGACACGGTCAACATGGCGGAACAAGCTCGATTCGCGATGGAATTTTGTGCCGCCGAAAGTTGCGGCAAGTGCACGCCCTGCCGGATCGGGAGCACCCGTGGCGTCGAACTGATGGACAAGATCATGGGTAACGTCAACCGGGAGGCGAACCTCGGGCTGCTCCAAGACCTCTGCGAGGTCATGGCGGACGGTTCGCTTTGCGCCATGGGCGGCCTGACTCCGCTTCCGGTCCGCAGCGCTCTCAACCATTTCACCGAAGACTTCCAAACGACGAAAGGAACCGCATCATGATCCTCGTTGAACAAGACCTTGGCACCCCGGAACCGAAGAAGGCCTCCCGCCACGAATCTCCCCAAACCGTCGAACTGACCGTGGACGGCGTCTCCATCGCCGTCCCGGAAGGAACCTCCGTGATGCGCGCCGCCGCTCTCGCGGGCGTGGAAATCCCGAAACTCTGCGCCACGGAAACCTTGGACGCCTTCGGTTCCTGCCGGCTTTGCCTCGTGGAGATCGAGGGCCGGAAAGGAACGCCGGCCTCCTGCACCACCCTCGTCACGCCGGGTATGAGCGTCACCACCCAATCCCCCAAACTGGAGCGGTTGCGGCGCGGAGTGATGGAACTCTACATCAGCGACCACCCACTCGACTGCCTGAGCTGTCCGGCCAACGGCGATTGCGAACTGCAAGACATGGCCGGGGCCGTGGGTCTGCGCGAAGTCCGCTACGGGTATCAGGGGGAGAACCACCTGGACCTGCCCAAAGACACGTCGAACCCGTATTTCACCTTTGACTCCTCCAAATGCATCGTGTGCTCGCGCTGCGTGCGGGCCTGCGAGGAGGTTCAGGGAACCTTCGCGCTCACGATTGAAGGCCGCGGTTTCGGCTCCCGGGTGGCTGCGGGCATGAACGGAAACTTTTTCGATTCCCCCTGCGTCTCCTGCGGCGCTTGCGTGCAGGCCTGCCCAACGGCGACCCTGACCGAAAACTCGGTGATCGAGCATGGGCAACCCCGCAAAACCGTGCTGACGACCTGCGCGTATTGCGGGGTCGGCTGTTCGTTCAAAGCTGAAATGCAAGGCGAGGAGGTGGTCCGCATGGTCCCCTACAAAAACGGGGGCGCCAACGAGGGTCATTCCTGTGTCAAAGGCCGTTTCGCGTGGGGCTACGCGACCCACCCCGACCGGGTCACCCAACCCATGATCCGCGAATCGATCGACGACGCCTGGCGTCCGGTTTCATGGGAAGAGGCCATCGATTTCGCCGCCGCCAGGCTCAAGGACATCCAATCCCGCCACGGACGCACCTCCATCGGCGGCATCACCTCCTCACGTTGCACGAACGAGGAAGTCTACGCCGTTCAGAAAATGGTGCGCACCGCCTTCGGCAACAACAACGTCGATACCTGCGCCCGGGTCTGCCACTCCCCGACCGGATTCGGTCTGAAAAACGCCTTCGGGACCTCCGCCGGGACCCAGGATTTCAAGTCCGTGGAGTATGCGGACGTGATCCTTCTCATCGGGGCCAATCCCACCGACGCCCACCCGGTTTTTGCCTCCCGCATGAAAAAGCGGCTGCGCGCGGGCGCCCGGCTCATCGTGGTCGATCCCCGCCGGATCGATCTCGTGCGCAGCCCCCACATCGAGGCCTCGCACTTCCTGCAACTGCGCCCGGGAACCAACGTGGCCCTGATCAACGCCCTGGCCCATGTCGTTGTGGACGAAGGACTCGTCGACGAACGCTTTGTCTCCGAGCGCTGTGAAGGTGCCGACTACGAAAGTTGGAAGTCCTTCATCTTGCGCGCGGTGAACAGCCCGGAGGCGACCGAGCCCCTCACCGGTGTGCCCGCCCACGAGGTCCGCGCTGCGGCCAGACTCTACGCGACCGGTGGCAACGCCGCGATTTATTACGGTCTGGGAGTCACCGAACACAGCCAGGGATCCACCATGGTGATGGGCATGGCCAACCTCGCGATGGCAACCGGCAACCTCGGCAAGGACGGGGCCGGAGTCAATCCGCTCCGGGGCCAGAACAATGTGCAGGGTTCCTGCGACATGGGCTCTTTCCCTCACGAATTGGCCGGTTACCGCCACGTGAGCGACGACACCGCACGCGCCACCTTCGAGGCTTTCTGGGGAGTCAAGATCGATGCCGAACCCGGCCTGCGAATTCCCAACATGCTGGATGGCGCGATCGATGGGCATTTCAAGGGAATCTTCGTGCAGGGAGAAGACATCGCCCAGTCCGACCCGAACACCTTGCATGTCCAGACCGCCCTGCGGGCGATGGAGTTGGTCATTGTCCAGGACCTCTTCATCAACGAGACCGCGAAGCTGGCTCACGTCTTCCTCCCCGGCACCTCGTTCCTCGAAAAGGACGGCACTTTCACCAACGCGGAACGCCGGATCAACCGGGTGCGGCCGGCCATGCGGTCGAAAACCGGAAAGCAGGAGTGGCAGGCGGTATGCGAGCTTGCCACCGCGCTCGGGCATCCGATGCACTATGACTCTGCCAGTGCGATCATGGACGAGATCGCCACCCTCACGCCCACCTTCGCGGGCGTTTCGTTCGCGAGGCTCGATGCCTTGGGTAGCGTCCAATGGCCGTGCAACGAGCAGACCCCCACGGGAACGCCCATCATGCACCTCAACCGTTTCGTGCGCGGGCTCGGGAAATTCACCCGCACCCCGTATGTGGCCACCGAGGAGAAATCCACCCGCCGCTTCCCGCTCCTGCTCACCACAGGCCGGATTTTGAGCCAATACAACGTCGGCGCCCAAACCCGTCGCACCAAAAACGTCGAATGGCACCGGGAGGATACCTTGGAAATCCATCCGAGCGATGCCGAAATGCGCGGGATCCGCGACGGCGACGCGGTCACCGTGGCCAGCCGGATTGGATCGACCGTGCTCCGCGCCCACCTCAGCGAACGGATGTCACCCGGTGTGGTCTACACCACGTTCCACTATCCAGTGAGCGGGGCGAACATTGTGACCACCGAACACTCGGACTGGGCGACCAACTGCCCTGAATACAAGGTGACGGCGGTTCAAGTTTCACCCGGTCATTCCACGGCGAACCTCGAACTGGATCAACCGGAGCACCGCCTCAGTGCCTTGGTGCGCATGGCCAACCAAATCGCCCGACAATGGTCGGCGGATCCCTGCGCGGACGCCGTCGCCTGCACCGCCCGTCACATGGAGTCCTTCTGGGAACATGAGATGCGCGGGGATCTGGCGAGCGCCGTCGCTGCTGGCTCGGTGACCGTTGAACCCGTCGTCAGCGCCGCAGTTCGCCAGTTGGCCGGGATCAGCCGCTATCCCGAACCGCGCTAGTGGTCCGCCCAGCCGAAACAGACGGCATCTTCCGGTTCTTTTTCACCGCCGCCTGGAGGATCGCGTCGGCGGATGACGCGGAAAAGGGCTTTTTGGGGCACGGATGAAACACGGAGGGGCGGGATGACACGGATAGGAAGAGACATGCTCTCCTTCGGGTCCCTCTCCGTGCCATCCGTTTTATCCGTGACTCATCCGTGGGGGATGTCCCTACCACCGTTAAATCTCAGGAGGGAAGGTTGGTCGGGTGGCTGTAGATGTAGGGTAGGTTTTTCAAGGATTCAAGGAGTCTTTACCTTCATTCCGCCGCCACCCCGCCGCCATCCAACGGCTCACCATGTTGCTGCCTCCGGCGGTCCTCCATCGTTTGACCGAGGCGGTGGACATTCTCAGGTTGAGGATCGCGTTCTCCACCCAGTTGTTGTCGATCTCCACCTCGACGTTTCCAGAGTCCGCGTATCGGACCTAGGCGTTCCAACGGCCCAGGGGGATCATATTGGCTTGGCTGCGGCTGCCGTCAGTGCGACGAGGAGCCGGGAAAGCTCCGAGCACGGGCAATGCACACAAAGCGGGCCGAGCGGTGAGTTCAGTTCGATTCGCGCCGGATTCGGACCACTCTGGCGTGAAAGCCGGGGCAGGCTGGATCTCAATCAGTGTTTGCGCGGCATCACCGCTGCGACCGCGGCGGTCTGAAGCGGTTTCGCGCTCTCGCCGCAAGCGCAACGAGAGAGTAGGCACCGCAATGCCCCGGCGACGGCAGGATTCAGCTTGCGTGAGGCGAGATCGATGGTAGTCACGGAGCAAGGAGCTCCACTCGGAGGTGGTTCGGCGTTTGGATATACCGGACATTCGCCGATAAAGCCGGGTGTGAGTAGATGCTCCCCTTCAGGCGCTTACTGAAAAACCGGGGCGGCGTGCAAACGGACCGGAAGATGGAACCTGACGGTTACGGAAAGCACTCCTTGTCTCCATATCGGAGGGCAACGTGACTCCGGGTAGCTGCTACGGGCGGCCTCAAGTTTGCCTCATCTTGAAGGGACGCAGGACGTAATCGAGGGGGCCCTTGATGTCTTGAACATCCTCGATCCCGGTTGGTGGCAGCGAATTGTCCGGCGGGACATACTGACTGCGGAACAGCCAGTCCCAGAAAGGAAAAAAAGCTGCATAGTTGGTATTATAATGTTCCCTGTAAATGGAATGGTGGTAGTGATGGTAGACATTGTCCGCAACGAAACGACGAATGGATCCGGGCAAGGAAAGCGAACGGGCGCTGGTATGGAGATACTGGCCCCAAGCTGACAACATTGCCGAGACAAAAGGAATCGAGTCCGCTGAGGGCTCGACAATTGCCGCGGTGGGAACTGAGACAAAGAAGATTCTGAGATATTCTTCGGTCCAATGGTGAAACGAATTCCACGAATTGACCTTCCTCAGGGCATGGTGGACAGAGTGAAACCTCCACAAAGTAAGAGACATATGCGAGGCCCGATGAAACCAATAATAGAAAAAATCGAACACGAAAATATAGAAGATCATGTGCAAGATCTTCACAGGCCCGAACCACTCCGGTTGAACCAAGGGTCTTAGATGCAAATTCTCCGCTATCTTCCAAGTGAAGAATGATGCCGGAGCTGATGCGAAAAAATACAATAACCAGAATCCAAAGCCGGAAGCATAGGTTTTGAATCGATTGTGGGGTTTGCCCCCTCGGTCATCTTCAAGACTTTCAAACAAGACAAACACCGAATTGACACAGATCAAGCCCACCATTGCAGACACCATCGGGATTGCGACGCGAATGGACTGAGCCAGCGGGCCGGTGGGAATCTGAAATCTTAAGCTTTTGACGGCGCCGTCAAGATGACTGGCCAGCTCAAGAAGCATCACGCAGATAAGTGGGTAGGCAAAAGGACGAATTTTCATCAGCGGCGGTGTCAGGGTGATGATCAAACGACGTGGGAAAAAGTCGGCTGAAGAAACGCTTCATCGTTAAATGGCTTCGCCCAAAAGTCTAGGAATAAAAATGGGTTTTAAAGTATGCGGCGTTAGGAAAAGAAAATGAAACTGGCAAAGATGCTCCGCCGCTTTCACCCCTCCTCCCCGGGCAGCCTGAGCGAGCCTCCGGCTTTTTGGATCCGCAGGCTTACCGGGGATGTTTTTTCCAGTAGGCCACCAACTCGGCGAATTCGCGGATGGAGTAGACGAGAAAGTCGTCCTTCTGCACGTCGATCGGAGCTTTGCCTTTGAACTTGGCGGAAGCGGCGTCGATCACGTCGAGGGTTTCCGGGGTGAAAGCGCCATTTTCCCGTCGGCCGATTCGGTCTAGGGTTTTGGGGTTTTGCGATTGGGCCTTCATTTCCAGGAAAATCCGGTTGAGCCAATGGAGGCCTTCGCGTTCTCCGGGAGAGAGATACCAACTGAGAGATGAGGGGATTGGATTGACGAAGCGGTAACAGCTGAAGCGGAGATTTTGGTGTTGGTTCACTTCCGCGCCAAAGTCCTGGAGCATCCGGTCCGTGTGAAAAAGGTGGCTTTTGCCCCGGTTGCCCAACCCGTTCAGCGGAACGGCGAGATCTTCGAGTCCGTCTTGGATGGCGCGCAGGCCCGGGATGGGCTGCGGTGGGTCGCTCCATGCGGACGTGCTGTATCTTGGGAAGGCATCCAGTTCGATCAGAATCACGTCGCTTGGCGGACGGTTTTTCCCGGTGGCCGCGCTTTTCGCCCAAGGCAGCCAGTATTGTTTGAGCCAAGCCAGCGCGAGACTGGTGCCTTGGTTGTCGACATAGGCGGCATCGACCAGATGGACGCGGCCCCGGGTGCCCGGTCGGGTGGCGACGTCGTAGTCCAGGCAGCCTGGAGGCGAGACCAGCGGGAAGGTGGCGCTCATGCGGCACCAGGTGGAAAACGGGGTTTGTTCGACGATCTCATGACCGAGAAGGTCGCGGGCATTGACGGCCCGGTGGACGAGGTCCCGGCGTTCCTCATCGTTGGGACCGGGCAGGCAGATCTCGGTGAGGCGGGAGAGCTCGAGATTGCTGATGAGCAGGGGGCGGCCTTGCTCGGCGATGGTGGGGGAAAAGATCAGGGAGGGGAGGGTGCCGGCGGCTTCGCCTTTGCGCAGATCGGAAAAGGAGCGACTGAGTTCGGGGAGATATCCGAGGTGCGGTTTTCCGGTCTTGGTCCAGACATCTTCGAGCACTTCACCGCGATCCCAGTGGCGGGCCGGTTGCCAGAATCGTTGGAGGAAGAAGGCGATCGGTGAGGAATCGAAGAGGGCGTGGCGAACGATCAGGGGAGAGAGTTGGTCCTGATAGCAGCGTTCGGTCAGGGGCATTGGCGGGTCCGGAAAGGGGGAGACCTGATGACCGGCCCAAGCCGCCGCACCCACCATGCCGCCGGAAGCCCCGGTGATCAGCCGGACATTGGGCGCGAAGTCCTGGAGAACCGAGGACAAGAGGCTGAGCATCTCGACGGTCCAAACCTCGGCGGTGATGCCGCCACCGCTGGCGCAGACCACGACGAGCGGTCCCCGGGACCAATCCGCCGCCAGATCGCGCTGCTCGAAGATGCGGCCTTGGGCGATGTTTCGATCGAATCCGGCCTCTTGGTCCTTCCTCTCCGCCCGCTGGGCCTCCGGCGGGTGGTTTTTCTCTCCGGTGCGTGGAAAGATGGAACACAGGGTGGAGAGGGGGCGCTCCGCGGGAAGTTCCCCTTTCAGACGGGAGAATCCATAACGGACCGGGAAAGCGGGCAAAAAGGGGAGAAGGGCCCCCAAGACGACGAACGGGAGGACGGCCAAGAGGGGGAATCTGCGCAGCAAGAACATGGCGGCACCGTAAATCAGGACCCACCAGGCCAGCATGATGGTCAATGCCGGGGCGGCGGGGTAGAGGCCAAAGAGTTCGCCGGCGCCTTGAACGCCGGCATGCGCCAGAAGGAGCAGGAGGAAGGCCCAGAAACCGAGAATGCTCATCGCCGTCTCCGGTTTCCTCTTCAGATTGCGATTGAACCGATGCAGCAGATGGATGGGGTCGATGAACTTTAGTTTGTCCCGCCTGAGGAGCCTGAATTTCGCCAGATCAAGGAGGAGAACCAGTGCCGCTCCGGCCAGCATGCCGCCCACAAAACTCCACCAGGCCGGGTCATGGAGCCGGACGCTTTCCTGCCAGACATTGAAACTTCCATGGCTGCTGCCGGCCTGACCATCCGCTTTCCAGCCGCGATCATCGAGAAAGTAGATCGCGATCCGGAGCAGGAACATGGCGGAAATGAGGTAGGCAAAGGCATTGGTCAGCGAGCGAAAGAGGAAGGACTGCTTCTCCAATTCCCGCAGGAATCTTTCTTTCTCATCGAGCGCCGCTTTTTTGCCGGGATCGGGCGCCTCACTCTGGTGAAGTTCCTCGAAGTGCCTGGCCAAAGCGGAGGTCCAGTGTTTTCCGTGCCCCTCTGATCTCGGCCCGCCCGCTTCCTCCTCTGCATCCGGTGGCGCAATCTCGGCAGAGTAATCGAGGAAGAAAAAGACAAAGAAGAAAAAGCCGAAGGTCAGGGCGGTGACTGCCCCGGCAAGGAGGGCGACGACCGGTTGGTGATGCCAGAACACGAGGGGAACCCCGTATTTTCGGCCGCACCACCAAATTACAATCAGGTGCAGGATGAGACCGGGGATCCAAATTCCGGGATGTTGCGCCATCGAATGAAAGACCGACCCGCGCTTCCAGGGAGCGGGATTGAAGAAAAGCTGGCATTCGAGCCAGCGCTCTTTCAGGAAATTTTCAAGCCAGCGCGGGGTGTTCATGGAGTGGCGGAAGAGGTGGGTGAGGATTGGTTCGCGTGTCAGGCGGCCGGGCGGGAGCAGGGTTCCCACAGAAAGCTGAAACCAACGAACCACACAAGCTCTTTTCGAAGCGGTGGATCCCCGGTTTGGCGTCTGGAGAGGCTCCGCGGGCTTGGGGTGGGGAAGGGGAGGGCGCAAAGGGTGGTCCGGCCATGCGCGGCGATTGCTTTGCCTTTGGGGAAGTGCTATGGGATGGGGATGAGCAGGGCGGGAGTCGATGGTTTCGGGGGACGTTGGCGGGCCGGTTGGGCGGTCTGGGGGCTTTGCGCGTTCCCGGCGTTGGCCGGAGAGGAGGCGATCCTGACGGCGCGGACGGTTTATGCCGAGGTGGGGGGCAAGGTGCGCGGGGTGAAACCGGAAACCAGGCAGGCCGAGGACGCCAACGGGTATCCCTTGGACGCCCGGATTTGGAAATTGGCCGGAGTGATCCGGAAGCTCGAGACCGTCGTTTCCGAGGATCATGGAGCGCAGACGACCGAGTTTTATTACACCGCGGAGGCGGGGTTGGTCTTCGCCTTGCAGACCACGACCACGGAGCGGGTCGATACCGGTGAGGTGGTGAACCGGCGCGAGGAGCGCTTTTATTGGGACGCCGGAACCGGTGATCTGGTGCAATGGCTGGACGCCGACAAACAGGCGGTCAGCCCGGTCGATGGGGAGTTCGGGGTGCGGGCGGCGGCGTTGAGTGATTTGGAGGCCGAGGGGCTCGCCTTGTTTGCCGGGGACGAACTGGCCGCGGCGAAGGAGAAGGTGATCGACCGGGGGACGGCGACCGGCGTTTTCGAGGGGATCGAGGAGGGGGATTATTTCCACCTGCGGCTCCGTTTGGCGGACGGCGAAGAGCTGACCTACCTGATCCTGCGGAGCGAGGGGTTGCTGGACAAGGTGGTGGAAAATCCCGGGCGCTATGCGGGAAAGAAACTGAAGGTGCATTGGGAGGAAAAGGTGCTCGACATCCCGGAGGCCGGAGGAAAGCAGCAGATGACGGTTTGCGTGCGGGTGGAGCAGCCCTGAGCGGGAAGCGGCTTGACTGCGTTTCCATGCTGTCGTAAACGGCTGGGAAGAAAAGCCGTGCCGCACCTTAGACATCCCGGGCGATTTGGTCGAACCGCCGCCGGCGCGGTGCTCACGGCGTTGTGTCTGGGCTGGAGCGGGGCGCAGGTTCCGGGGCAGGGACTGTTGGAGACCGGGGCGCAAGAGGCCCATCCCTTCGCCGACTACGACCGGGCGCTGGCGAAGGCCCAGGTCGGGGACCTCGACGGGGCGATCGCGGACTTCGACCGGTTGATCGTCTTGAAATCATGGGACGGCCTGGCCTACGCCTTGCGCGGGGCGACCCGGATGCGGCGCGGGGATCTGGCCGGGGCCATGAGCGACTGCGACCGGGCTGTGGAACTGGATCCGGATCTTTCGACGGCGTATCGCTACCGGGCCGCGGGGTGGTTGGCGCAAGGAGACTATGCCAAGGCGATCCTCGACAGCGGGAAAGCGGTGGACTTGGATCCGAAAGACGCGGTGGCGTATGCGATCCGGAGCGGAGCCCGGTTGGCGACGGGGGAAAAGGAGGGGGCCTTGGCGGACGGAGAAGCGGCGGTGGCGGCGGCCCCGAAGTTGGCGATCGGGTATCATCACCGGGGCAATGCGCAGCAGGCCTCGGGGAATCTGGATGCGGCCCTGTCGGACCTGACGCGGGCGATGGAGCTGGACCGGACCGATGCGGTGGCTTGCGCCAACCGGGGAGCGGTGTGGTTGGCGAAAGGGGATTGGCAAGCGGCGGTGCGGGACTCCAGCCGTGCCTTGGAATTGAATCCGGGGATCGCGTCCGCCTACCGGAACCGGGCGGAAGCGCGGGTCAACCTTGGGGATGAGGCGGGCTCGGCGGCGGATGTCGGGCAAGCTTTGGCGCTGGGTTTGCGGGATGACTGGCTGGTGGGGCGCGGGGTTCAGGGGTTGCTGGAACGGGGCGGATCCAAGTTCATGAACGGAGAAACGGAGGGCGCCTTGGCGGACTTGGGGGAAGCGCTGCGGCTCGACGAGGGGAATCTTTCCGCGTTGACCTTGCGCGGGTTCGTGCGCTTCACGGCGGGGGATCTGGACGGGGCGTTCGCGGACAGCGACCGCGCCGCCGCGCTGAACGCGGAAGCGGCGGACGCGCTCCAGGTGCGGGGGAGCGTCCACCATGCGCGCCGGAAGTGGGCGGAGGCGGCGGCGGATTTCCGCAAGGCGGGCGCTTTGTCCGGGGCGGTGCGGGACTCCGCGCGATTTTTCCTGTGGTCGAGCGTGGCGCGGGGAGGGGACCGCGCGGGGGCGGACCAGGAATTGACCGCCTCGCTGGAAGGACGCGCGGAGTCGGATTGGACGCTCACTCTGGCCCATTTTCTTTTGGGGCGGCAGACCGAGCCGGAGTTGTTGGAAGCGGCGCGGAGGTTGAAACCGGGCGAGGATCCCGAAGAAGGACGGGCCCGGCAATGTCAGGCCCGCTACTACGCCGGGGTGGTCCGGTTGTTGGCCGGGGACCGGGCGGGAGCGCGGGAGTCGTTCGGGGCGTGCGAGGCCACGGGCTTGACCTTGGCCACGGAATATCAGTTCGCGAAGGCGGAACTGGCCGGAGCGGGAATCGATCCGAAAAATTGAATTCTTTTTGGTGCGATGTGTGGATTTTGTGCGTCTTGCTCTGGATGCAATTTGTGACCTCCTCCATCGTTCGTTTCCTGCGTCTCCAGATCACCGCACCGGGCCGTTCCCGGTCCTTGTGGCTGGGCGCGGGGTTGTCCCTGGCCCTGGCCTGCGCCTCCTGCCAACAGATGTCCCCGAACGTCTACGAGAGCCGGGACGCGGGAGTGCCCATGCAAACCTTTGCCGGGGTGGTGCAATCCGCGCGACCGGTGACGGTGCAGAATGAGGGGAATCTGGGAACGATTCTCGGGGCTGCGGCCGGTGGTGTCAGCGGAGCGCAGATCGGGGGTGGCACCGGCACCCACATCATCGGCGGGGTGGCCGGCGCAGCGATCGGGGCCATGGCCGGCCGGGGGCTTGAGAAGGGAATCAGCAAGAAGAGCGGGATGGAATACGTTGTCCGGACGGAAGACGGGCAACTGCATACGATCGTCCAAGGGCCGGAACTTCCGCTGGTGGCGGGGCAGAAGGTCTTTGTCCAGCTTTGGGGCAGCGGCCGTTCACGGGTCATCCCGGCCCAGTGAAGGCCCTGTCGGAACCCCGGCCTGGCCGGATTTCCCCGCGACCCTGAAACGGTCGATCGGGGAGCCGGTCAGAGGCCCTCCAGGTCGAGGGCGTTGACGGCCTCGCGGATCGCTGCGGGCGCGGCGTCGGTTTCGTTCAGCTTGATGCCGGTGGAGGTGATGAAATCGCTGATGGCCTTGTAATACTGGTTGAGGCTTTCGATCTCGTCGACCCGGGCTTGGAAGGCGGCTTGTTCGCGGATCATGAGGCCGAGGAGATCGGTGGCGCCGAGTTCAAAGCGATCCTGCTCCACTTTTTGGAGTTGCAGGGCGAGATCCGTGTTTTGCCGGGCGCGCTGGAATTGGTCGAGCGCGAGGGTGACCGCGGAGAAGGCATTGTGCAGTTCGGCGGAGATGCGGTCCATGGCGAACCGGTATTCGTTCTGGGTCTGCTCAGTTTTGGCCGCGTTTTCCTCTTGCTTGCCCTTGGCCTCGTTTCGTTGGAGGGGGACCCGGAACTGGAGCCCGGTCTTCAGTTCGAAGTCGCCCGTGTCCTTGTAACGGAAGGCCCCGGTTCCCTGGTTGGCACCGACAAAGGTATCGAGTTTGGGGAGGGCTTTGTTCCGGAAGAGACGGGCATCGACCCCGAGTTTCTGGAGTTCGATTTCGAGGTAAGCGAGTTCGGGGCGATGTTCGAGGGCGAAAGCGATGGCCCCGGTGGTGACGTCGTCCGGGAGGGGGAAAGGTTCGGGGAGCCGGTCCGGAGCAAGGGCGCGTCCGGCGATGATGGGTTCGCCGAGATCGTTGCGGTGGAAGAGGGAGAGAGCGATGGAGGCGGCTTCGAAGGCGCGTTGGGCCTTGAGGAGGGCGAGTTCCCGGCTGATCACCATCTGGTTGTTTTCGACCTCGATGACCGGGGCGACCAATCCCCTTTCGATCTGGGTCTTGACGGCTTTGGCCCTGTCTTGCGCGATGCGGAGGATTTCCTCTGCCGCAGCGAGTTTGCGAACTTCGGCATGCCAATTGTAATAGGCGAACATGGCCGCCTTGGTGAAGTCGAGTTGCTGTTTGCGGATTTTGGGGTCCGCCTGTTCCTTTTCGAGCTTGGCCTTGAGGAGGGTGGCGCGGCGTTCGTCGATGGCGCGGTTTTGGAGGAGGGGCAGTTTGATCCCGACCTCGGGTTGGCCGCCGGCATTGGTGCGGCGTTCATAATAGTAATCGGGCAGGAATCCCTCGGTGTAACGGTAGCCGCCGTAAATGGTGGAACCCCAGAGGCCGGTGAACTGTTCGAACCCGGCTTCGACAGTCGTGGCCTCGTAGAAACCCTGGGTGTTGTCGAAGATATCGACGAAAGTTTGGAAGTCGAAGATGCCGCGGGCGCTCCGGAGCTTGCCTTGGGCGACATCGCGTTCGATGAGGGCGGCGAGGTAGGGTGGATACTGTGAGTAAACGCCGTCGACGAGCTGGGTCAGGGTGAGTTTGGCCGGCGGGTCGGGAGGCTGCCGGGCGATGAGGAACATCGGGCACATCACGGCCGGGAGGACGGTCAGGATGAGGCGCAGGTCCCGGGATTGCATGGGTTTCGTGGTCGTGTGAGCCCACCCTGTTCCGCTAAACCCTGACAAGGTGAAAATCAAGAATTACGAAAGGATTCCGGGGTTATTTGCTCTTCACCTGTTTGGCGATCGGGTTGTCCTCCGTGATGACGGGAGGGAATCCGTTGATCTGCCGCCACATTTCGAACCAGAGCGGGACGCGTTCAAGGAGGATCCAGCCCTGGGTGAGCACTCCCTGACGCATCACCGGGGCTTCGGGCCAGGTGACGATCTTCTTTTTCCCGTCGAACCCGGTGATCTCATCCGGGACCGGTTCCACGAGGACGCGGAACATGCCTTTCCCGTTGTCCGCCTTGTCCACGAAGATGACCTCTCCGCCGAAGGTGCCGATGGCGACGCTGGGCCAACCGGCGAACTGGATGGCGGGCCACCCCTCGAACTGGAGACGGGCGATGCTGCCCTTGCGGGTGATCCGGCCGTCGGGACCGACGAGGCGTTCCCGGACGAGCGGCATGTCGTTGCCATCGATCCACATTTCCACCACGAGATTTTTCGTGTCCGGGACGATGGTGCAGAGAGGGGAACCGGACTTGAGGAAGGTTCCCTCGTTGACTTGCATCCTGACCACGACTCCATCCCGCGGGGCTTCGACCACAAGCCGCCCGATCTGGTTGACCTTGCTGCGGAGTTCGTTGGCTTCCTTATCGACTTTCTTGAGGTCGCTCCGCGCGGATTCCATGGAAGCGTTGAGGCTTTCGAGGGCCGCGTTGTTGTCGAGTTCGGTCTTGATGAGGGACGCCTCGGCCTTGAGAACTTCGGCGGTTTCCTTGTCCCGGTTCATCGTGGCCACCTCGAAATCCCGTTGGGAGGCGAGGCCCCGGGAGTCCTCGAAAAGCGACTTGACCCGGTCATATTGCAATTCGGCGGCCTTCTGGGTGAACTGGGCGGCGTCGAGCTGTTTCTGCGCCATCGCGATGGCCTGGGGCATGGCCTTCTCGACCTGCGCGACCTGCCCTTTGATGCGTTCAAGACGGGCGGCGGCGGCGGCGCGTTGTTCCTCCAGATCCGACAATTGGCGGTTCAGGTTGGTCAACAATTCGGGGTCGTTGTCCGCCAGCCGGCAGAGCAGTTGCCCCTGCTTCACCGCCTGTCCTTCGGAGACGTGGACCTCAAGGACGCGACCGTCGAGCGGCGCCTCCACGATCACGGAGCGTTCCAACGGGTTGAAGGCGATGACCTTGCCGGAAGCGGAAACGAACTGCTGCCACGGAAGGACGGCCAGGCCGACGAGGACCAGACAAAAGGCCATCACCAGCAAGCGGTGGACCCAGCGCAGCCCCGCCGGGAGGAGGGTCCGTTCTTTGCAGGAAAGCCCGGCGAGATGATCCAGCATCGGCATTGCCGGGTCGGATTCGGAAGCTTGTGCCATGAGGAGGATGGGGGAATGGGGTGGAAACTGGGGAAGGAATGGGTCAGCCCTTGGCGCCCTCCGCGTCCGGGGGGACTCCGGGAGGTTCGGGAAGGCGGTAAACGCGGTCGCAACGCTCGAGCAGGTTGCGGTCGCGGGTCGCCAACAACAGGGTCCAGTCCCGCTCCGGACCGAACAGGGTTTGGTAGACCCGGCTCGATCTCTCCGGATCGAGGCCGTCGAGTACCTTGTCGATCATGAGCAATTTCGGCTTGCCCACGATGGCCCGGGCGAGGCACACCTTGACCTTCTGGGAATCCGAGAGGGGGCGTCCGCCGGCCAGCAACTGGGTATGCAAGCCGTCCGGCAGTTCAAGAAACCGGGCGAGAAGACCGACTCGGTCGAGAGCGGAGCAGACCTCATCGAGGGTGATTTCCTGGCGGTGGAGGCGCACGTTCTCGAGGATGCTGCCGGAGAAAATCGCGACTTCATTCATCAGCACGGCGCGGGAGCGGAACTCGACGAGCTGCCAGTGCCGGATGTCCATCGCATCCACGATGATGACGCCGTCGTTCGCGTCCCGCAGGCCGTAAGCCATCTCCAGCAGGGTTCCCGCGCCGGCTCCGATCGGTCCGGTGACCGCGACGCGTTCCCCGGGGGAAGCGCCGAAATCGATGTCTTGGAAAAGCGGGCGCGGAGCGTTCTCGTAGCGGAAGGTGACGCTGCGGAATTCGACGTCGAACGGTTTGCCCGAAGATTTGACCGGCTCGCCATCGGCGCGTTCCACGGGGAGTTCGACGAGTTTGCCGAGTTTGTCGACGGCGGCCATGGCGTCATACCAGATCTCGAGATGCTTGCCGAGGCTGACCATGGAATAGACCACCGTGCCGACGATGAGTTCGCTGGCCACGAGCTGGCCGAGGGTGAGTTGGCCGCTGAGGACGAGGATGCCCCCGACGGCGAGCAAGGCGGCGGCGGCGAAGGCTTCGAGCAGGAGGAGCGCGATGATCTGGCGGATGAGGACGGAATAATGCGCCTTCCGGGAGGTGAGATAATGGTTCACCAGGGAATCGGCGCGGTGTAGCGAGTAGGCCGGGCCGCCCGGTCCCTTGAACATGGTGGGGAACATGACAATCTGCTCGAACCATCCGGCCAGCGCGTGCTTGGCGTAGGATTCCTCGATGCTGGAATCGACCCCGCGGCGGCCGAGGAGAAAGACGATCATCGCGAGGAACGACACGAGGACGAAGTTGAAGGCGAGGAGGAAGGGGTGATAGAAGGCGAGCACGAGGAGGCCGATGCCGGCGCTGAGGACCACGTTCACGGCGTCGAGCAGGATGGTGGCGCAACTTTTCTGGACGGTGGTGACATCGAGAAACCGGTTCACCAGTTCAGGCGTGTTGGCGGTTTCAAGGGCCTCGCGGCGGATCCGCGGGAGGCGGTAAGCCATGTCGGCCGCGAGCCGGACGAAGATGCGCTGCTGGATCAGTTCGGCGACGAAATGTTGCGCGGCGCTAATCAACGAGGAGAGCGCGAGGAAGATGAGGAGGGCGAAACTGAAGATCAGAAGCGTCTGGACGTAGACTTTCTGCTGGCCGCCGAACGCGATGTTCTGCACCACGGAATCGACCGCCAGAGGGGTGGCGAGGTAGAGGAGGCCGGTCAGGACCGAGAAAAAGACGATGAGGAGGACATCGGGTTTTTCGGCTTGAAGCAGCGCGAAGAGGCGTTGACGGGGCGCGGGCCCGGTGTGTGGGTGACCGTGGTGGGCGGACGAAGTTGATTCAGCCATGCGTCAGGGGTGGGCGTGGATTCCGGGGGAGGAGAGGGGAGTCAACGGGGGAGGACTACCTGCCGAGGCTATGGATCGTGGTCTACGCAACGGGCATTGCAACCGGAAAATGGGGTGGGAGCGGGGGAGTGGAGCGGGATGTTCACCGGGCGATGAGGAACCTTTGTCCACAGACAGCTTGACCATAACCCTGATCCGTTCACCTTTTACGGCTGCATGTCAGACACGCCTTTGGCCATCGATTCTCTTCATCTGCGGTTGGCTGCCGCCAACGGACTGATCCGGCGCCGGCGCAGCATCAAGCCGGAGCAAATGAGCGACGAGGCGGTGGATCCGATGATTCTGGGGAACATCCTCGAGAACGCGAATTGGGCTCCGACCCATGGGATGACCCAGCCCTGGCGCTTCAAGATCTACGAAGAGGAGGGGCGTGAGCGTTTGGCCGAAGGACTCCAGCGGATCTACCGGGAGACGACCCCGAAGAGCGGGTTCAGAGAGGACAAGCACGACGGGATCCGGACGAAGATTTTCGCGTCGCCGGTGGTCATCGTGATCTGCATGGCCCGTCAGGAATCCGGGGTCATCCCCGAGATCGAAGAGGTCGAGGCCGTGGCCTGCGCGGTGCAAAACATGCATCTAACGGCTTCCGCCGTGGGGATGGCGGCCTATTGGTCCACCCCGGCGTTCGTTTACACCGAGGAAATGAAGGCGTTCCTGCGTCTCAACCCGGGGGATCGTTGCCTCGGGCTTTTCTATCTGGGATGGCCCAAGGACAGGGAGAACTGGCCGACGGGGACCCGTAGCCCGATCCGGGAGCGATTGGAGTGGACCGAATAACGCGAAACATGCTGCCTGACATTTTCCATGCCATCCAAGAGTTTTTCCGGTCCATTTCCTGGTCCGGGATCGGTTCCTGGTCCCTCGACGCGACGGGGCATCTCGTGGCCTGGTTGTTGATCATCACGGGATTCCTCGGGACATTCCTGCCGGTCCTGCCGGGCCCCGTCCTCATCGTGGCCGGGGCGTTGGTGCACCGGTTGTGGTTGGGCGCGGACCAGAGTGTCGGCTGGGTCACGATCGGAGCGCTGGTGGTCTTGCTGGCGCTCTCGATCCTCGCGGATTCCGTGGCCAGCGCGATGGGCGCCAAGTGGTTCGGTGCAACCAAGTGGGGGGTGTGGGGAGCCATCGCCGGGGGACTCTGCGGCCTGTTTTTCGGCATCCCGGGCTTGTTGGTCGGCCCGTTGGTCGGAGCCTTCGCCGGGGAGCTGTTGCTGGCCCGCAAGCAGGTCGGCGGATCGCTGAAATCGACCTGGGGCACCTTTGTGGGGATTGCGGTGGGGTTGTTGGTGCGCGGAGGGCTCGCGGTGGTCATGATCGTCTGGTTCATCGTGGATCTGGCGGTGAAGTGAGGAAGAGGGGGCGCGGTGGAGAAGGTATCGATCCAGGAACTGAAGCAACGGGCGCAGGCACAGCCGCAGCCCTTCGAGATCCACGCCCAGTTGGAGTCCCTGGCCACGCGGGTCTCCAAGAGCAACAAACCGTTCTTTGAGGCGCGCCTGGCGGATGCGGCGGACCATCTGGTGGTGCGGGCGTGGGAAGACACGGCCTTGTATCCGGCGTTCGGCCGTCTCAACGGCGGGGATTTCGTGGCCCTGCGGGCCAGTTGGACGCGGGGGGAGTATGGGGTGGAGCCCCGGGACGCCAGCGCACAGGCCCTGACGGCCGAGGAAGTCGAGGCGGTGCTCCGGGGGCCGGAGGCGTTGCGGCGGCGTCAGGCGGAGGATTACGCGACGATCGAGGCCTTGGTGCGTGGCATGACTGACCCGCGGCTGCGGGGGATCAGCGAGCTGTTTCTGGAGCGGTTCGGGGAACGCTTCCGGCGGACGGCGGCGGCGCGGAACTATCATCACGCCCGGCGGGGCGGCTTGGTGGAACACGTGGCGCAAATGATGCGGTCGGCGGACGCCATCTGCGGGGTTTACCCGGCCCTCAACCGGGATCTCCTCCTGACCGGGGTGCTGTTCCATGATTGCGGCAAACTCTGGGAGAATGTCTACTTGGAACGGGGCTTCGAAATGCCCTACACCGAGGTGGGGGAACTGCTGGGCCATATTCCGGCGGGGATGGAGCTGGCCAACCGGCTGTGGCGGGATCTGATGGAGTCCCCGGAGGCGGCGGCCTGGCAATCGCTGCGTCCCGAGAATGATCTGGTGCGCTTGCATCTGCTGCACCTGATCGGCTCGCACCACGGGGAATACGAGTTCGGTTCACCGGTGCTTCCCCGGACACCGGAAGCGGCGGCGCTGCATTACGTGGACAACCTGGACGCGAAGATGGAAATGTTCGCCCATGGCTACGAGGTGGCCGCCCCGTTGGGCAGGAATGTCTTCGAGCGGGTTCGTCCGCTGGCCGCGAACCTGGTGCGCCCGTTGCCGAAATGCGGCGATTCCTCAGAGTGAGCCGCGGATTCCCCCGCTTCCCTCGTTGACGGATCGGCTGGAATTGATACATTCGGCGGTCTTGGGGTCGTTTGCGCACCGGTCCCCCGAGCCCCCTCTCCGCATCCCCATGATTTTGTCAGACAAGCGGCCCGCCG
This sequence comes from Verrucomicrobiota bacterium, assembly GCA_018970725.1. Taxonomy (GTDB): domain Bacteria; phylum Verrucomicrobiota; class Verrucomicrobiia; order Verrucomicrobiales; family DEV007; genus V1-115. Next base: position 39,507 of record JAGWVU010000013.1, read on the forward strand.
GAAAACCGGTGGCGACCGGAATCACGTCAGGGAAGCCGTCCGAATGGTTTGGCGTCATGTTCTCGCTGGCCTCCGCCATGGCATTGCACGGGGCCACTGAATCCACGGAGGTGAACCGTCTGGTGGCGGCGGTGAACAACCGTCCCATCACCCAGTCCGAGGTGCGCAACGCGGCGGCTATGCAGGTTCAGGTGTTGGTGATGCAGGCGGGTCGGTCGTTGCCGACACCGGAGCTGGAACAAAAGGTCAAGGAGATCGAGAAAAACGCTTTGCAAGACCTGATCGACCGCGAGTTGATCCTTGATTCCTTCAAGAAAATGGGGGCGACCATCCGGCCCCAGCACGTCGACGATGCGGTGACCCGCTTCATCAAGGAACGCTTCGGCGGGGATCACAAGAAGTTCGTCCAGGAGTTGAAGAACAGCGGGATGACGCTCCAGCAGTTCCGGCAGATGCAGGAGGAGTCGATCATTGTCCAGGCGATGCGCGCCAAGAACGCGGATTCGGTGCCGGTCTTCGCGACCCCGGCGGAGATCGAGACGTTCTGGAAGGAGAACCGCGTGCTCTTCGCGAGCCCGGGCGCGGTGAAGTTGCGGACGATCACGGTCCCGAAATTGGTCAACGGGGATGTCTCGACGGCCCTGAGCCAGAAATCGTTGGTGGAAGAGATCCACGGAAAACTGCGGGGCGGGGCGGATTTCGGGGCCATGGCGCGGGCCTACTCGGTGGATAGCGGGGCGGAAGACAACGGGGTGCGTGGGACTTTCAAGAAGGAGGAACTGCAGGCCAGCCTGGCGGACGCCGCTTTTTCGGTTCCGGTCCAGACCGTGAGTAACGTGATCGATCTCGGGGACTTCTACACCGTGATCTTCGTGGATGCGCGGGACGACGGCGAGGTGGCTCCGCTTTCGGACCCCAAGATCGAGGAGGAAGTGCGCCGCCGCGTGCTCCAGAACAAACGGCAGGAGAGCGTGGAGCGCTGGCTTACCCGGTTGCGGCGGGATGCCAACATCCGGACTTTCGAGTGAGGCCGGAGCAACCTGATGGTTTGGACCCCGCGATGAAGGTGCTGCGGATCTTCATTTCCCCGTCTCACAACTATTTCGGCCATCATGGGATGGCTCCGGGCGAACAACCGATGGTGGAAGTCTCCGCGGTGGAGTGCCTCGCGGGGCGGGGACTCGCGGGAGACCGGTTTCTCGACCACAAACCGGATTACAAGGGACAGGTCACGTTTTTCGAGCAGGAGGTTTTCGAGGACCTGCGCGATTCTTTCGCGGTCTTCGACCGGGATGTGGATGCGTTCCGGCGCAATGTGGTCGTGTCCGGTCAAGACCTGCGGGCCTTGATCGGCCGGGAGTTCACCTTGCAGGGCGTCCGGTTTTCCGGTTCGGAAGAGGCCAAGCCCTGTTACTGGATGGACGAGGCTTTTTGCCCGGGGGCGGAGGCCGCTTTGAAGGGGCGGGGAGGCTTGCGGGCGCGGATTTTGAGTGATGGCGTGCTTCGGGTCGACGCGCCGGAGGGATGAGCGGGACGGACTCGTTCGCGGTGGCGTTGTTGGCGGGTGGTCGGTCGCGGCGCTTCGGTTCGGACAAGGCGCTCCACGTTCCGCCCGGGGAAACCGAGCCGATGTGGCGGTTGCAACTCGCCAAGCTCATGGCGTTGGGGGCGTCGGAGGTGATCGTGTCTGTGGGAGGATCCACTTCGTTTCCCGGAGGGTTGCCGTCCGAAGCGGTGCGGATGGTTCCGGACGAGCTGCCGGACCAAGGGCCGCTGGGCGGTTTGGCCACGGTTCTGGGGGCCATCCGCTCGGAGCGGGTGCTCGTGTTGGGGGTGGATATGCCGGCGGTTACGGTGGAGGGGATGCGGCGGCTCCTGGCCTCGGGCGGATTGGGGAACGGGCGCGGGTTGGTGCCGCATCTGGGCGGGCGTTGGGAACCGCTGCTGGCCATTTACCCGCGGGTGATGAAGGGCGTGGCGGACCAGCGCCTGGCGGAGGGAAAGCGTTCCTTGCAGGGATTCGTCGATGCCGGGGTGGCGTCGGGCTGGATCGATCCCTGGCCCGTGCCGCCCGCATGCGCCGGCTGGTTCGCGAATTGGAACGAGCCGGGTCCGGTCTGAAACCGCTGCGCCGCCGCCAAGGAGAGGCTTTGCATTCGGCCGGGGCCATGTCTATGCTCGGAGCATGAACAAAGCCTCCGTTCGACTTGTCGTGGTCTCAAGTTTCGTGCTTTGGCCGTTTGGGGCCGGGGCCGCCTTTCGGTTTGAGCAGAACCTCGTGGAAGTGACGCCGGATTTCGGTCAGGAGCGGGTCACGGCGGTGTTCCGTTTCAAAAACGAGGGAACCGCGGGAACGGTGCGGAGCATCGAAACCTCCTGCGGATGTTTGAGCGCGGAGAGTGACAAGCGTTCCTACGCACCGGGAGAGAGCGGGGAGGTCAAGGCCACCTTCAACGTGAAGGGATTGTCCGGGAGCGTGGAGCGGTCGATCACCTTTGTCAGCGGCGCCAAGGGAGAAGCACCGGTGCGTCTCGCCGTTCGGGTCCATGTTCCGGCTCTGGTGGAGATCGAGCCCAAGATGCTTCACTGGGCACTCGGTGAGGCCCCGGCGCCCAAGGTCTTCAAAATCACGATGCAGGGTCCCGATCCCGTGCGCATCAAGAGCGCTTCCTCCAGCCGGCGGAACGTGTCCACCGCGGTGCGGATGCTCGTCGAGGGGCGGTCATACGAGATCGAGGTGAAGCCAGAGAACACTTCCGAAGCTCTCCTCGGCATGGTCCGCATCGAGACCGATTCCCGTTTCCGCGAGCACCAGAAGCAGATGGCTTTCTTCCGGGTCGATAAAAATCAGGACCCGGCCCAGCCATGAAGCCCCACCGGTTTTTCGGGGCCTGTGCTCGGGAGGTGGTCTGGCTCCTCGGCCTCACGCTGGTGGCGGCGGTCATCACCAAGGCGGCGCATCCCGGCGCACCGGCTTGGTATCTGCAACCGGATGCGGATCCTCATGCCGTGAGTCGCGCCGAGGTGCGGGAGCGTTGGAACGACGAGGTTCTCTGGATCGATGCCCGTTCCGCAGCGGCCTTTGAGGCGGGGCACCGGGACGGAGCGTTGCGCCTCCCGCCGGACGAGTGGAACGAATTGCTGCCCGACCTATTCGACCAGATCGCGTCCGCGGACCGGCCGATCGTCGTTTATTGCGACGGGGCGAAGTGCGGCAAAAGCAAGGACGTCGCGACAAGGTTGCGCGAGGTCGGGGTGGGGGATGTGTTCCACCTCCGCGGAGGGTGGACCACCTTGCAGGGCGAATAAATCCGCCCGTCTTGGGATCAATGCCAGAGGCGGCGGAAGAAGTCGAGAGGTCCGTGATCCTCCTTCGCCTTTTCGGGCGCCGCAAGGCTCGCCGGGGCTGACTGGGATTCGGGCGTTGGTTCCGGTTTGAGAGGGGTGGCCTCTTCGGATTTGGAGCGTTCGAGAATCCCCGTGTGGGGGCGCAAACGTGAGAAAAATCCCTGACCGGGGGCTTCAATCTCGCCCTTGCGGCTGGTCCGATGGCGGGTGGTGTCGGTCCCGATGGCGGCGACCAAGGTGCGGTTCGGCGGTTCGGCGGGATCTTCGAGCGACCCTTGGGAACGGCGGTTCAAGGAGTTCTCGAAGATCGGGATGGAGGCCCAGAGCCCGACGATGCTGGTCCGGCGATGGATATCGCCTCTCCGGCTGTAATTCTCCTCCAGCTGGGTTCGCAGGATCAGCGGGAGCTCGCTTCCCGGATGGATGCCGCTCAAGTTTCCGCGGTTGCGGTCCGAGAAAATGTAATAGCCCGACAGGACGCGGGTGTTGCTCCGGCGCCCGATGAAGGGGACCGACCTCGAGAGATCCAGGGAAGCGGACCGTGGTCCATCGAGCTTCAGTTCGGACCGGGTTGGGCTCGAGCTGTCGAACGCGATCCCCGGGGTGGTGGCCGGAGGCGCGGGGGTCACGGCCGGAGCGGCCCCGGGAGTGGGGGAAACGGTGGGGACGGAGGGCGGTTCCGGCGTGGTTTGGCTGCGGGCCGGGCCGGCGGCAAGGAAGAGCGCGAAGGCGAGGATGGCGGTCCATGCCGCCCGGAGCGGAGGACCGTTGTGCGTGGCGTGCATAAACCACTAGAACAAGCTGGAGAGGCCGGGAAGCAAGATGAAACTTCGGAAATCATGGGGCTTCAGGTCCGCGCCGGTTCCACGGTGCGCCGACCGGGAAGCCCCTCCGGTTTGAGGCCCGGGATGACCGAGTTGAAGCGCGGTTTGACGAGCGCGGGACCGCTCTGAAAGCGCTCTTGGTGCCTTTGCAGGGTGCCGCGGTTGACCGGAAACACGGTGATGAAGTGGAATTTCCCGTGCTCTTCCCAAGCATGGAAAAGGGCCGCGCCGTGGCTTCCGGCGTCGGGTCGGGAAAAGGGAATCAGGCGGGTCAGGAGGCGGATGGAACTGCCGGCCGGTTGTTCGACAAGGGTCAATCCGGAGCCATCGAGGGAGGAGCCGTTCACGGTGAGCTGGATCGGGTGGGGGCTGGACCAGGGGTGCCAGACCGCGGCGGACAGGGCGGTGAGGTTCCCCAGCAGGGTGCCCGATTTGGGGACGGGGCCGAGCAGTCCCGGGCGCAAGTTCAAGCCGGATTCCAGGACCGGTCGGGTCCAGCGTTCCCGTTTGTAGCCGAACGGAGTCCGCCGGTTGCTCAACAAATAGCCGTAGGTGTGAAGCAGGCCGGCGTTGGTCACGGAGGCCTTGGGGGGCTCCAATCCCGCCACGCCGCACAAGGCGCAAAGCAGACGCGGATGAACCAGCTCCCGGTGGGCGTTTCCTTCGAGGTTCGAGGACTGGCCCCACGCGGCAAAGCGCCCGGGGCAGGCCGCATCCTCCCGGACCTCCGCCAGAATCGCGGGATGGGAGCGGCGCAACTCGGCTTCCAAACTTTCAGCTCCGAAACCGGGATCGGCCGCCAGGGCATTGAGCCTGCGGGTGAGGGACGGCAGCGGAAGAGACATCCGTGCATCGGTGGCGCGGGGGCAGAATTTGTCAACCCGGGCGGGAGTTGCACAAAAATTGCAAATCCCCGGCGGCGCGGCGTCTTCCCGAAAAAGGGAGGGCGTGCAGCGGGCACCCCTCCCCTCAAGTTTTCCCGATGATCAGGCGGAGGCACACGACCACTCTTCTGGCGGTTGCCGGATTGGCAACGGCCTCGGTGGCGTCCGCCGGTTGGCAGGGGGATTTTTCCGCCCTGTTGAGCCGCCATGTGAAGGCCGGGGAAGTGGATTCCCGGGGATGGACCGCGGCCCGTCAGGATATGCGCCTCCTCCGGGAGGTGGTGGCGGCCATCGCCACGGAGGCTCCTTCGGGGACCCGGAACCAGCGGCTCGCCTGGTATCTAAACGCCTACAACGCGCTGGCCTTGTCCAAGCTGCTGGACGGGGGCGGCCGCGAAGATGGCTTGCGATCCCGGGATCTCGTCGTGGCCGGGGAAATCCTGAGCCTCGATGACCTTGAACGATCCGTCATCGGGCCCGCGTTCCACGATCCTCGCATCCACTTTGCTTTGGTGCGCACGACGATCGCCGGGCCACCGTTGCGCGATCGCGCGTTCACCGCGGCGGGGCTCGAGGCCGAACTCGAGGCCATCACCCGGGCTTTTCTCTCCGGGAAGCAGGCAGGCGTGCGGATCTCCAAAGATGGCTTTCAGGTCGAGGTTTCCCCGCTCTTCGAGTGGTTTCGCGATGACTTCGACCGGGGCGACCTGCGTGCCTTCATCAACCGGTATCGGACCGAGCCGTTGCCGCCGCTGGCCGCAATCCGTTTTCCGACGGGCGGCCCGGGGCATGACGAGGCTCGCCGCCCGTGAAAGTCAACGCAGCCTTCCGGCGGGCCCTTCAGGCCATGGGGCACCGATGGAAATCCACCGCTCAAGCACCCGGATCTCGTCCCGGGTCACCTGATCACCCACGGCCGGCATGGCGGCGGTCCCGGGGTGGGTCCCTTTGAGGCTGCGGATCAACGGACTGCCGGCCGGCTTGCCGGGAACGATGACCGGCCCCGCAGGTCCCGGGGTCATGGCTTCCTCCCGGGAAGCCAGACTGAGGTGGCCCGGGAGGGCCGGGGGCTCATGACAATACAGGCAGCGCTCCCGCAAAATCGGGGCAACGTGCCGGACGAAGTCGGGTTCGCCGTTCAGCGCCCCGGCGAGAACCGCGGGCGGCAGCACGTTTGTCCCGACCGGCCGGGTCTCGGAATCGATCGATGGCGCATGGCATGCCGCCAGAGCGATGGCCCAGGGGATGAACAGGCAATGGATGGCTTTCATGGTCTTCTCTCAGCGGGGCGGAACGAAGCCGGCCGGAGGCGTGACCACCTCGAAATCACGTCCCCGGATTTTTCGCAACTCCTCATGGAGCACGGGAATCCGCTCGTCCGGTGTGATCGATACCGCCCAATCGATCCCGTTGTCCGCCACCATCATCCCATACTTTTGGAGGGCGACGAGGAGAATCCGGACTTCCCTGGAAAATCCGGAGGTATCGAGATCCCGGCGGAGGCGCAAGCGCTCGCCCATGCGGGGGAGGTTTTCATCGGTCAGGCGGCTGGCGAAGTGGGTTGCCGGGTGGACGTAGGCGCGCCGGGTCCGGGAGAAGGTCACCCGCAGGGCGTGACGGATCTCGCCCCGGGCGAATTCGTCGTGGCGCGCCACCGCCGGGAAGATGGGCAAACCGGCTGCGTCCGAACTGGTCCACCCGTCCGGACGCAGCCGGTTGGAAGCCAGATCAAAGATGGAGGCTTGGGAGGCAAGCCAGCCGGTGTCGGTTCGGGTCAACCGATAAAACTCGTAAAGCTTCCGGTTGAAGGGATCGACGATGATCCCGTGGCGGTCCGCGTCCAGATCCGGTTTCCCCCGCTGCACCTCTTCAAGTGTGAGATTCCGCTCCGGTCCCTTCGAGCGGGAGAAGGCGGCGGGCCAACCTTCGATCACCGCGTTTCCCGGCACCGGGTAGGGGCCCGGATCCGATTCTTCCGCATAGCCGATGAGGGCCACCGGAACCCGGTCCTGATCCGGCGGCACCAGGACGAAGCCCATGTCCGTGTTGCCGCGCAAGGGCTTCTCCCATCCGATCGCCTTGATCATGGCCTGCGAGTTCGCTGCCACCGGCCAGGCATCCACCCGGGTGTTCCATGGATTGTCCGCAGGAAAAATCTCCATCCGGGAGAGCATGGCATCGGCCTCCGGGGTATCGAAAGGAATCGACCGGGAAAGCACCGGTTCCGCAGCCCGGGCTTCAGGGGCGGTCCCTTGGCCGTGGAGGCAAACAAGGGCGAGGGCGGGCCACGCGACCCGCCCGGTTCGGTGCGTCAGGTTCATGGGGGGATGGTACGGAGACCGGGAGCGAACGCCAGTATGCATCGCGAATCGGCATGGATCCGATAACAACATACGATTTTCGCTATCGCCGGAGACCCATTATACACTGTGTCCAATGTCCGGTCATCAGCTCGCAGTCCAACTTTTCTTTCAGGTCGGCCTCATCCTCATCGCCTGCCGGTTGGTGGGCATCGTGGCCCGGCGCTTCGGACAACCGCAGGTCGTGGCGGAAATGATCACCGGCGTGTTGCTGGGGCCGTCGTTGCTGGGGCATTTTTTCCCGGACCTTTCCCTGCAGATCTTCCCTAAGGACGGGATGAAGGTGCTCTATCCGCTCTCCCAATTCGGCCTGGCCGCCTACATGTTCGTGGTCGGGTTGGAGTTTCGCGTTGACATCGTCGGCCGGCGGATGCGGACGGCGGCGGTGGTCTCCGCGGCCGGCATGGTGGCGCCGTTTCTGTTTGGGGCGGCGCTGGCCTGGTGGTTCTTCGGGCGGGCCCCGTTTTTCAGCGAACGCACCACGCTGCCCCAGGCTTGCGTCTTCCTCGGGGCCTCGATGTGCATCACGGCCTTTCCGATGCTGGCCCGGATTCTCGTGCACAAGAAGCTGACCGCCACTACCATGGGAACGGTTTCGCTCGGGGCCGGCGCGCTTGATGACGTGGCCGCCTGGTGCCTCCTCGCCGTGGTCCTGGCGGCGTTCGACGGGGATTACAGTCACGCTTGGGTCAGCATTGGCGGAGGTGTCGGCTACGTGGCCGTCGTCTTCCTCGTGCTCAGACCGTTGCTGGCCCGCTGGGCCCGCCGGACCGGGGAGCGTGGAAGCGTGACCGAGGCGGAGTTCAGTGTCTTCATCATCTTCATGGCCTTGGGCGCGTGGTTCACCGACCTCATCGGGCTGCACGCGGTTTTCGGCGCCTTCGCGATGGGGGCGGCGATGCCGCGGGGAGTGGTCGCACGGGATCTCGTGGACCGGATCCAGCCCTTCACCGTGGCGGTGCTCCTGCCCTTCTTTTTCACCTACTCCGGCCTCAACACCCGCATCGGTTTGCTCGATTCCTGGCAGTTGTGGGGAGCTGCCGGAATGATCCTGCTGGGGGCCGTCGCCGGGAAGGGCGGGGCCTGTTGGCTCGCGGCCCGGGCGACCGGATTGAGCCAGTCCGAAGCGATGGGAATCGGCACCTTGATGAACGCCAGGGGATTGATGGAACTGATCATCATCAACATCGGCTTGCAGCGCGGAATCATCACCCCGCAGCTCTTTGCCGCGTTGGTCATCATGGCGGTGGTCACCACCTTGATGGCCTCTCCGGTTTTCGATTGGGTGATGCGAAAATCCATCGTGGCGACCGAACCCGGGGCGGGTTCGGGAACCGTAATGAAGGAAGTCTTGTCTTGAAACCTACGGAAATGATGCAGAACGATTGCGATGTAATCCTTATCGGAGCCGGTCCGGCCGGTTCCAGTGCCGCGGCGGTGCTGGCGGAGTATGGTCACCGGGTGGTGGTCTTGGAGCGTGAGAAGTTCCCGCGTTATCATATCGGGGAATCGCTCATTCCCTTCACCTTCCATCCGTTGCAGAGGATCGGAATGATCGACAAGATGAAGCGCTCGCATTTCACCCGGAAATACAGTGTCTCCTTTGTCCAACCGGATGGGAAGCGTTCCCAACCGTTTTACTTCTTCACCCGTTACGATCGGGAAACCGTCGCGCAGACATGGCAGGTTTTGCGCTCCGAGTTTGATCAGATGATGCTCGACAACGCCCGCGAGAAAGGGGCGGAGGTGCGGGAGGAGACCACCGTGAAGCGTCTCCTCATGGACGGGGAGCGGGTCGTCGGCGTGGAATGCACCGGCAAGGACGGGGTCAGTTATGAACTTCGGGCCCCGATCACCTTGGATTGCACCGGAAAGGAAGCCATGGCCTCCAATCGGCGCGGCTGGCGGGTCGGTGATCCCTATCTCAACAAGGTGGCCGTTTGGACGTATTACAAGGGTTCCAAACGGGAGCCTGACATCGATGAAGGCGCAACCACCGTGGCTTTCGTTCCCGACAAGGGATGGTTCTGGCACATCCCTCAACATAATGACATGGTCAGTGTCGGTGTGGTTGCGGAAGGAAAGTATCTCAGCCGCGACGGCGTCCGGGACCCCAAGGCCATGTTCGAACGTGAGGTTGAAGAAAACCAGTGGATCAAGGAGCATCTTGCCGGCGGAGAGTGCACCGGAGAATTCTGGATCACCAGTGAGTATAGCCGGCATTCCCGGTATGTGGCGGCTCCGGGTCTTTTGTTGGTGGGGGACGCCTTTGCCTTTCTCGATCCCGTGTTCAGCAGCGGCGTGATGCTGGCGCTGAAGAGCGGCGTGTTGGCCGGCGAGGAAGTTCACAAGGGCTTGGCTGCAGGCGACTTGTCGCCCGGGCGCTTTGCCCATTACAGCTCGCAGGTTCGTGAGGGGGTGGAGAACATGAGGAAACTGGTTTACGCCTTCTACAACCCCGATTTCTCGTTCAAAGACGTCATCATGCGCTACCCCGAGGCCGGGTCCGAAATCACCGACTGCTTGTCAGGCGATCTCAACCGGGATTACACCGGGCTATGGAGCAAAATCCGGGAGTTCGTGCCCCTTCCGGATGACTTGCCTTACGGCGTTCCGCTGGTGGCGTGAGGATCTGCCCATCGCTGCGCCGGCCGGTTCCAAGGATCACCGCATCCTCCTCCGCTCCCGGGTGCGGAAAAAGGTCACTAGGTCCCGGACGTGGTCCCGGTCACGGCTGGTGAGGATTTCCAGCTGATCGATGTCCATGGAGCGGAACAGATCGCGCAACGCCTTGCGGTGGGCATCGCCAAGGCCTTGGTAGCGGGCGCGGAAGCCCGGGGAACTGGTGTCGACCTGAACCCACTCGCCGGTTTCCGCGTCCTCCAGTTCCACGAGGCCGACATCGGGCATCCGGACCTCAAGGGGGTCGGTGATGGAGATGGCCACCACATCGTGTTTGGCCCCGATAGCGCGAAGCGCCTTGTCGAAGCCGTTTTCGAGGAAGTCGGAAACGAGGAAGACGACGGAGCGCTTGGTGGTGACGCGTCCGAGGAATTCGATGGCTTGGCGGATATCGGTCCTGGCCTGGCTTGGCTTGAACTCGAGCAGATCCCGGATCAGGCGGAGGACATGGGACGTGCCCTTGGCCGGGGGGACGAAGAGTTCGATTTTTCCGGTGAAGATGACGAGGCCGGCCTTGTCATTGTTCTTGATGGCGGAGAAGGCGAGCAGGGCGCAGATCTCGGCGGCGACCTCGTTTTTGAGTTTGCGCGTGCTCCCGAAATCTCCGGACGCGGAGAGATCGACGAGGAAGATGACACTCAGTTCCCTCTCCTCGCGGTAGCGCTTGATGAACGGCTCACCGGTGCGCGCGGTGACGTTCCAGTCGATGGCGCGGACATCGTCTCCGGGTTGATAGGGCCGGACTTCCTCGAACTCCATGCCCTGCCCCTTGAAGAGACTGTGATATTCACCGGCCAGAACGTCGTTGACGGTCTTGCTGGAGTGAATCTGGATATACCGGATCTTCCTGGCCAGTTCCTCGGGGATCATAAGATCGGATCAAGGCACGTCGACCTTGGCGAGAATTTGGGCGATGATATCCTCGGAAGTCTTTTCCTCGGCCTCGGCCTCGTAGGTCAAGATCACGCGGTGGCGCAGGACGTCCGGGGCAATGGTTTTGACATCCTGCGGAGTGACATAACCACGACCCTCAAGCAGCGCATTGGCCTTGGCGGCCATCGTCAGGAAGATCGTGGCGCGGGGGGAAGCCCCGTAGCGGATGAGCTGCTTCACCGGCAGTTTGTAGGCCTCCGGATCCCGGGTCGCTTCGATCAGGTCGACGATGTAATCCTCGATCTTCTCGTCCATGTAGATCTCGTCGGCCAACTGCCGGAGTCGGAGGATGTCGGCGGGCTGGATGATGGCCTTGACCTCCGTATTGGGCCGGGAACGGGCCATCCGTTTGAGAATCTCCTTCTCTTGGGCCTTGGTCGGGTAGGCGACCTTGAGCTTCATCATGAAGCGGTCGACTTGTGCCTCCGGCAGCGGGTAGGTGCCCTCCTGCTCCACCGGATTTTGCGTCGCTAGGACCAGGAATGGGTCGTCGAGGCGGAAGGTCTCGTCGCCGATCGTGACCTGCCGCTCTTGCATCGCCTCGAGGAGGGCGCTCTGGACTTTGGCAGGGGCGCGGTTGATTTCGTCGGCAAGGACGATGTTCGCGAAGACGGGCCCCTTGCGAATCGAGAACTCGCCGGATTTCGGGTTGTAAATGAGCGTGCCCAGGACGTCAGCCGGCAACAGATCAGGCGTGAATTGGATCCGGCTGAAAGTCGCTTGGATCATCTTGGCCAGCGTGGTGACCGAGAGCGTTTTGGCGAGACCCGGGACGCCTTCAATGAGCACGTGCTGGTTGCACAGCAGGGCCATGATGAGGCGGTCGATCAGTTCGGACTGACCGACGATGACTTTGCGGGCCTCGGTGCGGATGGCTTCCAGAACGGCGCTCTCCGTAGCCACGCGCTCACCAATTTGTTTGACGTCGACTGCCATGGGACTGGGGTAGGTTGGAAGGGGACCTCTCCCTTACGGAAAATCACGGGCCTTGCAAGTGGATGTAAGGGGAGCATACGCGAAAACCCGGGGCACAGCGCGTTCACCCGCAAACGCTCGGAGCAGCGTGACAGGGGCGGAGAAAAGCACAGTCATCCCGCTTGACTGGTCATTTTCAGTGACAAGCCGGTGCGTGAACTCACCGCGGACTTCACCACCCGTGCGTTTCACGGCACGACGCCGGATGCGGCGTTCGTCGATGGACTGGTGCAGGTCTATGAGAAGCGTCGCGCGCGAGGTGATTCCCACAAGCAGGCACTGAAGGAGTCGTTGAGCATCGTGCTCGCGGCACCGGGGTTTCTGTATTTCGCCGAGCCCGCGCAGCCGGGCATGGCGGATCTGCATGCGGAGAAGACGCTGGCCGAGCAGGTGGATCGCATGCTCGCGAGTCCAAAGTCACGCGCCTGCTGAAGAGCGCCGCGAAGGTCATGAGGAAACGGTCGAATCAACTTTCCCGAGAGAAAGACCGACAAATGGGGAACAGCTCTTCAATGGTTCCTCATGGTGGTTCTCCGTTTCCAGCCAGGAAACAAATTCCTGCATCAATCCCGGACTCGTCTGAGCGGCCAGGATGCGGCGGCGCCACTCTTGGATCGGCCCGGGATGGACGCGTCCCCAACGCTCCCACCGTTCCAGGTTCTCCAACGCAATCGCCAAATCACCCGGACAAGCCCAAAGATGCGCGGCGATCCGGCGCCATCGTGCGGCGTGATTTTGGGGCGAAAATGGGGGTCCATCTTTCAGGGGACCTGATGACCGAACCGGCCCAATTTTCCACCGGCAGCCGAAAATGCACCCAAAAACACCCCATGGGTTTCGGAGTCTTTTCCCATCCTCTGTCCCTCCCGGATCGGAACACCATTGCATCACCCACCCCCGGATTACTCAAGCGCAGATCCCTACAAATGAACAAGTTACGCCGCAAATCGGGCCGTTCTTTGACACGAAGCCCCTCGGCGTGAAGGACAAAAACATGACAACGGCGGTCCGGCCTCGGCGGGATCGGCGGCCGTGCCGATCTGCCGGGGAAAATGCCGGGGATGCGTGAGATTCACCGTGGCGAGACGAAGTGCATTGACATCATGATGCGCGCGCTGTATGCGGTGATGCATGAGAACGACGATCTCCATCGAAGACTCTCTGCTAGAGCAAGCCCGCGAGTTGTCGCGCCAGCGCTCGTGTAGTTTGGGGGAGGTGATCGAGGAGGCTTTGCGAGTGAGCTTCGCCGCGAATCGGAAGGCTTCGTTGCCGCGCGAGCCCACACCTCTCAAAACCTTTCGCGGCAACGGTCTTCAGCCGGGAGTCGATCTCGCTTCCTCTGCCTCTCTGCTGGAATCCATGGAAGGACGATGATTTTGCTCGACGTGAACATCCTCGTCTACGCCCACCGCGAAGACGCCGAGCGGCATCCCGACTACAAGGCTTGGCTGGAGTCCGCCTTGGGTCGGGTCCCCGGAGTCGCGGTGTCCGATTTGGCGTTGAGCGGATTTATCCGATTGGTCACCCATCCCAAAATTTTTCTGGTGCCCACCCCTCTGGCGGATGCGTTGGGATTCGTCGAGGACCTCCGCTCCCGCGACTTGGTCAAGGTGCTTGCTCCGGGACCGATGCATTGGAAGGTTTTCCTCGACCTCTGTCGCAAGGCCGACGCTCGCGGCAATCTTGTGCCGGACGCCTACCACGCTGCGCTGGCCGTTGAGACGGGATGCGAATGGGTCACCGCCGACCGCGGCTTTTCCCGTTTCCCCGGCCTGAAGTGGCGCCACCCACTGGAATGACCGGACTCTCAGAAAACAACAACAATCATCCTGCTCGACTGTTGGAAGCAGCACTCCGATTCCGCATGAGCGGGGGGGCGAGGAAAAGTATTTTGCCTCAATAGCTGAAAAATGAATACGACATTTCAGATCGTCGCCTCGCTCCTGAACTGGATCGCGGAGGTCACCGGGTTGACCTATAACGAGGTGAACATCATTGCCTATTACATCATTTTGCCGTTCGCCTACGTGATTCTTGCCGACCGAATATTCCAGAAGCACACGTTGAAGATCCTTTACGTAGTCGGCGTCTCGGTTTGCCTGTTTCTTATCACCGACTTTACGGAGTTCTCGGACTGGCTGTTTCAGAAGTCGGTTGACTTTCTCCTCTCATTCCAGTTTCTGGGGTGGAACTACGTTGTCTCTTCTGTTTTGATTTGCGTGGTCTTTCCAGCGATCGTTTTTATCGTGATGTTTCACTTCGCGTTTCCCAAGTTCTTTCCGGCGATTGGCCGCCGTCTTTCACGGGGGGGCTCCATCCCTAATGCAGATTAGCTAACAAGACGGCACATTCAGCAGCGGGGAGCGTCCTTGTTTGAATTCAGGCTTCCATTTCCGCCGCAGATAACCTCGCCCGCATTTCTCAAGCTCCGGCTGCTGCGGCTTGTCCGGATTCTCCCCGCTGCGTTCCGCGCGGTTTCCAGAATTCACGGTGTGTCTGCACGCCGCTCATTCTGGAATCCTTCACGCGCCTTGCGGGAAAAACACCTCCCGCAACAGGGCCGGGAGCTTCCGGTCACTCGGACCGACCCATGCAAGAAGTCACCTGAGCGGCGGCACAAGAACTCCAAAGGAGGGAGTCAATCCCCGGCTTGAGGGAAGGCGGCGGGTGGGTTAACCTTGGGGCGTGTCCGCGTTTGCGTTGGAGGCATCGTCCGTGGTGGATGAGTTGCGAAGGTTCGTGCACGCCGAGTTCACGTGCCAGCGGGAGGCGTTTGCCCGGCGGATGACGCGGTCCCCGGCAGAGCGGGTGAAGCGGGGGACCTGTCTGGACGGATTGACGTTCGAAGGGATGGAGAACGGCCGGGCCGTGTTCCGGCACGGCGGGAATGATTCGCGGTTGCGGGAGAGCGACTTGGTCTTGCTGCGCCGCCGGGCGGATGGCGATGCCGTGGAGGGGCGCGAGGCGGTGATTTATCGGGAGGAGGGCGACAGGATTTGGCTGGCGCGGGAGAACGGCTTCCGGCCGGAACCGGATGGAGGCGGTCCGTGGATGATCGATGAAGCGTTCCTCGATTTGGAATCATTCTACCTGGATGGGTTGGATCGGTTGCCCCGGACGGAGATCGGGCGGGAACGGATTCTTCCCCTGCTGACGGGAAGGGCGGAGCCGGGGTTGCACGAGGAAGCGTATGGCCGGGCCTACAGGGATTTGGAGCCTTCGGCGAGGCCGTGGGAGGATATGCAGCGGGAGGCGATCGCGGGCAGTGTGTCCGCGGACCATGTGTATTTGGTGCAAGGGCCTCCGGGGACCGGAAAGACGCGGGTTCTGGCGGAGGTGGTGAAACGGTTGGTGGGGGAGGGGAGACGGGTTTTGGTGACATCGTTCACGCATCGGGCGATCGATCATGCCCTCGGCATGGTGGCGAGGGAAGTAGCGGACCGCGAGGCCGTGGGCCGGTTTGGTGCGGCGGTGCATCGCCGGGATGAGGCATTCGACCGCTTTGAATTTTTCAGTGAGAGTCCGTTGGGGAAGCGGGAAGGATCTTCCGGGTGGGTGGCCGGGGCGACGCCGTTTGCGTTGCGGCGTCGGTTGGCGGGGGTGGAATTCGACACGATCGTGTTCGACGAGGCGAGCCAGATGACGACGCCGTTGGCGATTTTGGCGATGTTGACCGGGCGGAGCTATCTTTTCTTTGGGGATCAGCAGCAGCTGGGGCCGGTGGTGGTGAGCCGTTCGCGGCGGGATTCCGGGGAAGCGGGGATTTTCCAGGCGTTGCAAGCGCGGGAGATCCCCGGGACGCGGTTGAACGTGACCTACCGGTTGAACGATACACTGGCGAGGTGGCCGGGTGAGTCGTTTTACCATGGGGATCTTTCCTCCGCGTCGGCGGTGGCCGGGAGTCGGCTGCGGAGGGTGCCGGTGGCCGGGGTTCCGGACTGGCAGCGGGAGGCGCTCGATCCGGAGAAGCCGTTGATTTGGCTGCGCTTTGCCGGGCGTGAAGGCCGGACGGACAACGATGAGGAGAGCGGGGCGGCGGCGGAGCTGATCCGGTTGTTAGTCTCCCGGGGGATGAGGCCGGAGGAGATCGCGGTGGTGACGCCCTACCGGAGGCAAGCCCGCCGGGTGCGGCGTCGGTTGGAGACGCTGGAGCCGGGGCGTTCGTGGGCCGGGTGCATGGTGGACACGGTGGAGCGGATGCAGGGGCAGGAACGGGAAGTGATCCTGGTGAGTTTTTCGGCGGCACAACCTGGATTTGTGCAGGATCAGGCGGAATTTTTCTTCGACCCGCGGAGGCTCAATGTCTCCGTCACGCGGGCCCGGACCAAGTTGATCCTGTTGGCGAGCGAAAGCCTGCTGGAATTGGATCCGGAGGACCCGGATTTGGAAGAGGAGGTGGCCCTGTTTCGCTCGTTGCTCGTGGCGGCGGTGGAGGTGGCTCATCCGGGCACACATTCCTCCTGAGCCGATGCGCACGCCGACGCTGGTCATCAAAACGAGGACGCTGCTGGGGCAGTTGGGGGCGCATGGTCTTCAGGCGAGCCGGGCCACGGGGATTCCGGAGGGACCGGACGCGGTATTGTTCGGCCAGGAGGGCCGGGTCTGGCTGGCGGCCATCTGGCCGGGGGAAGACCTGCAGCCCTCGCTTTTGGAGGAGCCGATGGATTGCGGGCGATTGGTGGCCCGGGTGCTGGCGTGGAGGGGACGGGTGGCGGCGGAAGCCGGATTGGAGGAGCCCGCCCTTCTCATCCTGGCTCCCGCGCTGGCGGCCGGCGGGGAAATGTCCGGAGTCCGCGTGATTTCACGGGGGGATTGTGGCCGGAGCGGGTCCTTGGCGGCGGCGATCCTATCGAGCCCGACCGGAAAATTTACGGAAGGTGCGCAGGCGGTCTGGAGGGCTGCGGCGGTTCCGGAAGTGAGGATCGATGGGGCCGGGCGCGGTATCACGGCCGGGCACCGGGCACGGGTCATCCGGGTTCCCGAGGCTCTGGTGGCCCCGATGCTGTTGGACTACCGGCAGGAGCGGTGTGTGCGATTGGATGTGGAGGAGGAGGCGCGGGTGCGGCCGCTGGCGACGGATTTCCGGCTCCGGGTCATCACCGGGGTGGCGGGCTGTGGGAAGACGTTGGTGTTGATTCACCGGGCGCGCTTGCTGGCGAGTGTTTTTCCGCGCAAACGGATTGTCCTGCTGAGTTTCAACCGCCCCCTGACTAACGACTTGAAATGGCGGTTGGCCCGGCATCCCGAGGCGGCGCGGGTGGAATGCCTGACCTTCCACCAGTGGTTGCACCGGATCCGGCCGCCGGGAGGCAAAATGCTCGGACCGGCGGAGCTGCTCCGGTGGGTTGACGCGGAGCGCGGGCAGGCGCCGGAGTTGGAGCGGGCGTCGACGGAGTGGATCCTTGAGGAGCTGCATTGGATGTTGGATCAGGGATTGGCTGGCGAGGCGTATCTCACCGCGGCGCGGAAGGGAAGAAAGAGCCGGATCAGCCTTGAGCAGCGGCGTGCCATGCTCGATCTGCTGCGGAGGTTCCGGACCTACCTGCGGGTGAACGGCCGGGCGGATTGGTCCGAGTGGCCGTTGTCGGTGCTGGAAAATCCGCCGCCCGGCCTCCGGCAGCGGATGGTGGATCATCTCTTGATTGACGAGGCCCAATTTTTTGCGCCGGCGTGGATCGAGTTGCTCCGGATGGGCGTGCAGTCTGGCGGCCATATCTTCCTCTGCGCGGATCCGACCCAGGGTTTCCTGCGGAGGGGGACTTCCTGGAGCAGCCTCGGGATGGAGGTGCGGAGCCGATCCCTACGGCTGGAGCAGCCTTACCGGAGCACGCGCGCCATCCTTCGGTTTGCCCGGGCGTTTTACCGGCACCGTTTGCCGGAGGAGGAGGAGCCGCTCAATTTGCCGGAGGCGGAAGCGTTGGAGACGCTGGCGGAGGGGGAGGAACCCTGGGTGCAGGCCGGCGGCTCCGGGCATGAGCAGATGGAACGGGTGGCGCGGGAGTTGGAGGTTTTGCGGGAGCGGGGGCTTCCGTTGGAGGATGTGTTGATCCTGCTTGCCGGCCGTTCGGTCTCGGAGGCGGCGTTGGTGCGTCACCTCGGGCATCGTCTCGGAGAGGGGAGCGTGGTCTCCGCAAAAGAGCGCGCCCGGACGGCGCCGGGGCCCGGAGCGGCGGGAGTGGCCCATCTAATGGCGGCCACCGGATTGGAACGACCGATCGTCTTCCTCCTCATGGTGGACGAATTGGCCGAGGAGGAGGAGAATCCGTTGTTGGCTCCGGAAGAGCGGGCGGAGCGGGTTCTGGCCCATACCCGGCAAATCTATGTGGGGGTGACCCGTGCGATGGAGCGGCTCGTGATCTATGCGGGGCACCGGGGATTGCGCGAGGCCATGGGCGTGGGGGGAGTTTGCGCTTGAAATCCGGGGGGCGATTGGCTTCGACCGAAGGGCGGCGCCGGGCGTAAATCAGAGGGAATGCACCGATCAGTCTCCCCATCCCTTC
The DNA here is from genome assembly GCA_018970725.1 of Verrucomicrobiota bacterium. Classification (GTDB taxonomy): domain Bacteria; phylum Verrucomicrobiota; class Verrucomicrobiia; order Verrucomicrobiales; family DEV007; genus V1-115. Next base: position 58,013 of record JAGWVU010000013.1, read on the forward strand.
AAGCGCTGTTGACGGCGGTCGAACCGGAGCGGGCCGCGCTTCTGGCCCACCCGGTTTACGACGCTCTCCACACGAAAATGGATCTTCGGCGGTTCATGGAGGTCCACGTGTTCGCGGTCTGGGACTTCATGTCCCTTCTCAAGGCGTTGCAGGCCAGGCTCACTTGCGTGGCTGTCCCCTGGCTGCCGACCAAGGACCCTGAAATCCGGGCGCTCGTGAATGCCATTGTGCTGGCGGAAGAGAGCGATCTGATGCCGGACGGTCGTCACCTCAGTCACTTCGAGATGTATCTTGAGGCGATGGAGGCGGCCGGAGCGGACACGGTTCGCATCCGGCGTTTCCTTGACGCCTTGGCGCAGGGCTTGCCTTGGCGTCAGGCTTTGGCCGGCTGCGGGTTGGCTCCGGGAACCCGGGACTTCGTCCAGCACAGTCTGGAAACGGCGGAATCCGGCCGGGCGCACCTGGTGGCCGCCGTCTTCACTTTCGGCCGGGAGGCGCTCATTCCCGACATGTTCCGGCGCCTGACCGGAGATCTGGCGCGGCGCTTTCCCGAGGAACTGGCCGGGTTCCAGCATTATCTGCAACGGCACATCGATCTGGACGGTGACGACCACGGACCGCTGGCCCTGCGCATGATGGAAATCCTCTGCGGGAACGATGCCGACGCGTGGCGCGAGGCCACGGAGGCGGCGTTGCGGTCCCTGAGGCTGCGCCGCGGGTTGTGGGATTGCGTCCTCGGATCCGCTTCAGCGCAAGCGGGCCATGGAACGGAAAGCATCGCGACGGGCCACAATGTCCGCCTTTGAGATCGCGGCGAGCCTGCGGAGACCGAATTCCTCGCAGGTGAAACTGGCGGTCACGGTGCCGAGGAGGATGCCTTCGGCGAGATCTTCCAAGTCCACTTCCCGTTTCCCGAGGGATCCGAGATAACCGGCGAGGCCGCCGATGAAGCTGTCTCCGGCACCGGTGGGATCGTGGACCGCACGCAGCGGGAAGGCGCCGGTGGTGAAGAACTCCCCGGCCCGGCCGAAAAGGAGGGAGCCGTGTTCCCCCTTTTTGAGGATGACGTAGCGGGGGCCCATCGCGAGCATCTTCTCGCCTGCCTTGATGAGATTGGTGGTCTCGGTCAGTTGGCGGGCCTCGCTGTCGTTGATCACAAGCATGTCGACGCCCTGCAGCAACTCCGCGAGTTCATCCCGCATCGTGGTGATCCAGAGGTCCATCGTATCGGCGATGGTGAACACCGGCGCCTCGCATTGGCGCAAGACCTTCAACTGGCTGTCGGGACCGGCGTTGGCGAGGAGGACGATGTCCGAGCGGCGATAATCTGGGTTCAGTTCCGGCGAGTAATGCGCGAGGACGTTGAGGTGGACGTCCAGGGTTTCACGGGAGTTCAAGTCCCCGAAATATTCGCCCGACCAACGGAAGGTTTTGCCGTCGGCAACCACCTCCACCCCGTCCATGTTGATTTCCCGGGAGCGGAAAAGTTTGGCATGCTGGTCGGGGAAATCGGCCCCGACGATGCCGACGAGGTTGACGGGGCAGCTGAACGCGGCCGCCAGAGCGGCGTAGGAGGCGGATCCGCCGAGCACTTCTCCGGAGGATTCGGTGGGGGTCTTGATGTGGTCGAGCGCGATCGAACCGGCGATGAGGACGGGCATGGCGGGATGTGGTGGAGCCGAATGGGCAAAACGTAAAGAAAAAAAGGCGGTGTCGCAAGTGGAGCGACACCGCCGGATGCACACAAACACGCCGGGAATCCGAGGAGACCCGGGAGGAGATTACTTGGCCGCGACCTTTTCGGTGGGCTTGCCGGCGTCGAGCCAGCCGCTAATTCCGGCGGCGAGGTGCTTGACGTTGGTGTAGCCGAGGTCAGCGGCGGCTTTGGCGCCCGCCTTGTAGGCGTTGCAGCCGGGGCCACCGCAATAGGCCACCACGAGTTGCGCCTTGTCGGCGGGCAGGTGCTTGGCGATTTCCGCGCTGTGGGCCCGGAAGTCGACCGCGCCGGGGATGTGGCCGCGGGCGAAGGAGCCGGAGCCGTTGACGTCGAGGACGGTCACCTTGCCTTCCGAAATGGCCTTGGAGAGTTCCTCGATGCTGATGTCCTCGTATTCACCGGCGATCACGAGGGTGCTGGTGGCGAGGAGGGAGGCGAACAGGGTAAGGAGTTTCTTCATGGGATACGATGAATCAGGTTATTGTTTGGGTTGGATTACGATTGTCAGCGTGACAGGGATTCCTCTCAAGGAAAAACCGGTCAGAAACTGAGACGCCCGGGGGCGCAAAACCTTGCACCGAAAGTGGAGAAGAATCCTTTCACCGGAATGCTTGTGAAAAATTTCACAAATTCCCGTTGCGACCGTTTTTGCGGCGCATCATGCTGCGGATAGAATGCCGCATCAGGTCCCTCTCGAGGTTGAACAGGAGATCGATCAGCGCCTCACGCGTTATCCTGACAAGCGCAGTGCGCTGCTCCCGGCTTTGCACGCGATCCAAGGCCACTTCCGCTACGTTCCGGAGGATTTGGTGGAATGGGTGGCCGCGAAGCTCGAGTTGGAGGCGATCCAGGTGATGGAGGTGCTCACCTTCTACCCCAGTTTCCGCCAGAAGGCCCCGGGGCGGTATCACATCCGGGTCTGCCGGACGCTATCCTGCGCCATGGCCGGAAGCCACGGGCTCATGGATGCGTTGGCCGAGAAAGCGGGGATCGACCGCAGTCACGCGGACCATCATCACCCGATCTGCGTTTCCAAGGACGGTCGCTTCAGCATCGAGTTCGCTGAATGTCTCGCCAGTTGCGGCACCGGCCCGGTTTGCATGGTCAACGACGACCTCCACGAGCAGGTGCGCCCGGAGGATGCCCGCAAGCTCCTCGACCGGTATTCCTGATCCCTTCCACCCGTCGGTTCGTAACTCCTCACGGCATGTCCATCACTTACAAGGCAGGCAAAAATCCGCATCCGCTCGAGCATCGGATGATCTTCCGGAACATCGACCGGGAAGGTTGGGATCCGGGGATCGAAACCTATTTGGGCGAGGGCGGGTATGAATCGCTCCGCAAGGCGATGGCGATGGCGCCGGGCGAGATCCAGGCCCAAGTGAAGACGGCCGGGGTGCGGGGACGCGGCGGCGCGGGCTTCCCGGCCGGGGTGAAGTGGGGATTCATCCCGCCGAACAATACCAAGCCGGTTTACCTGATCTGCAACGCGGATGAGTCCGAGCCGGGCACCTTCAAGGATCGCTACATCATGCACCAGGATCCCCATCAACTCATCGAGGGGATGGTGATCACGGCCTTTGCGATCGGTTGCCACACCGCCTACATTTACATCCGGGAGGAATTCCCCTTCGCCGCGAAGATTCTGGAGGGCGCCATCGAGGAAGCGCGCGCCAAAAACTTCGTGGGCCGGAACATTCTCGGCACGGGATTCGATTTGGAAATCCACGTGCACCGCGGGGCCGGAGCCTACATTTGCGGGGAGGAAACCGGGCTGATCGAGAGCTTGGAAGGCAAGCGTCCGTATCCGCGGATCAAGCCCCCGTATTTCCCGGCGGCGATGGGGCTGTATCTTTGTCCGACGATTGTGAACAACGTGGAGACGCTCTGCCACGTGACGCACATTCTGAAGATGGGCGGTGAGGAATACGCCAAATTGGGCACCCCGAACAACACCGGGACCCGGATCCTGTGCGTGAGCGGGGACGTGCAGAAGCCCGGTTACTTCGAGGTGCAGGTGGGCAAGGTGACGATGGGCCAGCTGATCAACGAAATGTGCGGCGGCCTCCGCACCGGGCGCACCCTCAAGGCGGTGATTCCCGGCGGCAGCTCCGCCAAGGTTTTGCGCGCGGACGAAACGTTCAAGCTGAAGGACCGCGAAATCTCGATCTGGGACATTCCGATGGACTTCGATTCCCTCGCCGCCTGTGGTTCCATGGCCGGCTCCGGGGGGGTGATTGTGATCGACGACAGCCGCTCGATCGCCTGGGTCCTCAACAACATCAACGCCTTCTACGCCCACGAAAGTTGTGGCCAGTGCACGCCCTGCCGTGAGGGATCGCTCTGGATGAAGAAGATTTCCGATCGGATCGTGGCCGGCAAAGGTTCTCCGGACGACGTGGACACGCTCGAATCCGTGGCTTACCGGATCGACGGCCGGACGATCTGCGCCTTTGGCGAGGCGGCATCCTGGCCCACAGAAAGTTTCATCGCCAAGTTCCGCGATGAATTGAAGGCGGCGACTTCGGATTCGTTGAAGGGAGCGATCGTCAATCCCGAGACGAAGTTGGCTGCAGCCTCCCTGAAGGTTTGACTACGGGCGGCGGGTCAGACTTGTCTGACCTGAATGCGGACCGTGCGGCGCACACCGGACCCGGGATCCAGGGCACTGATTTCGTGGGTTCCGGGGACGAGGCGGGCGGTCCGGGTGGCTTCGTCGATCCGGAGGGTGGGGGATGACCAAACAAGGCCCTCGAGGTCCGCGCTGAGGCTGAGCAGCGCACCGCCATCGGGAAGGTCCGGGTCGAGGTAGACGACCAATCCTTCCACCGGGCAGCGGATCTGGAATTCGCGGGCGGTTTCTGGTCCGGTGCGCACGGTGGTGCGTTGCCGCAACTGGGCGGGTGCGGTGCGGTGCCAGTCGGCGTAGAGCGGGGGGAGAATGACGCGGCCGTTCGCATCGTAGTCCGCTCCGCTGGCGGAAGGGGGTAGGAAGCGGCGCAAGACGGGCACTTCCTCGGGATCCACGGCGGGGATGCCGGGGAGGACCCGGTGGCCGGTGAGCCGATCCACGGTGATGCGGGCGACGCCGGGTGTGGGGGAAAACCAGGTGGGGGGGCGATCCCGGTGGAGCCGCTCGAGGAGCGCGTGGAAAATCGGTCCGGCCCCGGCGGTCCCGGAGAATCGGTCCAAGGGGGTGTGATCGAAATTCCCCACCCAGACGCCGACGGTGAACTCCGGGGTGAAACCGAGGGTCCAGCCGTCGCGGAAATCGGAGCTGGTGCCGGTCTTGGCGGCGGCGCGGAAGCGGTCGAAATGGAGGGGATTGTTCCAGCCGAAATTGCGGGCGCGGGACGAGTTGTCGCTCATCATGTCGGCAAGAACGAAGCAGGCGTCCTCGTCGAAGATGCGTTTGGCTGGGGCCGGGGCGGTCTCCGGGAGCAGGTGCCAGGGTTTGAATTCCCCGAGACGGGCGAGACAGGCGTAGGCGTTGGTCAGTTCGAGCAAACGGACGGGGGCGCTGCCGATGGTGAGACCGAGACCGTAGGTGGAGGCGGGTTCGGTGAGGGAGCTGAGGCCGAGCCCGGTCAGGGATTGGTGGAGGGTTTCGGGGCCGCCGATACGGTCGAGCATGCGGACGGCGGGGATGTTCAGGGAGTTGCCAAGGGCGCGGCGGAGATCGACCGGCCCCATCCAGGTGCGATCATAATTCACCGGACGATACACACCGAGCGGGGTGGGAAACTCGACGGGAACATCGGCGAGAACGGTGGAGGCGGGGATGCCACGCTGGAGGGCCATGAGGTAGGTGAACGGTTTGAGGGCGGACCCGGGGGAGCGGGGAATCCAGGCGCCGTTGATCTGCCCGCTGCGCTGGTCCTCGTAGTTCCGGGACCCGGTGAGGACAAGAACCTCGCCCGATGCGTTGTCGATCGCGACGGCGGCGGCGTGGAAATACCGTGACGTGCTGCGCTGCGAGGAGATGAAGTTGAGATGTTCATCGATGACGGATTCGGTGAAGGACTGGAGTTCCCGGTCGATGGTGGAGCGGACCGAGCCGGGGACGAGGGCGTCCCGGTGCCGGGCGACGATGAGGTCGACGGCGTGCGGGGCGCGGAAGGCGGAGCCCTCGCGTCTCAGGACGATGCGTTCCGCTTTGGCGCGGGCGCATTCCTCTGCGGAGATGTAACCATCCTCCCGCATCCGGTCGAGAATCCAGATTTGGCGTTCCTTGGCTCCTGCGAAATTCCGGTAAGGATTGAAGCGGGTCGGCTTGTTGGGGAGCCCGGCGAGGAGGGAGCATTCGGCGAGGGTGAGGTCGGCGAGGGGCTTGGCGAAATAACCTTCCGCGGCGGCGCGGCAACCGGTCCGCAGGTTGCCGTAGGGGATGCGGTTGAGGTAGTTCTCGAGGATCCACCGTTTGTTCCGGGTCATCTCGAGTTTGCGGGCGAGGATGATCTCCACGAGTTTGGTGCGGAGATTGCGCGGCATCGGTTCCGGCATCGTGATCTTGATGAGCTGCTGGGAGATGGTCGAAGCGCCAGAGATGGCCTGACCTTCTTCCGCCGCTTGATTGGCTGCCCGGAGCACCGCGATGAAGTCGATCCCGTGGTGGGACCAGAAGCGTTTGTCCTCGGCGGCCACGGTGGCATCGATGAAATCACGGGGGATTTCCTCAAGGGTGACGTAGGAGGCCACCACTTCCTCTCCGTTGACGAGGAAGCGCCGGAGCGGGAGTCCGTTGCGGTCCGTGACGGTGGTGGAAACCTGCGGCGGTTCGAGCAATTCCGCGGGCAGCCGCACGAGGAGGGGGAGCAGCCAGAGAAAGAAGACCACGGCGGCGACGAGGGCGACGCCGGACCAGAGCGTGATCTTCCAGACTCGTTTCATGGCTGCGCCAGCCCCTAGCGCAGCCTGACCCCGGGCGCAACCGGGCATTGCGGTTCCCCCGGGGAAGGGGGAGCAGTCGGCGGGGAGCCGCTCGGAACCCGGCTGCATGGCGGAGGAGGGGCGGTTCAACGGGCGGCGACCTTGCCGGGGCCTTTGCCGGCCAATTTCCCGGTAATCCGGGTGGTGGCGGAAAGACCGTGACGCTGCGGTTGATACATCGCCTCGATCTTGGCGGGAGGCGCGGTGGCTTCTCCGGCAGCGACGACGCGGGCGAGGTATTCAACGCGGTATTGATCCCGTGCCGCGAGGTAATCCGAAAAGAAGAGGGTGCGGTCCGTGCGCATTTCCTGGAAGCTGACCGGGAGTTGTTGGCCGGTCCAGGCGGCTTCGGCGCGATCGCCCCGGCCGGTGAAGGCGGGGTTCACCGATTCGAAGATGGAGGGCAGGGGATCATCGATCGCGAGGTATTCTTCCTCGGCCCCGGGGATGTCGAGGTCGAGCCGGACGACGACGAGGTCCCCGACTTCGAACTCGGAGGTCTCTTTCATGGCGCCGTCGGGCGCGAGTTGGAAGTAGGTCCGCCGGATGCCGAATCCGGCGTTCTTGGGTTGGGCGGAGAGGGTGGCGGGCCTGGTGGACACGCGGACGTGGGCATAGACCGGGTCCCTGGCATCGGAAGTCCAGCGGAGCAGGTTGCGGGAGACGTCGCCATCGAAGGCGAAGTTGGCCGTCCGGCTGTTGAGTTTGGCGGCCAGGGCCACTTCGCTGGCGGTCTCGCCGAACTCCAGTTTGCCGGAGATCGCCGCCAGGGCGGGAGCTTCGAGATCCGCAATCCGGCCGAGGGCGAGCAGGGGCCAAGCGTTGGCGTAGGTGCTGCCCCAACCATGATGAGGTTTGCGGAGGCGGAGCAACTGGTTCAGCAACTCATCGGATTGCTTGGAGCGGGCGTCCAGCTGGGTCCAAGCCATGAGGCGGGCGGCCACGGGAAGGGCGGGCCCATACCAATCCACGGCGTGCGCGGGGGCCTTGGGATCCGGATTGCGGCCGAGCAGGCCCTCGGCAAGACGGCGCTGGGCGGCATCGCCTCCCTCGAGGATGGCCAAGGCCAGAACGGCGCGGGTTTCCGGGGCGAGACGGCCCTGCATTTTGAAATACGTTTCATGGTAGGAGGGCTCCGCCTTGCCGGCGAGGGCGAGGGTGTAGAGCGCAAGGCACCGTTGGTGGAGGATGTCCGGATCCTGGCTGGCCTCGGCGTCACGGACCTGGGAGGAGAGCCAGGTCCAGAGGGCCTCGAGGCGAGCGCCCGGCAGCCCGTGGGCTTGCTTGGCCCCCAAAGCCAGGGCCATCCCGCCATAGGCGCTGGCCCAGAACGTGGGTTGCTCCCCGCCCGGCCAGTAGGACAAGCCGCCCTCGCTGGTTTGCATGGAGAGAAGCCGGTTCAAGCCGTGCCGGATGGCCGATTCCTTCCGGGCGGGATCCACTTCCAGGTCCGGAAAGACTTTTTCCAGGCTGTTCATGGTCAGCCACGGCAGGGTGGAGGAGGTGGTCTGCTCGACGCATCCATACGGGTAGTCCAAGTTGTATTGCAACGCGTCCATGGCATCGATCATCCGGCTGTTGGAGATGGTGGCGTCGATCCGCCCGTAGCCTTTGAGGAGACTCCGGTCCCCGAGGGAGGCGAGCAAGTTCGTTTCCGCGCCCGGTTCCACCCGGAGTGACAACGTTTCCGCGAGCATGGGGACGGGGTGACCGACCTCGAAGCGGCTCTCCACCGAATCGGTGCGGGGATCCGCCTTGGCGTCGAGCTCGCGCACGGTCCAAGTCCAGATGGCATCGCCGGTCTGGGTGAACTTCACGGGGATTGGCAGAGCGGTGGATTGACCCGCGGCAAGGTCGATGGTGGACCGCCATTCCCGCGGGCCGGGAGCGCCGCCCAGCGCGATGGGTTGGGGTTGGGTGCGGTTGGAAGGGAATTCCACGGTGGCGTCCGCGAGGAGGGTGGCCTCAAAGCGCCCCGGAGTCCGGGTGGTGTTGTGGACCACGGCCTGGAGGATGAGTTCGTCCCCGAGATTGGCGAAGGCGGGGAGCGCCGGCTCGATGATCACGGGCTTGTTCACTTGAAATCTGGCGGTGGCGGTTCCGTAATGCTGGGGATCACCGAGGGCGATGGCGAACACCTTGAAACCGGTGAGGTTTTCGGGCGCGGGGAAGGAGATGGTGGCGCGGCCTTGGGCGTCGGTGAGGAGGCCGCCGTTCCAAACCGCGGTGGCGCGGAAATTCTTCCGGGCGCGGTCCCGGAGGCTGGTCAGGCCGTCCCCGCCGCCGCCGATGAGCAGGCCCTTGTTTCCGAAAGGCCGTTGTTCGGGGTCTTCGGTGAGGACATTGAAAAGGGAGTGCCAGGTTTTCACGAAGAGGGGATACCCCTCGTGGAAACGATGGGCCGGGTCCGGGGTTTCGTAACCGGTGAGGCTGAGGACGCCTTCGTCCACAGCGTAAAACGTGACTTCAGCGCCGGGCACGGGTTGGCCGGAGGCATTCCTGACGGTCACGGCGGCGTCCACTTGCCGGGCCGGGAGAACGTCACCGGAAGGGACTTCGAGGACGACGTCCAGCTTGTTGGCGGGTTGGGCCACGGCCAGTTCGCAGTAACCGAGTTTGTAGTCGGTATCCCGGAATTTCTGGTTCGGGCTGTTTTGGGAACCGCGGATCACGATGGCGGACACGAAGACGTTGGGGGCGTCCCCGGCCTCGAGCGGGATCTCGACGAATTCGTTTTTGGAAGCCAGTTCCCGGATGAATTGGCGGGTGACTCCGGCCCGTTCCGTGGTGATCAGGGCTTTGCCGAGGATGGGGGAGCGGACCATGATCCGCGCCTTGTCGCCCACCGTGTAAGCGTCCTTGTCGGGCTTGAGTTCGATGGCTTCACCGTCCCGGTAGGCCCAGTAGACATCATTTTTCCCCCAGAGATAACACCAGTTCTGGGTGACGAGGGGTTTGCCCGCGGTGTTGGCGGTTTCCAGAGTGAAGCGATACTGCCCCGGGTCCTTGAGGGGCACGCCTTGGGTGGAGGGGATTCCGTTGCCGCCGCCGATCTTGACATCCAGGCTGGCCACGGGCTCGAAAACCTCCTCGTTGCGGTAGCGCTCCGTCTCGTCCGAGCCTTGGACCTTGACGGTCCGGTAGATGCGGCGCTCGACCGTCAGTTTTCCGGGGATCACCCGGTCCAAGGCCTTCCCGTCATGGCTCACCGCCAGCATTTCCGCAGAGATCGTCGCGCCCGCCTCCTGCCAATCGCCGGGCAGTTTCAAGCCCGCGTAAAAGTCGGACGAATGGACGAGGAAGTCCGCCGACCGGACCAGGGTTTGCTGGTTGACGTCCGTGACCGTCACCTCGGTCCGCACCCGGACCGGTTGTTCGAGAACTTCGCGTGGGATGAAGTCGAGGGCGAGGGTGCCGGAGCCGGATTCGCCGAGATCGAATTCGCCGGCGTCGTTTCCTTTGACATCCTCGCGGGCCAATCCGAAGCGGTAAGACTCGAAGCCGGCCGGGGCGAAGACGCTGCCCTCGTAGTTGGCATACCAGCTGGCGAGGGCATTGGACAACGCCTTGCCGCGGAAGTAGTTGGCTTGAACGGGGATTTCCACCTTGTCCTCCAATCCGTAGGCGGGGCGGGTCTCGAGCTTGATCTCGAAGGTGTCGGGCCGATACTCCGCCACGGAGAAATAGTGGAAGGCATACCGGTCATAGTGGTCCTCGGCCTCTCCGTCGTAGACCGGGCCCTTGCCGACCAAGGCCTCGAAGTCGATCTTCGCCTCGTAGGTCCCGAGGGCGCCTTGCGGAAGGTCGAAGGAGACGTCCAGGGTGCCGCGCTCGTTGAAAGTCACCTCACGGTTCACAAAGTTGCGTCCGCGGCTGTCGTCCACGAGCAGTTTGGCGGTGAATCCCTTGCCTGCGGCGGGGACTTGCAAGGCGCGGCCATCCGCCATCCGGGTGATCGCCTTGAGGTGCACGGTTTCCCCCGGTTTGTAGACGCCGCGGTCGGAGAAAAGATAGCTCCGCAAGCGGTTTTCAGGTTCGCCCCAGTAGGGTTGGCGGACGTCGAACTCCCAGGTCGAGAGCCCTTGGTCGCTGGCCGGATCGAAGGCGGTGGCGTAGCGGTCTTCCGCCTTGGTGGCGACGAGCCACCGGGAGGCGGCGTTGGGTCCGCCCAGGGGGAAGGAGGCCACGCCGTCGCCGTTGGAGCGGTAGATACCGAGGGTTTCGTTTTCGTTGTTGACGAGGCGGATTTCCGCGTCAGCCACCGGTTGGCCGCTGCTCAGGGAGAAGACATAGGCCAAGGCCTCGCGCCCGGTGCGTTTCCAGATGAGCCCGAGATCCGTGATTTGGATAAGGCTTTGGGCGCCGACTCTTTGCTTCGGCATCCCCGGATAATCCCCGGCATTTCCCTCCACGGAGACATAGAGTGCGGCGGGTCGCGAGCCCTTGAGGACCTCGGACCACTTGAGGCCGGCCCGTTGGCTCCGGTTCATCGGTCCGTCGTTCTGGATGTCGCGGCTGAGGATCACCGGTCCGGGCACCATCTCAAACGCGGGGTAGCGTTGGCCCCGTTCCCAGTCGGTCGTTTCCGGATCGTAGATGCGGTAGCCGCGGAGCGCGTAGATCAGGGCGTCGCCCCGCAATTCCTTGACGCGCACCTCCAGTTTGCCGATGTTCCCGTGACGGATCTCGAATTCCTGAAGGCCGGCGAGGGGCTGGGCGATCTCATGCTCCGGGAGACTGATGTAGGCGTCCTCGGGACGGAAGCGGACCACTTGATCGATCGGTTCGGCCAGCTCGGTGCCGTCCGCCGCCAGCAATCCGGCCTTGACGCGGACGCGGTAATCCGTGGCCATCTCGAACTTGCCGAAGAGGTTGATGGTCTGGCCGTTGCCCTGGAACACGAGGTTGGGCGGTTGCGGTTCGACCGACACGTAGTTTGCGATCAAGCCCTTGATCGATTCGTCGAGTTCCTTGCTCAGGGAAATGTAGACCCGCGGTTCCTCGTCGATCGGGTAGACCGCGCCGAGCGTGGGAACGGTGAAGGGATAGACGGAGCCGGCGCTCACCGAGAAGGAGCGGGTCAGCTTGTGTTTCCGGGAGGCATCGGCCAGGCCTTCGCTCACCAGCACCCGCCATTGCTTGCCCACGGGAAGCGGGCGGACCGGCTCGACCGACCAGAATTGATCTGCCGGAGGGGAATCCGTTCCGGCCGCGCCGAAGTTTTTCCAAGCCTCGGTGATTTCATCGGGGGTCGCCGGACGGACTTTGGCGGGCACGACCTTGGCCTCGGCATCGGTGAAGTGGAGATGTTGCGCGAGGGATTTGGGGTCCAGTTTGAACCCGGAGAAGAAGGTGAAGACCGGGAGGCGCGAGGTGTTGTCGTAGTAGTAGCGCGGGTAGTATTGGAGGGCGAGCGAATCCTTCCCGGAGACGTCCGGTTCGGAGTCCTGGGACCAGAGGGTCGGCAGGGCGGGGAGGAGGCAGAGGCCGGCAACAACCCCGGTCAGGGCCCGGACGGCAAGGGAAGGGGAATACGGTTTCATGGAGGGGAAAAAATCGAGGGGCAGCCGGGGACAAGGTAGCAGGCCCGCGTCGCGAAGGAAAGTGTTTCCCGGATTAGACGGAAGTCCGGGCCGGAAATTGCGATTCTTTGGCGTGCATTTCCTTTTGATTGAGAGTTGCAGCTTGAGGCTTGATCGTTGAGGGCCAAGGTATCCCATGCCGATTCGCATCGTCGCCAATCCACCGCTGGAACGGCCCACCGAGGCCAGTGCCCTCGTGCGGGGGATGGACGCCCGTGTCATTTGGATCGATCTGCTCAACCCGACGCCGGAAGAGAGGCGGCAGGTGGAACGGCTTTTCGGGATTGATCTCCCCACGCTCGAGGACATGAAGGAGATCGAGACCACCAGCCGTCTCTACGCGGAGGATGGGGCGCGGTTCATGACAGCGCCGATTCTCAGCCAGGTGGAATCCAGTCTGCCGCAGAAGACGGAAATCAGTTTCATTCTGGTGGGGGAGGCCCTGATCACGATCCGGGAGACCAACCTCAAGAGTTTCGGCGCGGTCATGGCCCAGTGCGACCGCCGGGGCGTGGCCTCGAGGGATCAGGTGCTGCTCAGCCTGTTGGATGCGATCATCGACCGGCAGGCGGATTTGCTGGAGCGTGTGGCCAAGGAGATCGACACGATTTCCCAGAACATTTTCCAGCGTGAGATTCCCAACCGGCCGTCCGAGAACGTGTTGCGGGACACGCTTTGCGAACTGGGCCGCAACGGGGACCTGATCGCGCGGGAACAGGAATCGCTGGTGGCGCTCTCCCGGCTGGTGCAATACGCCGGGCAAACCGACTTCGATGCCCATGAGCGGGATCCCGGCGTGGCCTTGTATCCGCGCTTGAAGCCGGTGGCGCGGGACTTGCACTCGCTGACCGAATTTGCCGGGTTCCTCAGCAACAAGGTGAACTTCCTGCTCGACGCGACGCTCGGCTTGATCCAGATCGAGCAGAGTTCGATCGTGAAAATCTTTACGGTGGCGGCGGTCATTTTCCTGCCACCCACGTTGGTGGCCAGTGTCTACGGGATGAACTTCACCCACATGCCGGAGTTGTCCCAGCGCTGGGGGTATCCGTTCGCCCTCCTGCTGATGGTGGTCTCGGTGGCCTTGCCGCTCTGGTATTGCCGCCGGAAAAACTGGCTTTGAGGCGGCGGTCCGCAATCCGGCCCCGGCTCAGCCCCATTCTCCCGTCTTCACCCAACCCACGGCGCGGTGGACGAGTTCCGTGGCGTCGCGCAGGCCGAGCTTCTCCTTGATGTGGGCGCGGTGGGCTCCGATGGTCCGGACGCTGATGTGGAGCTTTCCGGCGATGTCGCGGCTGCCGTGGCCTTCGCCGATCATGCGGAAGATTTCCAATTCGCGGTCGGTCAGGCGGGTCACCGGGGAGTCCCCGCCCTTGCGTTGGTTGGAGAATTCCTCGAGGATTTTGGTGGAGACCTTGGGACTGACAAAGATGCCACCGCGGAGCACGGTGCGCACGGCTTCGATGAGGTTTTCCGGGGCTTCCTCCTTCATGACATAGCCGCGGGCACCGGCCTTGAGGACGCGGGCGGCGTAGAGGGATTCCTCGTGCATCGAGACCACGAGGATGCGCAGGTCAGGGTTGAGGGCTCTCAGATCCTTGATCAGTTCCAAACCGTTCTTGTCGGGCAGGCTGAGATCCGCGAGCACCAAGTCCGGCGGGTCGGTCAGGCAGATGGCGATGGCCTCGGCGGCGGTGCCGACATCCCCATGGATCCGGAGACCGGTTTCCAGACCGAGGAGTTGCACCAGCCCCTTGCGCATCAGGGGGTGGTCATCGACGATGAGCAGGCGATTCATGGCGTGGCGATCGGTTCTTTCGCGGCGCAAGGGATCGTGACCCGGATTTCGGTGCCCGTTTCCGGCGAGGTCCGGATCTCGAGTTCGCCGCCCAGAATGCGGGCGCGGTGTTTCATGGTGACGAGCCCCATGCCGGAGGAACGCGCGTCGCTGGCGATGCCCTGGCCATCGTCCCGGATCACGAAGAGGAGGTGATCGCCTTCCATCCCGAGCCGGACTTCGATCCGGGCGGCGCCGGAGTGCCGGGCGGCGTTGCTCACCGCTTCCTGGGCGATCCGGTAGAGATGGACCGAGGTGGTTTCCGCCAGCGCGGGCCAATGGGCGCCATGGACGGTGCAAGCGACTCCAAAGGTGCGGGAAGTCCGGTCCACGAGTTCCTCGAGCGCCATCTGCAAACCTTCCATTTGGAGGAGGGAGGGAAAGAGGCCCCGGGCGATGTCGCGGGCGCGGGCGTTGGCTTCAGAAATGAGCGAGCCCAGGGAGTCGAGGGCTTCGCCTTGGGCGCACTCGCATTCCGCGAGCCGTTTTCCAATGGCCTTGAGAAAGCAGCCCGCCCCGGCCAGTTGTTGGCAGAGATCATCGTGAATGTCCTGGCCGATGCGGCGTTGCTCGGCTTCCGCGGCCTCGCTCAGTTGTTGTTCCAAACGCACTTCAGGGGTGATGTCGTTGGCGCAGACGATGACGCGCCCTGCCGGGAGAAAGCGGAGGCGGACCGCGAGGGCGATCTTTTCGCCGCAGGCCCTGGCACACCAGGTGGAAAACTCCGTTTGTTTGTCGGCCTCCCCCCGATTCCTGCCGGAAAGCGACCGGGTGATGCCGGGGCAGATTTGCGAGGCGGTGGCGTCGATCGCCCGTGAAGCCGGCAGACCGAAGATCTGTTCCGCGCCCGCGTTCCAGGACCGGATGACGCCGGAGTCATCCACGAGGAAGACGGCATCGTGGACGTTGGCGAGGATTTCGGCCTGAAGTTGCAACTGGCTTTCGATGCGCCCGCGCTCGGCGGAATACCGGATGGAGCGGCGCAGGGCGGCCTCGGAGTAGGCTGATTTGTCGAGGTAATCGAAGGCCCCGGCCCGCATCGCGGCCTGATCCAAATCACCGACACCGGCACCGGTGAGCATGATGACAGGGCGGTGCAGGCCATCCTCCCGGATCTGTTCGAGCAGCCGCAAGCCGCTCTCCGCGCCCAAGCGGTAGTCCAGCAGATAGACGTCATGCCCGCCGCGGCGCAAGGCCTTGAGCCCGTCCTCGAAGGTGCGGACCCAGGAGAGGTGGAATTCGCCCTGGTCCGATGCGGCGAGGTAGGAATCGATCAGCACGAATTCGTCCTCGTCGTCGTCGATCAGGAGCACTTCGGTGGGGTCGGACATGGCGGGCGTTTCCGGTCAGTGTTGCGGCGGGAGCTTGACGGTCTCGAGCCAGTAACTTATCACCCGTTTGGCCACGCCGGTCAATTCCGCGAAGGAAGCCGGCTTGGTGATGAAGGAGTTCCCGCCCAGATCATAGCTGCGGAGCACGTCCTCGTCCGCGTTCGAGGTGGTGAGCACGATGATGGGGATGCTGCGCAGGGCTGGGTCCGCCTTGAGTTCGCGGAGGGCCTCGAAGCCGCTCATGCGGGGCATGTTGAGGTCGAGCAGGATGACGCCGGGGAGGCTTTTGCGCGAGAGGTCGAGATATTCCAGCAGTTGGCGGCCGTCTTCCACGAAGCGGAAGTCCCCCTGATAACCTGCTTCCTCGAAGGCCTCGCGGGTGAGCAGGCGGTCGTCGGGGTCGTCGTCCGCGAGGATGAGAATGGTGCCGGATGAGGTCATGGGGCGGGGGAGCCGGGTTGTTGGAGGGGAAGATCCAGGACAAAGGTGGCCCCGACCCCGGGTTCGCCAAGGGCGGTGATGGTGCCGTGGTGCAGTTCCACGATCTTGCGGCAGATCGCGAGCCCCACCCCGGTGCCTTCGTATTCGTTGCGACCGTGGAGCCGTTGGAAAATCCCGAAGACCCGTTCCGCGTAGCGCGGTTCGAAGCCGATGCCGTGATCCCGGAACTCGAGGCGCACCCGGCCGGGCGTGGGGGAGGTTGCGGTCACCACGAGGCGGGGCGGTTGGCCGGGTTGATGGAACTTCAAGGCGTTGCCGACCAGATTCTGGAAGAGCTGGCCCATCTGGGAACGATCCGCCTGGATGAGGGGCAGCGACTGGGTGCGCTCGATGACGGCCCCGGTTTCACCGATCCCGATCTCCAGATCCTCGAGCACCGTGTCGAGGACTTCGTTGAGGTCGACGTCTCCGGCGGGCAACCGGTGCATCGAGACCCGGGAAAAGGCGAGAAGATCCTCGATCAGGCCCTGCATGCGGTGGCTGGCGTCGGTCATCCGCTGGAGGTAATCGCGGCCTCTCTCGTCCAAGGCTTCCTCGCAATGCTTGCGGAGCCGGTCGCCGAACGCGGTGATCTTGCGGAGCGGTTCCCGGAGATCATGGGAAGCCACGTGGGCGAAGTTCCGCAGGTCCGCGTTGCTGCGCTCCAGTTCGGCGGCGTAGCGGCGCAGTTCGTTCTCCGTCCGGGTGCGTTCCGTGGTGTCGACGATCGAGCTGACGACCAGCATCCCGGTGGGGGATCTCACCGGGGTGAGACCGATTTCGACCGGAAATTCCGAGCCATCCTTGCGGCGGGCCCGGAGGTCGCGACCGATGCCCATGGCCCTTTGGCTGGGGCTCTGGGAGAACTCCTCACGGTGCCGGACGTGAGCCGGGCGGAGCCGCTCTGGCACCAAATCCTCGATCCGGAGACCGATGAATTCCTGCCGTTCGTAGCCGAACATTTTTTCCGCCTGCCGGTTCACCAATACGACGGTTCCGCTTTCGTCGATGACGACGATCCCATTCGGAGCGGCTTCGAAGACGAGGCGGAACACTTCGTCGTGGTCGTTCAAGCTCCCCGGGGGACCGGCATGGGACATCCCAGTTCCATATCACCCTGTCGGGGAGGCGTCATCTGGTTTCCGTCGGGGAATGCGCGGTGGGATCGTCGGGCGCTCATGCGAATCGGCACGATGGGTTGGCGAATGGAACCCGGGGAGGCGGCGGGTTCACCGCGCATTTTGGCGGAAAGAAGGCATGGGGTGCGGAGTCCGGCCCATTCCTTGCTTGCGGGGGAGCATGGAATCGGGCTACCTTCGAGCCGATGAAGTTCCGCAGCCACCTCGCCATTGCCCTGGCCACCCTCTTTCCCGGAGGCCCCTTGGTTCAGACCGGTTTCGCGGAGAACGAGGCGATGCGGAAGGACGAGATCGCCCGGATTTTCGCGGATGCCGTGGCCAAGGCCTCCCGTCCGCGCGGGCCGGAGTTGGACCGGGGCCGGGGTTTGATCGCGTTCGATGCCAAGCACGCCACGTATGAGAAGGGGCCGCACTGGGGGCGCTGGCGCTGGCCCGAGTTCACCGGGGACCGCTGGGGGATGTATCAGGTGGAAGTCACCTATGTCTCCGTGGTCACCCGGATGGGGATGCAATTCTCCATCGGGGAGCACAAGGCCAAGGGATACCTTCCCCAGACCGGTTCCATGGAAACGGAAAAAACGGTGGTGCTCGACCGCGTTTACGTTCCGGACACCAAGACCTACGCGGTGAGCGCGCTGACGGGGGATGACAGCAACAATGACACCTTCCGCCTGCTCCGGGTCGATCTCCGTCCCGCTCCGGAGGGGGACGGGGTGGCGCAGGATTTCGACGGAGGGATCATCCTGCCCGCGAACAAGGCCACCACGTTCTCGCGCCGGATGCGTTTTGAGCCCAAGCCGGAGAAAAATTGCCTCGGGTTTTGGACGGAAACCGGCGACTGGGCGGAATGGCTCTTCTCGGTGCACGAGGGAGGCCGCTTCACGGTGCAACTGCACCATGGGTGCGGTCCGGGGAACGGGGGAAGCGAGGTTGAAGTGTGGATCAACGACAAAAAGCATGCCTTCACGGTGGCCGATACCGGGGGTTTCCAGTCTTGGAAGGCGGTTGACCTCGGGGTAGTGGAGCTGACGGAGGGGGATCACCGCGTGGTCATCACGCCCGTCTCCAAGGCCAAGTCGGCGGTGCTCGATGTCCAAAAACTCGTCCTCGTTCCCCAAGGTTGAATCCCATGCGCACCAGCCGGATCGAGCGGGCCACCGCGGAAACGCGGATTGAAGTCGAGGTGAATCTGGACGGGACCGGCCGGGCCGATCTGGCCACGGGGATCGGTTTCTTCGATCACATGCTCGACCTCTTTGCCAAGCACAGCCTCATCGACCTCCGGGTGAAGGCGGACGGTGATCTCCACGTGGACGGGCACCATACCGTCGAGGACGTCGGCCTCGCGCTCGGCAAGGCCGTCCTCCAAGCGCTCGGGGAAAAGCGGGGCATCCGCCGTTATGGCTTTTTCGTCCTGCCCATGGACGAGGCCCGCGTGACCACGGCGGTCGACTTCGGCGGTCGTCCCCTGTTCGTTTGGGAGGTGGATCTCCCCTTTGAAATGCTCGGCGGATTCAGCTCCCCGCTCGCGGAAGAATTCTGGCGCGCCTTTGCCCATGCCTCCCTGGCCAACCTCCACGTCACCCTGAACCGGGGCGGGAACGGGCACCACGTGATCGAAGCCATTTTCAAGGGCACCGCCCGCGCCATCCGGGCCGCGGTGGAATTGGATCCGCGGAGTGACGCCATCCCCTCCACCAAAGGCACGCTGACCGCGTGAGCGACCCCTTCAAGGTGATTTCCGCAGGTAGGCAAAGAGGTCGCCCAGTTCCGCGTCCGAGAGCCCGCCGAGGAGACCTTCGGGCATGAGCGAGACCGGAAGCGCCTGCAGCGTTTCGATTCCCCCGCGGTCGAGCACGGTGAGTTGGTTGGCGACGTCTTTCAGGGTGACCGTCTCCGGGCTCTGCTCCGCCATCATGCCGATGACTTGGCGACCGTCCTTCATCCGGGCCACATAACTCTGATATTCCTCACGGATTTCGAGGGAGGGATCGATGATGGCGGGGAGCCAGAAGTCCGGGTTCCCGCGTTCATAGCCGGTCAGTTCGGGACCGATGGCCCCGCCCGTCCCGAAGAGGCGATGGCAGATGACGCAGCGCGCCGCGAAGAGGGCCTGGCCGCGGGCCGCATCTCCGGTGCCCGCCTGAATCACGCCCCGGATCCGGTTGACCTCCGCCAGTTTTTCCGGGGACGACACCTTGCCGGCCTTGCCGAAATGCTTCTCCACCAAGGCCCGGATGGCCGGGTCGTCGTATTGCCGGAGTTGTTGCACCACATCCGCGCCGATCTCATCCGCCCGGACGAACCAACGGTCGATCTCTCCGAGCAACTCCCGCGCCCAGGCAGGACGCATGGCCAGGACCCGGTTGGCCGTGGCGCGGACATCGTTCTCCGCGGAAATGGCGGATTGATAGCCGTCGAGCACGGTCCGGGCGATTTTCGGTTCCTCGTAGCGAGCCAACTGGCGCAAGGCGACCCGCTGGATGGCGGGTTCCCGGTCCCGGATCAGGGTCAGGAGGATCGGCAGAAGGCGCGGCTCGCCCGTTTCGGCCAGGGTTTCAATGACCGCGGCCCGTTCTCCCAGATCCGCCTGGGAATCGGTCGCGAGTTTGAGGGCCGTGTCCTTCGCCTTGGCGTCGCCCTGGCGCAACGAGAGGAGCAGGGCGGAGGATTGGCCGGAGCCCCGGTTCCGGGCGAGCGCCTCCTGGAGTTTGGGGGGCAAGGCGGGAAGCGGTCGCCCTTGGAACGCCTGGTTCAAGCCGGTGAGCAAGCGCTGCCGTGAACCATCGTCCGGAGCGAGGGTGAGGAGACGGGCGCACCGCTCGAAGTTCGTCGCCCCGCCGGCGGCGGCGTAGCGCCGCGCGATTCGTTGCACCAGATGTTCCCGGACCATCGGGAGCGACCAGAACGCGGGGTCGGAGAACCAAGCCTCGATCCGGCTCCAACCGGTTTCGGCGTGGGCTTCGAGCGCCCACCAGATGAGGAGCGGCAGGTGGGGGTCCGCGACGTCCTCGTCATGGCGGATCAGCCGGTCCAGAACGGGCAGGGCCTGTTCCAGCGGCGCGCGTTTGGCCAGAGCCGCTTCTTTGGCCCTTTGCTGCACCGGGGTATCCGCCGGAGCTTTCCACGGGGACCGCTTGACCTCTCCGTCCGGCCGGATGCGGTAGATGCGACCGCTCTCCTTGTGCCAGTCATCGACCGGGCGGACATGGCTGAGGCGGGAATCATACCAGTCCGCCAGGTAGAGGAAGCCATCCGGGCCGGTGCCAATCCAGACGGGCCGGAACCAACGGTCCGCGGTTTGCAGGAGCGGTTCCTCGTCCACCGTGCGGAAGGTGGATCCGTCCGGAAGCAAGCGGCTCACCCAGACGATGTTGTGCAGCGCGTTGGCGGCGATGATCCGGCCCTGCAATTCCGGCATGGCGGCGGCCTCGTAAAGACAAAAGGCTTGGGGAAAGCGGCGATCGTCGCCCTCGTGACGCATGTGTTCGATGTAGCCGAACGCATACGGATTGGTCAGGGGACCGTGCTTGCCCCAGTTCTTCACCCCGTAGGCACCTTGCGGATAATACATGCCGCGGGTTTTGCCCCCGTTCGTGCCGGAAAAGACGCGGCCGGTGGAGTCGATGGCGAGGCTGAAGGTATTGCCACCGCCCTCGGCATAAATTTCGAAGACCTTCGTGCCGGGATGATACCTCCAGATGCATTGCCCCTGCCATTTCACATGGGAGGAAACGGCGGAACTGACATCGCCGGTGGTGGTGCTGCCATTGGCTCCGTAAAGCCAGCCGTCCGGTCCCCAGGTGAGGCTGCTCGCCACCGCGTGGGTGTCTTCCAGACCGAATCCGGAGAGGTGCACCTCCGGCGGCGCGTCGGGAACATCGTCGCCATTCGCGTCCGGATAAAAGAGGAGGTAAGGCGGATTCAATACCCAGATCCCGCCCGGTCCGGGCTGCACCGCCGTGGCGATGTTCAACCCCGTGATCACATCCTTGCGCCGCTCAAAGGTGCCGTCCCTGTCCCCGTCCTCCAGCACCGTGATTTTGTCCAACCCCGGCGTGCCCTGGGGGGGCGGGAGCGGCACCTTGTCGAAGACGGCGCGCAAGTGTTGGTCGTAACGCACCACCTTGAGGCCGGCGGGAAACTGGTATTGGCGGTATTGCACCACCCAGAGCCGGCCCCGGGCATCGAATGTGCAAAAGAGCGGCTGGGTGATTTCCGGTTCGGCGGCAACGAGCTCGATCCGGTAGCCCTTGCGGACGGTGAATTTTTTCAGGGCCTCCGCGGCCGGGGTGGGCGCGGAGTCATCCTTCAACTGGCCGCGCCCGCCGAAGGTGCGGATGATTTCCTCCACTTGCGGGTTGGCGGCCACCGAGACATCCGCGTCGGGATTGGCCTTGGACGGCGGGGTCGGTGCCGCCGCCCCGAGGACAAGGGGCAGGGCGAGAAGGAACAACGGAAGGCGGCGCATGATCGGAGGAAGATGACGGATTCACCACGCGCAGGGCAAGGCCGGATTTATCACCCGATGCAGGACTTTACGCCTTGGCGGCCCACTCGAGGATCTCTTCTTCGAGATACGCCTCCTCCAAGGTTTCCCGGGCCCAATCCGCTTCCCTGGCGAGCCGTTGCAGCAGACGGACCACGCCGACGCGCACCGCCGGGGCCTCGTTCCAAAGGGTCTCGGTGAGCACGCGCCAGCGCTTCGCATCGAGCGGGGCGGAGGGATCCAAGAGAGCGGCGTCGCAACCCGCGCAGACCAGGATCACGTGGGCGAAGTCCGGCTCCCGGGGGGCGGGAGCCACCTCGTGGATGCGGAGCGGGACTCCGGACGCCTGGCAGATCTCGCACTTCGATTTGGCCCGCCGGGCCAGATCCTTGCCGAGCAGGGAGAGGGCTTGGAGCCGTTCCTGATGAGAGTCGAAGCCGCGGGCCATCCGGTGGGTCACTGGAGCTTGAGCAACTCCGCGGCGGTGAACGGAGCGCGCGGAGCCTGGCTCTCACGCCATTGCCTGACCACCGCGGGATCGACCGGCGGGGCGGCGTTTTCCCAGCTGTGGCGGATGTAAGTGAGGATGCCCGCGATCTCCTCATCGCTCAATTCCGGATTGAAACGGATGCCGGGCATGACCGGTTGGACCTTCGGCACGTCGTAGCGCGTGCCGTTCACCTCGATCGGTCCCATGAGCCCTTCCATGACGAGGGCGGTGAGTCGTTTGTCCGGCCCAAGGACCCATTCGGAGTCGAGCAGCGGCGGGGCCAGCGTTTCCATCCCCTTGCCTTCGGGGTGATGGCAGGTGGCGCAAAGTTTGTTGAACTCCGTGCGGCCGATCTCGTAGAGCCGGTGATGTTCCGGTTTGGTCAGGTAATTCGCCGGGGCCTTGCCCGAAAGGTCGAAGATCGAGGCCGCGGCCCGCAGCGTCTTGTCTTCTCCCGGTCCGGTGAGCAGGGCGGGAGCCGGGGCGAGCGGGATTTTCTTGAATCCCTTGGTCTTGCCGGCGGCGATGAATCCCTTGAGCACGGCCTCGCGCCATGGTGCCACGGGCGAGGCTTTCTCCAACAGGGCGATGCAGGCCTTGCCCTGGCGGCGGGTCGCCAGACTCTGCGCCGCCAGGTTGAGGAACTTGACCTGATCCGACGCGGACAGCTGCGGAGCGGTCAGGGCGGTGAGCAGACGGTTCGTCGCCTCCGGAGTCTTGGCGGAGCTCAGGGCAGCGCGGATCAATTCGGGGACGACGGGAAGATGCCGGGCCAGCGCGAGTTCGAGCGACTCCGTTTCCGCCCCGGCGAGACCGCTCAGGGCCATGTCCTTGAAGAGCGGGTCGGTCGGAGGGGCGGCGGCCACGAGCGAGGCCCAGGCTTCCCGGGCGACCGCTTGACCCGCGCCGCGGAAAAGGCCGAGCGAGGCGGCCTGCTGCCGCAAAGTGCCGGGAGCGGTGGCCTTCAGGGCGGCGACCATCGCAGCCACCGCGGCTTCGGCCCCGGTTCCGCGGAAGGTCTCGGCCACCCGGCAGGCTTGGGACTGCAGATCGGGATCGGCGCCGGACAGGGCGGTTTGGAGGTCGGACGGTTGCACCTGGCCGAGACCTTCCAAGGTCCAGAGGGCATGGATCTTGGTGAGGGCAGAGGCGGACGGGGAGGAGAGAAGGTCCCGAAGGAGCGGGGCGGCGGAGGCATCCCCGCTCTGGACGATCATGCGCTGGGCGGTATCGCGCCACCAGCCGTTCGGATGGGCGAGGTGCGCCACGAGTTGCGCCGGGGTTTCCTCCTCCATCCGGGGGAGGGGACCGCGCGGCTTTTGGATCCAGCGGACGCGGTAGATCCGGCCGGTGTTGTTCTGCTTGTCGAGCCCGCGCTTGAGGATTTGGTTGCGCAGATACGTCGTGACGAACTCCCGGTGCTGGACGATCCCGTGGTAGAGGTCCGCGAGGTAAAGGGTTCCGTCCGGGGCGGTGAAGGCGTTCACCAGCCGGCTCCGCTCGTCCGTGGAGGCGAGGAACTCCTTGTCGCCATATGCCTGGGTGGCCACCGGCAGACCGTTGGAGTCCGCGGAGAAAACGGCGCGCTTGAGGAGAAGACCGGACGGTTCCGGGATGAAGGCATTGCCACGGAAGGCCGCCGGGAAGTTGTCCCCACGGTAGATCGTGAGGCCGCCGGCCGCGGTGGCGCTCTTGAGGAACCCGCGTTCATCGAGCGTCTCTTTCATGTAACCCCGGTTCACTCCACAGGTGATGCGGATGGGGTAGACCTCGTTGGCCATCTTGACCGTCACGGGCCCGCCAAACCGGTGGTTCGGGTTGCGGACCGAATAGCCGGGAGGGATGGTGTCCATGGCCACCAGGCTGGAATTGGTGTTGGAGAGGACGCGTCCCTGATCATCCTGGGCCACACCCCACTGACCGCGGAACTCGGTCTCTTCCTTGGCGAGCTTGCCGTTGCGGTATTGGTAGCGCGCATCGCTCTTCGCATTGTAGAACCAGTTGTCCAGGTTCCAAGCCAGACCGTTGGTCTTGTGCTCCACGCTGCCGCCGGGAGCCCAGAGGTCGTCGAGGACGGTCGTTTCCCCGGCTTCGAGCCCTCCCTCGCCCTGGCGCTTGGTGAGGTAAAGCTTCTCCTGATCGCCCCAAATCAATCCTTCGTGGACAAATTGCAGGGCCCGCGGCAGGACCAATCCCTCGAGGAAAACCTTCGCTTCGTCGGCCTTCCCGTCCCCGTCCCGGTCCAGGAGGATGCTGATCCGGCCGGTCGGCTGGTCTTCCCCGTGCCCATCCACGTCCGGCATGTAGCCCCGCATCTCGCAAACCCAGGGCCGTCCGTTGCCGTCGAAGGCGATCGCCACCGGATGGATCACGAGAGGTTCGGCCGCGACCAATTCCAGCGCAAAGCCTTCCTCTCCAAACCGGAACGATCCCAAGGCTTCTTCCGGCGCCAGCACCGGGGCGGGAAGATTCCATTTGTCCGGAGGCGGAGCCATGTCATGGCCGGCCTTGTCCCCTTTCTGGGCAAAACCGGGGGTGGCCAACAGGAAGGGCAGCAACAGGGCGGCGGGGCGTCGGTTCATGGATTGAAGGCGGACGTGGATTCTCCGTGATTCGTTTCACTTTCGGACACGGATGCGAGAACGGGGAATTTACAGGGAATGAAACGGGGTGTCGACTTCCGAATGCCCGAAATGTCCGCAAACTTCCCCCGGATCCGCGCCCGCAGGGATCCACGGTCCCGGTCCGGATCAAATTCGGATTGCCCTGACTTTTCAGATGAGCGAAGTTTCCGAAGGTTTTCGCGCTTCGGTTCTCCTCCCCATGTGGCGTTGTTTCGGTTTTCTCCTCCTCTTGCACCTTTTCGCCTGGTCGCGACTTGGTTCTTTGCCGCCCGTGCCGGAGATTGATCGCCGGTTGGCGGCGGACCCGGTCCAGACGCCGGCGGAGCGTCCTCCGTTCGAGGTGCGGAAGCGGGGCGTCGTCTATCATATCCGCCCGATGGCGAACTACGAGTTGCGCGGATTGGTGGTCTCTTATCACGACAGCGACAGCTGGATCGACTTCTATCACAAGCTGTGGAACGACCACCTCAACTTCCGTGATCTCGGGGTGGTGTGGGGATTCAATGCCTTGGGAGGGTTGTATCGGGACATCCGGTTTTCCAACTCGGATTTCACGCTGGAATTCCAGATCGACAGCGATGAGGTTCTCAACCGGTTCCGGTTGGACCAGGTCTCGAACAACCACCTGCTGGCGGGAAAACCCGAAGTGGAAGAGACCCTGCGGAAAATCGGGAAAGGGGACCAGATCCTGCTGCGCGGCGTGCTCTGCGAATACAGCCATCAAGGGGGACGGCGGGGAACGAGCCTGACGCGGACCGACCATGGCAACGGCGCCTGCGAAACGATGTATGTTGATTCGGTCTCCATCCTGCGGGAGGGGAACGCCGGGTGGCGGTTTTTTCACGGGCTCAGCGGATTTCTCCTCCAGCTGATGATTCCAATCTTGATCTGGCAGGCGTGGTCCGCCCTCCGCGCGCAGCCCGGGGAATTGACGCCGCTTCCGGAGCCGGAACCGGGTGAGCCGAAACCGGTGTGAACCGGTCAGGAGAGTTCCGTCAGCTGCTTGGTGGCGATTCCAATCGGGCGATCCAAGGGAATCCCGGCGCAGGTGAGGAGGGTTCCGAGGAGATCGCCTTGATTTCCCGTGGTCCCGGTGAGGAAACGTCCGGTGCGGATGGAGCCGCCTCCGCGTCCCGCGATGATGAAGGGGAGGTTGGCTCTGGTGTGCCGGTTGCCATCCTCGAGGCCGGAGCCCCACATCATGATGCAGTTGTCCAGCAACGTGCCCTCACCCTCCCGCAGGCTGTGCATGCGATGGATCATGTGGGCGAATTGAGCGATGTTGAAAGAGGTGATTCTAGAGACCTTTTCCACCTTCTCCGCCTCGTTGTTGTGGTGGGTCTGGGAGTGGTGCTGGTCTGAGAAGCCGAGTTCCGGATAGGAGACTCCATTGGGGGTGGAGCCGATGTAGGTGCTGACCCGGGTGGTATCCGTTTGGAAAGCCAGCACGGTGAGATCACACATGACCCGCATGTAATCGCTGCGCAGATCCCCCTCCGGGATCATCACCGGAATGGGCACGGAATCGCTCCCGCTCCGTTTGGTCGAGGTGACACCGGCGGAGGCTTTGGCGGCTTCCGCCTGACGCGCTTCAATGGCCGCGATGCGGCGTTCGAGGGACCGGACGCTGTCGAGATATTCGTCGAGCTTGTGGCGGTCGGCCTCGCCGAGTTGGGTCCGGAGATCCTTCGCCCCGCCCAAAACGAGATCGAGCATGCTGCGTTCGAGGGGATCGTCCGTGCGGCGGAGAGCGGGTTGCTGGCCTAGGTCCTGACTTTGGAAGATGCGCTTGAGGACGGTGCGGGGATTGGTTTCCGCAGGGAGGGCCTGGGTGGGGGAACTGAAACTGCAGTGGGAGTAGTAGGCCTCGTGGAGGCCCTCCTGATTTTCCTTGTGGGTCTGGGGCATGGTGGCCAACTCAAGGGAAGGCATCGCGGTAAAGGCCCCGATGTAGTTGGCCGCGATTTGGTCCGCGGAGATGGCGATATCAACCCTGTTGCGCCGGTCCGCGTTGGGGAGGGTGGCCGTGAGCCAGGTGGACAACTCCAGCGCATGGGGCGCTCCGTTGAAAGGGGCGGGGTTGACCCCGGCGATGCCTTTCATGAGGAGGCACTGGTCCAGGACCCCTCTGAGGGACTCCAGGTTGCGGGGCGGGGAGGTGAGATACGTGTCCGGACCGGCGGGCCAGAAATGATCCATGATGACGCCGTGGGGCATATACATGAAGCCGAGCCGGACCGGAGGTTTGGCGGTCTTGCCCCGGGCCATCACTTCAAGCCAGGGCAGGGCGAGGGAGGCGCCGAGTCCGCGGAGGCAGGTGCGCCGGTTCATGGGACGGTTTTGGAGAAGGATCATGAGCTTATTCCTTGGTGCGCCGGTGGGTGAATGGATAGCTGGTGACGATGGCGCTGATGAGCGTCTGCATCCGGTAACCGTCGGCCTTGATGACCTTTGACAGATCATCGACCACGACTTCGTCATAGCCCTCGAGCGGGCGGCAAAGGGCATGGGCCAGCATCTTTTCGGTGAGATTGCGGCAGAGATCATCCGAGCGTCGTGCAAGGATGCGTTTGAGTTCATGCGGGGTGGTGAACCGCTGGTTCCCGGGCAATTCTCCGGTGGGATCGATGGTTCCACCCGCCTCATCGGCATCCCGCCATCTTCCGATCGCGTCGAAATTCTCCAGGCCGAAACCGATCGGGTCGAGGATCTTGTGGCAATTCGCGCAGACCGGGTCGGTGCGGTGGAGTTCGGTGCGTTGGCGCAGGGTCAATCCGGCGATTTTTTTCCGGTCCTGCTTCTCGAGGGAAGGGACGTTGGCGGGAGCGGGCGGGACGTGTTGTCCGAGGACTTGTTCGAGGACCCAGACCCCGCGGTTGACCGGGCTGGTGCGATTGGGGAACGAGGTGGTGGCCAGAATCCCGGGCATGCCGAGGATGCCGCCGCGGTTGGAATCCGTGAAGCGGACCTTCCGCATTGCGGAGCCGGTCACTGTTTGGTCGAGGCCGTAGATGGCAGCCACGGTTTGGTTGAGGTAGGAAAAATCGGCCTCGATGAAGGTCGTGAGCCCGCGGTTTTCGCGCACGATGTCGGCGAAGAAAAGCCTGGCCTCGTCATACATCGCTTCCCGCAGGACGGGGGTCATTTCAGGGTATTTGCCGGCGTCGAAGGTCTTGGTGGCGAGCTTGTCCACCCCCAGCCACTGGGCGCCGAAGCCATCGAAGAGGGCCCGCGAGCGGGGATCCGCCAGCATCCGCCGGACTTGGGCGCGGAGGGCTTCGGGGTCCCGCAGTTTCCCGGCGTCGGCCAGGGCCGAGAGTTCGTCGTCGGGCATGGTGGCCCAAAGGAAATAGGAGAGCCGCGAGGCGAGTTGATGATCGTCGAGGGGAACGATTTCCGGGAGAGGTTCGGTCCCGGTATGGGGCGCCGGCGTGATGAAGAGGAATTGAGGGGAAACCAGGACGGCCTTGAGGAGAAGGCGCAGGGCCTCGGGATCGGACCGGCCTTGATTTTTGGCAAGGGCGTGGACCTGCAGCAGGACGTCGACTTCCCGTTCCGAGGGCGGGCGGCGATAAGCCCGGCGCGCCAGGGAGGTGGCGATCCGCCGGAGACTCTGCCCCGGGGCCTGCAAGCTGGATTGGATGGCCGTGGGCGGCCGGCCTTCGGGGGCGAGGACGGCATCGAGCACCTCGTTGGCGATGCCGAGATATTGCTCCATGAGCACCGGAGAGAGGGAATTCAGGTAACCGGCGCCGGAGCCCTCGTCGGGCAGGGAGTTGGCGAGGGCGGGATCGGCCCCGAAGAGATCGCGGAGGGTGTTTCCGTATTCGGTCTTGTTGAGGCGGCGGATGACGAAGGCGCCGGGATCCTTGGGGCTCATGAACTTGAGACCGGTCACCCAGGCGGCGAACATGGCGCGTTCTTCCGGGGTCGGTTGTCTCTCGTCCTCCGGGGGCATGGCCTCGGATTCCAGGTTGCTCAGGGCGGTCTTCCAGATGGACCGGAACGCCGGGGAACCGGGATCCCGCTTGGCATACATGAAGGTGACACCGCCCTTCTGTTTCTTCTCATGGCACCCGGCGCAGTAAGTCGTGAGAAAGGGAACGACTTTTTGGTCAAAGGTCTGTTTGGCGGCGGTCCGGGGGTCCGTAGGGACTTCGGCGGCATCGGCCCGGGTCAGCGTTGCCCCGCAGCCAAGGGCGAGAGCAACCCGGAGCGATCCGAGACGTGGGACGGGAGGAAACATGGCCAGACGGAGGAAACACGCCGGGAGAGGGCGCCGCTTTTCACTCAGTCTTCCCAGATCTTGAGCAACTCCACCTCGAAGACGAGGGTTTCGTCCGGCAGAATGTCCGGAGGGGCGCCGCGGCTTCCGTAAGCCAGTTCCGAGGGAATGAAGAATTGGAATTTGGAGCCTTCCTTCATCAGTTGCACCCCTTCCGTCCAGCCGCGGATCACGGCGG
This sequence comes from Verrucomicrobiota bacterium, assembly GCA_018970725.1. Classification (GTDB taxonomy): domain Bacteria; phylum Verrucomicrobiota; class Verrucomicrobiia; order Verrucomicrobiales; family DEV007; genus V1-115. The sequence continues at coordinate 87,091 of JAGWVU010000013.1, forward strand.
AAAGGGGGAACTCGGCCGGCTCGTGGCGTGCATAGGAACTGTCGAACTCGATCCCCCGGATGCTCGTGCCGCGGTAATGGACCTCGACGGTGTCGCGGGCCTTCGGGCTTTTTCCGGTGCCCTCCACCAGAATCTTGTATTGCAATCCGGAGGCGGTGGTTTGGACGCCTTCGCGGGAGGCGTTTTCCGCGAGGAACGCCCGGCCTTCTTCAAGGGTGGATTTCGACATGGGACCCGGCCTTTCGTCCCATGGCCGGGGCGGTGCAAACGATTTTCGGTCGGAAACGCGCGGATTTCAGGCCCGTTCACCATCCGCCGCCGCCGCCGCCGCCTCCTCCACCTCCGGAGGAACCGCCGCCGCCGGATCCGCTGGAGGAACCGGGGGCCGTGGAAGCGGAAGAGACGGCTCCGGAAAAGGCGGAGCCGAGCAGGCCGCTGAGGTCCGCGGCGGAGAAGGTCCCGGTATCGCTCGCGGCCGGATACCAGGCAGGTCGGTAGGGCCGGGCCCGCCCCTGGCCGTCTTGGATCGTCCTGGCGAGGGCGGCATCAAAGGTCCTGGACCACGCTTGGTCCGCGTCCAAGGCGAAGGCGTAAGGAAGGAACCGCTCGAAGAGTTGCGGCGTTGGTTCGGGCGGCTGGGCCCGGTCGAGGCGCTCTTCGCCGGCATTGCTGAGGTATTCCCGGAAGCCTTCGAGGCGGTCGAGCGCCTCACGCCCGATGCCGGTGGGGCGTTTCAGGAGATGATAAAACACCGCGTGGCAGAACACCGTGACCGCGAAAATGAAGACCACCAAACCTCCGGCCTGAATCCAGAGGGCCGCGACGCCGAACACCTCCCCGGCGAGGAAGGGGAGGGTGAAGGCTCCGAGGAACACGCCTTGGAGCACCCGGCCTCCGGTGAATGCGGAAAGAGTGGAGGAGAGAAGAAAGGCCACGCCGATCGACCAAAAACTCACCCAGAGGAGGAGGAACGGGGCGGCCGGAGGCAGTTGACTGCCGAGCGCGGTGACGAGGAGGGGGAGGGCGCTGACGAGAAGGCCGAGAAGCCAGAAGCCGGTGTTGCGGAGGAAATAATGGGTTTCCAGTTTCAGGGCGAGGCTCGACCGGAGGGCCTGTTTGGCATCGGTCAGCAACTGGTGGTTGGCCTGCTCCAGCCGGAGGGTTTGGCCCGCCTTGAACAGCTTGGCCAGAAGTTGGCGTTCGTCCGGGGTGAGGGCGGAAGCGTCCGCGTTCCTGACCGCCTGCAAAACAAAGACCGCTCTGCTCTTGGCGATGGTCAGGGCGCCCTTGGCCGCGAGGCTGATGAGTGCGGTGGTGAAGACGGTGTCGTCGAACCTCATGCGCCGCAGGTAACGCGCGGCGGCCGGGGAAAACCCCTCGGGCGGTTCATGGTGCGGGGTGACGGGGCCCTTTCGTGGATCCTTGCCGACCGCCAGCCAGGTGAGAATGTAGTAGGCGATCAGGGCCGCGAGACCGAGCAGTCCGCCGATGAGGCCCGCGTTGTCCCGGAGATAGCGCGGGGCCAGATCCGCCGGTGGCGCCGCGGCGAGGAAACCCTTGGGCCAGGTGACCACGATGGTGAGTCCTTCGCGCGGTGCCAGGGGCGTGGTGGTTTCGAAAGAGGCCACTCCGCGCGCGGGGGTGGACGCTCGATAGTTCCTGCCCCGCGCCCCTTTCGGTCCGGTGTAGGCCTCGCGTTCCAACACCGCGGCACCGCCGGGAAGGATCACGGTGGCCGAAGCTTTCGCGATCGCAAAGTCCCATCCGTTTCCGGTCACATTCCAATAAAGTTCGTCGTGTTCCGCGAACCGGCCAAGCTGTTCCGAGGTGCGATAGGTGATCTCGTAAGTGTGTTCGCCGGGTGGCAGGAAAACTTCGGCCCGGCCGATGCGGAGGCGGCGTCCGCTGGCGAGAGCCTCATTGGCGAATGGTTCGTCCCGGCCGTCGCGCTGCACGGTGAGGACTTTGAAGGGAACCTTGAGTCGCAAGCCTCCGGCGCCCTGGTAGAGGGTGGGGAAGTCGCGGTAGATGCCTCGTTTGATGGCGTCTCCGGTCGCCCGGACCTTGATGGTTTCGCGCACGGTGAGGTCCCCGGTGGATTCAATCGTGATCTCGCTGTGAAAGGAGACGATTTCCTCCTCCTGGGCGAGGACCGGTGCGAGGGCGCAAAATGTTGCGAGGAAAAAACGGAGGGCGGAGGTCATGCGGACGCGGGATAATCCGTCACCCATTTCCTCTGAGGCACAACCAACCTTTCACGGTTTCCCCGGAGGGGCGCCGATTCCGCCGGCGTCCGGAATCCGGGCCCGGATCCTTGCGCGGAGGCGGCCCATAAGCGAGTAAAGCCCGAAGTAGGCGCGGTTCAGGTAGAGCGCGGAAGCGGGGCCGCGGGTAGGGCCGATTTCGAGGAGGTCGGGGTCCTGCCGGTTGCGTTCGCCCAGGGAGAAGATGCTCTCCATGTAGGAGGGATCACCGAAGTCGAACCGGGCGACGTGGAAGGGGCGGGAGAGGAGGAGGCTGCCTTCCAGCGCCTTCTCGATCAGGGCCAAACGAAGGCGCGGGGCATCCCCGGGCTGGAGGATCCCGAGATCGGTCAAGGCGGCGGCAAAGCGATCTCCAGACTGGAGCACCTCCGGTTTGAGCAGCTCGAAGTAGGAGCGGTGGAACTCCGGCGAGATGGCCTTGGTGCAACCGAAATCGAGAACGGCGACAGCGCCGTCCGGCAAAACCAGGAAATTTCCGGGGTGGGGATCGGCATGGAACTGGAGGAGCGAATGCACCTGATGATGGTAGAAGTCCCAGATCGCCTGCGCCACCCGGTCCCTTGCTTCCTGACCGGGTTCTTGATCGGCGAACCGGTCCAGCGGGAGGCCGTCGATCCATTCCATGGTCAGCACGCGCCGGGAGGACCATTCGGGAAAATATGCGGGGAAGCGGATGCCGGGGAGGTGGGCGGAGCGGTGCGAGAGGTCGATTGACCGTTGCAGTTCCAAGGTGTAATCCGTTTCCTCAAGGAGCCGTTCCTGGACTTCGTGGAAATACTCTTCCACATCCGCCGCCTTCAGGCCGAGCATCTGGAGGGCGATCGGTTTGATCAGGGCGAGATCACTCCGCACGCTGGTGGCCACCCCGGGATACTGGATCTTCACCGCGTAATCCCGGCCATCCTTCCGTGCCCGGTGGACTTGACCGATCGAGGCGCCATGGGCCGCGACGGGGCAGAATTCCTCGAAGAGATCGAGCGGATCCCGTCCCAGTTCCCGGCGGAAGGTTTTGGCGACGAGCGGGTAGGAGAGCGGTGGGGCCGAATACTGGGCCAGGGCGAATTTTTCGCGGTAGGCCTTGGGCAGAAGGTTGCGGTCGATGCTCAACATCTGCGCCATCTTGAGCGGGCCGCCCTTGAGGGTGGCGAAGCTGCGGTAGACGGTCTCGGCGTTGGCGGAGTGGAGGTCCTCCTCGGGCGCGTCCCCGTGGAGAATCTTCCGGCCGAAGTGCTTGAGGTAATTCGTGCCCACCCGGGCTCCGGCCCCCGCCAGATTCGCCACCCGCGCCAGTTTGTGGCTCGGGATGGACGTCATGCCCGGATCACTCATCCGTTCCTCTCAGAAGCGGGTTGAAGGACGAACCGGATGAGGTCGAAAGCGGATTCGGCGAGCGACCGCCCGACGAGGTCGAAGGCGAGCACGACGGTTTTTTCGATGCAGGCATCGGTGCGCTCGAAGCCGGGGCTGTCGTCGTTCACGTGGAAGTCGATCGTGGCGAGGAACACCTCGGTGAAAGCCGGGGCGTAGAGGCGTTCAAGACCAGCGCGAGCCGGGATTTCCCCGGTCTCGATCCCGTGCTCCAGCACGGTTTCAGCGAACCGGGTGAAGCGGCGCTTCAGCGGGGCGATGGAGGGCGCTTCCCGGAGAAGCCGGGCTTTGGGGCAGGGAAACCGGGCGAGGAGGAAGGAGCGGTGATCCACGGCGCGCTCGAAGAAGGCGAAGAGGAAGGTGAGAAAACGTTGGCGCGCGTTGAAACCGGTCCATTCCCCGGACGCGGAAATGGCGGCGCAAGTTTGCTCGACCCAGGAAGCCCAGATCTGGCCTTCGAGCGCCGGGAACGAGGAGAAAATCCCGTAAAAATCCTTCTCCGACACCGCCAGGGCCTTGCAAAACTTGTGGACCGACGCCGGAGGTCTTCCCTCCTCGAGCACGTGGTCGATGTAGGCTTGGATCAATCGGTCCCGGAGTTCCATGATACCCGAGCTTACGATGCGGAGGGCGAACCGGTGCGGAAAACCGACCCGCATTTTCAACGGATCGGCGGTCGGCGTGGTCCATGCTCCCAAGATGGAGCGGAGAATCATGGGGCTGCTGGTTTGGGCCGCCGTCGCGGGGACGTTGCCGGCCTCCGGGGCGGACCGCGGGGAGGCCATCTACCGGAAACTCTGCGCGGAATGTCACGGGCCCGGGGGGGAGGGCGTGGACGGGAAGGCGGACCATCCTTTGCGCGGCAAACTCGCGGTTCCCGCCCTGGCGTCCAAGATCGAGCGGACCATGCCGGAGGACAATGTGGGGGCATGTGTCGGGGAAGATGCCCGGGCGGTGGCCGAATACATCCATCGCGCCTTTTATGCCCCGGGAACGCAGGGGGAGAGCGCCCGGCCCCGGCTCGCCCGCCTCACGGTCCCGCAGGTTCGCAACTCGGTGGCGGACATCATCGCGGATTTTCGCGGCGGATCGGGACGCTTGCCCGGTCCCGAGCGGGGTCTCACCGGACAATACTTCGGGCGGCGCGGCTTCAATGGCGAAAAGGAAGCGGCGGGGAAGGACAAGTTCAAGCGGGTCGATCCCGGGGTCTGGTTCGACTTCGGGACCGGCTTCCCCTCGCTTCCTGAAGGAGTGGTTTTCCCGGCCAAAGACGAATTTTCGATCCGTTGGGAGGGCGGCATCCTCGCCCCGGTCACCGGAGAATATGAGTTCATGGTGGAAACGCGCAACGGCGCGATGTTGTGGGTGAACAACCATGATTGGGAGGGCGGGCACCTCATCGATGCCCGGGTCGCGGCGAACAACGCGAGCCGCAAGGAGTCGGGCCGGATCTTTCTAGTGGGGGGGCGGATCTATCCGATCCAATTGGAATTCTTCAAATACAAGGAGGTGGAGGCCTCCATCCGGCTTTCGTGGAAGCCGCCGCAAGGTGTGCTCGAACCGGTCCCGACCCGCGTCCTGACGCCGCATTGGACCCAGGAAACGATGGTCGTGAACACTCCGTTTCCGGCGGATGACCGCAGCGCCGGATATGAGCGGGGCACGGCGGTTTCCCCGGAGTGGCTCGAGGCGGTCACCGATGCGGCGATGGAGACGGCTGATTACGTCACCGGGCATCTCAACGATCTGGCCAAGGTCAAAAAGGAGGATTCCCCCGGGGCGCGCGAGAAGAAAATCCGCGATTTCGCGATGGATTTCGTGGAGCGTGCCTGGCGCTGTGATTTCCCCGGGGAGCGCCGCGCCGAGCTTGCGGAACAACTGCTGGGCAAGGGCGGTTCGGTCAAGCGTCTGGTCTGTTTTGCCCTCAGTTCCCCCCGGTTTTTGTATCCGGCGGCCACCGAACCGGAAGGGGATTGGGCGGTGGCCTCGCGTCTCGCGCTGGCGCTTTGGGATTCGGTCCCGGACCAACGGTTGCGGGACGCGGCGCGGCAAGGGCATTTGTCGACCCGGGAGGAGGTGGCCAAAGAGGCGTGGAGAATGATCCACGATGCCCGGGCGCGGGCCAAGCTGAACGGATTCTTCGAGCATTGGCTCGAGTTGGACCGGGCGGCGCAGGTCTCCAAGGACCGGAAACGCTTTCCCCAGTTCAGCCCCGGGGTTCTGGCGGATTTGCGGACTTCGCTCGACCTGTTCCTCGAAGATGTGGTCTGGAGCGAGGCCTCGGATTACCGCCGGCTCTTGCTGGATGACGGGCTTTTCCTGAACCGGAGACTCGCGGAGATTTACGGGGCTCCGGCTCCGGATGACGGGTTCGCGCGGATTTCATTGCCCGCCCAAGGCCGGGCCGGGGTGGTGACCCATCCTTACCTGCTCACCTCGTTTGCCTACCATGACAACACCTCGCCGATCCATCGCGGCGTCTTCCTGACCCGTCACATCGTCGGCATGCGCCTCAAGCCGCCACCGGAGGCCATCAAGTTCGAGGACAGCCGCTTTGATCCGCACCTCACGATGCGGGAGAAGGTGACCGAATTGACGCGCAACCAGAGTTGCATGGGATGCCATGCCACGATCAATCCGCTCGGTTTCAGTCTCGAACATTTCGATGCCATCGGCCGTTGGCGCGCCCGGGAGAAAGAAAAACCGATTGTCTCGAAAGGGGAATTCATCGACAGCACGGGCACGGAAGTGAAACTTTCCGGGGCCCGGGATCTGGCGGTTTATGCGGCGGAGAGTCCGGTGGCGCAGGCCGGGTTCGTCGCCCAATTGTTCGATCACGTGGCCAAGCAACCGGTGGAAGCGTATGGACCGGAGACTTTGGACCGTTTGTGGGTTTCTTTCACCCGGTCCGGCTTCAAGATCCGCGATTTGCTGGTCGAGATGGCGGTGACCCAGGCTTTGGGTTCCGGACTCTCTTCACCCCTGAGCGCCCAACGATGAACAAAAGACGCGATTTCCTCTCCAAGCTCGGCTTGTCCGCCGCGGCGCTGCCCTTTGTCGCAGGTCTCCCCGCCTGCATGGCCGCCTCCGCAGGCAGGAAGCAGCGCATCGTTTTCCTGTTTTCGCCCAACGGGACGATTCCCTGGGAATTCTGGCCCGGGGTGGAGGGGACGGATTTTCCGCTGAAGCGGATTCTGCAGCCGCTGACGCCCTTCAAAGACCGCTTGTTGGTGTTGCAAGGAATCCACAATCAGGTTGGAGGGGATGGCGACCGCCACATGCGCGGGATGAGCTGCCTGCTCACCGGGACCGAGTTGTTTCCGGGAAACATCCAGGGCGGGTCCGACACCCCGGCCGGTTGGGCCAAGGGCATTTCGATCGATCAGGAATTGAAGAATTTCCTCCAGGGCCGGGAAGAGACCCGAACGCGGTTCGGCTCCCTCGAGTTCGGGGTGGCGGTGCCCAACCGGGCGGACCCATGGACCCGGATGTGTTACGCCGGGCCGAACCAACCGGTGGCGCCGGTGGACGATCCGCGCCAGATGATCCGCAAACTCTATGGGCAGGTGAAGGATCGGGAGACCGTCTCGAGTGTCATCGATGACGTCCGCGAGGAATTGGGCCGGGTCTCGAGAAAGCTGGGGGCCGGGGACCGGGCCTTGCTCGATCAGCATCTCTCGCTGGTCCGTGACATGGAACGCCAGCTCGAGCAAGCTGCCAAGGAGAAGCCGGGCTCCGCGTATCCCATGCCGGAGATCGATCCTGACATCGAGTTGGTGAACGACAACACGCCGCGCATCAGCCGGATGCAGATCGATCTGCTGGTCAACGCACTGGCCAATGACATGGCGAGAATCACCACCCTGCAATACATGCGTTCGGTGGGCCAGGCGCGGATGTCGTGGTTGGGGATCGAGGAAGGGCATCACGGGCTCTCCCACGAACCGGACGGGAATGCGGCGGCGGTGGAGCAACTGATCCGGATCAACGAGTGGTTCTGCGGGGAGTTGGCGTATCTGGTGAAGCGGCTCGCGGAGACCCCTGAACCCGGCTCGGATGGATCGATGCTCGATCACACCCTGGTGGTCTGGCTCAACGAACTGGGCAAGGGGAACTCCCACACCCTGGAGGATATCCCCTTCGTGCTGGTGGGAGGGAAATCCCACGGTTTCCGCACCGGGCGGAGCCTGATGTTCAACAAAGTGGCGCACAATCGTCTCTGGCTCACTCTGGCGCATGCCATGGGCCATCCGCTCGGGACGTTCGGGACGGCGATTCATTGCGAGGGAGGGCCGCTGCAGCTTGGCTGAACCGCTCCCGATGAAGGTGAATCCCTATGAGACCCGCAAACTGGTCGATGAATATCTCCTCTTTCATTACGGTGCGGACGATGAGATTTTGTCCTGGGAATCCGGTCCCCGGAACGCTCTCGGGTTTCCGGTGCGCAGCGTGACGGAGACGTTCGCGTGGTCCTCGGTGCCGCCGGGGGCCCGCGCTTTGGACGTGGGATGTGCCGTCGGGCGCTCCAGTTTCGAACTGGCGCGGCACTGCGGGGAAGTGGTCGGGATCGATTTTTCCGAGGCCTTCGTGAGCGCGGCGGAAGCGATCCGCGCCGGGGAGCGCTTGGATTACCGGCGTTTCGAGGAGGCATCCACCTTCTCCACCCTGACGGCGGTGCGGCCGGAGGACGTGGACCCGGGACGGGTGAGCTTCCAGCGGGGCGACGCGATGGAGCTGGAGACCTCTCTTGGGAGCTTTGACTTGGTCCATGCCGCCAATCTGCTCTGCCGTTTGCCGGAGCCGGAGCGTTTTTTGCGGCGGTTGCCGGCCTTGCTGCGGCCTTCGGGCCAGTTGGTGTTGACGACTCCGTGCACCTGGCTCGAGGAATTCACTCCGGTGTCCAACTGGCCGGAAGGATCCACCCTCGGCTTCCTCAAACAGCACTTGGAAGGGCCGTTCGTCCTGCGGCGGGTGTTCGACATGCCCTTCCTGATCCGCGAACACGCCCGCAAGTTCCAGTGGACGGTGGCGCAGGCGAGCCTGTGGGAACGCTCCGCCTTCTGATGAACCCGGCCTCCCCGGATTTGGTCCTGCGCACGCTCGAGGCGCGTCTCCCTGCGGAAGGCTTGTTCCGGGGGAAAACCTGGCGCGCCGGTCCGGAGCCTTTCGCCCTGACCTCCGCCCAAGTGGCGGAACTGCGGCGCATCGGACCCGCCTTGGTCAGATTCCTCGAAGTGGCCGAGGATTTTTACCAGAGCCGGGATCCGGCGCTCGCTTTCTTCCGTTCGGTCCTGGACCGGGGCAAACCGGAGGGCCTGCTCCGCCTGCATGATGCGGAAGCGGTGCGGGGACAGTTGCCGATGGTGCTCCGCCCGGACCTGCTCTGGACCGGGGACGGGTTCCGCATCACGGAGATCGACGGCGTCCCGGGCGGGATCGGGATGATCGATTTCCTCAATGTCGTTTATGGGGAGCTGGGGTTCGAGGTGCTCCGGGGGCGGCGCCTTTTCGGCGAGGTCTTCGTGGAGCGCGACCTGGCCGTGGTCTTCTCCCGGGAGGCGGCCGATTACCGGCCCGAGACGGAATGGATGCTGCGCCATGCCTCGGGAGGGTCAGGGGAACGGACCTTGCTGGAATCGGACCTGACGGCGGCGGAGGCCGGCGCGCTGGCCGGGCGGGAAGTCTACCGGTTCTTCGAGCTTTGGGATGAGGAGCTGGGACCGGGGGCCCGTCGGTTGCTGGAGATGGCCGGAGAAGGGCACCTGATCCTGACGGGACCTCCGAAAGCTTTTTTCGAGGAGAAACTGCTTCTGGCGTTGTATCGCGATCCGTTTCTCCACCCGCGCTGGCAGGAGGCATTGGGAGCGGCCCATGCGGCAACGCTCGACCGTTTGATTCCCTTTGGCTGGGTGCTCGATCCGGAACCGTTGCCGTGGCACGCGGTCTATCCGGGTTTGGAAAACCGGGAGTGGAACGAATTGAAGGGGTATTCCCGGGAACAACGCCGTCTCGTCATCAAGGTGAGCGGTTTTTCCCAGAACGCCTGGGGTTCACGCGGGGTCCATGTGGGGCACGATCTTTCCAAGGCCGAATGGGCCCGATGCTTGGACGACGCCCTGGCCTCTTTTCCGGTGAACCCGCATATCCTGCAAGACTTCGCGGCGTCGGCCCCCGTCCCGAACCGTTATTTTTCCGAGGGCGGTCGCGTGCTGGAAGAGCCCGGCGTGGTGCGGCTCTCCCCCTATTACCTGGTGGAGGAGGGGAACGCCGGGCTGCAGGGGGTTCTGGCGGTGGTCTGCCCGCCCGACAAGAAAAAAATCCATGGCATGACGGAGGCCACGATCCTGCCGTGCCGGGAAGAGTGAACCATGAGGCAAACGGTTGATCTGGGCTACGGGACGCCGCCACCGGACTTGCGCCGCTGGGACCGCGAGTTTCTCTGGCATCCGTTCACTTACCTCCGGGAATGGCTCGCCCCGGAGTTTGAGATTCCGTTGATCGTCCGTGGAGAGGGAGCCCGGCTCTTCGATGAACAAGGGCGCGGATTGATCGATGGCAACGCGTCCATCTGGTGCAACGTGCACGGGCACGGGCATCCGCGGATCATCGCCGCAGTGAAGGAACAGTTGGATCGTTTCGCCCACAGTTCCTTCCTCGGTTTTTCCCATCCGCCGGGGATTCTCCTCGCGCGTCGGCTCATTGAGGAACATCTCGGGAAGTGGGGATTCAGCCGGGTGTTTTTTTCCGAGAGCGGTTCCAACGGGATCGAGGCGGCGTTGCGCATGACCTTGCAATGGCAAAGCCTCACCGGGCATCCCGAACGGCACCGCTTCGTGGCTTTCCGGCGCTCCTATCACGGAGATTCCCTGGGGGCGGGCAGTGTCACCGGCCTGGCGGCGTTCAAATCGTTCCTCGGGGAAAACAGGAGCGGATATCCCGTGACCTGGCTGGATGACCCGGAGCAACTGGCGGAAATCGGCGCCCCCGGTGACATCGCCGGACTCATTCTGGAACCAGTCATCGCCGGGGCCGCCGCCATGGTCCCCTGGCCGGACCGGACCTTGGTCCGTTGCCGGGAGTGGTGTGACCGGCACGGGGTGCTCTTCCTCCAGGACGAGGTGTTCACCGGGTTCGGGCGGACCGGGAGGATGTTCGGCTTTGAGCATGAAGCCTGCCCGGCGGACATTCTGGTTCTCGGTAAGGCCCTCTCCGGCGGGGTCGGGCCGCTCTCCGCCACCGTGACCAACGAGCGCGTTTTCCGGCCCTTCGCCCGGGCGGAGTCGATCGAGCGGAATTTTCTCTACGGGCATTCCTATGCCGGCCATGCGGTGGCTTGCGCCGGCGGACTGGCTTCCCTCGATGTCTTCCGGGAGGAGGACGTGCTCGGCCGGCTTCAGGGCCGCATCCTGGCCCTCGGCGAAGCGCTCGAGGAACTGGCCCGGCACCCCGGCATCGCCCAGGTTCGGCGGCGCGGCTTTGCGGCGGCGGTGGAGGTGGTCGACGCGGACCGGACGGAGGCCTCGACCGATTACGGTCGCACCCGGGGGCGCCGGGTGACCCGGGAATGTTGGCGGCTCGGTCTGGCGGCCCGCGCCATCGGGAACTCGGTGATCCTCGTCCTGCCCCTGTGCGCCGGGGAGGAGATCGTCCGCGAGGCCGTGGAGATCATCGGGGAAGCCGTCCGGCGGATCGACGGGCCCGGCTCCTGACGACAATCCCCGCTTGCTCCCTCCGGCGGAATCTGGCATCGGTGCCTGATGGAAGCCCGTGTCCTGATGCGCCCGGTCCTGCTCTATCTGGCCGTCGCCGGGTTGAGCCTGTTACTTTACGGGCTGATTCTCAGTGTCAATCCGGATCGGTATTCTCTGTTCAAAGTGCTCCTCGGCATCCCCGCCGCCGACGTCCAGCTGCGCGCTCCCGGGGAAACCGGGGCCCCGTCTCCGCCCCACCTCTCGCGCCGGGAGATCCCGGACCTGGCCCGCCTCAACGACCAGTTCGCGGCGGTCTTCAACCGGGTCATGCCGGCCGTGGTCAGCATCGATGTCTCCAGCGAGGATCCTTCCGTCCGCCTCAAGCGCTACCGGAAGGGAACCATCAAGCTGCCCAACGGCAAGGAACGGGAAATCATGGTGCCTGTCGAATGGGAATGGGATTCGGTGGACGAAATCCCCGGGGTCGGCTCCGGGGTGATCATCGACGAGGAGGGTTACATTGTGACCAATCATCACGTGGTGCTCGATGCAGACAATATCTCGGTCACCCTGCACGGCGGGGAGCACTACACCGCGGAACTGATCGGCGCGGATTCCACGGTCGATATGGCCGTGTTGCGGATCAAGGATTCCGAGGGCAGGAAATTCCCGGTCCTGCGGTTCGGGGATTCGGATCGGTTGCGTCCGGCGGAAATCGTCTTCGCCTTCGGCAATCCCTTCGGCCTGAGCGAATCGATCACCCAAGGCATCGTGAACGGGACCCGGCGGCGTTTCATCGATGATCTGGCAAACGAATACATCCAGACGGACGCGGTGATCAATCCGGGGAATTCCGGCGGCCCGCTCGCCAACATCTTCGGGGAATTCATCGGGATGAACGCGGTCGTTTATGCCGGGCAAAGGGACAAACCGCAGGCTTGGCAGGGGATCAGCCTGGCCCTGCCCTCCAACCGCGTGCTCCGCTGTTACGAGGAACTCATGGCCCTGGGGCAACGGGTGCGCCCTTACCTCGGCGTCTTGTTCAACGACCTGGGGACCCAGGCCCGGGAGACCGCGAAGTTCATCGGCGAAGGCGGCGCCTTGATTTACGACATCGAACCGGATTCCCCGGCAGGCCGCATCCTCCATCCCGGAGACATCGTCCTGCGGATCGGCACCCATGACGTCGGCTCCGCTTCCGCCGCCTCCAAGGCCATCCAACACGAGCAACCCGGGGTCCCCCTCGATTTCCTCATTTGGCGGGAAGGCAGGGAACAGGCCGTGGAAGTCAGGCTCGGGCAGTTCCGGGACGTCAACCAGATCGCCCTGCTCCCCGGCGTTTTCTCGAAAAAGCCCGCCCCGGGCCCCGAACAACTCAAGACCGAACTCGGGCTCGTCCTGCGCGAACTCACGCCCGGGGATCGCCAGGAGACCGGGATGCCGGCGGATCTGGGCGGCATTTTCCTCTGGGGCGTGAACCCGGATTCGCCACTTTCGGGCCATCTCGAACGTCACGACATGATCCATGAGATCAACGGGAAACCGGTCTGGACGGAGGCCCAGTTTTACGAACTCATGGGTGCACTGGCCACTTCCAAAGAGCCCAGCCTCGTCCTGACCCGGAATCGGCGCCGCTACTATCTCCAATTCCGCCCGGTGACCGCTCCGGCCGCGACCTCTTTCTCCGGCCGCCAGACCGATTCTTCGAATGTTTGACAGAATCGGCGAATCGTAGAAAGTGGTGAGGATTTTATGAAGAACAGGTCGATGCCACCATTGGCGAGTGTGTGTTTGGGAGGGATCCTCGCCTCGTTGATCCTCGCGGGCACGGGCTGTAATCCAGCCAAAAAACCGCTCCCCGGACCTCCCCCGGCCCCGGAAGCGGAGAGGGCTCCGGCCCCCAAACCGGATGAGGGAAAGGCGATGACTCCGGCTCCCGCCGCCCCGCCGACTCCGCCCACGGCCCCCGCAGCTCCCGCTTATCCGACCGCCGAGTCCCTCCTGAACGCCTTGGTCGCCAAACTTCGCGCCGCGGATCTCCCGGGCTTTTTCGCGTTGGCAGGCTCAGGGGTTTCCCCGGCGGAACAGCGCAAAATCAACACCCTCCTCGGGGAGCGGAAGTTCCAACCCAGCGCCACCAAGCCCCCTGCGGAAGCGGCACCGGGAAGTTACACCGTATTTCTCGATTCCCCCGCCGACCTCGCCGCCGCCGGTCCTCAGAGCCTCAAACTCACCTTCAGCAATGATCCGGTCAAGGGCTGGGCAGTCGCTTCCGTCAGCGCACCCGCTATCGAAGTGATCCTCGCGGCCAAAACCGCGGCGGAGAAAAAGCCGGAACCCGCGCCCGCTCCTACCCCGCCTCCCCCTCCAACCCCCGCGCCGGTGGCCAAGGGCCCCGTGGATTTCGCCAGGGATTTCCTTAATGCCGTCGTCGCCCGGGATTTCCGGTCCGCCAAGCTCGCGGTCGATGCCAAAAAACTGACTGACGAGAAATTGGCCGCCCTGTTCATTGTCGTCGAGGAGGGTGCCTTCAAACCGCACGACCGCAATCCGTTGATCGGAACGGCGGCGGGCACGGACAGCGCCTGGGTCATCGCCCGGCTCAAGTCGGAGAAGCAGGAGTCGGACTTCGGGATGGAAATGAAACTCTCGGGAGAGGGGGCTTCCGCCGCTTGGAAAGTGGTCGGTCTGAACTTTTCCAAGCTCATCCAGACAGCCGCCGCCCAGGCCGGTGCCGGGGATATCGCCTATGCGCCGATCAAGACGGACCTGCAGGACGGGGATCAACTCGTGCTCTACTTCGATTACGACAACGCCAGTGTGAATCCGCGGGCCGCCAAACAGCTGCGCATCATCGCCGACATCCTCCGTGACGACCCGAAGAAGATGATTCACATCAACGGACATGCCGACGCCCTCGGCACGGCGGATTACAATGAAGCGTTGTCCGATAGCCGGGCTGCCGCGGTCCGGCAAATCCTCCTTGCCCACGGCATTCCCGCCGGGCAGGTGGTCACCAAGGCGTTCGGGTTCAGCGCTCCCAAGGCTCCGAACGTCAACCCGGATGGAACGGATAACCCCACCGGGCGTGCCCAGAACCGGCGCGCCGAGGTTTACCTCGCGTTCTGACCGCCCTTGGACCTGTCCACCCTGCAACATTCCCCGCTCGAATCGCGGCACCTCGCCGCCGGGGGCAAACTCGTCCCTTTCTCCGGCTGGGCCTTGCCCGTGCAATATGACGGCATCCTGGCGGAACACCAAGCCGTCCGGTCCGCCTGTGGCGTGTTCGATATCTCCCACATGGGCCAGTTGTTGGTTCAGGCGCCGGAGCGGGTCGATGCCGCGGTGTGGCTCAATCGCGTATTGAGCAACGACGTCTCCCGGCTCGAACCCGGTCAGGGACAATACACCCTTCTGCTCAACGATGAGGCGGGAATCATCGATGACCTGATCGTCTACCGCAGGGAGGAGAACGCGTTCCTGCTCATCGTGAACGCCGCCCGCCGGAAAGAGGATTTGGATTGGCTCACCCGGCACGCTCCGCCCGGCATGGCCTTGGTGGATCGCGGCATGGACCATGGCGCGATCGCGGTTCAGGGGCCGGAGGCACGTCGCGTCTTTTCCTCGATGATGCCCTCCGGAGCCTTTCTCCCGCCCCGGTTTGGTCTGGCGGAATTTGGCGAAATTACCGTTTGCCGCACCGGATACACGGGTGAGGACGGCTTCGAACTTTGCGCCCCGGCGGAGACCTTGGGGGACTGGTGGGACAAAGCCGTAACCGCCGGAGCCAAGCCGTGCGGGCTCGGGGCCCGCGATCTCCTGCGTCTGGAAAAGTGTTATCCGCTCAACGGCAACGATCTCTCCCCGCAGACCACGCCGCTGGAGGCCGGGCTCGGCTTTGCCGTGGCCTGGGAAAAAGAGGAATTCCTCGGAAACGAGGCGCTTCGGCAGCAGCGCCGCCAGGGCCCCGGACGCAAGTTGGTCGC
The DNA here is from genome assembly GCA_018970725.1 of Verrucomicrobiota bacterium. Classification (GTDB taxonomy): domain Bacteria; phylum Verrucomicrobiota; class Verrucomicrobiia; order Verrucomicrobiales; family DEV007; genus V1-115. The sequence goes on from JAGWVU010000013.1 coordinate 102,400, forward strand.
GCTCAAGGTCATCGGCAAGACCCCGCCACCCCGTCCCGAGGTTCCGGTGTTCACGACCGATCAGGGCGGGGAACCGGTGGGAAGGCTTACCAGCGGCGGATTTTCCCCCGGCTTGAAGGCCGGCATCGCGCTCGGTTTTGTCCCCGCCGGGCTGCATCATCCGGGAACCCGCCTCTGGATTGAAATTCGGGCCAATCGTTACCCGGCCGAGGTGGTCCCGAAACCCTTTGTCTGATCCATGGCTCGTTTTGTCCCCATCTTTTGTCTGGCCTTCTGCCTCTCGGGCCCGGCGTGGGCCCAGTCCACCGGCGCCAAACCACTCGGCGAGGTCCTCCCGGATGCCAAATCCCTCAAGTTGACCACCTCCCAACCGGTCGCGGATCCTGATCTGGCCCGGTATGCAATCTACCGGAAGGATGCGCCCCTGCCCACCCGGACCGAACCGGTGCGGACCGCGTTGCCGTTGGTCCTGCGGAAGGGAGAACGGATCGCGTTCATCGGCAACACCCTCTTCGATCGGGACTTGGAGCATGCCTACTTCGAGTCCATGCTCCACCAGGCCTCTCCGGACGCCGGTCTCGTCGTACGCAACCTTTCCTGGTCGGCCGACGAGCCGGGCCTCCAACCCAGACCGGAAAACTTCGCCGGGACCGAGCAACACCTGCTTCATGAAAAGGCGGATCTTCTCATCGCCGCCTTTGGCTTCAACGAATCCTTCGCCGGTCCCGATGGCCTCGACGATTTCCGCCGCGTCTTGGCCGCCAAATTGGAGGAATGGCGTTCCAGCGCTTTCAACGGTCGCTCCGGACCACGCGTCGTCCTCGTTTCCCCCATCGCCAATGAAAATGTCCGCGGGGTGGCTGCGGCGGATCGCAACAATGCCAACCTCCGCCTCTACACCGCGGCCATGCGCCAAGTCGCGCAAGAGCATGAGGTCGCCTTCGTGGATGTCTTTTCCGGAACGGAACAGGGAATGCGGGATGAATCCACCGATCTCACGATCAACGGATGTCACCTCAACGGAGTCGGTTCCCAACTCTTCGCCAGCCTTCTCTTCCAGGGAATCTTCGGCACCGTGCCGCCGGGCGTCGATGAAGAGGTGCGCAAGTTGGTGATCGACAAAAACCGCCAGTTTTTCCGGCGGTTCCGCCCGCTCAACACCTTTTATTATACGGGCGGGAGAAACACCACCTACGGATATCTCGATTTCCTGCCCGCGATGCGCAGCTTCGAGGTGATGACCTCGAACCGTGACCGCGCCATCCATGCCCTGGTGCAAGGAGGGCAACCGGGTCCGGTGGACGATGCCAATGTCCCGGGCATGCCGCCCGCGCAGGAGACCATCGGCGCCAACGAATGGCTCCGGGCGGAAGACGAGCAGGCCGCCTTTCGCGTGGACCCGAGGTTCGAGGTGAGCCTGTTCGCCGGGGAGGAACAATTTCCTGACATCGCCAACCCGATCCAGATCCGCTGGGACGCCCGGGGGCGCCTCTGGGTCGCTTGCAGCACCACCTACCCCCACCTCTATCCGGGTCAGGAACCAAGGGACAAGATCGTGATTCTGGAAGATGCGGACGGCGATGGAAAAGCGGACCGCTCCTCCGTCTGGGCGGACAATCTCCACATTCCCCTCTCGTTCGAGTTCGGGGACGGCGGAATCTATGTTTCCGAGCAACCGCACCTCACCTTTCTCAAGGATACCGATGGCGATGGCCGGGCGGATCTGCGGGAGCGTGTGCTCACCGGGTTCGGCACGGAGGATTCCCACCACTCGCTCCACGATTTCGTCTGGACTCCGGACGGCGACCTCATTTTCCGGGAATCGATCTTCCATCATTCCCAAGTGGAGACGCCTTACGGTCCGGTGAGACAAAACAACAGCGGGTGGTTCCGGTTCGAGCCCCGGGTCCATCGGTTGACCTCGTTCGGTTCCTATCCCAGCACCAATCCCTGGGGCGTGACGTTTGATGATTGGGGACAACATGTGGCCAGTCATCCCGTCTATGCGGCCGCTTTCCATGCGTTGGATCCCGCCTATCCGGAACAACATCCCGCGCCGGTCGGCCTGACCGCTTACTCGGGAACCTGCGGTCAGGAATTCATCGATTTTCCAAATTGGCCCGCCGGGTTCCAAGGGCATTTCGTCAAGCTCCGCTACAAACCCACCAACCGGGTCGAGCTCCTCGCCTGGCACCAGACCGCTTCCGGGTTCGACGAGGAATACCTCGGTGACCTTCTCTTTTCCACCAATCTCAGCTTCATCCCGGTGGATCTCCAGTTCGGCCCGCGCGGGGACTTATATCTTTGTGATTGGTATAACCCGGTCAAGGGACACGCCCAATACAGCCTGCGTGATCCGCGCCGCCGCCGGGATTCCGGCCGCATCTGGCGCCTCGTTCCGAAAGGCTTCAAACCCCAACCCGCCCCGGTCATCGCCGGCGCCCCCACCGCCGCCCTCGTCGGGATGCTGGCCCGTCCCGAGTATCGCTGTCGTTACTGGGCCAAACGCGAATTGCGCGAGCGTCCGGTCTCCGAAGTGCGCCCGGCGCTGGACGCCTGGCTCAAAGGATTGGACCCTGCCGATCCCCGTTACCCCCATCACTTGTTGGAAGCCCTCTGGCTCCTCCGCGGGTTGGATTTACCGAGCGCGCCACTCCTTACCACCCTGTTGTCATGCGACGAGCCGTTGGCCAGGGCGGCGGCCACGGAACAACTCCGCTATGTGCACGGTGAGATGGCGGATCCGGTGGGCGCTTTGCGGGCCCGGGCCAACGACCCGAGCCCTGTCGTGAGAATGCAGGCCGCCATCGCGGCTTCTTACATCGGCACCCTGCCCGCCTTGGAGGCCGCTTTGGAAACCTTGAATCATCCGCACGAGGGGCACGTCGCCTATGCCATCCGGACCTCGCTCGGTTCCCGGACCTTGCAGCCTCTCTGGCAGGGGAACGAAGGCTTCAATGCGGCGCACCCCGCCCTGTCCATTTTCCTGAAGAAGTTCGAGGCCGATCGCAAACCGAAGAACCGCAAGCTGGCGGCTGCCGACGCCGCGTTTGATCAACGCAAGGATCTCGCCTCCTTCCGCATCGGGTGTGTGCGCGAACAACTCCGGTTCGACCTCACCCAAATCGAAGTCAAATCCGGTCAACCGGTGAGAATCGTCTTCTCCAATCCCGATGCCACCCCGCACAATCTGGTCATCGCGCGTCCGGGCAGCGCCGGGGAAATCGGGTTGGCTTCCAATGAGATGGCCAAGGATCCCGAGGCGATGCGGGAGGGACAGTTCATTCCCAAAGACAAGATCCCTCTCATGCTCCAGCGCACCCACATGCTTCCACCGGGGGGGGAGGAGACGCTGCGTTTCGAGGCCCCCGCCGCACCGGGGGTGTATCCTTACCTCTGCACCTTTCCCGGTCATTGGTTTGTCATGAAAGGGGAGATGCGGGTCAAACCTTGAGTTCCGGAGAAGTTTGCATGAGCGAAAGTGATATGGAAAACCGCTTGCCGGGGGAAACCGGGGCGCCCCAACGGGCCGGGCTCGGCAATTGGAGGGAAATTGTCAGGCGCTATCAGGATCCCTGTCTCTGGCGCGCCTCCTGGCAGATCGCCAGTTCGGTCGGGCCGTATGTTTTCCTCTGGTATCTTTTGTATCTCGCACGCGGCCAGGCTTGGTGGGTGACCGGTGCGCTCGCCGTTCTGGCCGGTCTTTTCCTGGTCCGCATCTTCATCATCTTCCATGATTGCGGGCACGGCTCGTTCTTTCGTTCCAAGCGGGCCAACGATATGTTGGGAACCCTCACCGGGATCCTCACCTTCACGCCGTATCATCATTGGCGGTGGGAACACGCCGTCCATCATGCCGGCGCCGGGCATCTCCAGCGGCGGGGCAGGGGAGACATCTGGACGTTGACGGTGGATGAATATAACAACGCCCCGCGTTGGAAGCGCGCCGCCTATCGTTTCGTTAGGCATCCCCTCGTGATCATCGGTCTCCTCCCCTTCGCGCTCTTCGTCGTGGGGCATCGCATCCCATCCTCCGAGGCCAGCCGGCGGGACCGGGCCTCCGTCCATCTCACCAATCTGGCGCTCCTCGCCATCACGGCCGGGATGAGCCTTCCCTTCGGTCTCGTTCCCTATCTCTTGATCCAATTGGTGGTCATCATGGTCGGCGGCGGATTGGGAGTCTGGCTCTTCTATGTCCAGCACCAGTTCGAGGACGTCTATTGGGAGGATGCGGACAAATGGGACTTCGCCGCCGCCGCGCTGGAGGGCAGTTCGTATTACAAGCTCCCCAAGGTCCTCCAGTGGTTTTCCGGAAACATCGGGTTCCATCACATTCATCACCTCAGCTCGCGCATCCCTAACTATCACCTCGAGCGCGCCCATCTTTCCGAACCCCTCTTCCAAAGCGTCAAGCCCATCACCCTGACCGGCAGCCTCAAAACCCTCAACTACCGTCTCTGGGACGCCGAACGACGCAAACTCGTCGGCTTTCGTCAGGCCCGCGAGAAACGGAGCGCGCCGCGTCAGCCGGGATGATGGTTCTCCTCCCGGCATGGCTCGACGGAGCGCGAGGGAGAAAAAGTCCGTCCGCACCCGCCCGCCCACGAGTCACCGGCCGGCGTGGGATGGTGGGGGTTCAACACCTTCTACGCCACCAGCCAAGGCAAAGGCTTCACCAAAGCCCTACCCATCCAACAAGCCGCTCCAGCTCCCACCGGCCTCCAGCCCCAAGGCCGCGTTTCGACCATTCCACCTCCCGCTCCGCAGGAGTGAGGTGTCAGTTCACCGCCTTCTTGCCCGCGAGCTTTTTGAGCGCTTCCTCGGCAGAAGAAGCTTCGGACTCACCCGTGTTCTCATAGCCAGCCTCGGCCCCGCCGTTGACGAATCTCACCCGCTCATCGATCTGGCCGCCGTAGCCGATGTTGTGGAGCTTGAGCAGCGCGATCTTGTCCTCGGCCCGGACGGCCGTGCGGGTGTCGTAGATGAGGCAGTCCCGCATCGTCACATGGGCACCGCCGCGTGCGCCTGGGCCACGGACGCGGAGGGCTATCTCGTTGTCCTGGAAGATACAACCCGTCACCTCGGCGTCCACACTCTCCTTCAGATTCAGCGCGGCCACGTTATCGATCTGGGCGGGCTGATTCCAGCCGTGCAGGTGGCAGTCTCGGATGATGAGCTGGCAGCGCGGCCCGTCAGGTGGAGTCTTGGTATCCACTGCGTTTTCTCCTGGCCGTTGGCCCGCTTTGAACCCGGCCATATCCGCCTCCAGCGGCCCGGTCCAGAGGTGGCAGTTTTCAATCACGACGCGCCCGGTGGACTTGCGGTCGGGGTCAAACTGGATGCAATCCCCGGAGGGGTGCGAGATCTCACAGTGACGGATGGTGACATTTGCCCAGCGGCCAGAGATGCCATGGGCGTCCTGCTGGTCTTCAAAGCTGCCACTGAGCAGATGATGGATGCGGCAGTGCTCGATGATGACGTTGTTGCCAAAAATGCCGATACCGTTGCCACCGCTGTGGCGGATCTCGCAATGGCGCAGGGTGACATTGTCCGCCGTGATCTTCACCAGATTGCCCGGCGCAAAGCCTCCGTCCACAATCAAGTTCTCATACACCCCGGGTTCGGTGATTTGCAGCCGGTTCACCACCTTGGCACCAGCAGGGGGGATGTCCCTACCACCGTTAAATCTCAGGAGGGAAGGTTGATCGGATAGTTGTTGATGTAGGGTAGGTTTTTCAAGGATTCAAGGAGTCTTTGCCTTCATTCCGCCGCCACCCCGGTGCGGAGGCCGGGGTGGCGGCGTGCGCTCCGCGCAGTGCGATGGCCAGATCCTCCAGCCGCTGGTGGCCGCGCACCCGCCGGAAGCCGCTTTGCGCCCGCAGCAACCCCGCCGCCATCCAACGGCTCACCATGTTGCTGCCTCCGGCGGTCCTCCATCGTTTGACCGAG
>JAGWVU010000090.1 GCA_018970725.1 Verrucomicrobiota bacterium
GGATTGCGTGGTGTCGAGCCGGGCCCGAAAATTGACCGGGATCGGGGCCCCGCGCCCCCGTGGAATCCGGACCGCGGGTTCCGCGCCATCCGGACCCCAGGGTTGCGCGTAAACGACCACGTTTCCGTCCGGATCCATGACCGGCAACTTCAGCACTTTCCCCACATAGTCGATTTGGTCGTCATTGTCGAAGTGGACGGTGAATTCGAGGTGAAGGTCGGACATGATACTGGACACGTCCTCGCGCTTGATCAGCCGCTGCAGGATGCTCGCCTGCTGCTGATCGGTTTTGCTCAGGGAATCGGACTGCGAGAACGAAGCCCCGATCGTGGCGGAAAAGTCGGCGCCCGGATCCTTCAGCTCCAGCGGATTCAGGGTGAGGCTGCCCTTGATTCCGGCGCTGCCGGAAATCTCAAGTCCCGTGGACCGGTTGAACTCGACCTTGGAGCTTTTCAAAAAGTTTTGTTCATCCTGCCCGAGCTCGGTGATTGAGCTGCTGATGGTTTGACCGACGTTCCACCCCACCGTCAGGGAGCCGACCCGCCAGCGGAGCCGGGGCATTTCCGCCAACAGGGGGTGCGGATCGTTGGCGTCGTTCAGTCCGTCGCCATCGCTATCCACTTCGGCGGCCGGCGCCTGGGTTTTCGGACTCTGCGCGAACGCGCCGGGGGACCAAAGGAGGCTGAGACCGAATCCTAACAGCGGACTGAGGCAGGGGATGGAGAGCTTCATGGGATAGGGGAATGCACGGGGGAAGGCTACCACTTTTACGTTCCGGGTGGACCGGGATCAATTTGGATTTTCGTTTCCACAGGAAACCCGCGCCCGGGCAGGCGGCGAGCTATCTCGGGACACCACCGGGACGTGGCGTAAATCCGTTTTCGGAGGAAAGGAGATTCATCCCGCTTGACTGGTCATTCTCGCCGGTCGCTCCGCTTCGGCCAAACTGCCCGTCGGAGCCATCGCTCAATTCATCGAGCCGCGTGACCTTGACGACGCGGTTACTCGCGGGATCGGCGACGACGTTGGGCTCAGACGTGGGGCCGTGGGCCAACTCATCCCCAGGCTGACGCCGGGCGTTCCACCACGCATCCCAAGCGGGACGGCTTAAGATCCGGTTTTTTTGTTCTGCCCGGCGGCGGAGGCTTGCGGCATCCGCTTCAGGAATTCGCGAGATTTGCGAGCCGCTTCTACCGCCTCGGACGCCGTAAACGTCCTGAAGGGCGCTTCCGAGGCTGGAAAGAAGTCCGCTGACCGCCTCAGGTTTGCGGAGGGGCGGCGAAGCATTTCGGGTTGGCATCTCCTGCGATCGGGGTTAAAAGTCGATGGTTGTTTATGAAGGTTTGGGTGTCGGTTGTTCTGATCCTGTCAGGGACTCACGGATGGCTTGCGGGTCAGGAAGCGCGGGACGTGCAGGCCGGAGGTCTCAGCCTGATTGAACAGTGTGAGGCGATGGAGGGCAGGGTGCATGGACAGTGGGACGCCCTCGAACATCTGCTGGCATCATGGGTCGGACGAGCCGAGCCTGACCTGCCTGCGGCTTGGAAAGACCTCTTCTCCGGCCTGGAAAATCTGCGGCGGGAAGTGGGCGCGAAGGATTCCGTGACGGGGCAGGATCTTCGCCAGGAGGGGCAACGGGTCCGGCAACGGATCAGTGAACTCAAGGCGAGGTTGCCTCCGATGTCGTCCGAACTGCGCCAGAACACCTTGGAGAAGGTGCGGAGGATCGAGACGCGGGTCGAGTCTCTGGGCGGTGAATTGGAGACGCTGGCGGAAGTCTGTGACCGGTCCCGGCAAACCTTGGAAGGGATGAAAACCGAGTTCGACCTCAATGTGCAAATTGAAGGCGTCGGGCTGGCCCGGGACACTTTGCGGCGTCAGGCCGCTCTCCTCGCCGGGACGATCAGCGAGAGGCGGCGCGAGTTCCTCACGGGGGGGCCCTCTGAAAATTCCCTGGGCATGAAGTTCATCCCGTTGCCGATGCCGGGGAAAAAGATCCTGATGAGCATCTGGGAGACCCGGGTGCAGGATTTCAAAGCGTTCCGTCCGGAAACGGGCGGGGAGGCGGATCATCCGGTGACGAAAATCAGCTGGGACGACGCGGTCGCGTTTTGCGAATGGCTCTCGCACAAGGAAGGAAGAAACTACCGGCTCCCGACGGATCACGAATGGAGTGTGGCGGTCGGAATTGGTGATCAGGAAAGCCCGGCTGCCAGTCCCCGGGATAAAGATGGGATCGTCACGGGGCTGTATCCCTGGGGGACGGGTTGGCCACCGTTGCCGGGGGCCGGCAATTACGGCCGGAGCTTGAACATCGACCCCTACGAGAAGACCGCCCGGGTGGGATCCTTTCTTCCGAATGGACTGGGCATTTACGATCTGGGCGGGAATGTTTGGGAATGGTGTGAGGATCGCTACTCCAAAGATTCGACCGGCCGGGTGTTGCGGGGCGCCTCCTGCAACTACGTGAATCCGGGAAATCTGTTGTCGTCCTTTCGCTATGGACTGGAGCCCGGGGGCCGGGTGGATGACTACGGATTCCGGTGTGTGCTTGACGGAACGGAAGAGCGTTAGCGATGGCGCCTGGCGCCCGGAGGCTCATTTCCCGCCTCCAGGCTATCGTGGTTGACAGTCCGGCTTCCTCAGTGATGCTCTTCAGGGAGTCGATGATCCGAGAACCGCAGTGGCTTCCGATGGTCGCCTGGGGAAGCCTCCGGCCGATCCGGGGCAGGTCGCTGTTGGCGGCGTTGGTTGTCGGGATGGTGCCGGGGGCTTCCGCGGCGGAGCCAACCGGTCTGGTAATCTCCTGGTCCTTGTCCAGATCCGATGAACTGGCGGTGGGCATCGAGTTCACCCGGGTGCAAGTCTTTGACGTCACCACCAGTGTCACGGACCGTTCCGGCCAGGTCCAGCGAATTGGCAATGCTTTGATCCGGGAGATCATCGATTATCCCAACCTCGAGACGATGGACATCGTCGATGAAAAGGATCGTGAGGCGTTGCGGCAACTCGCGGCAACCTATCGGAACCTGATCGCCAAGTATCCGAAAGCGACCCCAGCCCTGAGCGGGTGGATCGATCGTCTCGCCAGCCTTTATCAGGCGAGCGGCGGTGGGGAGGTGAGAATCAGGGGCCGATGGATGAGCCGGAAGCGCTATCATTACGAATTGGCCAAGCACCGTGAGATCGATTCGGTGTCGCCGATCTCCCCCCCGGGACCCGCCAGATAGCGCGGCCGCCGGGTGGATCCGGAGCGGTCCCCCACCCCCGCTTGCGTTCAGTCGATGAGCTGAAGCCGACGGATTTCCTGTGGATTCAAATCGATCCGGGTCGGCAAGCGCAGCCGGGCGAGACCGTTGCCGCGATTCCATAGAGTCCAGACCTCGCGAGCCAGCGCCTCGTCCGGCGGGGGGGCACTTTCGCCGGTGCGCGGTCCAGGTGGAAGATCGGAGAGGCGGTCGATCATCGGGCCGTAACGCTCCGCCCGCTTGCCATGAAGCCCGAAGCGCGATTTGAGCCCACGGATCACCAGCGGACCGGTGGCTTCGCGGAGGTGGGGCCACATCCAGATGGGAACGTCCACCGCGGTGAAGAGATCGAGTTCATTGCCGGACGCGCCGATGAGGGCGTCCAGTTCGCGATAGAGGGCGGCGCGGAGCTGGGATCGCAAAACCTGCCTCGGGATCCATTCGGAGGCGGTGGATTCCGCAAGCTCGAGAGAGCACAGAGCGGTGAGATTCATTCCGGCCCGCCAGCTGGCCGCGTTGCGCAGGGTCCCGGAGCCGAACCGGACCGGGGTTTTGAGAAGGGCGCGGCAGATCTCCCAGCCCGCTTCGGGGTGACCGGTGGCGAGGAACCACTGCGCGGTCCGGAGCTGCAGATGCTTCTTGGAATCATGATAAGCCAGCTGGGTGAGCGCACCGAGTTCCCCGGCACAGGCCTCCAACGAGGCCCGGGCCCCCGCGAAATCCCCTCCGCCGAGTTGCAGTTGCGCCAGATCGAGCCGCGGCGGCGGAGAAAGCTGGCGGGCCACTGCGGGGTTGGCCGCGCCCTGCTCGATCGCGATCCGGGAAGCGGTCAGGGCTGCGGCCCGATCTCCGAGATAACCGGAGAGGAAGCCGGAATAGAGCGTCCACTCCAACGGGACGGCGCTGGAACCGAGACCTCCGGCGGAGCGGATGAGCCGCTGCAAACGGGCGGAGGCGGTCTCGCCCGTCCGGTCCTCGTAGAGTTCGAGACGGACCCATTCCATGTCGAGCCTCGGCACGCCCCGTTCACCGGCCTGTTGCAGCCATTCGCGAGCCCGGGTCAGGTGGCCGGTTTTCACGTGCGAGTTGATCAGCTGGGTGATGGCCGGGGATTGGATGAGATTGACCTGTTCATGACGATCGAATCCCTGCGCGAGGTAGGCCTCGAGGCAGCGCTGTTCCTCGGCCGGGCGCGCCATCGCACCGAAACAAGAGGCGATCCGATACTGGACAAGGGAGGGCCAGTGGACTTGAGAACCTTCGAGCGTCTGCGGTCTCTCATGAAACAGGGAGGCGGTCCGTTGAAATCCGCGCAGGCTTGCGGCCAGGGCGCCTCCCTCAAGCTGGGATTGGGCGAGGACAAACAGCGCGAAAGGATCGCCGGGCGAAGTCTTGAGTGTCGCTTCCGCCAGTCCGGTGAGATGGGAGAGATCATCCACGCGGCTTTGGGCCAGCCGGGCATGAAAGGACGCAGGGTTCGTTCCAGGCTCCGCGGCGGGTACCGGCAAGACGAGCCCCCACAGAACCAGCAGGGCGGTGCGGAAGTCTCGGTTCATCGGCGTTGCAATTGAAAGGCCGTGACCCGTTCCCGGACGATCGCTTGCACGCGAACCGCCGCCTCCGGGAGTTCCTCTGCCTGAAGCCCGAGCCGATGCACGTAAAAATCGCGCGCGAAGGAGCACAAATGGGCGGTCGTGGCCTGAGGACCCGGTGCGGACGGTTCGGAGGACAAGGCCGCGAACACCTTGAGCGCGCCATACAAGAGTTTGCTGCTGCGCGGGGAGGTCCGGTAGACCCGATCGCGCCCGAAGTGATCGGCGATGTCGTCCGCGACCCGGATCATGCAATCCACCAGATCCGGGTGGGCCCGGGTGTTGGCGTGGCACCAATCGCGGATCGCGAGGATCTCGCTGGCCCGCACGGCGGCGATTGGATCGGTCGAAGGAGCCTCGATCCGGTGCCTGACGGCCTGACGGCTTTGCTCATGCTCGTCGCCCTGGGTGATCACGAGGGCCTCGTAGGCAGGGGCAATCGGCTTGAGATTCCGCTTGAACAGGAATCGATCCAACTGGGCGGCCGGCAAGTCGTGCGTGCCGATGTGATCGAGCGGATTTTGGGTGGCCATGACGAAGAAAAGTTTCCCAAGGGGATGAGTTTCATTCTCGACGCTGACCTGCCGCTCCGCCATGGCTTCGAGGAGGGCGGACTGAACTTTCGGTGTCGTCCGGTTCACTTCATCCACCAGCAGAACCACGGAGAAGACCGGGCCGGGATTGAACCTCCGGCTGGCATCGAGGTAGCCCGTCAAATCCGTGGGAAGCAGGTCGGGGGTGCATTGGATTCGCCGAAAGTCGGCGAGCGGGGAACCGGCCGGTGAGGGGAGATCGTATTGGATTGACTTCCCGAGTTGGTCGGCGAGAAACGACTTCCCCGAGCCCGGGAAATCCTCGAGCAAGACATGGCCGCCGGTAATGAGGGCAATCAGAATCAGGTCGATCGTGCTCAGGGTCGCATCGTCGCAATCGCGTCCCATCACGTGTTGCGAGAGTCGGTCGCGAAGGCTTCCATACAGATTGAGGGCTTGGTGATGGGTCATGGTGGGGTGAAGACAAAAGGCTGGCGGCGGATGCGGGGCAGGTGCAGAAAAAGGCCGGCCAGCGCCAAGGGACGGATCAGGGCCAGGGAGGCGAGGAACGCCGCATAGGTCGAGCGGAGCCGGAGCGAGGGCGGGCCCGGAGGTCTGTCCCCGGTAAGGCGGCGGTAGTCGATCTCCAGTTCCGACAAGACCCGGCCAAACAACGCGCCGAGGCGGGGATGCGCGGCGCCCAACCGTTTGGCAAAGACTTCGAGAGGTTCGCCGGGCGAGCGGTCGAGAATGGTCAACCCGCTGAGCAACTGCAAAGCCCGCGCCGCAGGGGTGGCGGACGGGACGGAGGACGCGCGCATCGGTTCCAGCCAAAGGAAGCGCCAGAGGCCGAAAGTCCGCCAGAGGAGAAAGGCGAGGAGAAGCGCGGCGGGGAGCCAGATTCGGAGCGCCGGCGGATTGGGCACGGAGGATTCCCGGCGCAACAGTTCGAGCACCTGCTGCAGGGTCTCGGAATCGACTTGGTTGGCCTGCGGAGCCGGCTCGCCCTCCACCGGAAAAACCAGTGGCGTCCAACCCGCGGAACCCATCTCGACCTCGAGCCATGAGGTTCTCATCCAGTCGTAGAGCAGGAAGTCGGAGGATTCGTCCCCTGTTTGGGCGAAGGGATA
>JAGWVU010000048.1 GCA_018970725.1 Verrucomicrobiota bacterium
CGATCGAAAAGTTGGTGAGTTGGGGAATCCCCGGCGGTCCGAGTGAACTCGGCGCGATTCACCGCTTTTCTGCCGATGACCAGCCGCAGCACTCTTCTTGAGGAGAACGTCAGCGGACACCCGACGCGATCAGCGGTCGGCGTGCTCCGCCTTGTTCGTCTCGTGGTCATTGTTTGTCGACGCTTCGCTGTGGACGTTGCGATAAGTTATTTGAACGTTCATAATCATACTCTCTTTCAAGAAGGAAGTCTCGGAGGAAGTTGTAACTTCGAGTTCTCTTGGGGTTATCCATCTGATCGAATCGATTGGGTCTTCTGTGATGTAAACCTCTCCGGCATCATCGTTCCCAAGCTTCTCGCTTTCGAGCATGATTGAAACGTGATACGAATAGGCGGTAGTTGCTCCGCAGTCTCGCTCGAAGACTACGGCAACCAAGCCATCTCCATTTGGTTCTGATTTCAGCAGACTATTGGCGCAGTCAAACAATGGAAAGCATCCCACCTGGAGAAACGCTATGAACAAGCATGCAAGGAGCGGTATGGGATTCAGCAGTGATTTCATGCACTTTTTGAAGACGAACGTTTAGCGGACACGTGATGCGATCAGCGTTCACCGTGCTCCGCCTGGTTCTCCTCCTTCATTTGAACTTGGTAAGCGCGGGCAGCGGCATCGATCTCCGCGACCGATAGGTTGGCGAAGAGTCCCTCCTGCCATTTTGTGTAGTCAAATGGCTCGCGCTGAATCAGGGCGACAAAGCGCTCGGCTTCTACCAGTCCGAGCTTTTCCGCCAACAACTGCATGCCTGCGACCTTGATTTCGGTATCTGTCATGGGGATTCGATTACGAAGTCTATGGGGCTGATGATTTCCATTGGTAATAAAAGCAGCCTCCGTTTCAGCATTCGATCATCGGTCGTGATAAACCTATCACATGCGGCCTTTTCCGCACAGGCTAAGTGCAGACTGTCCTTCGGCTTCAGTCCGTTTGACTGGATTTCCGCGGCCCTGGTCACAATCAAGGGGTCTGAGTCGACGATTGCAGTGGCCAGCTTGCGCCAGTCCGCAATGCGAGTTCGGCGCTCCTCGAACGGATTCTCCGAGTTTTCGAAGTCGATCATGTATGACCAAATCAATTCGACTCGCCCCGATCGGATTCGCTCCTGGACCTCGAGCTTCGCCTCGGACTCCAAGCGGATGCGGAGCTGGCCTTGGTCATCGAAGGGGCGATTGAAACTGCAGCTGTCGAGATATACTCTCATTTAGTCGGCCACTAATGAGGAGAACGTCCCGCATCACCGGCGCCGTTTAGGTGTCCGGTGAATGCGATTGTTCGCAGTGGTCATGGTTCGTCCGTTCTACCTTTCAGACCTCGCAGAAGGCTGCCTCCGTTCGAGGTTCTGGAACTAGCTCTCCCTCCAGTCTGAGACCCTCAATGTGAAATTCAATGGCCTCCTGCATGGCGTCCTTCACTTCCTGCCGGGTGGCACCGGTGGCGATGCATCCTGGAAGATCTGGAGAATAAGCAGAAAATCCACTTTCTGTAGTTTCAATAATGAATAGATAGCGGCTCATTTTAGTCCTGCTTGCTTCAGAATGCTGTTCAAGGTCCCGGGGGCCAGATCGTCACTAGGCTTCCCGGCGACCGTGACCAGCCCGGGTTTCATGCCATGTTTGAACTGGCGATGGCTTCCCCGGGTTCGCACGAGGTGCCACCCGTCAGCCTCAATCATGGCCACAACCTCCCGGACTTTCACCCTGCTTACCGTGACAGCGATTGCTGGATTGGTCAACTCCCGCAGTTCTCGCCTGCGTCACGGGATGGGAACGCCCATTTCTACAAAAGTGCACCTAATCAGCCACGCCAACCTATGAGGTAGTTGGTGACGCTTGGTGCGCCTAGCTTTGCCCACCGAGTCGGGTGATGGCGAAGAACTGCTGGAAGTCAATTGGCTCGGCATCGCCTTCTTCATCCTTCCAGTAGTACTCGCAGTGATGCTTATCTCTGAGGTCGTCAAGTCGGGTGAGCAGGTATCGCATGGCGAAAATGATTACCTGCAAACCATGGTTGGCGCCGATCGGTCCCATTGTGGTTTCCAATCCCTCAAGTTCTGCCCGGATCCAGATCGTATCACCATGCCCCGCACGCGTGAATGGCAATCCCAAGATCAACTTTACATCCCGTTCTTCCTTATCCTGGAACCTAGCCACAAACGCGAACTCGGCGAGATTCTCGCCGCAATCACCTTCGAATCTTGCCAGGCACTCTTGGCTGGGGTGAATCATTCGTGGTAGTCAGGATTCAAAGCGAACGTCCAGCATCACCGGTGCCGTTCAGGTGTCCGGTGGATGCTATTGTTCGGTTGTGCTTTTCTCATCGTCCTACTTTGCCCAGTAATACGAGATTTTATACCAAGATCTCCTTATCGAACGACCCCACTCTGAGGTCCGCCGTGGATAATGACGGTCAAATTCCGCGTGGGAGAAGCTATCCGGAGCATCACGCAGAATCGTGAGCAACAATCGGTTGTGAAGCTCCGGATTCGCCCAGGTTAAATCCACCACTGGTAGATCTGTTACCAACGGCTCCGCCCAATTTACAAGACAGCAGCCGATTGAGTAGTCACCCACCCAAAACTCACCACCGCTTGCGTCGCGCACTAAATAACAAGTTCCATTTAAGGCCGCCACATGCCGCAGAAGCACAAACGGAGACTGGACAACTAGTTCACGTTTCGTGCCTCGGATCGATGCAATCCTTATAACCTGACCATTAATTATAGGCGGTGGTGCGATTCGGTCAGTAACAACGAAAAAAACTACGGCGGCGATGGCCGCCGTAGCGCTAATTGAAACCAATATTGTCCTCATTTCAAGTCTATCGCCGAACGTCAGCGGCCACGCACACCAATCAGGTGTTGCTGTGCGCCGCCTTGTTCGGTGTGTCTCCATTTCATGATGAATGCGCGGCAAAGAAATCGCGAAGTCCAAAAGTCAGGGGGGCGGGATGTCGAGATCTTTGCAAATCTTCTTGGCAATCGTCTCTCTGAGTTCTCGATGTCGTGGAACTGACGATTTCCGCTTTGTCTCAGGGTGCCACCAGATAGAGTGGCTGCCGCCCTCACGGAGCAGTTCGCAGCCATGTTTCCGTAGATGCCGTAAAAGTTCGTCACGCTTCATGTCAGAATCGAGACTTCCTCGTAGTCGCCCACGGCTTCGCGGCGCGCCTCCTCACGATTCAGTTCGATGATGTCGATCAATGCCTCCTTGAGGCTCTCGATGAGCTTCTCCTTCGTAAGCTCCTGAGCGTTTACGCCGCTAACCTCTTCAATCCAGCCGATCCACCAGTCTTCCTCCTTCTTGATAATTGCGGTAAATTGAGTATTCATAAAGACTTAGTAAGGTTTCACTCTGCCCACTAGCGTTCCCCTTGGACGACCCGGTGTCAAACCGCTTCGGAGATGGTACGATCCACTTCTCATGCGTCCGGTTCTGCGTCAACGATGACGCTAGTCGCTAGAACCATCAGTTCCCGACTTTTGGGTTCCTGTTTCCACTATCCATTCCATCAAGTCCTTTGCCCCTTTGGCCTTCAATGTGTCCACCACCTCCCGGAGGAGCGTCAGATGCTTTGTTGTTGCGAAGCACATGAGAGATCGGAACGGGCGGTCTTCAAACGGCGGGAGTTCAGAAATTTCGATATGTTCTCGCACCCTCGAAATCGTGTAATGGATTCCCTCTAGTCTCCTGGGGCCAAATCTCTTAGGCTTTCTTTTCACCTGGAATTGGCTGGAAAGAATCTCATCAATGTGAAGGTCCGCTTCTGGGTGATATAAACCGATCGTATGTGACATACGAGTTACCGAACGCTAGCGGACACTCGACGCGATCAGCGTTCGACGTGCTCCGCCTGGTTCTGCTCTAGTTTGTTTGCGTGTCGTCATTCAAAAGACCCCTTGTCCTCCAAAGTCCTGCAAGCCTTTGAAATCGAGAAGCCAACCGGCCTCCTCTGCTTGCAACATGATGCTCCATTCTGGATCGGTAGCAAGATCGGTGACTGGGAGTCTAAGGCTGAACCAATCGCTTTCGCGATCAATCGGGGTGTCCTGATAACCATACGTGGCTTTCATCTCATTGGTCCGGCGGAGAATTCGCGGCCAAATATCTTCCCAATTCTCCCGAAGCTTCGTGTAGTTCTGCTGGATGACCAAATCATCGGGGTTCTGAAAACGAGCCTTGATTCTGATCGATCCAATTCCCGGCCATTCCTCCGTAAGCTCAAGGTTCCAATCACCGATTCCAGATTGCCTTCGAATTCGTCCCCAGTATGGGTGGTTGATTTCCTCCTCTTCACTCATTCTATGGAGCAGAACAGTCCAATTAACCCTCCCGTTGCCAATAACTTGTTCTGGCCGCCGGAGGGAGTTTCAGGGTGTTACCCCGCCTCCATCATGCGGGTGCGTTAGTCGATTGTATTGAATCGTGGCTCCTGGGATTTGGCAAGGAGATTCTTGGGGCTGGAGTGTAGTTTTGGGTGAGGGGAATGGGCTTGCGCCGGAGTGCTGAGCGTCGTCTCAAGTGTCCCTCCGCAGCTTGTCAAGAGACGCATCGCTCCGGCTCGTAGGCAAGCAGGCTGGAAGGTTTTTGGTGTCAGGCTCGATGCGCGCTGAACATCAGGAACTCACCATGATCCCAGGTCATTTTGCCTGACACCAAACGGGGAAAGCCACGGTTGGCGTCGGTCGTAACGATCCGAGCGCCAGGAATCAAGCAGATCTGGCGCTCCCGGCGTTGGAGCGGGCACGGCACCCGGGCGATGGGTTCCAAGATTGGAGTTGGAGACGTTTCATGAGGGAAACCGGCGCAGGCAGATGCAACGCCCTTGCCCGGACGCGGGCCCGCGCCGAAGTGAGGTTTGGAGTGCGCGCGACGGGTCGCGCGCAGTCCAAGGGGAGCGGTGTCCGCGGTGGCTTGGCAGTTCCTTACAGTTGCCCGATCGGCTGCACGGTCGGCCAGAGTTTCACTTCCTCCGTGACGAGGTGCGCGGGGAGCCGGGCGATCTGGACGATGAGGTCCCCGAGTTCCCCGGGAGCAATGCATTTGGCAAGCACTTCGGGGTCCCGCGGGGGAAGATGGGCGCCTTCGGTGAAGTCGGTCTGTCCCCATGAGGGGAGGATCGAGGTCACGCGGACGCCGTGGGGACGCAACTCGGCGAGAAGGCAGCGCGAGAACATGAGGAGTCCGGCCTTTGCCGCCGAATAGACGCCCCAACCGGCCCAGGCGTGGGTGGAACAGGCGCTGCCGATGTTCACGATCAGGCCCGATCCCTGCCCGCTCATAATTCGCGCGGCCCGGGTGCAACCGAGGATCGCTCCGGTCAGATTGCTCGCCAGCGAGCGCTCCACCGAGGCGTCGTCCTGAACCGCGGCCTCCCCGATTTTGACCCCCTCCCCCGCGTTGTTGACCAACACGTCGAGACGGCCGGTGGCCCCGAGCACCTCCTCGAAAAGACCGTCCCACGCCGCGCCGTCGGAGGCGTCCGCCACCCGGTGGCGCGCTCCGATCCGGTCGGCGGCTTCCCGGAGCTTCACCTCGTTGCGACCGGTGATCCAAACCTTGGCCCCGGCCTTGGCGAACGAGGCGGCGATGCCCGCGCCGTAGCCGCGCGAGCCGCCGGTGACGACGACGGTGGAAGAGGAGAGATCGGTCATGAGTGGGGGGACCGTGCCTTGACCGGTTTGCGGATTCAAATCAAATTCGCGGATTGAAACGGATTGGGATCAACGGAACTGCCCGTGATCCTCCGCCCAAAACAACTTGCGCAAATTCCACCGCCGTTTACTCTGCCACTCCGCTGGGGTTCCCAGTGCGCCGATGTGGCGGAACGGTAGACGCGTGCGATTCAAAATCGTATTCCCTCGGGAGTGTGGGTTCGAGTCCCACCATCGGTAGAGCTTTCAGTCCCCGCCTCCGGGGATCGGGTCAGGTCCGCTCCACCCGCAAACTTTTGCCGGTCATCGCCGCCGGTTTCGGCAAGCCGAGGAGATCGAGCAAGGTGGGTGCGACATCGCACAAAATGCCGTCCGCCAGGCCATACCGTTGCGGTTCGTTGGAGACGTAAAAAACGTCCACCGGAAAGGTGGTGTGGGCGGTGTGGGGCGAGCCGTCGGCATTGCGCATGAATTCGCAATTCCCGTGGTCCGCGGTGATGAGGAGTTGACCGTCGAGCCGGAGGGTCTCCTCCACGACCTGGCGGACGCAATCGTCCACCGTTTCCACGGCGCGCACCGCCGCCTCGGGAACGCCGGTATGCCCGACCATGTCGGGATTGGCGTAGTTGACGATAACGAGGTCGAATTCGGAGATCCGGTCGAGCAGCAACCGGGTGACTTCCGGGGCGCTCATCTCGGGTTGGAGGTCGTAGGTGGCCACCTTCGGGGACGGGATCATCTGGCGGACCTCGCCGGGGTAAGGTTCTTCGAGCCCCCCGTTGAAGAAATAGGAGACGTGCGGGTATTTCTCGGTTTCCGCCAGCCGCAACTGGGTCAGGCCGGCGCGCGAAACCACCTCGCCGAGGACGTCGTTGAGCGCTTGCGGCGGGAAGGCGACGGGACATCCGTAGGTCTCGTCGTATTCGGTCAGGGTCACGTAATGGACCCGGGGGACGGCGCCGCGTTCGAATCCGTCGAACCCGGGGCGCAAGAAGGCCAGCGACAACTGCCGGGCGCGGTCGGCCCGGAAATTGAAGAAGAGGACGACGTCGCCGTCGCGAATCCGTTGTTCGTTGGCGCCGAGGAAGATATGGGGCTTGATGAACTCATCGGTGACCTTCTCGGCGTACTCCCGGGCCAGCACTTCGCTCGGCAGCCCGGTCTCGATCCGGCCGATCCCGTGGACGATGGCGTCCCAGCCGAGTTTGGTCCGCTCCCAGCGCTTGTCGCGGTCCATCGCGTAGTAGCGTCCCACCAGCGTGGCGATTTTGGCTCCGGAGGCGGCGAGGTTGGCCTCGCAGAAGGCGAGATATCCCTTCCCGCCGGTGGGGGAAGTGTCGCGGCCGTCGGTGATGGCGTGGACCCAGATCTCCTCCGCTCCGGCGGCCTTGGCGGCATTCGCGAGGGCCACGAGATGTTCCTGATGGCTGTGGACGCCGCCATCGGAGACCAGCCCGATGAGATGGAGCCGGTGGCCCCGGGCCTTGGCGAAAGCTTCCCGGAGGACCGGGTTGGTCCCGAGTTCGCCGTCGCGGATTGCCTTGCCGATCCGGGTCAGATCCTGATACACGATGCGTCCGGCGCCGAGATTGAGGTGACCGACCTCCGAGTTCCCCATCTGGCCCTCCGGGAGACCGACGTCTTCGCCGCTGGTGCGCAGGTGGCTGTGCGGCCAGGTGGCGAAGAGCGTTTCATGAAACGGCGTTTGCGCCAGCAGGGTGGCGTTGGCGTCCTTTTGCGCGGTGGCTTGTCCCCCGGGGTTCCAACCCCAGCCGTCGCGAATGATGAGCACTACCGGTTTTTTGGCCATGTTGAGAAGAGTCCATAGGCGCAAAAGGCGCTCCGACCAACCGGAAAGTCGGGCGCCGCGCGGGTTTTCGCAAAGTTCCCGGAAAAGATTGGTCCGCGCCGGGAAATCGGATAGTGAAGAGGCTGCATGCTGAACTTCATTTGGTTGGGATTGATTCTCTCGGGCGTGTTCGTGGCCGGGTTACTCGGCCGGATCTCGGGGGACCAGAGCATCGCCGAGGGTGCCTTCGCCTCGGCCAAATCCGCGATCACCCTGGCCCTGGGGCTGGTGGGCGGGATGATGCTCTGGTTGGGAATGCTCCGGCTCGCGGACAAGGCGGGTCTGGTGCGCGGCATCGCTTGGGCGCTGCGGCCGGTGATGCGGCTTCTCTTTCCGGAGATCCCGCCGGACCATCCGGCCACGGGGGCCATGATTCTCAACATGGCCGCCAACATGCTCGGCCTCGGAAACGCCGCCACCCCGCTCGGTCTCAAGGCCATGCAGGAACTCAACAAGCTGAATCCGCGCCCCGGCACGGCCACCAATTCCATGGTCACCTTCCTCGCGCTCAACACCAGCGCCGTGACCTTGATCCCCGCCACCTCGCTCATTTACGTGTCGGCCGCCGGAATCCCGAACCCGCACGGCATTCTCCTTCCGACCATTCTGGCCACGGTTTGCGCCGCCACCGTGGCGGTGTTGCTGGCGCGGCTTCTGCAAGGCCTCCCCGGCTTCGCCTTGGCCGAAGCCGGGCCGATCCCGGAAACGGACGGGACGGAGGCCCTGGCCGATGCCGAACCGGAGGCGGCCCGGCCGGTTCCCCTATGGGGCTGGGTTCTCGGCATCCTGACCGTGCTCCTGCTGGCGACGGTGGTGGCGTTCGAGCTGCAGCCCTCCCTGCGGGAAACTTTCCTCGCGAAATCCGGATTGGGGGAGCTGCTGCAACGGCAGGAAGCGGTCTCGGGCGCGGCCCGGGCGCTCAAGGAAAAGGCCGGGGCCGCAGCGGCCGCGACCCGTCCGGAGGGATGGCGCGGCCTGCTCGTTTCCGGCTCGGCGCTGGTGATCCCCTGCCTGTTCGTGCTCTTCACCGTGGCGGCCACGATCCGCGGGGTGAAGATCTACGAGGAATTCGTCCAAGGCGCCAAGGAGGGATGGGAGGTGGCCGTCCGCATCATGCCTTTCCTCGTGGCGATCCTCGTGGCCATGGGCCTTTTCCGGGACTCCGGGGCGTTGACCCTCCTGCAATGGCTGGTTTCCCCGGTCCTCAATCTCATCGGTTTCCCGGTGGAACTGCTTCCCCTGGCCCTGATGCGTCCGTTGAGCGGCAGCGGCTCGGCCGGAATCATGGCGGAAATTCTTTCCCGGCCGGAGATTCCCGACCTGATCAAATACACCGCCGCGACCATGTTCGGGTCCACCGAGACCACCTTCTATGTGCTCTCCGTGTATTTCGGTTCGGTCTCGGTGCGGCGGAGTCGGCACGCCATCCTCGCGGGCCTCGGCGGCGATCTCTCCGGAATCATCGCCTCCGTGATTCTTTGCCGGATGATGCTATCTTGATTCTCCGGGCGGACCGATGGCGAAGATACTCGTGGGATTATCCGGCGGCGTGGACAGCAGCGTCGCGGCGGCCTTGCTCCTGCAACAGGGGCACGAGGTCACCGGCGCCTACATGAAGAACTGGATCAACGAGGAAAACATCGCCGGCCACTGTCCTTGGGAGGAGGATATCCGCGACGCCCGCGCCGTCGCCGAAACCCTCGGGATCGAATTCAAGGTCGTCAACCTGATGCGCGATTACCGGGAACGGGTGGTCGATTCCCTCCTGCGCGGCTACACCGAGGGGATCACGCCGAATCCGGACGTGCTCTGCAATCGCGAGATGAAGTTCGGCGTCTTCCTCGACCACGCCCTGGCCGAGGGCTACGACTTCGTGGCCACCGGCCATTACGCCCGCCTCCGGGAGAATCCGGACGGGACCCGCGACCTCCTCCGCGGGGTGGACCCGAACAAGGACCAGAGCTATTTCCTCGCCCTGCTCCGGCAACCGCAACTGCGGCACGCCCTCTTCCCGGTCGGCCACCTCACCAAGCCGGAGGTGCGCGCAGCCGCCGCCCGCCACGGCCTCCCCACCGCCGCCAAAAAGGACAGCCAGGGGATCTGCTTCATCGGCGAGATCAAGATGTCCGATTTCCTCCGCCATCACGTGCCCGATCAACCGGGCGATATCGTCACCATCGACGGACGCAAGGTCGGCACCCACCGCGGTCTCCACCTCTTTACCCTCGGCCAGCGCAAGGGGATCGGCGTCCCGTCCAACACCGAAAACAAGGCGTTCGTCGTGGTGGAAAAGCGCCCGGCCACCCGGGAACTGGTGGTCGGCTTTGATCAACCGGATACCCCGGGTCTTTACGCGGAGGCTTCCTTGGTCACCGGCATCACCTTCTGCAATCAACCGCTGACCGCGCCCCGGCGGATCGAGGCCGCGCCGCGTTACCGCTCCCGGGCCGTAGCCATCGGATTCGAGCCGCTGGAAAACGCTCCGGGACGGGCCATGGTGACTTGGTCCACCCCCCAACGGGCCCTCACCCCGGGGCAAATCTGCGCGTTTTACGAGGGGGAAGTCCTGCTGGGGGGAGGCGTCTTCGCGGAGATCTTTCCCGGGAAAACTTTTTAGGATTCCCGCCTTGCAATCCCGCCATTTTTGGCCATCATCTCCACACAGCCGGGGTAACCCGGCACCAGAGGCAGTCCGGTTGTTTCCTGTTTCGTCAGTTTGGGGGTTTTTTTTCTGACGGAACCAACAGCCGGGCTGCCTTGTTTTTTCCGGCTTCCCGAGCGGATTGCCTTGCGTCCCCCCTCTTCCCCGGCTGAGATTCCCCCATGGCCGGTCCAGCCTATCGCACCACGCCCTCGGAAACCGCTTCGATGCCCTCCGGAATCCCGCACATCATCGGGAACGAGGCCGCGGAGCGCTTCAGTTTCTATGGCATGAAGGCGATCCTCGCCGTGTTCATGGCGGACTACCTCCATCTCATGGGAGCGACACCGGAGACGGCCATGTCCGAGGCGGCGGCGAACGAACGCTACCACTATTTCAATATGGCGGTCTATCTCACCCCGTTTTTGGGGGCCATCCTCGCGGACGCCTTTTTTGGAAAATACAAGATCATCATCTGGCTTTCCCTGGTCTACTGCCTCGGCCATTTCACCCTGGCCTTCATGGGAGTCGGCGGTCCGGCGGGTTGGTGGCTCTTGGGCGGGCTTGCCCTGATCTCGCTCGGTTCGGGCGGCATCAAGCCCTGTGTGTCCGCCCACGTGGGCGATCAATTCGGGCCGAACAATCATCACCTGCTTCCCAAAATCTTCGCCGCCTTTTATTTCAGCATCAACCTCGGAGCGCTCGCCTCCCAGATGCTCATCCCGTCGCTTTTGGAATGGCACGGCCCTCATCTGGCCTTCGGCCTCCCCGGCCTTCTGATGGCTCTCGCCACCTTGGTCTTTTGGATGGGAAGGCACCGGTTCATCCATATCCCGCCCGGCGGCCCTGCCTTTCTGCGGCAAACCTTGAGCCGTGACGGATTGGGAGCCCTCGGCCAACTGACCGTGCTCTTCCTCTTTGTCGCCGTCTTTTGGGCCCTCTTTGATCAGACCGGATCCTCCTGGATTTTTCAAGCGCAAGACATGGACCGCCGCCTCTTCGGCGTGGAGTGGCTCCCCTCCCAGATTCAGTCGATCAATTCCTTTTTCATCCTCCTCTTCATCCCCGCCTTCACCTATGGCGTCTATCCCGCCGTGGAAAGAGTCTGGCGCTTCACCCCGTTGCGCAAAATCGGCACCGGGCTGGCGCTCATGGTGATCGCATTCGCCCTCTCCAGTCTCATCCAGGTCTGGATCGAGACCGGCCAGAGGCCGAACATCATCTGGCAAATCCTCGCCTACGCCCTCCTCACCGCCAGCGAAGTGCTCGTCTCCATCACCGCGCTCGAATTCGCCTACACCCAGGCTCCCCGGAAAATGAAGTCCCTCGTGATGTCGCTCTACCTCTTCTCCGTGGCGGCCGGGAATTTCCTCACCGCCGGGGTGAACCATGCCATTCAGGTCCCGGCCGTTCCCTTGACCCCGGACGCTCCTCATCCCGGCTTCGACGGCCGGGGCGCAACCACCGACGACCTCCGGCTCGGGGAAGGGGGAGAGGTGATCTCCGGCGCATCTCCGGTCCTGACCGAGGCGATCCACCGGATCGAGTCCGCCGCCGCGGCTTCCCCGACCCGCGAAGCGCTCCCGAAGACACCGGACGGCATCGGCGCCATCGCGGACCTGAGGGACCCGTGGAACCGACCGTTGCGCTACGTCCTGCTGAATTCCGAAACCGCGCGTCTTTCCAGCGACGGCCCGGATGGGACCCCCAACACCCCGTGGGACCTCGGGGTGATCCTGACGCGGCGCCCCGGGGAGACTCCGGCCGAAGCCAGGCCGACGTGGCTGGACCGGCGCAAATCGGAACTCGGGATCGGCCCGGCCCCCGGAGAACGCGGGCCCAAGGGGCTCTTCAACCGCTCCTGGTATGCCGGCGGACAAACCCGGTTGGAAGGTTCCGCCTATTTCTGGTTCTTCACCGGACTCATGGCGGCGACCGCCGCCCTCTTCGCCCTGGCGGCCCGCTTCTACCGGGGCCGCGACCATGTGGCGGAACAAGTCGCCGATCCACCCGCTGGACTTCCGGAAGCGACGAGTTAGGGTGTTGCACGGAGAAAAGGAACGACCGCAACCCGTTTTCGAGCCCACCCTGATCCGTCCCGCAAGGCGCCCCTCGCGATGAACATCACCAACAAAACACCCAAACCGCTCAGCGTGCCCCTTCCCGGAGGCAAAAAACTGTTTCTCAGCCCCGGAAAAACCGGCCAAGTCACGCAGAGGGCCATGGAGCACCCGCCCTTGATGAAGCTGCTCGAGTCCGGGGAAATCGCGGCCTCGGATGAAACCGCGCCCCGAACTGCGGCGGCCAACCGCAAGTTCAATCCACCCTCCGGTTCCTCCACCGGCGGCGGCGCTCCCGGCGGCGCTCCAAGGCAGTCGGGCGACCGCTGAGTCCTTCCATGGCTGGATCGAAGGGAGGAGTTCCGGACTGAGGTCCGGGCTACCTTCTGAGGCGCGCAGTCAAGCGGGATGATGGTGGCTCCCTTCACAGCCTGGTCGGGACACAGCCGTCCCGGCTGAAACGTGTTGCGGGCGTCCCGCCGGCAAAACGATCCTCATCCCGCTTCACCGCTCGCCGTTCTCCCCGCCTCAGCAAGCTTCGGGCGGAAAGCGGAGACCAGTCTCCGCGCTCCGAAGTCCCGGCGGTTTCCTGTTCCGGTTGCCCGCAGGTTGGAAGGCGGAGCCGCGGCCGGATACGAAGTCGTCCGGATCTTCGTGAAAACAACCTGCGATGGGTCGTGAAACCCTGCTCTAAAGAGGATTGCACGCTCTATCATGAGGAACCGGCCCGCCGTCCGATGGCTTGTGTCTTTGGACACACCGGGGATCTCAACACCCTCGGGGCCCCGCCCTCACCCAACCGCCAGAAATCGATCCCATCCCTGATCCACGAAATCGGCCGCGCCGACGCCTTAGCCCTACCTTTCCTCATGATACATCCGAACGCACATCCCGTTCATGGCGAGGAAGTCGCACTGGCGAACATCGTGGCCGGACTCGACACCGATTTTGGCGCCACGGCAGGTTCCCGGGTCCGCATCACCCTGGAAAACACGGCCGGGCAGGGATCCTTTCCCGGCTACCGGATCGGCCATCCGGCGGCCCTCATCGGACAGGGGCGATCCCCGGACCGTCCCGGGATTTGTCTCGAAACCGCCCGTTTTTTTGCAGCCAGCCACGATGGACGGACCGAGGCGGGTTGGGAAGCGGCGGTCCACGAGGTGGAGTCCAGCCTCGGTCTGAAACGATTGCTCGGGTTCCCCCTCAAAAACTCCAAGAAGCCCCTCGGCTCGAGGATCGATCGGCATGAGCATATCGGTCAGGGATCCCCCGGCCGGGAGGCGTTCCGCCGCATGGTCGATGATCCGAGGTTCGCCACCACCCCGGGCTGCCTGGAAACACCCAAACCAGAGGACAGTCACGCAGACCGGAAAAACCTTGCACTGTGGCGATCGTTGGCGGCGGATTGCTATCCAAAACTCGGTAAAGTATAACCACGCGAACTGGGTTGCAAATTCATGAAAAAAACAATCCTACGGTATTTTTTTCTTTGATTTCAGATTCGAACCCGTAGTGTAAGGACTTGGAAATACGGGATTACGGAGTGTTTCACCCGAACGTTATCCATGGGAATCAGCCAAATGAAATTACCGAAGCAAATTGATCAACTTGAGAGGGCCGGACAACACCTCGTGGCCGGACTCCATCTTCATGCGAAGACGCTGGACATTCCCAATTCTGTGCGCACCTCCGCGGAGTCCGCCCTCCGCGACCTGGCTGCCTCCGATGCCCGCTATGACAAACCGTCCCCCATCTTCATGCACACCATCGGGCCGGCCCTTGCCAAGGCCCACTTTCTGTCCGGGTCATCGATCACCCGCGCCAAAGAGGCGTTGCGGCCCCATCTCGGTGAAGAGTGGTCGGCCGCTTGGGCGCAGGCTGGCTTCCAGAATTCCCTGCAGACCCCGGGAACCGGGCCCGAACGCATCGAGCTGCTGGACAAACTGACCGCTTACTTCAAGGCCCACCCCGAGCACGAGGTTCCGACCAACGAGACGACCGCGGCCCACCTTGCCAAGCGCAGCCAGGAGTTACAGGAGGCATTCCACCAGTCCACCGAACACAGCCGGGCTTGGAGCATCGGCGTCAGCTGCCGCACTCAGGCCGCTGAACGGGTGCGTTCGGCCCTGCAGAACGTTCTCGGGGAACTGGAGCGCAACTTGCCTCCGTCCGATCCCCGTTGGGCAGACTTTGTCGTCGGGAAAGGACTACCGGCCCAGACCGCTCCCAAGGCCGCTCCGTCCCCCACGATCCCGGCCGCCTTGGGAGCGTTGGCAGCCCCGGTCGAGGCTCTCCCCGCGCGCCGCCGCGGACGGCCCCGCAAGCATCCCCTCCCCGACGCCCCGAGATCCGTCCCCGTGGCGCCCCAAGCGCTGCACGAAGGCAAATCGGACTCCGCTGCGGAGTTCCAGCTTTGGAAATACGCCTGCCAACTGGCGGAGAAGGCCAAGGTCCAAGCGGATCAAGCCCGGGAAACCCTCGCCCGCGCGGAAGCGGGTCTGCAACGCCTCCGGAGCGAAGCCGAGCAGGCCATGACCCTGGCCAAGAGCCTCCAAGCCAAGGCGGATCTCCTTGCTCCGGCCGGTTCCAAGCCGGCCCGCAACGAGGGCTCGCGTTCCACGGGTTCGAACCTGCCTCTGGTCGGCTGAGCCCGGGGTTGCTCAACAGGCCCTTTACGAATCGGCCCGGACCGCGGCGTTCACCGGCAGGAGAGAAGCTTTCCATGCCGGATAGATCGCCGCGGACACGGCCACAGGGATGACCCAGAACGGCGTCCCCAAAATCTCGGCCCAAGGCAGGCGCAGCTCGATCGTCCAGCCGAAGAACGCCAAATTCACCACCCGGATCAGGATCCAGGACATCCCGAGCCCGCACCCCATCCCGATCAGGCTCCCCGCCAATCCGATGATCCCGGCTTCGTGCCAATAAAGACGCTGCACCTGCATCTGGCTCGCCCCGGTCGCCCGCAGAATTCCGGTTTCCCGGGTCCGTTCCATCACCAGAATGGTCAGCGCCAGACTCACCCCGAGAATGGCCACCACGACCGCGATGGTGCGGAGGATGTAGGTCACCGCGAACGTCTGGTCGAAGACATCGAACACCCGTTTCCGCAGATCCGCATTGCTCAACCACGCCAACCGGTGGTCCCTTCCGGTCGCCTCCCGGACCGCCCCCGGGTCCGCGCCGCGCCGCAGCGTCACCGCCACGGAATGCAGACGTTGATCCCCCTGCCACCAGGACTCAAAGGCGGCGGCGGGGACCACCAGTTTCCCCCGGTCGTCACTGTAGTCGTGATAAATCCCCACCACCGTCAAGGCGATCTCCCCGGACGGCGTCGGGAGGTTCAGTTTGTCTCCCTCCGCCAATCCGAGCCGGCGCGCCAAAGGTTCCGTGGCAAACGCCGCGCCCGGACGCAACCAAGCCCGGAGCTTTTCCTCGCGCCTCCCGCTGGTGAAACGAAGCTCCCCGGCGCCGGGATTCCCCACCGCCGCGAGCAGGAAGGGCGGCTTGCCGGGAAGGCTGAGCGGCACCTGGCGGTAGGTCTCCACCGCCTCGACTCCGGGATGCGACCTCAGCGCCTCGACAAACTCCCCGGGGAGAAAATCCTGGAACCCGGTCACCTCGTTCGAGGCCGGGGTGACATACAGGTCCGCTTTCATCGATTGCGCCACCCACGCGGCCACCGTCGCCCGGAAGGAGGAGACCATTACGGAAACGCCAATCGTCATCGCCAGCGCCGTCATCAAGGCCGCCACCGTCACCGCGGACCGGTTCCACGAGCGCTCGAAGTTCTCCACCGCGACCCGGGCGAGGACGTTCCCGGGAAGGAACCGCAGAAGATGCCGCAACGAGGCGGCGATGAGGCAACTCAAAAACGGAGTGGCCAGGGCAAAGCCGGACACCAGGAAAAAGCAGGCGGCAAAACTCCACCAAGCAGGGCCCGCGGCCAAGGCCAGCCAGGAGGATCCGGCGCTCAAGGCCAGAAGAACCAAGCCCGCCATCAGCCACTGGCGCACCGGCCCGCGGCCGTCGGTGGCGACACGGTGAGGCCGCAGCGCTTCCAAGGGCGTGAGCCGGGCCGCCTCCCGGGCCGGCAACCAAGCCCCGGCCAAACTCGAGCCCAGTCCGTAAAGCGCGGCCACCAGCAAATGCCCCGGTGGAACCGCCGCGCGAGCCACATCGATGAGCACGTAATGGGACGAGATCGTCTCGGAAACCGAACCCGCCAGGGCCTGAGCCAAGAGCGCCCCGGTCGGCAGGCCGAGGAGAACGCCCGGCACGCCGAGCAGCAGCCCCTCCCCAAGAAAAAGGGTGAAGATCTGTCCGCGGCTCGCTCCATTGGCCCGCAAGATGCCGATCTCGCGCCGCCTCCGGACCACGGAGGCCGACACCGTGTTGTAAATCAGAAAAACGCCGACCAACGCCGAAACCATGCTCAAGGCGGTGAGATTCAACTGGAAGCCATCGAGCATCCGCTGCACTTGCAGGCTGCGGGTCCGCGGAGCCTCGACCACGTGGGATTCACCCAACCGGGCCCCTAGGGCGGCCGCCAGCGCCCCCGCCCCGCCCGGATCCACGAGCCGGAGCTGGATCGAAGTCAATCCCCCGGTGCCGAGGAACTCGCGGGCCCAACCCACATCCATCACCGCCAGGGATGGGGCGGCATCCTGACCCAGCGAACGCACCGGGAGGATCCCGGCGACGGTCAACTCGTCCCGGCGGCCGTCCTTTTCCACCGTCAACCGATCCCCCGTCTTGATTCCGTGCCCGGACGCGAAACGTTCATGCAACAAAATCCGGCCCGGTCGCCCCAGCCAAGCCTCCAGATCAAAGCCCGCCACCGCAGTGACCTGATCCCCAAGGGAGGCGAAGGGCGCGCTGGTGAACAGATCGACGCCGACCACGTGGAGGTAAGAGCCGGGCAAGCCGGGCAGCGTGAGGTAACCCTCCACCACCGGCGTGGCCGCCTCGACTCCCGGAAACCGGCGGACCTCGGGGAAGCGCTCCTCCGCCACCGGCAGCCCCTGCCCCCGCACCTCGAGATGACTGCGGCCCGTCGTCAGATCCAACCCGCTGCGGAAGGAACGGGTGGCGCTGACGTTGGCGGATTGAATGGCCACATAGACCGCCACGCCGATGGCCACACTGGCCACGTCGAGCAGGGCAATGACCCGATGCCGCGCGAGGTAGCGCAAAATCAGTTCATGGAGCAAGCGGATCATTGGAGGAAAACGACCGAAACGATACGAAAGGGATGGGCGGGCGGGCGGTCCATGACGAACGAATCCCTCCGAATCTTCCCCGGCGCGGGTCCGGGAATGTGACGGATCATTCACGGTGAAGCCGATGCAAAGCCGCGAACCTTGATCAAGCATTGGGGTTTTCGCGCCTCAACCCATGAATTCACCCCGTCCGCTCGCGCCTCTCGCTCTCTTTTTCAACCTCGCCGCCATCGCATCCCTGCAGGCGCAGACGGAGACGGTTGCCTATTGGAACTTCAACAGTTTATCCATCGCTACGGCTTCGGCTCCAGGAAGCGGCGGGGTGCCGACCTCCATCGCCGCGAACCAAGGGAACGGAACGCTATCCTTAACTGGTTGGACGGGTCTGGTCGATGATTTTGGCGGCTCCACGACCAACGCCATCGGTCTCGACACCGCGGGAGCCTCTTTGAGCTTGGTCTCGAACGCCGGAAACGGCACCTACATCGAGCTGCAATTGAATCTTGCGGATTATGCCGACCCGATTGTCACCTTCGCCACGCGGGGAACGACCACCGGCTTCCCCACCGGATCTTGGTCATACAGTGTGGGCAATGGATCTTTCACCACCTTGGCCGGGGTGAACACCGCGACGACCAGCACTACATTCGCTCTGGCCACGGTCGATTTGAGTTCAATCGATGCCCTCGATGGCCAAGCCAATGTGCGGCTCCGCTACACGTTGAGCGGGGCCACGAACACGACGGGTAACAACCGGATCGATAACTTGAAGATTGTTGCCACCGTGACCCGCGATACCGCCGCACCGCTGGCCACAGCGTTCGCACCGCTGGACAACGCCACGAACGTCCCCGTGACCACAACGCCAACCGTCACCTTCAACGAGTCCGTGCAAAAGGGCACCGGCAACATCGTCATCAAGCGCAGCAGCGACAACTCCACGCTGGAGACGATCGCCGTTTCCTCCGCTCAAGTCACGATCAACGGCAGTTTGGTGACGATTACGCCAGGCGCGAACCTTGCGAGTTCCACCGGCTACTACATTGAAATCCCCGCCGGAGCGATCAAGGATTTGGCCGGGAACGTTTACGCCGGACTCAGTGCTGCGACCGCCTGGAATTTCACGACGAGTGCCCCCGCCGTGCTGCCCACCGCCACGGAGACGTTTGTCAACGGTTGGAAAGTGGGACCCACCGGCGCATCCATCGTGGCGGATTATTACGCGGAGGGGAACGGTCAGGCGAACTTCGCCCGGTTCGATGTGGGCGTGTTCAACTTCACCAGGCTCGATTTCGGATTGTCCGGAGCCTCCCAGATCACCGGCGTGACCACCGCCGAATTCACCCTGCGACAAAATTTCCGTTCCTTCACTACCGGAACGCAATTCGAGTTTTTCCTGACGACGGATGGACCAACTGGAAAAACCTTTAACCCAGCGATTGCCAACGGGATTGATCCGTCCCAGTTCACTAACGCGCCCGTCTCCCTCGGCCAGTTCAGCTACACTCCCACGACGGTCGATCCGACCTTCAACACGTTCACTCTCAGCCTGAGTCCGACCGCAAGCGCCACCTTGGCGGCTCGCATCAACACCGGTGAGGATTTCAGCATCATCCTCGCTGCGGTGAACGCACCAGACGCGATCACCTTTTCGGGTAAAGGCAACACCTTTGACCCGGGTGATCCCGCACTCAAGCTCACTGTCACCGAGACCACCGGGGTGGACGTGACCCCACCCACCGTCGTCTTCTTCACTCCGGCCGACGGAAGCGGCGGTCTGCCCATCGCTTCCAATCTCCGGGTCAACTTCAATGAAATCATCCGCAAAGGTGCCTCCGGCACCATCACCATCTTGCGCAGCGCCGACAACTCCGTTTTCGAAACCATCCCGGTCACCAGTTCCCAGATCACCACCAATCTCGGCACCGTGACCATCGATCCGGCAAACTCCCTCGAGTCCGCCACCGGCTATTATGTCCAGATCAGCCCGGGAGCGATCGAAGATGCAAGCGGCAATGCCTTCGCCGGAATCAGCGATTCCACCACCTGGAATTTCAACACCGCACAACCGCCGATCACCAATCTCGGACCCTTCCTCGCCTCACAGAATGCCCCGGGCGGCACGGTCGTCGGACAGCTCAACAGCAACATCAACGGCAAGGAAGGGATCAGGTATTCCCTGCTCGGGGGCAGCGGCGGCACCACCATGATGAAGGCGGTTCCCGGCAGCGGTTACCTGGTGACGCCGATTTTCACCATTGGCGATACCATCAACTCGACCACCGGAGCGCTCAACCCGACCTCCGCCGGAAGCTTCTCACCCGTCGGCACGCTGGATGGGATCGGAGCCTTCTCGCTCAATGCGAACACGGTGCGGGTCTTCACGAACCATGAAATCGAGCTGCCCGCCACCGGCGCCAGCGGGTATCCCTACACCTTGGCCAATGGAACGGTGATTTCAAAAGGAGGTTCCCGGATCAGCTATTGGGATATCGATAAGGCGACTCGCCGGGTCATCGACGGAGGCCTGGCGATTGCCCGGATCTATGATCGCACCGGCACCGTGGTGACCAACTCCAGCCAGCTCGACCAAGGTGGTTTGGACCGGACTTGCTCGGCCTCTCTTTTTGAAGCCAATCTTTGGGGAGCCGGGCGCGGCCTGGCCGACCGGATCTACATCATGGGCGAGGAAACCTCCACCCCGTTCGGCCATCCCCATGGCGGGACCATGTGGGCGCTGGATCCTTCCAATGGAGATTTCTGGGCCCTGCCGGATTTTGGCCGTGGTTCCTGGGAAAACGCCGCGCTGGTCGATACTGGAACCACCACCCATGTCGCCTTCCTGCTCGGAGATGACGCTCCGGCCCGCCCCCAGTATCTCTATGTAGGGCAGAAGAGCAGTGCCGCCGGAGCCAACTTCGTGGAGCGCAACGGTCTGAAAGGGGGCCAGTTGTATGTGTGGAAAACGACGAATGGTCAAACCACGCCACAGCAGTTCAACGGAACGGGGGCAAGCCGGGCGGGCACCTGGGTCGCCATCAACGCCCGTGACGCCTCCAAAGCAGGAACAACCGGCTACGACGCACAGGGCTACAAAAACGACTCCACCCTCGGCAGTGAAGCCGCTGCCGCGGGTGCGTTCCTCTTCTCCCGTCTCGAAGACGTGTCCACCAGTCCCACGGACGGCAGCATCGTCGCCTTCACTTCCACCGGCCGGGGCAGTGTCTATCCGCTGGATAACTGGGGGGATACCAACATCATCGACATCGATTTCAACGCCAGCGCCGTCCCCACCGCAGGAACCGTCCGGATCCTCTACGACAGCGATGACGCCGGGGGCGGTCAGTTCATGACGCCTGAGGAAGGCTTGCGCTGCCCGGATAACTTGGATTGGGCGGACGACGGATTCATCTATGTCCAGGAAGACCAAGCCAACCAGACTGGAAACTTCGGCGCCGCCGGATTTGAGACCTCCATCTGGAAACTGAACGCCACCACGGGAGCGGCGCTGCGATTGACGGAGACAGATCGTTCCACCGTGCTCCCGCTCGGCTCCACGGACACCAATCCGAGCGATGTGGGGAACTGGGAGTCCTCGGGGATTCTCGATGTCTCCTCACTCTTCGGCGAAGCTCCGGGCGAACTCTTCCTCTTTGACTTGCAAGCTCACAGCGTGAACAACGGCCTGATTGCCACCAAGCAACTTTACGAAGGCGGGCAACTCTGCTTCCTGGAGAAAGGAATCGAGAAGGGGGCGTTCAAGGTGAACCCGAACACCGGCGTCATCACCATCGCGAATCCCGACGCCATTGATCTGGCCTCGCAGGCCGCGTATCAACTGCGCCTGCAGGCGTTCGATGGGACCAACCACACCTTGAACCAAGTCACGGTCAACATCACCAACACGGCGGTCGCCACCTCCAACAGCTTCAAGGCCGCCACCTACAACATCAGCCACTACCGGAATGGTGCCGGAGTGCTTATCACGGATCTCGGCACCGTCACGAACACGCAGAGTCAAAACATCGCCCGGGTGATCCAGCGGAACAACCCTGACATCATCCTGCTCAATGAGTTCGATTATGATGAAGACGGCCGTGCCCTGCAGCGGTTTCAGGACAACTACCTGGAGGTTGGTCAAAGCGGCGAATCCCCGGTCTATTATCCCTACGCCTTCATCGCACCATCCAACACCGGCGTCCACTCCGGGTATGACCTGGATAACAACCGTGGGGTCGTCTCCACGCCGGGCGCTGGAAATGGCTACGGAGAAGACGCGTTTGGGTTCGGAGATTACCCGGGCATGTATGGATTCGTGGTGCTTTCAAAACATCCAATTGATCGGACCAACATCCGCACGTTCCAGAAGTTCCTCTGGAAGGACATGCCCGGCGCCATGCTGCCCGATGATCCCGACATTGCCGGCACGGGCGACTGGTATAGCCCCGCGGAATTGAACGTCTTCCGGCTCTCCTCCAAGAACCACGCGGACATACCGGTCTTGGTCAATGGGACCCCGGTGCATATCCTGGCCAGTCACCCCACGCCCCCGGTGTTCGATACGGGAGCTCCCTGGAAGGCCGGGGTGGATCACAACGGCCGCCGCAACAGCGATGAGATCCGCTTTTGGTCAGATTACGTGAATCCGGCCGCCTCCTCCTATATTTACGACGATAAACAAACCTTCGCGACACGGACGGGCGGTTTGCCGGCAAACACCCGCTTCCTGATTATGGGGGATCTCAACGCGGACAACAATGAAGGCGACAGCACCGATCCTGCCATCAAACAAATCATCGGTGGCGTCGCCACGGTCGGCGGAGCCACCATTTCCCCCAACGCCTTCGTCAACTCCACGTTCGTGCCCGGGGCCGGCGCCGGACCGCAACCGGATGACACCGCCGGATTCGGTGGTGGTGTCCGTGTGGATTACGTCTTGCCCTCGGCGTTTGGCATGACGGTCGATAGCGGGGCGGTTTATTGGCCGGGGGCCGGGGATCCCATGGCCGGGGCCATCACCGCGACGGACCACCATATGGTCTATCTCAACCTGACCCTGACTGGCGTCACGCCTCCTCCAAACACAACCCTGGTTAACTACTACGCATCCGCTGCCGGATTGACGGGGGCCGCCTTGCAAACCGCGCTGCACAACATCATCGATGATCACACGGTGATTGATTACAACACCGCCGCCAGTGTGATGCGGGTCATCGACGAAGCCCCTGGCGACAGCAACTCCATCCGGTTGCTCTACTCCAACGCGAACCTGCCAAAGCTCTCCACGCAGTGGAACCGCGAGCACGTTTGGCCCAGATCCGACGGTGTGGATCAGGACGGCCCGGATTTCTCCGACCTGCACCACCTCTTCCCTTCGGAATCGAGCGTGAACAGCGTGCGCTCCGCCTTACCCTTTGACAAGAGCACGAGCAACGTGCAAAGCAGCCCGTTTGCTCCGGAATCCTTTGCGGACAACAATTCTTTCGAGCCGCACGATCGGGACAAAGGAGTCGTGGCCCGGGCCCTCCTCTACATGATGGTGCGTTATGATGGATCTGATCCGCTGACCAGTGACTTGATCTTGGCGGACAACACCTCGCCCACGGGCACTCACGGAGTCCTCAGCACGCTGCTGGCCTGGCACCGCGCTTTCCCGCCATCCGATTTCGAGCGCCAGCGCAACGACGCAATTTATAGCGGGGCCCAGGTCAGCGGGGTGACCTACGCCCAGGGCAACCGCAATCCATTCATCGACTTCCCGCAGTTTGCCGACGGGATTTTCGTGGCCAGCACCGCGCAATCCTTCAGCAAGTGGCAGCTCGAGAATTTCACGATCGCCCAACTGCTCAACAGCGCGGTCTCCGGAGCCAACGTCGATGCCGACGGCGATGGCCGGACGAATTATGCGGAATACCTCACGGGCGGCGATCCCAACTCCGGGATCGATCCGTTGCTCACCATCACCCGCAGCGGAAGCAACGTGATCCTCTCTTTCCTGCGTCCCAAGGGCATCACCGAACAAACGGTGGTGCAAAGCTCCGCCACTTTGGGTTCCGCCAGTTGGCAGACCGTGACCAACTGGCAGGCTTCCGCTTCCTACATTGACCTGACGGACTACGAACAGGTCAATGTCACCCTCCCCGCCTCCAGCGCGATGTTTTGGCGCGTGATCTTTCAGTGATCTCACCCATGTGCAGGAATGTCCGCCCTGCACGGGTGAATTCGTTGGCCGAGGCCCGTCGTGGCAGCGCCCATTACCGCGGCCTAGCCCACAGGGGCCGCTCTTCGATCACGTAATCGGCCACAACATAATGGATGCCGTCCCGGAGGAAATAGAGCTTCACGGGGTGATCGACGCCATACATGTAAAGCCACTTTTGAAAGTCGGCCACGCTGAGGATCCGGTTAAAGCCTAGTTGGACCAGGATATCCCCTTCCCGGATGCCCATTTTTTGAGCGGGACTGTCTTCCCAGACATCCTCGATGGCCACGCCACCGTGATGCTTCTTCGCGGTGGGGAAAAACCGCTTTTCCGTGTCGCTCAGCGACCTGACGGAGAAGCCGGTCCAAGGTGACTTCAGGCTGCGCTTCGTCTTGAGGCTTTCGTAGATATTGAAACAGAGATTGATCGGCAGCAGGTGGGTTTCTCCCGTGTCTTCCGTGTGCCCTGGTTCCAAGGCCGGTTTGAAGCCGGTGCAAATCGCCGCCACGGCTCCGGACTCCGCGTAGAAAACCGGTCCACCGATGGAATCATCCGGAATGGTGATCCTGGCCCGGAACATCGTGGACGCCAGGCTATGCTGGTAGCATTGCTTCGTGTTCAGGGCGGTGATCTCGCCGTCGATGAAGCGGAGCGCGCCTTGATCCTCGCGAGCCACGGCTTGCAATTCGGCTCCGGGAACAGGGTCTTGGTTCACGGCGGCGGTGACGGGCGTGAACTCGGTGTCCGCTTGCAGTTTGAGAATCCCCAAGTTGAGGGTCGGCTCCACGCCAATGACTTCGGCGGCATAACTCTTGGTGCCGGATGCGGCCCGGATGCGATCCAGGAGCACTCCGGACGCGGGATCGATCAGATTCGTGTAGGTCGTGAGAACGAAGCCGTCTTTTTCCACGATGAAGCCCAGCCCGCGAGCCTCCAACGGTTCACGGATCCCGGCGGACAACCGGACAATTCCTCTGTCCGCCGTGTCCGCGGCGGGGAGGGCGGGAAGAAGGAGCAGAAGAAGCCAAAGCAAAGGTCTCATGGTGCAAAACTCTGGTTGAAGGGATTCACCTCGGTGCCCCGGGTGATGCGGATAAAGCCGTGTTGCGTGGCCACATGGCAGGCGTTGCAACTTTGCACGATCAGGTCGAGCCCGGCGACCATCCGTTCCTGATCCTTGGCGGCGATCGCCTCCTGCAGGGGCGCATAGGCCGGGTGCGCCATGCGGTCGATGAGGACGGCGATGGGAAGATTCTCGTATTCGGGCGCCTCGCGTTGGATTTTGCGGAGTTGTTCCTGTGATTCGTGCAGGTAGAAGGCAGCAAGTTCGGCGTTTCCGGCATCGGCGGAGAGTGCCAGCTTGTGGGTGAGCCGCTGAAGGTCCCCCATGAGCAGGGCCAATTCGGGCACGTCCGAGTCGGACGCCGGGGTCTGCGCGTGGAGGGCGAGCCCCAGCGAGCCGCAAAGGGCGGGGAAAAGGAGGCGGAGAACGGGGCGCTTCATAGAGGAGGAATAGAAGAACCGGGAACCCGCCCCAGCAAGAGAATCTCGTGGAAGTCTGCCATGTGACGAAACTGTTTCCGAGTCGTGATGTTTTTTCTCCGTGGCGAAGGATCGCTTCTCCGCTTCGTTCAGCGGCCGCACGGCAAACCCTGTCCAGAGTGGTTTCAGGGTGCGCTTCGTCTTGAGGCTTTGGTGACGACTTCGTCACTGGAATTCATCATGACCTGTGTCAGGTTTGAAGGTGATTCAGACGGCCTGCACGCGGTAGCGCGAATCCTGCCGGGACACCTCAGCCCTTCCCTACCACGGACCCGGAGCCTGAGTGACGATACTGTAACTTCTTGAGGCTGGATTCGGTGCAAATCCTCGACTAGGTCCGAATCGCCAGAAGGTCAGGACCCATCGGCTTCCCTTTGTGGGACATTGTTCGGTTTTGTCCTCTGCTCCCGATCAATTTTGAGCTGTCGTTGTTTTACCCACCCACGCCCTATTCGATGAAGACGAAATTCCTCTCGCTCGCCTTGGCGGCCTTTACTCTGGGTTCGATCCCATTAGACACACAGGCGCAGAATTTTACATCGGGTAACCTGACCGCCGCATTGGCAAATTCCGCGACGACGAACAACACGACGGTGTCAATTGTCGAGCTTTCTCCAACAACGGCCAACCAGTCCTCCCCCGTCCAAACCATAGCCATCGACAGCGGGTCATACCGGGTGAGTGGTAGTGCGACGTCGACTCTGTATCTTGCGAACAGCGCGGACGGCAGTTTGCTCGCCTTCACCGTTCACAAGTCGAGTAATACAACCGCAAATGCCAATACTCTTACCAGCCGTGGGGTGTTGACGTTGAATAACGCAAAGACCCTGGCGAACCCTGCTTCCTACACAGGAGCATCCGGCAACCAGACACGATGTGCCACCACCGTCAACAATTCCACCTGGTTTATCGGGGATCAGGGGGGCTTCTTCACAGATGGAGCGACGTCGCCAAGTCCTTCGGGAAACATTCGAGCCGTCAAGGCATTTGGGTCAAGCGTCTATGCCTTTACCGCTTCCGCTTCGTCACCTCCTGTAGGCACGATATCGGCCGCAACCGGGGGTACTTATTCGGCGTTGTCAGGTTTGTCCAATGGCGCGACGTCCCGACAGGACTTTTATCTGATCTCATCCGGCGGCAACGGCACCTTTGATGTTCTTTACGTTTTGGATACAACCAGCGCAACCGCTGGCACCATCCTCAAGTATTCGCTGGTCAGCGGATCTTGGACCGCCAATGGCAGCTACACGACTTCTTTTGGTGGTTTTGGGTTGGCAGCGCGGAAGAACGGCTCCGGGGCGGATCTTTTTGTGACCACAGGCACGGGAGCGACATCCGCCAACAGCTTGATCAAGCTGAATGACACCGCGGGCCACAACAGCACGATCAGTGTGACAACAGCAAATAACGTAACCCTTTACACCGCAGCTTCGGGCACGGTTCTCAAGGGGGTGGCATTCACGCCAGTGGCTGTCTCGACGCCAACCATCACCGGTGGCGCCACCGCGACCGCCCTCTCCACCACCTACGGCACCGCTTCCACCGCCCAAACCTTCAGCATCTCAGGCAGCAATTTGACCGCGAGCATCACCGCCACCGCGCCGACTGGTTTTGAAGTCTCCAGCGATGGCACGACTTACGGTTCCACGGCCACCTTCACGCAATCTGGTGGTTCCGCGAGCGGCACCTTGAGTGTCCGGCTCGCCGCAACGGCGCCGGTCACGGGATCTTACAACTCACAAAACATCGCTCTGACGAGCACGGGCGCGACGACCGTGAACATCACCACTCCGGCCAGCGGCAACACGGTGACGGCCAAGGCCCTCACGATCAACGGCCTGACCGGAAACAACAAGGTTTACAACGGCACCGCGGCCGCCACGGTCACCGGCACCGCCGCTTACTCCGGCCTGGTGAACGGAGAAACGTTCAGCGTCACTGGCACGCCTTCCTTCACGTTCGCCGACGCCGCCGTGGGCAGCGCCAAGACGATCACCGTCACTGGCTACACCGCCCCGAGCACGAACTACTCACTGACCCAGCCTTCCCTCACGGCGGACATCACCACCGCGGCGCTTACGGTCACGGCAAACAATGTCACCAAGGTTTTCGGAGCCTCGTTGACTTCAATCACCGGTTCCACCGCCTTCACCAGCAGTGGTTTGGTCAATGGTGAAACCATCGGATCCGTGACCATCACCTACGGCAGCGGGGCCGCCACCGGGGACCCGGTCGGTTCGTATGCCGGTGCGGTAGTTCCCTCCGCCGCCTCCGGCGGAACCTTCGCTGCCTCCAACTATGCCATCGCCTATGTGGCGGGAGGTTTGACCGTGAGCGCCGCGCCATCGATTTCGCCATCAGGAACTCCGGCCGCCGTCAGTGCCATCTACGGGAGCGCTTCCGCCGTTCCGACCAGCTTCAGCGTTTCCGCAGGCAACCTCACCGGTGACTTGACGGTGACGGCTCCGACCGGA
This sequence comes from Verrucomicrobiota bacterium, assembly GCA_018970725.1. Taxonomy (GTDB): domain Bacteria; phylum Verrucomicrobiota; class Verrucomicrobiia; order Verrucomicrobiales; family DEV007; genus V1-115. The sequence continues at coordinate 27,698 of JAGWVU010000048.1, forward strand.
TTCGAGGTTTCCACCGCCTCCTCCGCAGGTTATGGCAGCAGCCTCACTTTGGTGGCCACCGGAGGCACCGTGGCGTCCACGACGGTCTACATTCGTCTCGGGGCGGCCAATCCCGCCGGGAATTATTCGGGGAGTGTGTCCATCTCCGGTGGAGGTGCCACCGCGGAAACCGTCTCTGTTCCTTCCAGCACCGTTTCACCCAAGGCCCTGACCGTCACCGGACTTTCCGGAGTGAACCGCGTCTATGACGGCGGGACAAGCGCCAGCCTGGCCGGGACAGCTGCCTACGATGGGCTTGAGAACGGAGAAACCTTTTCCGTGGTCGGCACTCCCGCCGTGTCGTTTGGCAGTGCTGGTGTCGGCTCCGGGAAGTCCCTCACCGTGACCGGTTTCCAGGCACCGTCGGCGAACTATTCGGTGACGCAGCCCACCGGGTTGACGGCGGACATCACGGCCAAGGCCTTGACGCTGTCCGGCGCCGCCGTTGCCACAAAAGCTTTTGACGGCACCACCGCTGCCACGATCACCGGCACATTGACCGGGGTGATCGCCCCGGATGTGGTCACCCTGAATGGCACCGGCACCTTCGCCAGCGCCAACGCGGGCACCGGCATTGCGGTCACGTCCACCAGCACCTTGGGCGGTGCGGGGGCGGGGAACTACACCCTGACCCAACCCACCGGGCTTACCGGAACGATCACCGGCAGCACCAACGCCAACTTGACCGCCTTGGCCATCAGCCCGGGCCAAATCATCCGCACCGGGTCCGGCACGTTCGGCCCCGGCTTCGCCACGTCCTCGACGGATTACCTCGCCTTTCTCGCCAACGGGGCCACCAGCGTCACGGTGACGCCCACCTTGGCCGACAGCAACGCCACGGTGACGGTGAACGGGAATTCCGCCGGAACGTCGGTTGCTCTCAGTGAGGGCGCCAACACCATCACGGTCCTGGTCACCGCGCAAGACACCACCACGACCAAGACCTACACCATCACCGCATACCGTTCCGCCGCCGCTTTGACCGCCGGTTCGATCGCCTTCACCGGCTTCAACGCGGACGGGAACGACGACATCGCCTTCGTCGCTTTGACCACGATCCCGCAAAACTCGGTCATCTTCCTCTCCGATAACGAGTGGAACGGCTCGGCCATCGGTTCCGGCGGCGCCTTCAACGACTTCAACGAGAGCGAAATGGTCTGGGTCGCGCCCACGGGCGGTCTTGCGGCCGGTTCCATCGTGGTGTTGAACAATATTTCCACGACGCCCACCGCCAACACCGGCACGGTCCTTTACTCCAACCAAGCCAACCGCGGCTACAGCACCACGGCGGAAGCGGTTTACGCCTTCCAAGGCGCCGCGCAGACACCGGAGGTCTTCCTCGCCGGGATCACGACGGACACGGCGGCTTCGTTCACGAATACCGGCCTGACCACGGGGTCGCTGCTCACCCTCGCCAGTTCTTCCGACGGTGGCCGCTACAAAGGAGCCCGCACTGGTCAATCGACCTTCGCCGGTTACCTGGCCCTGATCGGCAACGTGGCGAGCAACTGGGACGACATCGCCAACGGCGACGGCACTAGCTACCTTCCCTTCAGCACCACCGCCTTCACTTCCACCGCCAGCGACAGCCTCGTGAGCATCAGCAATGCGTCCGTCACCGAAGGCAACAGCGGCACCGCGACCTTGAGCTTCACGGTGACCCGCACCAACACCGCTGGCAGCTTCACCGTCGCTTACGCCACCGCTGACGGAACCGCGACCACCGCGGACAACGACTACGTGGCGGCCAGCGGCACGCTGACCTTCACTGCGGGCGGTGCGGCCACCCAGTCAATCTCGGTGACGGTAAACGGGGACACCAACGTGGAAGGGGATGAAACGATGCTTGTCACCTTGAGCGGGATCTCCAACACCTTGGGGACGGCAACCCTCTCCAACACCTCTGGCACGGGGACCATCACCAACGATGAGCCTACAGTCCCGGTCATTACCCAGCAACCTTCCTCCCAAAGCCTCTATGTTGGGGCGCAAGCGACGTTGACCGTTGCGGTGACCTCCAGTCCCGCCGCCACCCTGCAGTGGTATCAGGGAGCGTCCGGAGTGACCACGGCCCCCATTTCCGGGGCTACGGGAAGCAGTTACGTCACCCCGGCTCTCAGCAGCACCGGGTCGTTCTGGGTGCGGGCCACCAATCCCTCCGGCAGTGTCGACAGCCAAACCGCCACGATCAGCGTAAGCTACGCTCCGGCCCTGGCCAGCGGGAGTCCGAACGTTTTCACCCCGAACACGGCCACATGGAACCCCTCGGGCGTCACGGTGAACGGGACCACCTTCATCAATCTGGGGCTCCAAGGCGTTGGCCGGGTTTTGGCCAGTTCCACCGACCCGGCGACCGGCGAGACCCTCGGTTCGATTTCGGACCTCCAGATCACCGGTTGGACCCGGAATCAGGACGGCACCTACAGTGGCGCTTTCCAATCGCTGCCTGACCGGGGGTTCAATTCCGCGAGCATTTTCTCCAACTATGCGGCGCGCATCAACACCTTCAACTTCACCTTCACCCCCTATACCGCCTCCACCCCCACCACGTCCCAGAATCAGATCGCAATGACCTTCGCCGGGTCGACCCGGTTTACCTACGATCACGATGGGAACAGTTCGACAGCTCCGGTTTACACCACCGGTCTGCTGGCGGACGCTGGCACGACGCTATTCGGCACCAGCGTGCCTGTCCGCTCCGGAAACTCCACCCAGAGCGATGGCACCGTGAACAACCGTCTGACCCTTGACTCCGAGGGCCTGATTCTGGATTCCCGTCCCGGCAAGGCTGGTTCCGGATGGATCGGCGATGAGTATGGCGCCTACATCTACCACTTCAATGCCTCCAAGCAGATCGACGGCCAGGTCCAGCTTCCGGCCGCCTTGATCCCCCGGGATTCCGGAGGCAACGTTTACTTCAAGGACAGCCCGGCCAACACCAGCGGCCGCCGCGTCAACCAAGGCATGGAGGGCATTGCCCAAAGCCCCGACGGCACGCGCCTCTTCGGCCTCATGCAGAGTGCCCTGATGCAGGACAGCGGTGCCAGCGGCAACCAAAACCGCGTCTTCACCCGGCTGGTGGTCTATGATATCACTGGCTCGGACACGCCGAACGACCCGGTCCAGCAGTATGTGATCCAACTGCCCGCCGTCGACTCCTCCGGTTCTTCGACGAACGGCTCTGCGGTGGATCGCACTGCCGCGCAAAGCGCGATCATCGCGTTGAACAACACGCAGCTGCTGATCCTTTCCCGGGATGGCAATGGTCGTGGTGCCTCCGGAGCGCCGGTCTTCAAATCGGTTCTCCTTGCCGACCTTAGCGGTGCCACGAACATCGATGGCACCTACGACAGCGCAGGAGCCGCGGTCGCTCCGGCCAACTCCCTGACCGCCGGGGTGACGAAGATTTCCTGGACGGAAGCGCTCAACATGCTGGCGATGTCCGGAACCAGTCCCGAACTGGCCAAGTTCGGTCTCAACCTGAACTCGGCCCCGGGCGACATCTACACGCTCTGCGAGAAGTGGGAAGCTCTGGCCCTGGTCTCAGCACAGGACAGCGCCAACCCGAATGACTACTTCCTCTTCGTGGCCAACGATAACGATTTCCTGACTGCGAGCATCAATTATTTTGATGCCTCCGGGACCTTGCAGACCTACACCGGGAACACGGTGGAAAACGATACCGTTGTTCTGGCCTATCGCGTCCGCATGACCGGTTTCAACCAGGCTCCCTTCCTTGCCAGCGCGCCCTCAGCTTCGCAGGCGGCTGCGGTGGGCACCGCCTTCTCTTTCACCCTGCCTTCGGGCACCTTCGTTGATCCCAACGACGACAGCCTCACCTACAGCGCGGCGCTGGCCAGCGGAGCCTCCCTGCCTGCGTGGTTGTCCTTCAATCCGGCGACCCGGGTGCTCTCGGGGACTCCTTCCCCCGTTGATTTGGGCTCGATCGTGGTTCGCCTTACAGCGACCGACGGCGGGTCGTTGTCCAGCACCACGGACGTGACCCTCACCGTGAGTCCGGCCAGCGGGTTCACTTACTTCCCCAACTCGGTCGCCTCCGGAGATCCTCGCGAGACCAGCGTGGTTCTCTGGACCCGTGTGCTGGACGGCAACACATCGGTCGACCGCCCGGTGGCCTTGAGGATCTTGAAGAACACCACGACGGGTTCGGTCCCAGTGGTTGGCGCCACCACCGAGCTTCAGGGCACGAACGTTTGGACCGGAGGAACCCTCACCGCCCAGTCGGCCCACGACGGCGTCGTCAAGGTCAAGGTGACCGGCTTGGATGCGGATTCCACCTACTTCTACCAGTTCACCTACAACGGCCAGCGTTCCCCCATCGGCCGCACCCGGACCGCACCGGCCCCCGGCTCGAACCGGGTTGTGAAGTATGCGGCGATTAACTGCAACGACTATGTGGGTCGCTATTTCAACGCGCTCAAGCACCTCGCCGATCAAGAGGCGGACAACATCGACTTCGTCCTGAACCTTGGCGACTACATTTATGAGACGACGGGTGACGCGAGTTTCCAGACGACGTCCGCGGCTCGGGCCATGGTCTTTTCCAACCCCGCCGAGGCGATCAGTCTCGGTGGTGGCAACTACGCCGCCCAATCGATCGGCAACTATCGCGACCTCTACAAGACGATCCGTCAGGACCGCCAGCTCCAGCGCGTTCATGAGCTTTTCCCGATGATCAGCATCTGGGACGACCATGAGTTCAGTGACGACAACTGGCAGGACAACGCCACCTTCTTCGACGGCAAGGTCAACGAGCAGCAGAGCGCCCGGAAACGCAATGGGGAGCAGGCCTGGATGGAGTTCCTCCCTACCGAACGCGGCCTGGCCACCGATGGCAATTCGCTGAGCATCAGTTCCTCGATCCTCTATCCAAACACGGTCATCTACGATGCCTTCAACTTCGGCGGCAACCTTGACTTGGTGACCACGGACAGCCGATCCAATCGGGCGGATCACCTGGTGCCCGAACAGGCCTTCCCGGCCACCGTTCCGATGGATGAGGACGCCACTGTGGCCACCCTGGCCGCGGCCTACGGCATGTCAGCCTCGACGTTTTCCTCGGCGGTTTGGCCTGGGATCAAGGACAACTTCGCCCCCTATGTGAACATCGACAACAGCGCTTACGCCGCCGTGAAGGCCGCGCTGCAAGCCATCGTCAGCGCAGGGGTTTCCGCCGAACTGGCCACCTTGCCCTCCGGTCAAACCGCAGCCACCACGGGCTCCGCTTACGCCACGGCCAATGTCGCCGGAAATCTTGACGCCAGCTTCGTGAATTCCATGTTCGCCGCCGCCGGGCAGACCCAACCGTTTGACGCCACCGCTCTGGCAGCGATGCCGCGCGGGTTGTCGTTCTTCCTCCTCGGCAAGACCGGCTTCTTCAGTGACTACGGGAGCCGCTACCAAGTGGTGAACCAAACCTTCCAGCTTTACGCCGGTTACACCTATCAGGCTTTCCTTGCCTCCGGCGGTGCCTTGGGCCGCAATCAGGCCCTCTTCGGCACCACCCAGCAGACCTTCCTTGGCACGGCGCTCGCCACCAGCGCGGCCGCCGGGCGCACCTGGCGGGTCGTGGCCAGCTCCACGCCTTACACGCCCATCAAGTTTGAGCTCGGGGATCTTCCGACCGGGGTCAGCCTGCCCACGCAGGGTTCCATCAGCGGGGTCAGCATTCCGGCTTCGATTCCCTCCCAGTTCCTTGTCGAGTTCCTCTTGAATGCGGATGAGCCTTCCGGGTTCCCGCAATACCGCCAGGGGATTGTCGATCTCCTCGCCCAGTATGATTCCATTCTGGTCTCCGGGGACATTCACGCCCAGCTCGTCGGGAACAACCGTGCGAGCAACGGCCAGAAGGTCGTGGATTTCACCGTCCCGTCCGCCGCCTCGGGCGAATTCCGCCGGGCCGTCTCGGGAGCTTTTGCCGCCGTGGAAAATCTCATGACGCCTTCTGTGCGCGCTGCGACCGGACTCAGTGGAAACTTCACCTTCGACACCGCCCAGAAGCAGGCGGTGATCAATGCCACCGACGGCATCATCAAGAAGAACACCACGGAGATGTTCGATGCTGATACCGCCACCCATGGCTACACCGTTTTCACCGCGGCGCCGGACGCGTTCACTGCGAATTTCCGTAAGATCAACGTCAGCTACGTTGACGACAACCTCTACGGTGATACCTCTTCCGCCCTCGACGCCCTGTTCACCCGGCAGCAATATGTCGTCACCAAGACCGGGAGCGGCGCAAGCACGGACCTGTCGCTCGGCGTGCCCACAACGGTGACACCCACGGTGGCGGCGAACACCGGCGGGAGCGTTTCCGGCGGTGGCGAAGTCGTGATCGGTTCGGCCGCCACCTTCACCGCCACTCCGGCCGCGGGTTACCGCCTCCTGGGCTGGAAGGTCAACGGCGCCGCCGCTGGTTCCACCAATCCGTTGGTCACCACCGTCACTGCCGGCATGACCGTCGAGGCCAGCTTCACCTACCAAGTTCAGATTCTGCACTTCTACGGCGAAAGCGGCCTGCTCGGCATCACCACCGCTCCGATCATGGGCGCGATGATCGACCGGTTCGACGATCAATACGCCAACACCGTCATCCTGGCCGAGGGCGATACCTTCATCCCCGGTCCTTGGCTGGTCGCGGGTGCGGATCCGTCCTTCAACCGCCTCC
>JAGWVU010000091.1 GCA_018970725.1 Verrucomicrobiota bacterium
TGGTCTGGAAGAGCAGTTCGGCCGGGAGGATCTCGTGGAGTTTGCGGACGACGCCGGCGCTTTCCGCTTGATCCGCCTGGACCATGGTGGGGACGATGCCGAGGACCTGGGTGGGCGGTTCCTTGGCGCGGAGTTCCGCCATCAGATGAAGGATCTGCGGCAGGGTGCGCAGCCCGAGCGGCTCGGCCAGTTCCGGGATGATGACGTGGTCGGTATGCCAGAGGACATCCCCGGTGACACTGTGGGTGCCGCCGGCGGTGTCGACCAGCACCAGGTCCAAGCCGGGGCGGGCCGATGCCAGCTCGTTGAGGACGGTGCCGACACGGCGGCGGCGGGCAACGGGATCGAGGGCCACCGGTGATTGTTCGTGGCGCAGGTAGTTTCCGGCGGGGAGGAGGGAGAGGCCCGGGACGCGGGTTTGCAGCAGGAGGCCGGGGAGCGGATCCCCGCACAAGGCGTCGAAAAATCCGCGGTGCTCGAAGCTGCGTTCGACGAGGGAGAGTCCGATGGCTCCCTGGGGGTCGGAATCCACCAACAACACGTTCCATCCCCGCCGGGCCAGCGAGTAGGCAAGATTGATGGCGACGGTGGTTTTGCCGACTCCACCCTTTTGGCTGGCGATACTGACCTTGGTCACGGGATGGGCAATCTATGTCGAGGCCTTGCAGAGATGCAACCGGGAGATGCATGTTAGCGTGGGCGGGGCCTTTTCGTCGCGCAAGGTTGGACTTGGCAGGGGACCGCGCGTGGAGCATGAGTCCCTGTGAACCATCGGTCAGGGCGTCGCCATTCCTCCTCCGGTTTCCGCCACCGGGTCCGGCGTCTCCACGAAGACTGGCAGCGCGCCGCTCATCGGGTCCGCTTGCGGGCGCAGGCGCCGCCGCATGGCTCGGCTCATTCGCGGCGCGGGATTTTCCGCCGGTTCGGGCAGATCCGGAGTTCCGGGGCGCGGTGGGTGACGGCGTTTCTCGCGGTGCTGGGGCCGGGCTTGTTGGCCGGGTTGTCGGACGACGACCCGGCGGGGATCACCACCTACTCGATTCTGGGCGCGGAGTATGGGTATCGCTTGCTCTGGGTCATCCCGCTCTCGACGCTGCTCTTGATCTGTTTTCACGTGTTGGCGGTGCGGATCGGCGCGGGGAGCGGGAAGGGATTCGTCGGCGTGGTGCGGCACCGCTGGGGCCATGGTTGGGGCCATGCCGCGGCGGCGGGGTTGCTGCTGGCGAATTTCGGCACGATTTGCGCCGAGTATGCCGGGGTGGCGGCCGCCGGTTCGTTGATCGGTATTCCGGCCTGGGCCAGCGCGCCGGTGGTCGGGCTGCTGCTTTGTTTCATGGTGGTGCTCGGTTCGTTCCACCGCATCGAGCGGGTCCTGTTGGTCATCTCGGCCACCCTCGCGGTCTACTTGATCGACGGCATTCTGGCGGGTCCGGATTGGGCGGCGGTGGCCCGGCATTCTGTGGTGCCGGCCGCGCCGCAGGACCGGGCCGGATGGATCGCGATCGCGGCCACCCTGGGCACGACCCTGGCCCCGTGGGGCCTCGCCTTCCTCCAATCCTATGCGGTCGACAAAAAAATCGACGTGGCCAGCCTGCGCTGGGAGACGGTGGACGTGGTGTCAGGGTCCATCCTGACGGGTGTGATCGGGCTTTCGATCGCGATCGCCTGCGCCGCGACCTTGCACCCGGCCGGGATTCACATTGAGACGGCGGCGGACGTGGCGCTGGCCTTGAAGCCGTTGGCAGGGAAGTTGGCCACCCTGTTTTTCGGGATGGGCTTGTTGGGGGCGTCGCTTCTGGCGGCGGCGATTGTGCCGTTGGCGACCGCGTATTCCCTGGCGGAAGGTTTTGGGGAGCCGGCCTCGCTGGATTTGGATTCCAAGCATTTCCGCTATTTTTACGCGGCGTTCGCCGGGTTGACGCTGGCGGCGGTGCTGGTGGTCTCCTGGCCCGGAGTTCCCCTGATCCCGTTGATTTATTTCAGCCAGGTGGTCAACGCGGTGCTGCTCCCGTTGCACGTGGTGGCCTTGCAAGTTCTGGCCGGGGATCGTTCCGTGGTCGGCGCGGCCATGCCCGGGAAATGGCTGCTTGGGATGGGTTGGGCGGGAGTGGCCGTCACGGTGGTTTGCGTGGCCGGGCTCCTCTTCCAAGGTTGACCGTCCGGCGGACGCCGCCGGAGCGTCAGCCCGCGGAGGGGTGGAGTTTGGAGAGGGCGGCGGCGGGCGGATTGACGGCGGCGCCCGCGGCCAGTCCGATGATGGCGTAAATCGAGGCCGTGGCCAGCCATCCGAGAACCGGTCCGAAGCCGGCGGTGAGGTGCTTGATGGCTTCCTCGGGCCCGTGCACGCCCAGTTCGTGCAACCCGTGGACGAGGATGCCGCCGCCCACCCAGAGCATGGCGAGCATGCCGACAAAGCTTAGGGCGGCCAGAAAGGGGGGCATGCCGTTGACGATGGCCCTGCCCAGGGCGCGGGCCGGCGCGCCGGAGGAACGGGCGAGGTGGGCCCCGAAATCATCCGCTTTGACGATGAGGGCCACGACGCCGTAGACGAGGACCGTCATCCCGAGGCCGACGATCGCCAGCGCCACGGTCCGGATCCAGAGCGGGGAATTCGCGACATTGGCGAGGGCGATGGTCATGATTTCCGCGGAGAGGATGAAGTCCGTGCGGATGGCGCTGGCGATTTTTCCGGCCTCGGTTTCCACCGGCGCGTCCCCGGTCTCCGGCCCGGGATGGTGGGCATGGGGTTGCAGGATTTCATGAACCTTGTGGAAGCCCTCGAGGCAGAGGTAGGCCCCGCCCAGCATGAGCAGCGGAGTGAGCAGCCAGGGCGCGAACGAGCTGAGGACGAGGGCGGCCGGCAAGATCCAGAAAAACTTGTTCCGCAACGAGCCGAGCGCGATCTTTCCGATGACGGGCAGTTCGCGCTCCGCCGTGAACCCGACCACGTAACGCGGGGTCACCGCCGCATCGTCGATGACAATCCCGGCGGCCTTGCTGCCCGCCTTGGTCGCCTGCGCCGCGGCATCGTCCAGGGAGGCCGCCGCGGTTTTGGCGAGGGCGGCGATGTCGTCGAGGAGGGCGATGAGACCGGTGGCCATGGAAAAAGTCAGGAGGAACGGGTGGCGGAAAGCCGGTTCATGCGCTCAAACCGTCCGACCCGGCGGCCGGCGCGGCAGCTTCGGCGGCGGTCGCCGGCGGCAGGCGATGACGCCCCAGCGCCTTGGTCCGGGTGGAGCCGCGTTTCGCAGGCCGGGCCGCCGTGGTTTTGCCGGCGTTGGCCGACTCCGCCCGGGCTGCGGCGAAACCGATCAGGCGGGTCACATCATAGGCGCGGACGAAGGCGGGGAACTCCGCCATCAAATCGGTGCTCAGGTCGTCCATCCGTTCCAGGCAGAGGTCGCCCTCCAGAAGAAGGTCATCAAGGAGTTCCGAATCCGCCGGGTGCCCCGCCCGGTCGAGGGGGATCGGCAAGGCGAGGAAGGCCTGCAGGACGGCATCGAAGTCGGGAATCCTGGCGACGGCGGCAGCGTGTTCCGGTTGTTCACAGAGCGCGGCCACGGCCAGATACATCTGAAGCTTGGCGGATTCTCGAGGAGTCATTTTACTTAATATTTCGCGTATCCTTACTATTTGTAAACCTGACATTGTGATCTTTTCACTTCGCCGTGGGCTCCCGCTGGGCAAAACGTGCGAGGTCCGGTGGCCAGGGAGAGGTCCAGACATGTTCGTCCAGTTCCAACCGGTGGGCGTGCAGGGCGTGGCGGTCGAGGAGAAGCCGTTTCTCGAGGGCCGGGGTCCAACCGCTTTCGATGAAGTCGAGGTAACAGGTCTCGTCCGGGCCGTAAAGTTTGTCCCCGGTCACCGGGTGACCGCTGTGGGCGAGGTGGACGCGGATCTGGTGCATCCGGCCGGTTTCGGGGAAACAACGGACCAGGGCGAAGGGCAGGGGCGGACCGTCCGGGTCCGGAACCGGGCGGAGGAGGCGCCCGGCCACTTCGAACCGGGTGCGGCAAGGTTTGCCAGCCGGATGAACCATCTGTTTCAGCCAGATCGGGGAGGGTTCGACTTCTCCCTTGCGGAGAATCGGGGCATCGAGGGTCCAGGCATCGTGCGCTGGCCAGCCGGAGACGAGGGCAAGGTAGGTTTTGCGGAACTCGCCCCGCTCCATCGCCTTGCTGAAATGGCGGGCGGCCGGGGCGTTTTTGGCCACGAGGACGATGCCACTGGTATCGCGGTCCAGCCGGGTGATGATCGAAAGGGCCGCGCCGTTGGCCAGCTCGAAAGCAAGCAACCCCTGAAGGCCATCGAGCAGGGTGGGGGGATTCCCCGGCGTGCTGGGATGACAGAGCAGGTGGGCCGGTTTGTCGACCACGATCCAGTCGGGCGACTCGGCGATGACCGAGAAGCGTGGATTGAAAAGGAGGGGCCCGTTCACGGAGCGGAGGGTGGCCGGGGAATGATGGCCCTCATGGGGGTGGGAGAGAGTATCGCGGGATCCCGCAGGTCGTCAATCCCGGGAAATCCGCGGGCGTCGCGGGCGTTTTTGGGTTGGCGATGGGATCACGATGGCTCGAGTCGGAGGATTTCGGTCACGTGGCGTTCGCTCCGGCCGATGTTTCCATCGTGCGGGAAATTCGGATCCTTTTGCGTGGTGTTTGATTCCGATACGGCCAAATTCATCCGATGCTACCCGAGGGAATCTACGAACGACTTCTCGACGAAGAATTGCGCGATTTCCTTGCGGATCACCCCGAACTCGCGCCGACGTTTGAGAAACTCGATGACGAAGCCGAGCCGCATACGTTCAGCCAGTTCGTGAGCCAGGTGCTGCTGCGGGCCTTGCCTGCCTGCAAGCCCGCGCAACGCCGCCTCCTTGTCAATCGATTGCTTGAGTTGCTCGGCGCGGTCGATGGCCTCGATTACACCCTGAAGAAGCGTCTTCTCGATCAGCCGAAGACCCTGCTGCGGCAACTCCGCGGGGACGGTCAGTCGCATCCGTTTCCGCTTCCGGTCACCTCGCTGAGCGTGAGCAGTCTTCTCACCGGCGCAGGCGACGACCCGCAGCTCGAGCGCGAGCTGCGGATGGAAATGATGACGGCAGACCGGGTGGATATCCTTGTCTCCTTCATCAAGGAATCCGGACTCCAACTTCTGAAACCGGCCTTTGAATCGCTCGCGGAACGAAAGGTTCCCGTGCGCATCATCACCACATCTTACATGGGCGCATCCGACCCCGCGGCGGTTGAGTGGCTCGCGGCATTTCCCTGTTTTTCGGTCAGGGTTTCTTATGATACGGAGCGGACCCGTCTCCATGCCAAGGCCTACCATTTCATCCGCCGTACCGGTTATTCCACTGCCTACATTGGTTCCGCGAACATGAGCCGCCCGGCCATGACGAGCGGACTCGAGTGGACCGTCAAGGTCACGGCCCAGGACATGCCGCACATTCTTGAGCGGTTCGAGGCTGAGTTCGAGACTTACTGGTCACGCGAGGAGTTCGCGCCTTATGATCGTTCCGCGCCGGAGCGTTTCCGCGAAGCGATCGCCTATGCGCACCGTTCAAGTCCCGGGAGCGGTCCCCGCTTTTTTTTCGAAATCAGGCCGCACTCCTATCAGGAGCGCATTCTGGGCGCCCTCGCCGCCGAGCGTGACGGAGGTTCTTTCCGCAACCTCGTCGTGGCTGCCACGGGCACGGGAAAGACCGTCATCGCCGCCTTAGACTACGCGCGTTTCCGTCGCGAAAACCCGTCGTCCTCGCGCCTCCTCTTTGTGGTGCATCGCGCGGAAATCCTTCAGCAGGCCCGGGAGTGTTTTCGCTCGGTCTTGCGCGACTTCAATTTTGGCGAAATGCTCGTCAATCGAGAAGTACCGACGCAATGGGATTCCGTCTTTGCTTCGGTCCAGAGCCTCACAAACCGATCACCGTGGAACGATCTCGGAGCCAGTCATTTCGATTTTGTCATCGTCGATGAGGCTCACCACGGAACGGCGGGCAGCTACCGTCCGCTCTTTGACCATCTCAAGCCGTCCGTGCTCCTCGGTCTAACCGCGACCCCGGAGCGGATGGACAACACCTCCATCCTCC
>JAGWVU010000014.1 GCA_018970725.1 Verrucomicrobiota bacterium
GGTTCGACGACGACGTTGCCGCTCTGTGTGTGCAGATGGCGAACAGGAAGCTCCTGAGTGTTCTCACTGATAAAAAAAGGATCAACGGGCCGGACTTCGTGCTGATTGACGAAAAGCTTTAGCCTCGCTTGATTCTCTAGCATCCGATGAAACACAAGAGCGAGGTGCCGGTCGACCTCCTCGCATCGGGTCAGGAAAAGATCGCGATCCCCCGAACGGTCCGCTTCAAAGCCGCGCACCACACGGTCCATGCTTTGCCAGAGCACACACGTTCCGCTCGTCAAATTCTCCAATCGACTGAAGTGCTTTTCGGAATCGGGCTTGGCCTCGAGCAAAACCTGCCACTGGTCAACACGGGCCAAGTGGTCGAGGTCCCACCGACGAATTACGGGGGGGCGCCCCTTCTCCTTAGTGCGGACCGTTAGACATCGGCACTGAGAAAACGAGGATGTCTTGAGCCCAAGTCCAAATCGACCGAGGTCGTGCGCCCCCCGCTTCTCCCCGGGATGACGGCTGCCCAGGCGCATCGCGTCGCGCAGTCGCGCCTCGGACATACCAGCGCCGTCATCTGTGATGGAAATGCTTGAATCCGCCCCCTCCCATCTGAAGTCGATCCACACGTTGTGGGCGCCAGCCGAGACACTGTTGTCCACCAAATCCGCAATAGCGGTGCCAAGATCGTAACCGAACGCCCGGAGTGATTCCGCCAGGACTGAGGCACGTGGCGGATTGTCCTCGGTCAGAGGGGTGGTAGTCATTTTGCCTTCACTGCCGGTCCCCGAGAGACACACTTTGACTTAATGGAGCCTTCCTGTTTGGCCAGCGATGCGGCTTTGGCGCATCCTGCCCCGGTAAGGTGCGAGACGACCGCTTTCATCACCGGAGGACAGACCGCATTTCCGAGCATATGGATTTTATCCCGCCGGGAACCGTGGCTGAGCGCCATACCATTCATGCCCATAGCGATTGCAAGTTCTTCAGGTTGCAGCATTCGCATAACATCTACCCCTTTCTGCTGTTTCACGACGGCAAATCGATCCACTGTAGTGACGGTGCGCAGGGGCCGACTCAGCTTCTGCCACCCCCCCGCGCCGTCACTGCCATAATAAACAATGAGAAACGGTTTGTGCTTCACTTGCTCCCTTCCTCGTCGAGCTCGTTCAAGTGTAGGCTTGGCCCGCCTGCCGTTATCTACTGGAGTCCAGGCGTATTGGCCATTCAAGTTGATGAAGCTGCTGGCGGGCAATTGTGGCAAGCAGGGCCTTGGAACTTCGGTGGGTTTACCCTGCCGGTCACAGAGGAGAAACAGGCGCTCGCGGGACTGTGGAACGCCAAAGTCAGCCGAGTTCAATTTCTGTTCGGTAACGTGGTAGCCTTCGCCCCCCAGTGCTTCGCAAAATTCCCTGTAACGGCTCCAATTTTTCATGTTAACAACATTTTCCACGATCACCCAGCGCGGCTTAAAGGCCCTCGCGAACGTTATCACTTGAAAGGCCGTGTTCTTACTGACATCGCAACGGGCTGCGGCGCCCTTGGCCGGACTGTGGTTCGTGCATTCCGGCGAGGCCATGATCAAATCGATGGGACCAATCTGGGAGACCAAGGCCTGGGCATCGCAGTCCTCTAGGCGGCCTTCGAAAAAAGCCGTATTCGGAAAGTTTTCGTGGTGAGTCTTGCCGGCCAATGACCAGCGGTCGAAGGCAGCCACCACTTCCGCCCCCGCAGCTTTGGCCCCCCAGCTGCTGCCTCCCATGCCGCAAAAGAGATCGATAGCTCGAATGACCGGACTGGGATTTAAGTTTGCACTAGATTCCATTCAATGGATGGCGTTTCAACGAGTTGACTCTGTCAGGACACCTAAAGTGACCGACCGTTCCTTGAGACCTAAACCACAAATCGTGAAATAGTCACGTGTTCTGATGAGGTTGACTACACAATTCGCCTGACTTTCGGGCAATCAAACAGTAATCCTGGGCGAGCTGCCACCCTTCTGGCCACTCGACAGTCAGTTGGGGCCTGGGCTAGAGGCGGCTGATCGGTGCCCGCGCAACTTCTCAACAGCTGGCGGAAGCACAAACTGCCGTTGCGTGGACCAGAGTCAAGGTGGCGCCCGGAGATTCACCTTACCAAGAACCACCACGAGGAACTCGGATGGACACCAGTTTCTATGTGGATGTATGAACATTAATCCTTCATCCCGCTCATCATGGTCAAACTCCGTTTCATCTCCCTCGGTTCCGACGACTCCACGCTCATCCTCGATCCCGTGGAGGCACCGTCCGTGCTCGCTGCTCTCGGCCTCATCGACGCCCAGCTTTGCCGCCTGTGCGGATCATCGGCCACTCTGGGTGATGATCCGCCCTTTGACCTCCTCGCCTGCCTGGCGGCGCTCAAGAAGCCAGGCGACAGCTTCGAGCACCGGAACGATCTGTTCCCGGATGAGGGATTCGAGCTGATCTTCGAGCCGGAGTGAGGCCGACAGGTTGGCCCCTTCGCCTCGCTCGCCCTGGCCATGTTCATGACAAAACATGACAACTGGGGCGCGCATCCATGCGAAACCTTGCATTCACACCCCCGATCCGGTTTGCAAGGAAGCCCGTAGGAATGCAGGTTTTCGCATGAAGCAACCTGTGCGTCCGGACCTGTGGTCCGATCGCATTTCTCTGCGGCCGGATCATGGATCCAGCTTACGGGCCGAGGCGCGGCGGAGGCGGTCCATGATGGCTTGGCCGAGGCCGACTTCGGTGACGGGTTCCGCGATGATTTCGTCGATGCCGAGGCGATCGAGTTGGCGGAGGAGGAAAAAGAAGCGGACGGCGGCTTCGGGCAGTTTGCCGGCGCCGGGGCTGAGGATGGCGATTTCCTCCCAGTCATGGCGGTCGACGAAGCCGTCCTTGGGATCCCCGCGGTAGCTGAGGAGGGCGTAGCGTTTGCCGGGGGCCGGGAGGAAGTCTTCGGGGCGATGGAGAAGCCGCAGGGGGGTGGCCGGGGCGTAATGGCTGGCGAGCATGCCGGGAGCTTCCGGGTTGGGAGCGGGGCTTTCGGCCGGCCGGGGCGGCCTGGGTTTGACGATTTTGCCGAATTCCTTGAGTTGGTCCGCGGTGACGGGGCCGGGGCGGAGGATGTGGAAGAGGGGTTTGCCCTTTCCTTCCGGGGCGGGTTCGACGCGCAGAATGGTGGATTCCAAGCCGCAGGAGCAAGCTCCTCCATCTACAATGAGGGGGATCCGGCCGTTCAGTTCCTCGAGAACGGCGGAGGCGGAGGTGGGGCTAATGCGACCGAAGCGGTTGGCGCTGGGGGCGGCGATGGGGCGTTCGAGGCCGCGGACGATCCGGGAGAAGATGGGATGGGCGCTGACCCGCACGGCCACGGTGGGCAGGCCGGCGGTGACGAGATCGGGAACGACCGGTTGTTTGGGGAGAATCAGGGTGAGGGGGCCGGGCCAGAATTCCTGGGTGAGCCGGTTGATCTCCTTTTCGATTTCCCCGGGCACGGCGGCCACGGTGGCGAGGGCGTCCGCCCGGCGGATATGGACGATCAGGGGGTCGAAGAGCGGCCGTTCCTTGGTGGCGAAGATTCTGGCGACCGCTTCCGGGTTGAGGGCGTCCGCCGCCAGGCCGTAAACCGTTTCGGTGGGCAGGGCCACGACTTCGCCGTTCCGGAGGCGTGCGATGGCCTGGTTCACGGCTTCCTTGGCGAGTTCAGAGGAGTCGGTGGGCAGGATCAGGGTCTCCATGAAGGCGGAACGTTGCGTGCGGGCGAGGACTCCGTATGGTCCAAGAACCGGGGGCGCTTGGCAAGAGGCAAGCCCGGGAAGATCCAGACATGGAAGGCAACGTCATTCTCATTGGGTTCATGGGGGCGGGAAAGAGCACCGTCGGCAAGCTTTTGGCGCGGGCTCTCGGCCATGAGTTCGTGGACACGGACGCCCGGATCGAGGCCGATGCGGGCAGGACCATCCCCGAAATTTTCGCTGCGGAGGGGGAGCCGGGATTCCGGGACCTCGAATCCGCGGCGCTCCGGGAGGTGCTCCGGGGCGGTCCCCGGGTCATTTCCACCGGCGGAGGTGTGGTCTTGCGGCCGGAGAACCGGGAGGCGATCCGCAGGGGCGGGCATTGTGTATGGCTGGCAGTGGACCCCGCGACCGTGTGGGATCGGGTCCGGCGGGAGACCCATCGTCCGCTTCTCCGGACGCCGGACCCCGAGGGCACGATCCGGCGGATGCTCGCCGAGCGGGAACCGGTGTATCGGGAAACCGCGCATTGGTGTCTCGACACCGCGGGTCGTGATCCGGAATCCCTCGTCCGGGAAATGGTCGACTGGCTCCATGAACGCTCCGCCTGACTCCCTGCGCCGCTTGATTGATGCGGAGGCCGCCGGGCTTGGGTTCGACGCCTGCCGGGTGGCCCGGGCCGGGCGGGCGCGTCATGCCGATGACTTTCTCGCGTGGATCGCGGAGGGGCGTCATGCCACGATGGAGTGGCTGGCCCGGAATCCGGAGCGGCGGGTCGATCCCCGGCAGGTTCTGCCCGGAGCGCGTTCGGTCATCGTTCTCGCCACGAATTATCTGGCGGAAGATCGTCCCGGAGGGCGCGGGCGATTTGCCCGTTATGCTTGGGGTGATGATTACCACGAGGTGATCGGAAAGCGGCTGGAACGATTCGATGCGGTTCTTGCGGCGCACGGCGGCACGCAACGGGTCTACGTGGATACCGGTCCGGTGTTGGAGCGGGATTTCGCGAGTGAGTCCGGGCTGGGGTGGAACGGGAAAAGCACGGTGCAGATCCACCGGCGCCTGGGAACCTGGTTCTTTTTATCCGTCGTTCTCACCACGCTGGAACTGGAACCGGACGCGATGGAGCCGGATCACTGCGGCAAGTGCCGGCGTTGCATGACGGCCTGCCCGACGGGGGCGATCACCGAGGCGCGGAAGCTGGATTCCCGCCGCTGCCTCTCCTACCTGACGATCGAGCACCGGGGGTCGATCCCCGAGGAGTTCCGGGTGGCGCTGGGGGACCGGATTTACGGCTGTGACGATTGCCTCACGGCCTGTCCGTGGAACCGTTTCGCGCGGGCCTCACGCGAGGCTGCGTTTGCCGCCCGGGAGCATGTGACGGATTGGGATTTGCGGGATTTCCTGGGGTTGGACGAGGAAGGGTTCCGGGCGTTGTTCCGCAAATCCCCGGTGCGGCGCACGAAGCGCACCGGTTTTTTGCGGAACGTCTGCGTGGCTTTGGGAAACGTGGGGACGGAGGAAGACCTAGCCGCGTTGGAGCGGGCTGCGGCGGATCCGGACGGGATCATCGCGGAACACGCGCGATGGGCCATCGGGCGGATCCGGGAGCGGACGAGGGGCGGGTGAGGCGATTTCTCAGACTTCCCGGAGCGCCTCGGCGAGGCGGGCGAGCCAAGCGGGATGGGCGGGCCAGGCGGGGGCGGTGATGAGGTTGTCATCGACGAGGGCTCCGGTCATCGGGACCTCGACGTAAGTGCCGCCGGCGGCCCGGATTTCCGGAGCGACGGCCGGGTAGGCGGTGACCCGCCGGTTTTCCAGAACATGGGCGGCGGTGAGGATCTGGACACCGTGGCAGACCGCGGCGACCGGTTTGGCGAAGGCGAAGAAGTGGCGGACCAACTCGAGAACTCGCTCGTTGAGACGAAGGTATTCCGGGGCGCGGCCACCGGGGATGACGAGGGCGTTGTAGTGGGCGGGATCGATCTGGTCGAAGGTGGCGTTGAGGGAGAACTGGTGGCCCGGTTTTTCGGTGTAGGTCTGGTCGCCCTCGAAGTCGTGGATGGCGGTGCGGATCTTGTCGCCGGCTTGTTTGCCGGGACAAACGGCATCGACCTGATGACCGAGCATGGCGAGAGCTTGAAAGGGGACCATGATTTCGTAATCTTCAACGAAATCGCCGGCGAGGAGGAGGATGCGCTTGGACATGGGGTCTGGTGGGTCGGGGGCATTCTTCCGCTACGCGCCTCCGGAAGGGAAGACAAGGGAAAAAGGGCGGTGAGGCGCCGCGCCCGGACGTTGACACTCCCCCCGTGCCTCCCTACAATGAACGGGAATGTCTGCCAAGCTCCTCACCGCCCCGGAACGTGAAGGTTCCACCTTCGGTCTGGCGGTCAGGATTCTGGGGGTGATGGCGGTCGGGACGGTGGTGTGGTATGGGTGGGCGGTCCTGATCCGGTTCGATGGCCGGGAGAGGGAGGTGGCGGCGGAAGTCCGGGACCGTCCGGTCCAAGCGCCACGGGAGCCGGTGGAAAGGGTGGTGGAATCCGTGACGGTGGACCCGGTGGTTCCCCTGCCCGCCATGCCCCTGCCGCCGGTGGCCGCCGCTCCCGGAGCGACCGGGATCGTGCCGGCGGAGACCGGGATGAAGGGGATGGCGGTGGAACATCCGGCCCACCAGATCCCGAACAAAGTGGCGAGGGAACTGACGGCCAAAGCCTTGCAGATGCGCGAACAGGGGGATACGCAAGGGTGTCTGCAAGCGCTCAAGGAGGCGGGGGAGCTGCAGAAGGGGCACCCCAAGATCCTCGCGGAGCTGGCCACGACCTATTCGCAGATCGGTCAGGAGGCCAAGGCGGCGGCGCATTGGGAAATGGTGCACCGGATGGGGCCGGGCGGTGCGGGAACCTATTGGGACCTGGCGGACATGTCGTTGAAGGGTGAGTTGCTTGACGACAACACGCCGGTGAACGATGCCCTGCGGGTGAGCCGGCATCTGGTGCGGGCGTTGTCCGGAAAGGAAGGGGCGGAACAGCGGATGATCCTGCGGATCCAGATCGAAGCGGTCGGCAAGGAAGCGGTGGACTACCGCAAGATGTATTTGCAGGTCTATTTTTATGACATGGTCAACGGGTCGAGATTCGAGCAGACCATCGCGGACACGCGGCCGCAGTATGTGAGCGCCCCCTACGACTGGAAAAACGGTGAGGAGGAGATCATCGAAGTGGAGTATCATCTGCCGGAGTTGAGCGCGGAGCAGGTGGCGCAACTGGGGACCCGTTCGTTTTTTGGCTACTTGATCGAGTTGTATTACAATGACGTACTGCAAGATTTGGTGGCGGCTCCCCGCAAGCTGGCGCGTTTTGGTTCCGCCAGTGCCCCGGTCCGGGAGACCGGTTCTTGAAGTGGAGTCCCTTGTCGTCCTGCCATGACCACACTGCTTTTTCACGAGGATGTCGTCGGCCGGACCGCTTTGGCCAAGGCGATCAGCGGTCGGTCCGGCGGTCTCACCCTCCCGGCTTCGACCCTGGAGGAGTGCGCGTTGTTGGGGGAGTCGCTCGGCCAGATCGATGTCTTGGTTGCCTTGCTGCCGCCGCGTCGGGAAGAGGAGGTTTTCGAGTTGCGGGACCGGCTCCGGCAGCGGTTTCCGGAGATGCGGGCGTTGTTTCTGACGCGGGACGAGCCGGCTTGGTTCCTTCACCGTGTCCGGGCCGGGGAAGCGCTCTGGCGGGAACCGGCCGGGGTGGAGACGGTGGTGGACTGGGTGGTTCCGCTGCCGGCGTCCCCCACACCGATGGCCGTTGTCTCGGTGGTGGAACCGCTGGCCGCCGTGGCGGAGTTGGCGGCGGTCAGCGTCGTGCCGGCGGAGCCCACGCCGGTGCCGGCGGTCGTGCTCGTTCCCGAGCCCGAACCCGAGCCCCTGCCCGGGGTGGATCCGGAAGACGGTTTGCCTCCTCTCCCGGTGGGGACGCGTCTCGGAGACTATGAACTCCTGGCATTCCAATCCCGGGGCGGAACCTCGGACCGATTCATTGCGTTGCAGCGTTCCATCGACCGCCGGGTGGGTTTGCGGATGTTGCGCCGGGATTTCCATGATCTGGAGGAGACGCGCCGGGGCTTTCTGGGCCAGGCGCGGGCGCAGGCCATGGTCAAGCACCCGCGGGTGGCCTCGGTGTTCGACGCCCACGACACGGAGGACGCCCTGTTTTACACCCATGAACTGATCGATGGCACGGGGTTCGACGTCCTCGTGCACCGGGGGCGAAGGCTGGACGAGGGTGAGGCGCTGAAGGCGATCCAATCGGCGGCGGAGACCTTGGCGGAGTTGAGCCGGCAAGAGCTGCCGATGCTGCCGTTGTGGCCGGAGCATCTCTTCCTGATGGCGGACGGGACGGTGAAACTGGCGAACACGGTGCAGGCGGATGAAGTGGAATACCGGATGGCGGAGAGCGACCAGATCCGCAATCTGGCGAAGTGCCTCCACCCGTTGTTGAGTGAAGAGGCGGTGGGGAATGAAACCTTGCCGAATTTGCTCTATGACATGGCGGGGACGGGGACCGGGGAGCCGATCCTGACCTGGGAGCAGTTGGCCAGGGAGATCCAATACATCGAGTCCCAATGGAAGGAGATCGGCGGAGGGTTGACCCCGCGCAAGCTGGCGATGTATGCGGGCGTTCTGGTCGGCGCGGCGGTTCTGTTGGTGGCCTTGGCGACAGGCGTTCTTTTCGCGATCCAGATGGCCACCCGCTCGAAACCGCGGATCACGGACTCGATGATGATCCGGATCCCGCCGGGCAAGTTCATTTACCAGAACGGGGAACAGATCGATTTGCCGGAATACTACATCGATCAATACGAGGTGACCATCGGTCAATACGCGCGATTCCTCGCGGCGCTGGCCGGAGAGAAGAACCCCGGGGCGCATGATCATCCGGATCAGCCGGAATACAAAAAGGATCACCGGCCGGCGGGATGGGACGGGTATTACAGGGCGGCCTTGCAGCGTCGTTTCTGGTCGGTCCCGGATCAGGAGAGGGAAGTGAATGTGCGGATGGATTTGAATCAGCCGGTGGTCCGGGTGGACTGGTGGGATGCCTACGCCTATGCGCACTGGCGCGGAGGACGCCTGCCGAGCGAGCAGGAATGGGAGAAAGCGGCCCGGGGACGGCAGGGCAATCTCTATCCCTGGGGCAATGAGCCGGACTGGACCCAGGCGAATGCCGGCGGCGATCAGCCCGGCGCGTCCGAAGGCCAGGATCTGAAGCCGGATGGAACGGTTTACTGGGCCGAGGTGGATCAGGGACCGGCGGATACCGGGCCTTACAATGTGAAGGGCATGGCCGGCAACGTGAGCGAGTGGACCTCTTCCTGGGAGGAACATCCGAACAAGCCGAAGCTGAGGGTGCCGGTGCGGCGCGGAGGTTCCTTCCTCACCCGGTCCAGGGAAGAATTGAAACTGACGAGCCGCCGCATCGCGTCGGATCCGGGCGAGACCAACTGGGTGTCGGGATTCAGGATTGTCCGAGACCAAGCCCCCCCGCCGCCAACCCCTTGACCGCCCCTGTGAATTCCCCAGGCTTCTCTTCCGTCCCAACGACCATGTCGGCCCCGAAACCATGCGCCCCGCTGCCGCAGCTCCTTGCGGTCGTCACCGGGCTCTGGCTCCTGGGTCTCGGTTCGGCCCGCGCCCAGATGTCGGTCACCATGGAACCGACCAAGAAACTGTTCGTCGCCTACGAGCCAGTCACGGTCACGGTGTCGATCACGAACCGGGCGGGGCGGGACATCGTTCTGGCCTCCAAGGGGACGCCCTGGCTGAGTTTCAATGTGACGGACTCCAACGGGAACCTGCTTTCCCCGGCGGGCCGGACCACGTTTGAACCGGTCATGATCCCCGCGGGGCAGATGTTGAGCCGGAAGATCAAGGTGAACTCGATGTATCCGATGGGTCGGGAGGGTCTTTACCGGGTCAATGCCAGTGTCTATTTTCCCCAGCTGGACCGCTACTTTCAAAGCCAGCCCTCCACCATCCAGATTTCCGACGGCAGGGAACTCTGGCGCCAGGTGGTGGGCGTACCGGAGGGGCGGGAAGGGGAGGGAACCTACCGGCGCTACACCTTGCTCAGCTTCAACACCGGGTCCGAGCGTTTGCTCTACATCCGGGTCCAGGACGAGCGGACCGGGGCGGTGTTCGCCACGTTTTCGCTGGGCCAATTCATTGCGATCCGCGAGCCGGAGTGGACGATCGACGGGCAGAACCAGTTGCATATCATGCAGATGGGCGCGCCGAGGACCTATGCCCACACGGTGATCGACGTCGACGGCCAAGTGGTGGCGCGCAAGGTCTACTACGAGGCGAACGGGCAACGACCGCAGTTGGTCCCCACCGGCACCGGGGAGATCGTGGTGACGGGAGGGATTTCGGAGGAAGATGCGAACCGCAATCCCCTGGGGCCGGGCATCCACATGATCTCCGAGCGACCCGAGGGGATCGGGGGATCGGAAGCCACCGCGGTTCCCAAGGAGAAACCCGCGCGACCGTGACCGCAGCCACCGCTCCCCATGAAACCAAGGCCGCCCGCGACGCCACCGCGGGTTTTCCGAGATTTTTCTTGTGCGGGAGCGTGGCAGAGGTTGCTTTCACTAACATGAGGTTCAAGATTGCCTAAGCATGGAACCGGACCGCCACCGTCTCGTGAGTCGCCGGCAAGCCATCCGAGGCTGGCTCGGGACCCTGGTGGGTACGGGGCTAACCGGCTTGCTGATTCCGGGGGCGCACGCCGCTTTCGGGCGGATCAAGACCGTGGTCATCGATCCCGGCCATGGCGGCGAAGACGGCGGAGCCACCGAGGGGCGCGTTTTCGAGAAGCATCTGAATTTCGATGTCTCCCGGCGGTTGGAGATCCAGCTCCAGCGGCGGGGCTATCGCACCGTCCTGACGCGCACCCGGGACGAGTTCATCTCCCTCTCCCAACGTTCCAACATCGCAAACCGGGTCCGGGATTCGATCTTTGTCAGCATCCACTTCAACTCCGCCCGGCGCACCTCGGCCTACGGAATCGAAACCTTTTACTATTCCTACGACGGCTACCAACTGGCCTCGCGGGTCCACAGCGCCATCTGCCGCAAACTGCGGCCGGAGGACCGCGGAGTGAAAAAAGGCTCCTACTCCGTCCTGCGCCACACCAAGACCCCGGCCATCCTGGTGGAGGGAGGTTTCCTCACCAACTCCCGGGAGCGGGAGCGTTGTCTCCAGCCATGGTATCGTCAGGCGCTGGCGGAGAGCATCGCCGTGGGGATCGACGTCTTCGGCGGGGACGTGGCCAACGGCAAGATTTGAGCGATCTCCCGTGATGCCCTTTCCGTCGTCCGGATCCGCGTTAGAGTGGGTGGCATCATGATCCTTACCTGCTCGCAAATGCAGGCCGCGGAAAAGGCCTTGTTCGCCACGGGGGTCGAGGCCCGTCCCCTAATGGAAAAGGCCGGGCTCGGATGTGCGGAGGCGATCCGTCAGTTCTTTCCCGGCCCCGGGCTCGCCATGGTTTTCGCCGGGCGCGGACACAACGGCGGGGATGCCTTGGTGGCGGGGCGTTGGTTGCGGGCCCGGGGTTGGCAGGTCGTGGCCCGATTGACCGGGCCGGTGGAGGAACTGGCTCCCCTGACCCGGTTGCAGTGGGAACTTTTTGAGGAGGAACCGGAAATCTCCGGATGCCCGGCGTCCCCGGACGTGGTGGTGATCGACGGTTTGCTGGGGATTGGCGCGCGCGGCCCGTTGCGGGAGTCCTTGTCTGCCCCGGCCCGGGAAATGGCGCGCCTCCGGGCGCTGGGAGCCCGGGTTTTCGCGATCGACATCCCCTCGGGCGTGGACGGGGACAGCGGCGAGCCCCATCCCGGCGCGGTGACGGCGGATGTGACCTTGGCCATCGGCCACCTGAAGACGGGGCTGTTGGAGGACCGGGCGCTCGATCACGTGGGACGGCTCGTGCGCATCCCGTTGCCGGAGATCGTGAGCGGGGAAGGCGATGCCTCGCGGACGACCCTCCACGCGGAGTCCTTGCGGGAATGGCTCCCGGTGAGAAGCTACGGCCTGCACAAATCGGCGGCCGGGCGGGTGGGCATTGTCGCCGGTTCCCCGGGGATGACCGGAGCGGCTTGTCTCGCGGCCTTGGGAGCCTTGCGCGGCGGAGCGGGATTGGTCACGGTTTACTGCCATCCGGAAGCCTTCCCGGTGGTCGCCTCCAAGGCGGCGCCGGAAGTCATGGTGCGTCCGTTCGATCCGGTGGCCGGTCTGGCCGGGATTGAGGTTCATGCCCTCGGGGTGGGGCCGGGGCTGGGGGAATGGGCGGAAGCGGCGCGGACGTTGGTGACGGAATCGCCGTTGCCGGTGGTGGTGGATGCGGACAGTCTCAACGATCTGGCGCGGGTCGGCGGGCTGAAGCGTCTGGAGGCGGTGGCGGACCGGCGTCTCGTCACGCCGCATCCCGGGGAATTGGCCCGCCTCTGGCCGGGAGCGGGGAACGGGACGCGCTTGGAAGTGACCCGGGCGGTGGTGGAAAGACACGGGGTGGTGCTGTTGCACAAGGGATCGAGAACGCTGATCGGAGCTCCGGGCCAGCCGGTGGCCTACAACAGCACGGGACATCCCGGCATGGCCACGGGCGGGATCGGGGATGTGCTGACGGGGTTGTGCAGTGCCTTGGCGGCGGGCGGCGTGCCGCTTTACCAGGCGGCTTGCCTGGGCAGTTGGTTGGTGGGCTACGCCGCCGAGCTGGCCCTTCTGCCGGACCGGGCGGGTGAGGGGGTGAGCGCCGGGGATGTGGCCGGGTGTTTGCCTTGCGCCATCCGGCACCTGCGGCGTGGCGTTTTTTGAGGAATCACAGGTGGCATGAATCCCTGCTTGTTCGGGCGCGGTTCCGCCGCTAGGCTGATCCCGTTATGTCTGAAAGAAAAGGTCCCTCCGCCGGCTGCGTCATCGCCCTTGCCACCACTGGTCTTGCTCTGATGGGAATTTGCGCGGTCGTGTTGGTCCTCCTGTTCGGCACCAGCGGTTCCACGGTCTCCCACGGGGACAAGATCGCCCAGATTGATCTCGAAGGCGTCATCACCTCGAGTTCGATGGAGAGTTTTTTCGGAGCCGGGGAGGAGTCGATGGTGACCGAGCTGGCCGCCGAGTTGAAACGGGCGCGGGAGGATGACACGGTGAAGGCGGTGGTCCTGCGGATCAATTCCCCCGGAGGCGAGGTGACGGCGGCGGACACGATCCATCACCATGTGAAAAAGACCGCGGCCGTGAAGCCCGTGGTCATTT
Source organism: Verrucomicrobiota bacterium (assembly GCA_018970725.1). GTDB lineage: Bacteria > Verrucomicrobiota > Verrucomicrobiia > Verrucomicrobiales > DEV007 > V1-115. Next base: position 13,041 of record JAGWVU010000014.1, read on the forward strand.
ACATGGACTCCATGGCGGCCTCGGGCGGGTATTACGTGGCCTGCGCCGGCAACGAGATCATCGCCAACCGCACCACCATGACCGGCAGCATCGGAGTCATCATCAGCACGATGAGTTATCACACCCTCTTCACCAAACTTGGGTTGGAATCGGTGGTCTTCACCAGCGGGAAGTTCAAGGATACCCTCAGCGGTTCCCGGGCCATGCGGCCGGAGGAGAAGGAACTCATCCAAGGCATGGTGAATCAGACCTACGAACGTTTCCTCGAGGTGGTCAAGGAAGGCCGCCCCAAGGTTCCCGAGGAGAAATTGCGCAGCTCCCTTGCGGATGGTCGCATCATCTCCGGGCAGGACGCGAAAGCCAGCGGGCTCATCGATGCCACCGGTTATCTCGAGGATGCCCACCAACGGGCCCGTGAGCTGGCCAAGTCTCCCGGCGCGGAGGTGATTCATCTCCACAAGGAATCCGGATGGCTCGAGGCCCTGGGTTTAATGCAGACGGCGCGCCGTGCCGACGCAACGCCCCCGAGGTCGATCGAATTGCGGCTCGATCCGGCGGCATCCCCGGCCTTGCAACCGGGCATGATCTATCTTCTCCCGGCGTTTTACGCCCGGTGATCCCGGGGCCGTCCCTTTATCGGTTGCCCAGGTTCACCACGAAATTCGCCTCGAGCGCCTTGGTGATCCGCAACCCGGTCTCCGCCAGATGGGCCTTGGTGTAGGGATCGAGCCCGGGCAGGTCGCGCACTTTGTCGATCTCCGCCACCAGCTCGCGGAGCTGCACGGCGGCCAGATCCTGGATCGGTTTTTCCCCGATGCTCAGGCCGGACTTGGGCTGGGTCAGATCGATGAGGCGATCGACGTATTCCTGCTGCAGGTTGCGGCGCAGGCTGGAGAGCATCGGTTGACGGGCCGTGAACTTTCCGTTGTTCTTCTGGCTCCCGGTTTGCAGGTTGCCCCAGATGGCGGCGCGCAAGGTGTCGAGCAGTTCCGGAATGGTGAGGGCATCCTGATCAGCCGGGGTGCGGGCCTCGTTGTCATAGATCCGTTCCAAGGTTTGCGGGCGCATCAGGGAAGTCAGCACGGCGGACTGGATGCCGAGGATCCGGTCGTGAACGGGCCAGGCGGGATTTTCCGTGAGGGAGGAGGGCATGGCCGAGTTGTCCCACCATTTTTCGATGGTGAGGTGCCGGAGGAGTTCGGGAGTCAGGCCGAAGCTCGATTCGTCAAAGGAATGCCGGACGACGAACTGCAGGGCTTCCCGTTGGGCGGCGGCGGAGACCGGCTCGAGGGGGGCGCGACCGGCCTGGGCTTGCTTTTTGTCCCGGTAAACGAAGGTGCCGCCGACCCAGTTCGCCATCATTTGGACGGAGGTCACCTGGGCCTGGAGGGTGAGTTCATAACCCCGGCGGGCGCGGGCCCAGCTCTCGCCGTCCTTGACGAACTTGTCGAGGAGGGTTGCCCGGTTGCGTGCCACGAGCCGCATTTGGTTTTGGGCATAGACGAGCGGGTTTTTCCCGAAGTCATAGCGGCGGGCGTAGGGATCCGGCCCCCAGGTGTCCTCGTCCGTGCCGAAGGTCAGCTCGGGCTCGGTGGACCTGGCGAGGATCGGCTTGAGGTCTTCCTGATGGGTATAACCGAATTCGATGGCCCAAAAGTCATAGGGGCCCACGCCGATCATGCCGTAGTCACCTTGGATTTCTCCGGTGGCGACATTGATGTTCACCGGGATATAATCCATCACCGAACCGGTGAACGGTTTGTTACCCTTGAGTTTGGCGCTGTTGATTTCCTCCACTGTGTAGACAGAGGAAGCCTTGAAATTGTGGCGGAGGCCGAGGGTATGACCGACTTCATGGGCCACGAGATCCGCGAGCAAGGGGCCTACGAAGGACTCGGGGATTCCATCGATCATCTGTTCCGCGTTGCGCGCCTCCGCTTTCTTCTTCTCTTCTTCCGTGGCCGGCGGCGTGGCGGGAGCTTCAGCGGCTTCAGCGAGACGCAGCATTTCGAGCAGGGCTATGCCGTGGGACTTGCAGTTCGCCGCCATGCAGAGACCGTTCTTCTGGCTGAAGCGGTGGCCGAGACCCGCGAGTTCGTGCTCGCCGAGGAGTTGCGTTTTGGCGTCCGCCAGGGGGTGTCCCCCGAGCGGCGGGAGAGGGGAGTCCGCCCGGTTCTTCAGGAGCGCGTCCCGTTCCGCCGGAGCGGCCAGCCGGATTCGTGGATCCCACCGGGGATTCAACTGGAGCCATGCCAGGGTTTCCGGCGAGTATCCTTCCAAGGCAATGGTCCCGATGACCTCGTTATATTGCGTCCAGTAATGCCGGATCCAGCCGTCCGCCAGAATGACGTCGGCATCGAGAATTTGTCCTGTGTTCGGATCGACCCGGCTCGGGCCGATGGCGATGCCGACCCCATTGCTCAACCAGCGGATGAAATTGTAACGAACATCCTCGGGATCCTTCTCCATGTGGGACTTGGTGGCGGCGTCCTGTTGCCGGACTTCGATGGCATCGATGAGACCGACCCGTTCGAAAGCCTGATTCCACATAAGAATGCCCTCCCGGACCCAACGCCGGTAACGGATCGGGGTGGTGTGCTCGATGTAGAACACGAGGGGTTGCTTCGGCGGACTGAGTTTGAGGGAAGGATCGGCTTTCTGGAGATGCCAGCGGTTGATGAAGCGGACGGTGGTCTCCTCCGCGCGGAACTTGCCAAAGTCCGCGAAGGAGGTGGTGAAATAACCGACACGATCATCCGCGATCCGGGGCTTGTAGTCCTTGTTCTCCGGGATCAGGCTGATCGAGTAATGCCAGGTGCGGAGCCGGCCGTCCGACCCGGGAACTTCAAGGCCGATTTCGATGTTTTCCGGGAAAGCCTTCGCGGTCTTGATCGTCGTCAGATCCTTACGCAATCCCCGGGCGCGCGACCCGAAAAACTTGTCGGATTGGTCGACCAGAAGCGAGTCCAGATCGATCACCGGTCCGCCCTTCGGGACCACGGTCAGGATGGGGATTTCGAGCAGGACCTTGTCGGTGAAGAGGCGCTTGACTGAGGCCTTGGACTGGTCATCACCGGTCGAGCGGATCTCCATCGAGGGCTCGATCAAGGCCAGTTTCTTGTCATACTGGCGCCAGTAGACATAGGCTTCCCCGGCCTGCAGGCCCGCCATCTCGTCTCCGCCGGCCACCGTGAGGGCGAAGTAGTGGCGTTGTCTCGCAAAATCCTTGGGCAGTTCCGCCAGCAACTGCTGATCCCGTTGTCTCCTCCATACCGTATAAAACGGCGGCTCGGCGTCGATCGAAGACACCACCTTTTCATAACCCTCTGTCACCTTCTCCAAGGGCGGGAAGTTTCCCTCCGGTTTGGGGGCGTCCTGGGCCTGGGTCCGGGCGGCGAGGAGGATCAGAATCCCGGCGATTTGGGGAAATTTCATAGATGGCAGAAGAATAAAGCCGAAAAATCACGGTTTGGCTATCGCAATTCAATCAGGCGGCTATGGAAAGACATTTTCCGTGACCCATTGCAGATAGGAAGCCGATCCCGCGGCGGCCGGCCAAGCGATGATTTCCGGCACTTCATAGGGGTGGAGACCGGACAACCGCTCCTGCAATCCCGGGAACGCGGTGCGCGTTGTCTTGATGAGCGCCGGGATTTCCGCCCCGGTTTCCACGGAGCCGCGCCATCGGTAGATCGACTCCGCCGCAGGCAGCAAATTGACGCAGGCGGCGACTTGCTCCTCCACCAACCTGGTGCCAATTTGACGCGCGGTGGCGAGATCGGGAAAAGTCGTTAACACGATCCATACTTCGTCCATGCGTGGGAGGATAGCACCATGAAGGCAGGTTTTCTGGAAAAGCTCATCAAACGGGTGGGCCGGATCGAACCCGGTGAGGTCCAGGGATTCCTCATCCGCCTGATGCAGGAGAAGGGGTTCCTTGAGCGCGTCTTCGAAGCCTTACAGGAGGGTGTGGTCATCACCGACGCCAACGGGATCATCACCTACCTCAACAAAGCGACGGCTGATATCTTCGCCCTGCGGCGCTCCGCCTCCGTGGGAGAGCCGGCGGGCCGGGTTTTTTCGGGGATCGACTGGGACATGCTGGCCGGACACAACAAGGTGGTGAGCCGGGACCTCGAGGTCTTCTATCCGGCCAACCGCTATCTCAACATCTACCTCGCGCCCATCGATGACGCGGGGCTGATTCTAGGCCGGGTCATGATCATCCGGGACGTCACGCGGCACCGCCGGGTGGAGGCGGAAAAGATCGAGTCCGAGACCCTGAACGTCCTCACATTGTTGGCCGCGGGGGTGGCGCATGAGATCGGGAATCCCCTGAATTCCCTCAACATCCACCTGCAACTCGCGGAACGGAAGCTCGCCAAGGCCCCGCCCAAGCTGCGCGAGGAATTGCGCGGGATCCTCGCGGTGTCCCGCGGCGAGATCAAGAGGCTCGATTCCATCGTGAAGAATTTCCTCGCCGCAATCCGTCCGACCACGCCGAATCTGGAGAGCCATCATCTCAACCGCTTGCTTCAGGACTCGCTCCGGGTCCTCGAACCGGAGGTGGCGGACCGCAGCATCGAGGTGGTCCTCGAGTTGCATTCCTCCCTGCCGGCCATGACGATCGACGGAGATCAGGTCAAGCAGGCGTTCTACAATCTGATCCGGAACGCCTGCCAGGGGATTGGCACCGGGGGCGTCTTGCGCATCCGCACCGACATGGACGAGGACAACGTCTTCGTCCGCTTCATCGACAACGGGGGAGGCATTTCGCCCCAGGACATGGCGAATCTTTTCAAGCCCTACTTCACGACCAAGGCGACCGGCTCTGGCCTCGGTCTGCTCATCGTACGCCGCATCATGCGGGAACACGGAGGCGAGATCGAGTTGGAAAGCGAGCCGGGGATCGGGACCACGGTGACCTGCTATTTTCCCCGGTTGGACCGCCGGATGCGTCTCCTGCAGGCAAAAGGGGACGAATCCAAGGAAGAAGTGATCGACGTCTGAGTCGGAACCGCGGGTCAGGGACAGGCCATGTAGGGGAGCGACGCGGCCGTGCTTTCCACTTGGGAGGAGCCTTCCAGCAGTTCTCCGATCGGGTCCCAGCGCCCGTTCACGAGGGCATCGTGAGCGGTGGTGGGGATGCCGGCGGGGAAGACCTGGGCACCGTGGCGGACTTCCCGCGCTTCCACGTCCACGGTCACTTCCAAGGACGGGTCCGCATCCACGGCGGCGGCGAGTTTGGCGAGGTCCGCCTCCGCCAGCGTGACGCAGGGAATGGCCAGGGTGGTGCAGTTTCCGAAGAAAATTTCCGCGAAACTTCCGGCCACGACGGCGCGGAAGCCGTGTCGGTGGAGGGCTTGGGGCGCATGTTCCCGGGAACTGCCGCAACCGAAATTCATCCCGGAAATCAAAATCGAGGCCCCGGCGCGCTCCGGCGCGTTCATCGGGTGCGGCCTGGGGTTTCCGTCCTGTTGGAAGCGGACATCATAAAAGGCGTAGGCACCCAAGCCCTCGAACGTCACGCATTTCATGAAGCGGGCCGGGATGATGCGGTCGGTATCAATATCGTTTCCCGGGACATGGACAGCCCGGCCGATGACTTGTTGGATGCGTGGAAGCATGGGATGGGATTCGGAAAGAAAGGTTCAGGTGCTTTCGGCGGGAGGTTCGAGATTGGCCGGGCAGGCCACTTCCCAGAGATGGCCGTCCGGGTCCGCGAAACAGGTGGAGTAACCGCCCCAGATGGCTTGGTGCGGTCCCGTCACGACCCGTCCTCCGGCCCGTGCGGCGGCTTGCGACAGCCTCCGCACGGCCTCGTTGTCGGGAACATTCCGGGACAGCGTGATCTTGGTGACGGGGCCTTGCTCGGATTTGGTGACGGCGTGGAGGCCGAAGGGGATCTCGCCAAAGTTCAGGACCACCAGATTTTCCCGGCGGTCGACCACCCCCAGACCGAGCCCGTCCCGGTAAAAGGCGAGGGCCTTTTCGAGATCGTGCACCCCGAGGGTGATGATGGAACCGTGCGCGTCCAAGTCGGTCGGTCGGTATCAGGACGTCGCCAGATCGAAGACCTCGCGGGCATCGGCCACCTTGCCTTCGATGGCGGCGGCCGCGACCATGACGGGGCTCATGAGGATGGTGCGGCCGGTGGGGCTGCCCTGGCGTCCCTTGAAGTTCCGGTTGCTGGAACTGGCGCAGAGTTGATCCCCCACCAGCTTGTCCGGATTCATGGCGAGACACATGGAACATCCGGCCTCACGCCACTCCCACCCGGCTTCGGTGAAGATCCGGTCGATCCCCTCGTTGCGGCAGAGGACATCCACGATCTGGGAGCCGGGCACCGCGATGGCCTTCACGCCCGGGGCCACCTTCGTCCCCCGGATGCGGGCGGCGACCTCGCGGAAATCCGAGAGCCTTCCGTTGGTGCAGCTGCCGATGAAACAGACATCGACCGGGATGCCCTTCACCGGGGTTCCCGGAGAAAGCTTCATGTAGTCCAGAGCCTCCTGGAGAGAGGCGGCGGCGGCGGCGTCCAGCCCCTCGAAGTGCGGGATGGTTTCCCCGATGAAGACCCCTTGGTCCGGGCTGATTCCCCACGTGACACTCGGCGCGATCTCCTCGGCGCGGAAGATGACATGGTCGTCGTAGGCGCAATCCGGGTCGCTGGCGAAGCTTTTCCAGCGTGCCACCGCTTCATCCCACGCGGCGCCCTCCGGGGAATAGGGGCGGCCTTTGAGATAAGCGTAGGTTTTCTCGTCCGGGTTCACGTAACCGCAGCGGGCCCCGCCCTCGATCGACATGTTGCAGACGGTCATCCGTTCCTCCATCGACATCCGGTCGAAGACCTCGCCACCGTATTCGTAGGCGTAGCCGATGCCGCCGTTGGCCCCGAGTTTTTTGATGAGGTGGAGGATGACATCCTTGGCATAGACGCCCGGCCGCAGGGAACCGGTGACCTCGATCCGGCGCACCTTGAGCTTGGACAGGGCCATGGTTTGGGTGGCGAGGATGTCCCGCACCTGGGTGGTGCCGATGCCGAAAGCGATCGCGCCGAAGGCTCCGTGGGTGGCGGTGTGGGAATCCCCGCAGGCGATGGTGGAACCCGGCTGGGTGATGCCTTGTTCGGGCCCGACGACGTGGACAATGCCCTGGCGGCCGCTGGAAAGGTCGAAGTAAGTGATGCCGAAGTCCCGCGCGTTGCGGCGGAGTTCCTTGATCATGCCGTCCGCCAGGGGATCGGAGAAGGGCTCCTGACGTTGATCGGTCGGGACGATGTGATCGACGGTGGCGAAGGTGCGATGCGGGAACTTCACGCCGAGACCGAGATCCCGCAACATGCCGAACGCTTGCGGGCTGGTCACCTCGTGGATGAGATGGGTCCCGATCAGAAGTTGCGTCTGGCCGTTGGACAGGCGGCGGACGGTGTGTGCTTCCCAAACCTTTTCAAAAAGACTTTTCCCCATAGGACGACGACCCGCTTCGAGTGCGGGAGGGAGGATGGTAGCACAAGAAATGAATGGCGCTGTCGAAAAATGGAGCAGTCTCCTAGAGAAATGAGAGGTTTACGCTTGGAAAGCCGCGAATTTCACTTTCGGAGTTGCCAGTCCTTTGCTAGGGTCCCTCATGAAACTTACCAGATTTTTGGTTCTTGGCGGCCTTGCTTCCGTTGCCTTCCTGGGCGCCGGTTGTTTCGAACAACCCAGCACCAAAGCCCCCGAGGCACCGGTGAAGGAAGAGGTCAAGAAGGTCGAGGCTCCCAAGCCGGCCGCCCCCGCGCCGACTCCGGCTCCCGCCCCGGCTCCGAAACCTGCAGCCCCGGCTCCCGCGCCGACTCCGGCTCCGGCTCCCGCAGCGCCTGCCCCGACCCCGGCTCCCGCGGTTCCTGCCCCTGCAGCTCCGGCCGCCCCGGCTCCAGCTCCGGCGGCCCCGGCCCAGCCGAATCCCTGATTTGATCCCGTTCCGCTTCCTTTCCGGTAAGCGGATCCTGACTTCATTTCGACCGCCCGGTGGTTTGGGACTCAGAGCCCGAGCCACCGGGCTCCCCATTTCAAGATCCAAGGCATGGTTCCCAAACTGGCCATGGTGGTGACCACCACGACCTGGATCGCGGTGGCAGGATGGCCCCCATACATCCGCGCCAGAACAATCGGGAAAACCGCCGCGGGCATGGCCGCTTGCACCAGCAACACTTGCTTGATCGCCACCGGCACAGGCAGGTGGTGGGCCATCAGCAGCATCACCAGCGGGATGGCCGCGAGACGGAGGACGCTGGCTCCCAGAACCGTGCGGATCTGAAACTTCCATGGTTCCATCCTCGCTTGGGAGGCAATCACCGCCCCGATCGCGAAAAGGGCGGTCGGCACCGCGCAGGTTCCGAGGGAACGAAGGGTTCCCAGCAATGGGCCCGGCAGCCAGCGGGCGCCTCCGCCATAATGCAGCGCCAGGCCCAGGATCACCGCGAGGCAAGGTCCGTTGACGATTGAACGCCAGCCGGCGCCGGAGAGACCGCGGAGCACCATCACCCCGAGCGTCCACATGGCCAGTTCCACGCCCATTCCGTGGAGGAAGAGCACGCCGAGCGGCCCTTCCCCGAAGAGGGCCACAAGCACCGGCAAGGCCATGAATCCATAGTTCTGGATCGCGGTGACGACCGTGAAGGTGCGTTGTCCCTGACCCTGTTTGAAGAGAAGTAGCCGGGCCGCCAGAGCGCTCATCACGAGGCCCGCGGTCACGGATGCGTAGCCGGTGGCGAGGGCCCAGCCCACGGTGCCGACGTCACTCAGCAGAGGATCGCCGATCACTTTGCCGAGAATGAAGCACGGGAAAAAGAGGTTGAGATTGAGCCGCATCAATCCCGTCTCGAAGGCGGGCTCCATCCAGCCGAAGCGGTGGAAGGCGGCCCCGATGATCACCGTGAGGAAGACCGGGAGGATCGCTTCGAGGATTTGCGGAATCATTGGCGGAGGTCGCGAGCCGGATGAACCGCTTACGGGATGCCGGGCGGGTTCACGATCCGGGGGCCGAGGATGGCGTAGACCAGGCCGAGCAACCCGACCATGAGGAACACCCCGGTCCGGAGCGTGGTCTGATCCGCGCGGTTCAAGAGGTGGGACCCCAACAAGAGGCCTGTCAGGGTGGCCGGGGTGGTCCAGAGGAGCAGGTTCAGGACCTGGGGTTCGAAGAATCCGTTGGTTCCCATAAGCAGCATCCGGTAGCCCGCTCCGGCCATGAACACGACTTGCAGCGTCGCCACGGTCTGGGACTTGCCCCACGGCTGGCTGTAAGCGTAGGCCACAATCGGAGGACCGCTGATGTTGAAGGCCCCGCCGAAAAAGCCTCCGGCCAGGCCGAAAGGAAGCGCGAGCCGTTTGTGGATGACGAAGAGCGGACTCTTGCGGAGACCCTGCCAGAGATCAAAGGCGGAAAAGAGGAAAAGGACGACGCCGAAGAGACGGATGAACCAGCCGCCATCGGAATGCCGGGTGGTGAAGTGAAAGCCCAGATAAGTTCCGATCAGGGTGCCGAGGGTAAGGCCCAGGGCGGGACGCAGGGAGAAGCCCCCGCCATGGCGCTTCAGCAAGACGACCGGAATAAGGATGGAGTTGACCGCCACGAGGGTGAGGCTGGCCTGCCAGTCCGCTTGGAGCAGGGGCAGCAAAGCCATGCCGACGATGGCGAAGCCGAAGCCCGTGAGGCCTTGGACAAAACCGGCGGCGGCCAGGACCACACCGATCCCCACGATCTGGAAAGCCGTTCCGTTCATGAAGTTGAGACCGGGATCCGGCCCCGGAGAAGACGCGCCACGCCCAAGGCCAAAAGGATGCCGAAAAGGTTCGCCAAGCCATCGGCGAACTCCGGGGTCCGGCGCGGGACGAGGCCCTGACCAGCTTCCATGAGGATGCCCCAACCGAAAAGAAAACCGGTCACCCGGAGCGGGTGGTTCCGGAAAGCGAGAAGCCCGAGGATTCCCAACAGGCAATAGGCGGTCGTGTGCTTGAACTTGTCCGAGATTCCGGACGGAGGCTGGAGGGCTCCGGGGGCCAGAGAGAGCCAGGTGACCACGGCCAGAGCAGTCAGGAAGGCGGCTTTGAGCGCCAGATCAGCCGATGGTTTCGGTATCGCGACGGGCATGAACGGCGGGACGCTGCACGTGCCCGCGCCCTTCTGCAACCGGCAAGTCCGGGGTTGCCTCAGTTTGGGGCCGATGCCGGAGCCGGAGCCGGCTTTTCAGCGAAGCGGGGGACCGGGGTCCGGGTGAGTTGGATCAAATCCTCCAGAGTGGCAATGGCCTCCCGCTTGACGTAGTTCATGGCGTGGGGCGGTTCCAAAGCACGCTCCTCGGCGGTGCGTTCCTTGCGCACCCCGGTCATCATGCCACTCAGTTCCTGATCCGAGATCTCCGAGAGCAACCGGAGTTTTTCGTTCGCCAGATCATCCAGGGTGAGACTGTAGGTGGAAAAAAGACCCTTTTCCGATTCGCGGAGCTTCGCATAGCGGGCCTTCATGGCTTCGGTGCGGGCCTTGGACTTGGCGTCTTGCTCCTCGATTTCGGTGATCCGAATCTTCTTGTTCAGGGAGAGGGAATTCTGCTCCTTGCGCTTGGTGAAGCGGGCGATTTCCTCCCGGACCCATTGGAAATCCGGATCGGCGGTCACGCGTTCCTTGGAGCGCCGGGCCAGTTCCTCGATGGGGAGGGGGGATTTCGGATCAAAGAGGGCGAACTTCTGGCTCTCGATCTCGTCGTAGGGCAAAGAGTTCTTCATGGAAAGCTCACCGATCTCCATGACTTCCGTGAGGGAGGGAAGATGGATGTCGGGGACGACCCCCTTGCCTTGGGTGGAGCCGCCGGCGATTCGGTAGAACTTCTGGATGGTGAGTTTCAGCGCCCCCTGCTGGTTGTCGTCTCCACCGGGGATCATCAGGTTGAACTGGTTGGTCGTCACCGGGAGGAGCTGTTGCACGGTTCCCTTGCCAAAGGTGGACTGTTCACCCACCACCACGGCCCGGTTGTAGTCCTGCAGGGCGGCCGCAAGGATCTCGCTGGCCGAGGCGCTGGATTTGCTGGTCAGCAGAACCAACGGGCCGGAGTAGACCGGTTGGGCCGAGGGCGAGGTCTTCACGTCGCGGTTCTCGCGGCTGTCGCGCGATTGCACCACGGGTCCGCGGGGAATGAAGAGCCCGGTGAGGTTGATGGCCTCCTCAAGGGAACCTCCTCCGTTTTGGCTGAGGTCAAGGATCAGGCCGTCGATCTTCTCCTTCATGAGGCGGGTCAAAAGCCGCTCCGTGTCCTTGGTGACGCTGGTCTGGCCGGTATCCATGTCACTGTAAAACGAGGGAAGGTCGATCCACCCGAGACGGAGAGGCTGGCCTTGGGCGTCCTTGGTCTCAATTAACTCCGCACGGGCCAGGCTTTCCTTGAGCTCCACCCGGTTCCGCTTGATCAGGATATCGACGGTGTTGGAAGGATCCTTGCCGTTCGGAATGACCCGCAACCGCACGACGGAACCGCGTTTCCCACGGATCAAATCCACCACCTTCTGGAGTTTCATGTGCAGGATGTCCTGCATCTCCCCGCCCGCTCCCTGACCCACGTGGGTGATGCGGTCACCGACCTGCAATTCGCTCGAGGTTTGCGCCGGCCCCCCGACGACCAAGCCCTTGATCTCCGCATGCCCGCTGTCCGTCATGCTCAGGAGGGCTCCGATCCCGTCCAGGGATTTCTGCATCGAGATCCGGAAATTGTCGTATTCCGAGCGGGTGAAGTATTCGGAGTGCGGATCGTAGGCGTGAGCGAGGGCCTTCAGGAAGAAGCCGACGACCTCCTCGGGTGAGTTTTCGTTGATCGATTCCAGGATCCGGTCATAGCGCTTGGCCAGAATCTCCTTGGGGCTCTTCTGGGTGCCATCGGCATTCTTCTCCGCAGGATCCTCTTCCTCGGCCGCGTCTTCCCCGGGCGTCTTGTTGGGCTTTTCCCGGCGGATCACCTCCTGGAGCAACTCGTTTTCGAGCATCCGGGACCAAAGCTCATCCGCCGCCGCCTCGTCCGCGGGCCACTTGGCATCCTTGCGGCTCACCTCGATCGTGGCGTCCGAATCAAAGGTGAATTCTTTGGTCTTGAGCAATTGCTGGACTTTGGCGATCCGGTCGGAAACCCGGGTCTTGTAAAGACTGTAAATCTCCTGGGCCGCGCCGACGTTCTGCATCAGGAGCAGATCGTCCAGCTTGTCCCGAAACTTGGTGTCGAAGAGGTCGATGTCACTCTTCAGAAAATACATCCGACCCATGTCGAGAAACTCGAGGTAGTTGTCGAGCATCTCCCCGGAAACCTTGTCGTTGATCGGCTGGTCGTTGTAATGCTCGTGCTGGAGCAGGTTGGCCACCTTGGCCGCGACCTGTCCGAAGTTGTCTCCCTCCCGAGCCGCCAACGATCCGGAGAGGATCAGGTGGGCGAGAAGCACGATCCCTCCCGCGGGGAGGTTGACACAAAGTTTGGCATCGAGGCTGCCGCGTTGCTTGGCCATGGGTTTCTTGCTGGATAGGCTTGGGGGCGTTCCGGAAATGCGCGCTGGTGGGGAACCTACACGTCCGGCTCAGCTTTGACAGCTTTTTTCCAATTGAAATTCAGTAGTGGACGGTGGATGTGCCTCCATGGTTCGGATTCACTCCCACTGCGGCGGCTTCACCCAGACGAACGGATATGTGGTCTGTTCCGATTCCGGGGCCGTCGTCGCGATCGATGCCCCTTCCGGCATGGCCGCGTGGTTGGACGACTCCGGCCTGCAACCGCTTCGATTGCTGCTCACCCACGCCCATTTCGACCATGTGACCGACGCCGCGCGGGTCGGCGGGAGCCCGGGCTGCGCCATCGATGCCTTCACCCGGCCCGACCCGGAGCTGACGCTGGAGAACGCCTACGCCGGGATGGGGCTCCGGGTGGAACCCTACGATGTCGGGCAGGAGATCAGGGACGGCAGCGTGATCGAGGTGGGGGATTTGCGATTCACCTGCCTTCACGTTCCCGGGCACTCGCCCGACAGCCTCTGTTTCTATCTTCCGCCTCAGGGACCGGACCGGAAGCCGCTGCTCTTCGGCGGGGACGTCTTGTTTCAGGGGAGCATCGGCCGGACGGACTTTCCCCACGGGGATCACGACGCCCTCATCGCGGGCATCCGGGAGAAGCTCTACGCCCTGCCGGACGAAACCGTCGTCTACCCGGGGCACGGTCCCGAAACGACGATCGGTGAGGAGAAACGGCACAATCCCTACGTCAGGCCGCTGCCCTGAGCGCCGCTTTGGGCGGGAGGCGGCTTTCCGGGGCCAAGCAAGCCTCATCCCGCGCGACGGACTTTGCTCTCCTGACCTCCTCGTAAGTCGGACATGAGGTCCGACCCATGGAAATCAAGAACGGCCGGATCACAGGCCCGGATTACGGGAGGAAGTGAATGGCGAAGCGGCATGATGGTTCTCTTGTCGATGTTGCCGGCCCCCTCCGCCGGGGCACGGGATTTTCGGTGATAACGGATCCGGCGGTTTCACCACCGGCTACCCTCTTTGAGGCCCTCCGGAGACTGGAGTTTTGTCCTTGGGCGCGGATGAAACGGATTGCACGGATGAGGTTGGTGGATTGATTCCCGGACTGCTGAGACTCGTCTCAGCCTTCCTGACCGAAGCTTGCTGAGGGGCGCAAGCGTTGTCCCGGCGGGACGGAACCAACCATCATCCCTGCTTCACGGTGAGGTCGGGACACAGCTGTCCCGGCTGTGAGGTAATGCGCGAGCCCCACCCCATCGAGGACACAAATTCAGGGGGACGAGGTGGGTTTCCGGGGAAGCCGGATCGAGATTAGAACGGGATATCGTCGCCCTCGTCCGGAAGCGGGCCCGGGCTGTGGCTGGGGGCCGGGCGGGACGGAGCGGAGGAGTAGGAAGGGCCGGAATCGTAGTCGCCCCCGCGCGGAGCACCGCCGCCGCCGCCTCCACCGGAGTAGGATCGTCCGGAGGAGCCGCCGTAGCTTTCTCCGCCACCCCCACCGCCGCCTTCGCCTTCGTTGCGGCCGCCGAGAAATTGCATGCCGTCAGCGACCACGGAGAGCTTGCTGCGGTTCTGGCCGGTGGTCTTGTCCTGCCAACTCTCCAGTTGGAGGCGGCCTTCGATGAACACGGGACGTCCTTTTTTGAGGTATTGACCGGCCAGTTCGGCGGTCTTGCCCCAGAGAGTCACATCGACGTAGGTGGTTTCCTCACGGCGTTCCCCACCATCCGTGGCGGGGATGTAACGATTGATCGCCAAACCGATTTCGGTCACGGCGGTTCCCTTCGGCGTGTAACGCACTTCCGGGTCCCTCGTGAGATTCCCGATCAGCATCACTTTGTTCAACGAGGCCATTCCCTAACCTACAGCCATTCGTGGCGGTTGGCTACTTTTTTGTGGAAAGTGAGGATGCCCGTGAACCCGGACCGGTCACTCCGCGGTGCGCTGGTAGGACTGAAGGTAGATGTCCGGATTGATGCGGAGGCGGCTCCGGAGCTTGGCGATGGTGTCGGGCGCGGCCTTGAAGAAGTAGTTCACGTAGTAACCGGATTTCTTTTTCCGGGCGTTGTAGGCGAAGTCCCTTTTTCCGATCCGGTCGATCTTTTCCAGTTTGCCGCCTTCGTCTTCGATTTCGCGGCCCACCGCGTTGATTTTGTCGTCGATGCCTTCCTCTCCTTGGAGGTTGAGCACGATGATGGCTTCGTAGTCTCGTTTCTGCTCACTCATGATCTTGTTTCTGGGTCTGGTTGGTTGGTTGAAGGTTCCGGGGAGGGGGGATTCACGGTCCGTGGCGGCTTCGGCTTGGGTTTGGGCGCGGTCTCCGGGTCCTGATTGAAGCGGTTCATGGCGACCGTCAGTCCGGAGGTGAGCACGCATCCTAGGGCGGCAACGGAATCCTGCAGCGTTTTTTCGAGGGTTTCCGCTTCGGTGCGCGAAAATTTCCCGAGGACAAAGTCGGCGAGATCGGCCTCGGAACGCTTGCCATCGATGCCGACCTTGAGCCGGGGGAAGCGGTCGGAGCCCAGGTCGGCAATTATCGATTTGATGCCGTTGTGTCCGCCCGCGCCGCCGCTGGGCCGGAGTTTGATCCGCCCGAGGGGCAGGGAGACGTCGTCGTGGATCGCGAGGATCTCCTCGGGAGCGATCTTGTGGAAGGCGGAGACCTTGGAAACGGAGCGGCCGCTGAGGTTCATGAAGGTCTGGGGCTTGATGAACCAGGCGTCGGCCACCTTGGCGATGCGACAGTCCCACCGTTTTTCGGTGGACCAGGTTTCACCAGCGGCGGCCACGAAGCGTTCCACGATCATGAAGCCGACGTTGTGGCGGGTATCGAGGTAGGATGGGCCGGGATTTCCGAGGCCCGCCACGAGCCGGATTCCGGCTGTGCCGTCCCCGCGAACATGCTGGCATTCCCCGCCCACGGCGCGGATCAGGCGGCTCCGCCTTGCTTGGTCGTGCGGGTCTCGGCGATCAAGGCGATGACGACCTTGGACCCGGTGGTGGGAGACACGCCTTGGGGGAACTTGACCTCGCCGACGTGGAGCGCCTGGCCCATGGCGAGTTCGGTGACATCGAAGGTAAGGCTTTCGGGAAGATCCTTGGGGAGGCAGCGCACCTCCAGTTGGTGGACCTGATGGTCGAGCAGACCGCCTTGTTTCACGCCGACCGGTTCACCGGAAAGATGCACGGGGACGGTGGCCTTGATTTCCTCGTCTTCGCGGACCGCTTGGAAATCGATGTGGGTGATGGCGCGGGAAAGGGTGTTGTGTTGCACCGCCTGGATCAGGACCAGTTTGTTTTTGTCCTTGGCACCTTCCACGACCAAATCCACCAACACGTTCTCGCTGGAAGCATGGGCGAGAAGATCGGTGATTTCCTTGGCGTTGACCTGCACCGGGTAGTTCCGTTGGCCGCCGCCGTAGATGACGCCGGGGACGATGCCTTGGCGGCGCAGCTTTTTCACGGTCGCGGTGCCGGTGCCTTCGCGAACTTCCGCTTTGAGCTTGAAATGGGTGGACATGGAGCCTTGCTGGTAAACGGTGGGTGGTCAGGGAACGGAGCGGCCTGCGCCTGCCTCCGCGAAAAGGGCGGGCAGATTAGGCCGGGCCTCCGGAAATGTCAAAAAGAGAAGTCACGGATTGATTGCCGGCGATGCGGTTGATGGCTTCTGCCAGCAATTCGTCGATTCCGAGCGGGGTGACTTTCCTGCCGACGGCTTGGGGCGTGCTGTCCGTGCAGATGAGTTCCTTGACGACGGATTTGGCCAGCCGTTCCCGGCCCAATTTGCCGAGGACGGCGTGGGAAACCACCGCGCGGATTTCCCTGGCCCCGTGGGAACGGAGCAACTGGGCGGCCTGATCGATGGTCCCGAAAGTTTCCGTGAGGTCGTCCACGATGAGGACGTTGCGGTCCTTGACATCCCCGATCAATTCGACGGCTTCGACCTCGGTGGCGCTGACCCGGCGTTTCCCGACGATGGCCATGGGGATTTCCAAGGCGCGGGAGTAGGCGTGGGTCATCTTGAGGTTGCCCACGTCCGGGGAGACGACGACCCACTGGTCCTTGCCGAGGCTTTGTTTGCGGAGGTGTTTGAGGACCACCGGCATGGCGTAGAGATGATCGACCGGGATATCGAAGAACCCCTGGATCTGGCCGGCATGGAGGTCCATGGTGAGCACCCGTTGAATCCCCGAGGCGACGAGCAGGTTGGCCACCAGTTTGGCGGTGATCGGCACCCGGGGCTGGTCCTTCCGGTCCTGCCGGGCGTATCCGAAGAAGGGAATCACCGCGGTGATCCGTTCCGCGCTGGCCCGCCGGGCGGCGTCCACCATGATGAAGAGTTCCATCAGGTGGTGGTTCGTCGGAGGACTGGTGGGTTGGACGATGTAGACGTCGCACCCCCGGATGTTCTCGTTGATCTTCACGAAGGTTTCCCCGTCCGGAAAGGTCGTGACGAGGACGTCGCTGCGTGGAGTGCCGAGGCGGGCACAGATGCGGTCGCAGAGGTCCGGGTGAGCGGAACCGCTGAGGATTCGTAGGTTTGAGGGATTCGCTTCCATCCAGGGGCGCGGTCCGATGGCGGGCCGGAGGAGGATGAAAGAAGGGAGATTGCCGGTCTCTGCAACGGATTTCGTGGATTCTCCCAAAGTTGCGGTCTGTCCGGCGCTGTGGTAGAGGCCTCCATGTTCCCGTTCCGCCTTGGTCGCGAGATCTGCTGGATGGCGTTGGGCCTGACCGTCGCGCCAATGGTCCGGGCGGATCCGGTATCGCGGGAGGCGGCTTACGAAGGGCTCGCCCCGGCCCGGGTTGCCGGGAGTGGTCCGGTGCCGGAAGGGATCGCGGGGAGGGTGCTTTGCGGCTACCAGGGGTGGTTCCGCGCGGAGGGGGACGGCAGCGGTCTGGGGTTCACCCACTACCAGCGGGCGGGAAAATTCGAGCCGGGGTTTTGCGCGATTGATCTCTGGCCGGACTTGTCCGGGTTCGATCCCGGGGAATGCTACGCGACCCCGTTTGTTTTTCCCGACGGCCGTCCCGCGCCGGTCTTCAGTTCCCTGCACCCGAAGACGGTGGACCGGCATTACCGGTGGATGCGGGAGCATGGGATCGATGGCACCTTCGTGCAGCGTTTTGCGGTTCACGGGGCCCAGATCCATGGCGATCACGCGGCCCTGGCGGCGGACAACCGCAAGCTGGCGTTGTGCCGGGATGCCGCGAATGCCCATGGGCGTTGCTGGGCCTTGATGTATGATCTCAGCGGGTTGGCCGCGGCGGATTTCGAGCGATTGGCGGCGGATTGGAAGGAGTTGCGCGCCCGGATGGAACTGGGGACGGACCCGAAGGACCGGGCGTATTTGCGGTATCGCGGCAAGCCGTTGGTGGCCGTGTGGGGAATCGGCTTCAACGACGGCCGGTCCTACGGGCTGGAAAATTGCGAATGGTTCCTGCGCTTTCTCAAGCACAATCCGGAATGGGGTGGTGTCAGTCTGATGGTCGGGGTGCCCTACGGTTGGCGGACCCTTGACCGGGATTGCGCCCCCGATCCGCGTTTGCACGAGGTGCTGAAGCTGGCGGATGTCATCAGTCCGTGGTCGGTGGGCCGCTACCGGAACCGGGAGGAAGTCGGGGCCATTGCGGCGGCTACCCTGCGTCAGGATCTGGCCTGGTGCGGGGAGCGCGGGATTTCCTATCTGCCGGTGGTTTTCCCCGGATTCAGCTGGCACAATTTGCGGGCCGGGGAAGCGCCGCTCAATGCCATTCCGCGCGAGGGCGGTCGGTTTCTTTGGAAGCAGTTCACCACGATCAAGGGAGCGGGGGCCGTGGGGGCGTATGTGGCCATGTTCGACGAGATCGACGAGGCGACGGCCATCATTCCGTGCCGCAACGCGCCGCCGGCGGGGGCCTCGCCGTTTGTCAGTTATGAAGGAGTGTCAGGAGATCATTACCTCTGGCTTTGCGGCGAGGGGGGACGTTTGCTTCGTGAGGAGCTGCCGTCGCGTTGAACGCGTTCCGCAGGCCGTGGCCCTCTGTTGGTGGCTGTGGATGGTGGTCGCGGCCGCCGGGGCGCGCCCCAACATCCTCTGGATCACGGTGGAGGACATGAGCCCGAACCTCGGTTGTTACGGGGATGCGTTCGCACGCACGCCGCACCTCGATCGTTTCGCCGGGGAGAGTGTCCGGTATACCCGCGCGTTCGCGGCCTCCCCGGTCTGTTCTCCATCCCGTTCCTGCCTCATCACCGGACGCTACCCAGTGGCCACCGGAACCCATCAGATGCGGTCCGCGTTTCCGCTCCCGCCCGGGGTCCACGGTTTCCCCTTCCATCTCCGGCAGGCCGGGTATTTCACCGTCAACCGGGGAAAGACGGATTACAACACGGCCGATGAGGAACGGCTGATCTCGGAGTCCTGGGACAAATCGGCGGAGTCGGCTCATTGGCGCGATCCACGCCGTCTTCCCGGTCAGCCGTTCTTTGCCGTCTTCAACGACATGACGACGCATCAGTCGCGCACCACGGTCTGGTCCCGGGAGGCCTTCTTGGCGCAGGTCCAGACCAAGCTGACCTCCGCAGAGATCCACGATCCCGCGCTGGCGGAGGTTCCTCCCTACTACCCTGACACACCAGTTGTCCGGCGCACTCTGGCGCGGTATGCGGATTGTGTCACCCTCATGGATCGGAACGTCGGCCGCATCCTTGGGGAATTGGAGTCGGACGGTCTGGCGGAGGACACCATCGTTTTCTTCTTCTCCGATCACGGGGCCGGGCTCCCGCGGCACAAGCGGATGCTTCAGGATTCCGGGATGCAAGTCCCCTTGCTGGTGCGGTTTCCCCCCAAATACCGGCACCTCGCTCCGGCCCAGCCGGGAACGGCGACGGATCGTTTGGTGAGCTTCGTGGACTTCGCGCCCACGGTATTCAATCTGGCGGGCATCGCCCTGCCCGACGGGTTCCAAGGCAGACCGTTCGCCGGGGCGGAACCTGCCGCGCCCCGGGAATACGTTTACGGCAGCCGGGACCGGGTCGATGAGGCCTTCGACATGATGCGCAGCCTCCGGGACGGAAGCCATCTCTACATCCGCCATTACCAGCCGCTGACCAGTTGCAACCAGCCCGAGGCCTACTCCGACCTCTCGGAAATCCGCCGGGAGATTTCCACCATGGCCATGCAACGACCAGAAGCGATGACCCCAGCCCAGTTGGATTATGCGGGGCCACGAAAACCGGTGGAAGCGTTTTTTGACGTCGCTGCGGATCCGCACCAGGTCCGGAATCTCCTCGACCACCCGCTTTCGCCCGGGGACGCCGCGGCTTTGGAACGTTTCCGGCGGGAGTTCCGGAAGATGCGGTTGGAGATTGGCGATCGCGGGGCGATGACGGAGGACTCCCTCTGGCGGTTGGCCGATGCGGGGCAGCCCCCGGACGAGTCGGTTTTGGCCGGGGCGTGGAAGGCCGCCGATCAGGTGGGGTTCGGAACGCCCGCGGTTTTGTTGGCGGAGTTGACCGCGGAAGAGACGGAGCGGCGGTATTGGGCGTTGCAGGCCTTGCGCGCGGCGGGCCCCGTGGATTCCTCGCGCCTCGTCCCCCTGATGTCGGACCCCGCGCTGCCGGTGCGGTTCGAGGCGGCGGGATGGCTGGCCGGGGCCCCGGACCACCGGGATAGGGCGTTGGAAGTGCTCATCCGGGGCTTGGAGGAGCCGGGCTGGTGGAACGCACTGCACGCCTGCCGGGTCATCGAACTTCTCGGAAACCGGGCCGAGCGCGCGCTTCCGGCGATGCGCGCCCTGTATCTGCGGACGCGTTGGCAGGAGAGCGATGCCGATTTGTTTCTGGCGTTCTCCTCCGGGGCTTGGTTGGGTGCGATGGGGGAGAAAGTGGCGCCGTGGGATTTCGGGCCTGAAGCCAGTGTCTTCAAGGGGAAGCCGCTTCCGCCGCTCCGGCCGGGGCGTGACTTGGGGGAGTGGGCGTTGCGCCGGGAAGAATTGCGGCGGGATTGGGAAGGTATTTTGGGGCCGGTTCCGAAAACCGCGGACGCATTGGAGGTGGAGATCCTCGGGGAGGAACGGTTGCCGGGGTTTCGCCGTCAGCACCTCCGTTACCGGATCGACGCCTCGACCCGGGCCGATGGCTACCTGCTGCTTCCGCATGGGGCGGGGGAGAAGAGACCGGGCGTGGTGGTCTTTCATCCGACCTCGAAGGATCACGCCAAGGGAGTCGCGGGCCTGGCGGATCCGCTGGTTCTGGAGGCCATGCACGGGGTGCATCTGGCGGAACTCGGGTATGTGGTGCTCTGTCCCCGCAATTATCTTTTCAACGAGGGAGCGGACTTCGCGGCGCACACGGCGGAGGTGTTGCGGCGTTGGCCTACGGGCATGGCCCGGATGTTGTGGGATGGGATCCGGGCGCTCGATGTCCTCGAGTCGAGACCGGAGGTGGATCCGGGCCGGTTGGGAGCCGCCGGCCATTCCCTTGGAGCCAAGGAGGCGCTTTACCTCGCGGCATTCGACGAACGCGTCCGGGGAACGGTTTTCAGCGAAGGCGGGATCGGGTTGGCCATGAGCAACTGGGACGCCCCGTGGTATCTCGGGCCCCGGGTGCGGCAGGCCGGGTTTGCGCACGATCACCATGAACTCCTCGCGATGATCGCGCCCCGCGCCGTTCTAGTGCTGGCGGGGGACAGCGCGGACACGGACGAGAGCCGGTTGTATCTGGAGACGGTCCGGCCGGTTTATGCCTTCCACCAGGCCGGGGCCGCCCTCCAGTTCCACAACCATCGCCAGGGGCACCCTTATGGAGCCGCCGGGCGCGAGCGTAGGAAGCATTTTTTCGAGGCGCTTTGGGGAACGAAAGGGGAATGAACGCCCGGGGCGCCGCTCAGATGGCGACGGGCGCGGAAAGCCAGGCGGTGGTCACGCCTTCGCCGCTGGCCAGGCCGAGCCGTATTTTCATTTGCCCGGCCAGGACGGCGGCGATGGTGAGCCCGAGCCCGAAATGGTCGTGGCCCTTGGTGGTCATGAATGGCTTGAAGACTTGGGGCAGGCGTTCCTCGGGGATCACGGGACCGGAATTGCGGATGACGATGTCCGTCCGGCCCTCGCTGAACGGGCTGAGTTCCCCGGGCGCGAGGACGAGGAATTCGACCTTGCCGCCCTTGCCCGCCGCTTCGGCCGCATTGCGGACCAGTTCGAACAAAACCTCCTTGAAACGTGAGGCATCAGCGGTGACGGGCAGGGCTTTGTCCGAGAGCGTCACCGTCATGGAGGCCCCGCTGGCCCGGCAGATCTCGATCAATTTGCTCTCCATGAGCCGGAGGAACTCGAGGAGGTTGAGGCGTTGGGGGGTGATCCGGTTGCATCCCCCCGCGGTCAACACCCGCTCGCTCAACGTGCTGTTGTGCAGCGCGGAGGTGCGCATCTGGCCCACGTTCTCCACGATGTTGTCCTCGAGGTGATCGTTCATGAGGATCAGGCTGGTGAATCCCTGAACGACTGCGAGGGCGTTGTTGTTCTTGTGGGCCCAACCCCGGAGCAACTCTTTGTAAAAATCACGGGTCGGCGATTCCTCGAGGACGAGGTGATCGGCGAACAGGAAATTGAGCTGGGGCGCAGGAGCCGTTTGTGGTCGGGCCATTCACTGTATGTTATGGGAGGCGCGACAGGGAGCAAGATAAATTCATCGGTTCCATTAAATTCAGGAGGAGATGATGAGTTGGAATGCCTAAAAAGATTAAAAGAATAAAAATTATGGAGTTTAGTCGAGCCGACGCACGGTTTCTGCTGCGGAGACGGTTTCCGGTTCCTGCGTTCCGGCGATTTTGACCCGCATTTCTCCGTTTTCGCCGAACCCGACCAAGAGGCCTTCGCGCCACCGGCCCTGCTGGCTGAAGCGGATCGGGTGCCCGAGCAGGAGGCTGCGCCCGGCGACTTCCTCAAGGATTTCCGGGAAACCGGTGGCGCAGCGGGCGTGGAGTGCGGTCAGTTCCGCGAGCACGGCGCCGGCGAGGTGATTCCGGTCCACCGGCTTCCCGTCGTTGAGGGAACGCAATGAGGTGAGGGTGTGGAACAAGTCCGGGGGAAAATTCTCCGGCAGAGAGTTCACATTGATGCCGATGCCGACGACGAGGTGGGGGGAGTTCCGGGTGCCTTTGAGTTCCAGAAGGACTCCGGCCAGTTTACGGTCCCGGGCATGGACGTCATTGGGCCATTTGAGCTGGACAGGGCAGTTCCCGGCCCAGGCTTGGGCGGCCCGGGCCACTGCCAGACCGGCGGCGTGGGCGAACCGCGGCCACTGGTTCACGGGCCAATCCGGCCGCAGGAGGACGGAAAAGGTGAGGTTCTGGCCGGGGGGGGCGCTCCAGCGGTTTCCGCCGCGTCCCCGGCCGGAGGTTTGGGTTTCCGCGAACACCGCGCAGCCTGCGGGAGCCCCTTCCACGCCGAGGGCATCGGCCCGGTCATTGGTGGAGCCGATGGATTCGTGGATTTCCAGCTGGTTTCCCAGCGGGATGATTTCCGGGTCGAGGCGAAGGGAGCGCAGTCCCGCAGCCAAGGCTCCGGCGATGGCGGAGGCGGAGAGGGGAGCCATCACGACGGGTCCTCGGAACGGATTTCCAGGGAGACATCCACCGCGGGGGCGGAATGGGTCAGCGCGCCGACCGATACGAAATCCACCCCGGTTTCCGCGATGCCGCGCACGGTGTCGAGACGCACGCCGCCGCTTGCTTCCAGTTGCACGGATGGTTTGGTGGCGTTGCGGCGTCGCACCGCCTCGCGCAGCTGCTCGAGGCTCATGTTGTCGAGCAGGATGACATCGACTCCGTCCAGGGTGAGAAAGGCATCGAGTTGCTCGAGCGTATCCACCTCCAGTTCGATTTTCATGCCGGGATGGGCGCTCCGGACGCGATCGATCCCGGCGCGCAAGGCGGGCAGCCGGTGCTCGGCGACGAGGTGGTTATCCTTGACCATGACGCCGTCGTAAAGGCCATTTCGGTGGTTAGTTCCGCCCCCGTGGGCCACGGCGGCTTTTTCGAGCAAGCGCCACCCGGGCGTGGTCTTGCGGGTGTCGAGAATCCGGCAGGAGGTGCCTTGGACGGCATGGACGAAACGGCGGGTCAGGGTGGCCACGCCGGAGAGGTGCTGGACGAAATTCAGCGCCGTCCGTTCCGCGGTCAGGATGGAGGCGAGGCGACCCCCGACCTCGAGGACCGTGGCGCCGGGGGAGGGGGAATCGCCGTCCGCTGCGGAGAGGTGGACCCGGAGGGAAGGATCCACCCGTTCGAAAACGCGCCGGGCGATTTCCAGACCGGAGAGCACGGTATCCGGTTGTTTGGCGAACAGGCGGGCGCGTCCGAGGGCATCGGGCGGGACAAAATGGCGGGTGGTGACATCTCCCCGGTCACCGAGGTCCTCGAGGAGTGCCGCCTTGATGAGGGCATCCGCCGCATCCTTTTCTGGCGAATTCATGAAAATCTGCTAAGCTTGACTGTTTTCGTTTGTTGTTACCGTGCCCCGAGATCCGAACGCACCCGACTCCCCCGCGCTGGCCAAGCCCCCGGCCTGGCTGGGAGCGGCGTGCCGCCATTTCTGGAGACTGATCCTCCTGCTGCTGGCGCTGGTCGCGGGGTTCGTAGGCGTGGCTCTCGGATACTATTACCACGAAGCGGAGGGAAGGGACATCACGCGGGTCGGCAAAATGCCGGAGCGGTCGATTGTCTACGATTGGAAAAAGCGCGAGATTGGCAGGCTGCACGGGGAGAATCGCAGTTTGGTCGAGAAATCCGACGTTTCCACCTACTTTGTGGATGCGTTGCTGGCGCGGGAGGACTCCCGTTTTTATGACCATGGCGGGATCGATTGGCGGGGCGTGGCGCGTTCGATCCTGCGGAACCTGAAGGACCGGGAGATGACGCAGGGAGCGAGCACGCTGACCATGCAGCTGGCGCGCTGCAGTTTTGATATCCGGGAAAAAACGCTGCATCGCAAGTTGCTGGAGGCCATGCTGGCATGGCGGATCGAGCGGAACTACCAGAAGAACGAGATTCTGATCCACTACATGAACCGGATTTACTTCGGTGCCGGGGTTTACGGGGTGGAACTGGCATCCCAGGCCTACTTCGGGAAGCCGGCCCGGGAGATGGATTTGGGAGAGGCAGCCATGCTGGCGGGAATCATCCGGGGGCCGAACCGGTTCTCCCCCTTCCGGCATTACGCAGAAGCCGAGCGGGAGCGGAACACGGTGCTCGACCGGATGTTGCTTCACGGGTTCGTCACGGCTCCGGAAGTGACCGCCGCGAAGGCGGCCAAAGTGAACGTGATGGATCCGCTGCACATCGCCGCTCCGCCCGTTTCCTACGCGATGGAGGTGGTCCGGCGGGATCTGGAACTCATTCTGGCGCAGCAAGACACGGAGGAGGGCGGGCTGCGGATCATCACCGCGCTCGACATCGATTTGCAGCGCGCCGCCGAGCAAAGCCTCGAGACCCGCTTGGCCGAGGTTGAGCAAAAGCCGGGCTATGCCCACCAGACCCGGGCGGCCTATTTGGCTCGGAAACAAGGAGGTGAGGAGGCGCCACCGCAATATCTTCAAGGGGCCGTGGTGGTGATCGACAACGCCAGCGGCGGTCTGCGCGCCATCGTGGGGGGCAGGAGTTTCCAGGAGAGTCAATTCAACCGGGCCACCATGTCCCAACGTCAAATCGGTTCCCTCTTCAAGCCGTTCGTCTACGCGAAGGCGTATGAAAACGGGTTGCTACCCGGAACCTTGGTCAACGACGGGCCGATCCGCCCCGGTGAAATCGCTTGGGCCCGGGGAGGCACCTGGAGCCCGGAGAATTCCGACAATACCTTTGGAGGTCTCCTGCCCGCCGAAATCGGGCTGGTCAAGTCCCGGAACACCATGAGCGTCCGCGTGGGCGAGATTGCGGGAATTGAACCGATCGGCAATCTGGCGCGGCAGGCCGGTTTCACTGTGCCGGCGGAGCGGTCCCCGCAGATCTACATCGGGAATCTGGGGGCCACGGTGCAGGCGGTGACCAGCGCCTACTCGGCGTTTGCCAACGAGGGAGCTTGGATGCGTTCCCACGTCATCACTTCCGTCGTGGATCAGAACGGGAATCAGGTCTACCGCCAGATCACGCCGCGCGTTCGCATCCTTTCGCCGGCGGTGACGTGGTTGACCACGCGGACGCTGGAAAAGGTCATGGAACCGGGCGGAACGGCGTGGGCCGCCCGCTCCCAAGGTTTGAAAGCCCCGGCGGGTGGAAAAACGGGCACGACCAATAATTACAACGACGCCTGGTTCGTCGGCTTCACCGGGGAGTTGAGTTGCGGCGTCTGGGTCGGGCTCGATCAGCAAAAGACCATCATCGACCGTGGCTATGGCGCGACCTTGGCCCTGCCGGTCTGGACGGACGTCATGATTTTCGCGGAGAACAACGGGTATGAACCCAAGCCGCTCTTCTCAAACGTCAACCTCACCCGGATCGAGGTTTGCCGGTCCAGCGGCAAACTGGCCACGGGCAATTGCCGGGCCGGGAAAAACGCTTACCCGCTCGACCTGCCCGTCGAACTGGTTCCCCGCGACGCTTGCCGCGCCCATGGCTTCCTCGGCCCGGCCCGGTCCGGCGATGCGGAGGGCCGGGGGTTCATCGGCCGGATCCGCGGCCTGTTCCACTGAGAATTGCCCGGGCTCAGGGGTTCCACGCCTTCACATACTCCACGCATTTGGTGACCTGCGGGAGCGACTCATACCAGTCGTATTCGTATTCGATCGAAATCGGGCCATCGAACCCTTGGGCCCGGTATTCCTTGAGAATGGCGTCGATGTCGCTTTGGCCGGTGCCGAAGGGCATGTCGTGCCCGACCAGGGAGGCCTCGCTGAGGTCCTTGAGGTGGCTGCTGACAATGCGGCCCTTGAGGATTTTGACGCAGTCGAGCGGTTTCAGGCCGGAGCGCATCCAGTGGCCGGTATCGGCGCACGCCCCGATTCTCAGGTCCCGGTCCTTGACCAGGCCGAGGACAAAATTCGGGTCCCACAGCTTGTAGTTCGGGTCTTTCTCGCGCTTCGGGTGTTCGTGGATGCCGACCTTGATGTCATATTCCTTGGCCAGCTTCTCAAAGGTGTCGATGGCGTCGATGGATTCGGTGTTGATCACCTTGATGCCGAGGGTTTTGGCGAACTCGAAAACCTTCCGGGAGCCCTCTTCTTCCTTGGTGAAGGCGACCACTCCGTAGGCGACCGCCATCAAGTCGTGTGCCTTGAGCTTGGCCTTGAGTTTTTCGATCGTCTCCGGCGCGGCGTCGTGATGCACCTTGAGGTCCGGGGATTCGGGCGAAAGCTTTTGCCCCGGGTAGAACTCAATCACCTTCGCTCCCGCGGCGGCGGTTTTTTCGATGGCTTCGAACGCGGTGAATTTGTTGAAGGTGTAGGCCTGGCAGCC
The DNA here is from genome assembly GCA_018970725.1 of Verrucomicrobiota bacterium. GTDB lineage: Bacteria > Verrucomicrobiota > Verrucomicrobiia > Verrucomicrobiales > DEV007 > V1-115. The sequence continues at coordinate 40,007 of JAGWVU010000014.1, forward strand.
GAGGGCGAAACCATTGATGCGGCGATCCGCGGGAATGGGTTCCGCGGCCGGAGCCAGCTGGGTCGCGAGGGCGAGGACGGCGAAAACAAGGTTGAGGGCTTTCATCGGCCGCCATGCTAAACGCTGCCGGTCAACCCGCAAGGGGGAACCGTCGGGACGCCGGCTTCCGCCGGAGGGGCGGCCGGCAGTTCCCGCTCCAGACGCAGCTGTCCGTTGTCCACCCACGCCACCAAAGTGGTGTCGCGCTGGTCCATGATGCGGAGCCAGGGCTCGATGAGGTGGTCCGGGGTGGGCCCGGGGTGGTCTTCCGCGATCACCGCCCGGGCCGCTTCGAGGAGGTTGGAGGCGCCGCGGAGGGCATCGATGAGGCTGTGGTGGATGGAGAAAAGCGTCCAATCACCCGGAATTCCCTCGGTGATCCCATTCGCGTTGACCTCAACGTGATAGGTTTCCGGCAAGGGGATGGCGGACTTCGGTTCGTGGTTTGGCGCGTTGGGCATTGAGGGGAGGGGCAAATTTAGAACGCACGGGCAGGGGCCGGCAGGAGGAAGGCGTGTTGCTCCAGAAAGCTCGCGGTGCCATGCCAGTCGAGATATTGCGAGGTCCAGAGACCGAGGCCATATGCCAAGCCGGCCATGAGGAGGAGCAGGCGGGGCACCAAGGTCCGGAGCGGGCCGAGCGGGGCGGCGCCGGCAAGATATTCCCCGCGGTGGACGGCCCAACCGGCGAGGATTTTGGCGGGCCAGAGCAGGGCGACGAAGACGAGGGCGGGAAGCCAGGCCAGATCCCGGGGCGGCAGTTCCACGCGCGGCAGGAGGAGGGGCAAAGCCGCCGCCAAGGTGCTGGAGACGGAGAGCAAACAGGCCCAGGGGGCGCTGCGGAACACGCGGCGTTGCGCGGGCCGGTCGAAGAGGTCCCTCCAGTGCCCGGTGGCGGCAAAACGAGCTTGGACGAGCGGGAGGGTGGTGGCCACCGGCACCATCAGCAGAATGCCGCTGCCCGCCACGAGAACGGCTGCGTTGCTGGGAAGCCGGGCAGCGACGAGGAGAACCGCCACCGGTGGAGCGAGCCAGAGGACTCCGCCGACCCAACCGCGCAGGCCAAGGAAAAACAGTTTGGGTAGTTGGAACTCCGCGATCAGGCCGAGCAGACCGTCCCGGGCCCTGACGAGAAAGGGCGTGCGGGTCGTTTCCGTGCCGGCCCGGGCGTGGCGGGCCCCGGCGAACAAGAGCCCGGCCACCGTCGCGCCGGCGAGCCCGATTCCGAGCAAGGTGAGGAGCCGACTGGTGAAGGTGAGAGAGGGGGCGGCGGACCCGCCCAGCAGGGTTGCGTCCGTCCAAAGACTGGTGATGAAACGGATGGGGAGCACGAGGAACCAGCCGACGATGGCCACCGCGCCCACGATCCGCGCCTGACGGATGCCGAAGATGCCGTCGCGCCATTTTCCGGAGCGCGCGGTCCGTCCGGCCGCCTCCAGCAGGTAACCGAAGGCGAGAAAGTTGAGGATGGGGAACGAAGCGAGCAGGGCCAGGGCAAACACGAGACAAAGCAAGCCGAGGAGATTGCCCGGCAGGCGCCAGAGAACGTGGACCAGAGGTTTCATGCTTGGCGGATGCCTGCGGGAGCGGTAGTCTAAACCGATGGACCGGATCGCGGCAATGCCCGTTTGGTGGCGCAATCTTGTTTTCGTCGCGTTGGTCGGCGGTGCGGTGGCGCTCGGGCAAGCCGTGCTCTGGCGCGCCCCGTTGGAAGCGCTCGATCCCGCCGCCCTGCCGCTGCCGGACGCGGATGAGGTGGCCTTGGCGGAGGAAGTGGACGCGGCGTGCGCCGCCGGAAGGGCCGGGGCCGACGGGGCTCCGATGGCGTTGGCGGATGAGTTCACCGTGCTGCGACGCCTCAGCCTGGCCCTGTTCGGCAGCATCCCTTCCTATGAGGAGATTCGTTTGGCCCGGAAGGTGCCGGAGGGGCGGAGGATCGATTGGTGGTTGCGCCGCGCGTTCCGGGACCAGCGGTATGGTGATTATGTGGCGGAGCGATTTGTCCGCATCTGCGCCGGGACGGAGTCCGGGCCTTTCCTCGTTTATCGCCGGCGGCGCTTTGTGGATTGGTGGAGCGAGCAACTCCGGAAGAACCGGCCCTATGATGAACTGGTGCGGAGCCTGATCGCCTCCAACGGTTTGTGGACGACCGATCCGGCAACGAATTTCGTCACCCGCCACGTGGTTCCGCAAGGTGGTCCGGACGAGGCGCGACTGGCGGCGCGGGTGAGCCGCGCCTTTCTCGGGATCCGTCTGGATTGTGTGGAGTGCCACGATGATTTTCTGGAGGGCCGCTGGAAGCAATCGGACTTCCACCGTCTGGCCGCGTTTTTCCGGGAGGCAAACATGGTGGTCACGGGGCTCTCGGATTCGGGCAGAGGGGATTACAAGGTGAGGATGCGGGGGGCCTCCGGGGAGACTCCGGTGGAGGCGGCGGTTCCCTTTGGAGGGGAGTGGTTGCCGACGGAGGGGAGCTTGCGGACGAGGCTGGCCGGTTGGGTCACCCATCCGGAGAACGCCTCGTTTTCCCGCACGGCGGTGAACCGGGTTTGGGCCTTGCTCTTCGGGGCCCCGATGATCACGCCGGTGGATCACCTCGGACCGGAAGAGGGCCTGCCGCCCGCGCTCGACCTTATGGCGCGGGATTTCGTGGCTCACGGGCACGACCTGCAGCGGCTCATCCGGATCATCGCGCAGACCAGGACCTTCCGGAGTTCGAGCTCGGCCGGGGATTCCGGGGCGCGGTTTCCGACGACCCGGCTCCGTCCCGAACAGGTGGCGCGGAGCATCGGCCAGGCTTCCTCCCTGACCACGATCGACGCCTCGTCGCACATTCTTCCGCGGATCCGGCGCCAAGGGGAGACGCGGGATTTCGCGACCCGTTTCGGGGATGCGGGGGGCGACGAGTTCGATGCGGCGACGGCCACCGTTCCGCAGCGCCTGCTCCTGATGAACGGCAAAATGATCGCCCAACACATCCGGGAAGATCTGGTGATGAACGCGGCGACGCGGATCGGCAGCCTGGCGGAAGGGGATGCCGCGGCCGTGGAAGCGGCGTTTCTGGCCGTGCTCACCCGCCCGCCTTCGCCGCCGGAACAGGAGCATTTCACCGGGGTCCTGCGGGGGAGCCGGGGCGGCGAGCGGTCCCGGCGGATGGAGGATCTCTATTGGAGCCTGCTCAACTCGACGGAATTTTCATGGAATCATTGACCCATCCAAGGTTCCGTCGGCGCCGGATTCTGCCTTGGTTGACCCTGTTTGGCGATTTGTTGGCGCTTCGGGCGGAGAGCCTCCGGGAACCGGCCCGGCATCTCATCCTCCTCTGGTTGGAGGGGGCGCCCAGCCAGTTGGAAACCTTCGATCCACATCCGGGAAGTCCGGTTGCCCACGGCTCCACGGACATCGCCAGTGCCGCCCCCGGCGTGAGAATTGGAAGCGGGTTGGCGCGCACCGCGGAAGTCTTGGACGAGTTCACCCTGATCCGCTCGATGGTGAGCCGTGAGGGAGATCATGAGAGGGCGGTGTTCAACATGAAGACCGGGTATCGGCCCGATCCGACCCTGACCCACCCCTCGATCGGGGCGATTTTCTGCCATGAATCCCCGCGGAGCCCGGTGGAGATTCCCTCCCATATCTCCATCCTGCCGAAGCGTTGGGCGGCCCGTGGCGGATTTCTCGGGGGCGGATTCGATGCCTTTCAACTCGGTGATCCCCGGAATCCGTTGCCGGACATGACCGCGCGGGTCAACGGGGATCGTCAGGCGCGCCGCCTTGAGGGACTTTCCGTGATCGAGGATGCCTTCGCCCGGGGACGGGAGGGGCTCGAAGCGAGAACCTTGCACCGGACCCATCTGGAGCGGGCCGCAAGGATGATGACCTCCAGCCAGTTGCGCGCTTTCGACGTCCGTGAGGAGCCAGGGGCAATCCGCGCCGCCTACGGGGATTCTCCGTTTGGAAGGGGATGCCTGGCGGCCCGGCGGCTGGTCGAGGCCGGGGTGCCTTGCATCGAAGTGACGCTGGATGGTTGGGATTCCCACGTGAACAACCATGAACTCCAGGCGGCCCGGAACGCGATCCTCGATCCGGCGCTGGCCGCCCTTGTCCGCGACCTGCGGGAACGTGATTTGCTGGACCGGACCGTGGTGTTCTGCGGCGGGGAGTTCGGCCGAACCCCCAAACTCAACGCGCTCGAAGGACGGGATCACTGGCCCCACGGCTTCAGCGTGGCCCTCGCCGGCGGAGGTTTCCGCAAGGGGTTCGCCTATGGTGAGACCGATCCGCTCGGGCTTGCCACCCAGCCGGGCCACCCGGTCCGCGTGGAAGACTTGCACGCGACCCTGCAGACCGTGCTCGGGCTGGATCCGGCGCGGGAATGGATGACCCCGGTGGGTCGTCCGCTGGCGTTGAGCGGGGGCCGGGTGATCCGGGAACTGATGGACCCGCGGTGAGATCACCGCGCCCCGATCGTTCCACGTTTTCCGATTGAAACTTCCCCGTTCACGGGAGACGGTGCCGCCCTCATGGACACACTGCGCAGTTTCTCCACCGGCTCCGGCGGCCAAGGCAAATTTTACTCGCTTCCTGCCCTGCGCGAGCAGGGGCTGGCTCCGAAGCTGGACCGGTTGCCGATTTCGATCCGGATCGTTTTGGAATCCGTCCTGCGCAATTGCGACGGTCACAAGGTATCCGAAGGGGACGTGCGCAATCTGGCGAACTGGAACGCGAAGGATCCGGGGAGTTACGAGGTGCCCTTCACGGTGGCCCGGGTGGTGCTGCAGGATTTCACCGGGGTGCCGTTGGTGGTGGATTTGGCGGCGATGCGCGACGCGGCCCGCACGGCCGGGGTGGATCCGTCGGTGGTGGAGCCCTTGGTGCCAGTGGACTTGGTGATCGACCACTCGGTGCAGGTGGATTTTGCGGGATCCCAGGATGCCTTGAACCGGAATCTGGCGATTGAATTCCTGCGCAACCGGGAGCGTTACGAGTTCCTCAAGTGGGGCCAGCAGGCGTTCCAGACCTTCGGGGTGGTGCCGCCGGGGATCGGGATCGTGCACCAGGTGAATCTGGAATACCTCGCCAAGGGCGTGCTGTCCAAAGGGGATGTCTACTATCCGGACACGCTGGTGGGCACCGATTCGCACACCACCATGATCAACGGGTTGGGCGTGGTTGGTTGGGGCGTCGGCGGCATTGAGGCGGAGGCGGGCATGCTGGGCCAGCCGGTGACTTTCCTCGTGCCCGAAGTGGTCGGGGTGTATCTCCACGGCCGGTTGGCCGAGGGGGTGACGGCCACCGACCTGACCCTGCGGGTGACCCAGATGCTGCGCAAGCACGGGGTGGTCGGCAAATTTGTGGAGTTTTACGGGCCCGGAGCCGAAGCCCTGAGCTTGCCGGACCGGGCCACCATTGCGAACATGGCGCCCGAATACGGGGCGACCATGGGATTCTTCCCGGTCGATGAGGAGACGATCAATTACCTCAAGGGGACGGGGCGTTCCGCCGGTCTTTGCGACACGGTGCGCGCCTATTTTCAAGCGCAGGGCATGTTCGGGATTCCCGGCAAAGGGGAGATCGACTACAGCTCGGAGCTTGAGCTGGACCTGTCGGGCATTGTTCCGTCGGTTGCGGGGCCGAAACGGCCGCAAGACCGGGTGGATGTTTCCGATCTGGCGGAGACGTTCAACCGCCTCTTCACCGCACCGGCTGCCTCCGGCGGTTTCGGACGGACGGAAGCGGACCGAGCGGTCCGGGTGCCCTTGCACCTTGAGGCTTCCGCCGGATTTTCTCCGGAAGGAGCCTTTCTTCTGGCGGAAGCGGGAACGGCGGTGGTCGCGGAACCGCTTGCCGCGGAGACCCATCTGACGCATGGGAGCGTCCTCATCGCGGCGATCACCTCTTGCACGAACACGAGCAATCCCAGTGTCATGCTGGCCGCCGGGCTGTTGGCCCGGAAAGCGAACCAGCTCGGGTTGAAGGTTCCCCCCTACGTGAAGACCAGTCTCGGGCCCGGTTCCCGGGTGGTGACCGACTACCTCGAGGCCACCGGCCTGCAAAAGGAACTCGATCAGCTCGGCTTCCAGACCGTCGGATACGGTTGCACCACCTGCATCGGCAATTCCGGACCGCTCAGCCCCGCCATCGAGGAGGCCATCGCGGCCGGGGACCTCGTCTGCGCTTCGGTGCTCTCGGGGAACCGGAACTTCGAGGCCCGGGTCCACGGATCCATCCGGTCGAATTTCCTGATGTCGCCCCCGCTCGTGGTCGCCTATGCGCTTGCCGGACGGGTCGACATTGATTTGGCGAACGACCCGCTCGGGACCGATTTCGCGGGCCACCCCGTCTTTTTGAAGAATTTGTGGCCCACTCACGAGGAACTTCGCGAGGTCATGGACGCGGCCCTGCAACCGGCCGTGTTCCAGCGTCTTTACAGCAACCTCGAGAACGCGAATGCGAACTGGGCGGCGATCGAGTCCGCCAAGGGCGCGACCTATGCCTGGGACTCCGGGTCCACTTACATCCAGAATCCTCCGTTCCTCGAAGGGTTCACCGGGAAGCCGAACGCGCCGCGCGACTTCACCGGGGCCCGCGCCCTCGGGATCTTCGGAGATTCGGTGACCACCGACCACATTTCTCCGGCCGGCAGCATCGTGGCCACCAGCCCGGCCGGTCAATACCTCATCGCGAATGGTGAAACCAAGGATCGGTTCAATAGTTTCGGCAGCCGCCGCGGCAATGACCGCGTCATGACCCGGGGCACGTTCGCCAACGTCCGGATCAAGAACCTCATGGTGCCGGGCGTGGAAGGCGGCTACACCCTCTACTTCGGCGGCAGCGAGGTCCCGCCTCCGGACAAACCCATCACCGCGGAGAGCGGCAAGCCGGCGTTCATTTATGATGCCGCGGTCGCCTATGCCAAGGACGGGACCGACCTCATCATCATCGGCGGGGAGGATTACGGGATGGGCAGCAGCCGGGACTGGGCTGCCAAGGGCACGCGCCTCCTCGGAGTCAGCGCCGTGGTCACCAAGAGCTTCGAGCGGATCCACCGTTCCAATCTCATCGGCATGGGCGTCCTTCCCCTCAATTTCAAGGACAAGGAGGACTACGATCACGTGTCCAGGCTCAAGGACGCGAGGTTCGATATCGTCGGTCTCGCCGCCGGGCTGACCCCGATGCAGGAAGCCGTCCTCCGTTTCCATTCGGCGGAAGGTTCCTTCGAACTTCCCGTCATCGTCCGGCTCGATACCCCGGCCGAGGTGGACTACTATCTCGCCGGCGGCATCATGCCTTACGTGCTGGGGCAAATCCTCTCCCGTTCCAAGTAAGGCCATCCTCATGGGCTCTCCCGCCACGCTGCGCACCGCGGTCGCGTTTTTGACCCGGCTGCCCGCGGGCGGCGAGGGTGATGGGGAGCGTCTCGCCGCGTCGACCACATGGTTCAGCCTCGTCGGGCTGATGGTCGGTGCGCTTTCCGCCCTGCCGCTCCTCTGGTTGCCGGAGAGATACGCCGCCCTGGCCTCCATTCTCATCACCGTGCTGGTCACGGGAGCGATGCACGAGGACGGGCTGGCGGACACCTGTGACGGGCTCTTCGGCGGGGCGGATCCGGACGCGCGGCGCGCCATCATGCGGGACAGTCGGATCGGTAGCTATGGGGCGATCGGGTTGTGGATGCTTCTGATGGCGCGCTGGCTGCTCCTCCGGGACCTCGCCGGGGCGCCCTGGACCTTGGCGGCAGCGGCCGGATTTTCACGCTCGGCGGCCGTATGGTTGTTGGCGAATCAACGGCCGGTGGCGATGGTGGATCCGGGCGCCAAATGTTCCTCCGCTTTCGACGGGGTGGGGTGGGGTCGCGCGTTGACCTGTTTCGGGATTGCCCTGGCCGGTGCCGGGGTGGTTTTCCGGTCCGTCCTTCCGGTCATGCTTTGCGCCGGGGCCACCATCGCCGTGAGCGGGCTTTGCGGGCTGTTTTTCCATGCGAAGCTCGGGCGCCTCAATGGCGATGCGCTCGGCGCGGTCATCGCGCTCTCGGAACTGGCCTGCCTCGCGGCCATCGCACTGGTCTGAGGGCCCCCTCAACGCCGCCCCTCCTCGAGGAAATCGAGCGCCTTGCCCAACCACTCCGCCGCCGGCATCGCATGCCCCTGGGCCGGGATCTCGAGGAGCTTGACTTTCTGGAAGCCCTCCGCCTGGAACCCTTCCCGGTAGACGCCGCGGGTGTTGGCCAGATTGAAATCCTTTTCCCCGGTGACCAGAACATAGCGGCAATATTGCTTGGCCAGATCTTTCAATTCGTCAGGCGGAAGATAGTTGCGCGAGTAAACCTTGGCATCGGATCCCGTCACGTCGGTGTAGAAATTGGCCCCCATGAAACAGAGCGTCCCGCTGAACATTTCCGCCCACGAGACACCCACCATGCTGGCTACGCGTCCCCCGCCGGAAAAGCCGGAGACATAGACACGGCGTCCGTCGATCTGGTGGAGCTGGCGCAAATGGTGATTGGCATCCACCGCGAGCCGCATGCGGTCGAAGATATTGCGCTTGTTCCCCGAATTCCTCGCGCCGGCGAAGATCAGGTCGCGCCGGGCCAGTTCCGTCTCCCATTCCTTGGGAATCGAGGGACTGTCCCCGGCGCTGATCCAGATGAACAAGCCGTGCGGTTTGGCGGGGTCGAAACCGGCCGGCAGGAGCACTTCGAACTCCTCCCGGGTCACGTCATAGGCCGGGGGATCTTCGATTGCGCTGAGCCGGGCGCGCACCTGTTCCGCATCAGCGGACTGCACGGGAGAGTCCTCGAAACGGAGCACGCCGCGCTTGCCGGCTTCGAGTTGCGCCGTCGCGGGAGCACAGCAGACGGCGAACAGCGCGAGGCCCAGAGGGAGACTAAACCGCCAGTTGGATGCCGAGTTCAATGACCTGACGGGGTGGAAGGTCGAAGTAACCGGTGGCCGGTCGGGAGATCCGGGAGAGCGCGACGAACAGTTCCTTGCGCCACGGTGCCATCTTTGACTTGCCGTTGGTGAGGAGCACCTCCCGGCTTTGGTAGAAGGTCACCGCTTCTTTCTTTACTTTGGTCCGGCTCTTGAGGGCCGCGTGGAGATCGTCCAAAACCCTGGCGGACTCGGAAAATCCGTAACGCAGGATGACCCGGTAGAATTCGGTATGGTATTCCATCACCTCGAACCGTTCCTCCCGGGAGACATACGGTTCGTTTTCAAATCGCACCGTGAGCAGGACCACCTGTCGGTGCAGCGATTTGTTGTGTTTGAGGTGATGCAGCAGCGCCAACGGCAGACCATCCGCCGTCGCGGACATGAAGACGCCGGTGCCGGGCACCCGGGGCATGCGCTCCTTCTTCATCTCCTCGATCAGATGTTCCACCGGGAGGCGCCCCTCTTGCAGGGCGGCGAAAAGGGCGGCGCGGCCTTGGGTCCAGATCCGCATGAGCATCCAGATTCCGGCGGCGGTCAGGAGGGGGAACCAGGCGCCTTGGAACAACTTCGTGAGACTTCCGGCCACATAACCGGTCTCCAGGATCATGAAGAGGATCACAGCCGGAGCGATGCGCCAAACCGGCCAGCTCCAGATGCGACGCGCCACCATGAAGAGCAGGACGCTGGTGAGCAGCATTTCCATCGAGACGGAGAGACCGTAGGCGGCGGCCAGATTCCCCGAGGTCTTGAAATTGAGGACCAGGGCGACGCAGGCGACCATGAGCAGGAAGTTCACCTGCGGCATGTAAATCTGGCCGCGGACGTCGGGGTTGGTGTGAATGATGCGGAGCCGGGGTAAATAACCGAGTTGCACCGCTTGCTGGGTGAGGGAATAGACCCCGGTGATCATGGCTTGGGAAGCGATGATGGTCGCCGCAGTGGCCAGAATGATCATGGGCGCGAGACATCCCTGGGGCACCACGCGGAAGAAGGGGTGTTCCACCGCGGCGGGGTCGGTGATGACCAGAGCCCCCTGGCCGAGGTAATTCAAAACCAGCGCGGGGTAGGCGAGGAAAAACCAGGCCCGTTTCAGGGGAGGGGCGCCGAAATGACCGATATCGGCGTAGAGCGCCTCGCAGCCCGTGACCGCGAGCAACACCATGCCCATGATGACAATGCCGTGCTGCCCGTGGTGCAAGAGGTAGCCGATGCCCCAGTGCGGCGAGAGCGCGGCGATGACTTCCGGGTGTTCGATCACCCGGTAGAGACCGCTCAGGGCGAGGGCGAGGAACCAGACCACCATGATTGGGCCAAAGGCGACTCCGATCCGGGCGGTTCCATGGCGTTGCACGAGGAAAAGGCCGATGAGAATCCCGATGGAGACATACATGATCAGAGTTTGCGGAATGCTTTCCCGCAGTTGTTTCAACCCTTCCACCGCCGAGAGCACGGAGATCGCAGGGGTGATCATCCCGTCCGCGTAAAGCAAGGCCGCCCCGAAGAGGACGATGGCCACGATGATGAGGCTCTGCTTGGGCGCCAGCGCATTCTTTTTCGAGCGCAACAGGGAGAGCAGCGCGAACATTCCGCCCTCCCCCTGGGCCGTGGCGCGGGAAAGAATGCCGAGATACTTCAGCGAGACCATGATGGTGAGGGACCAGAACATCAGGGAGATCGGGCCGTAAACCATCTCGTGGCCATCGACCCCGGCGCGGAACCCGGCGTGATGGAGGCATTCGCGGAGAGCGTAAAGCGGGCTGGTGCCGATGTCCCCGAAAACGACCCCCAAACCCATCAGGGCAAGGGACCAGGGATTGGCGTGATGGTCGTGGGTGGAGCCCGCCATGCTCGCGTCGGCGGGTGGATTGGCAGGTTTATTCATGCGCCGGGGGTCAATCCGCACCCCGGCGGTCGACCTGCTGGATGGGCCGGGCGGCCCGATCGATTGACCTTGAGGATCACGATCACGGAAGACCCGTAGTCCCGTCCCGTGCCGCCTGCAACGGAAAACGCACCGCTCGCGGCGGTTCCTCCGGTGGAAGAACGTCTTTTCCGCTTGCACGCCGTCGTCGTTTCGCGATTGGAAGCGGAATGAGCAGCAGCGAAACCCACCGCATCGCCGTGTTGGCCGGGGATGGCATCGGTCCCGAGGTCATGCGGGAAGCCATCAAGGTCCTCGACCGCGTCTCCACCCTTTACGGCGCCTCGTTCCACTACGATGAGCAACTCGTCGGAGGCATTGCCATCGACGAAAAAGGAAGCGCGCTGCCTCCTGACACGGTGGCCGCCTGCGAAGCGGCAGGGGCCATCCTCTTCGGTTCCGTGGGCGGGCCCAAATGGGAATCGCTCCCGCCCGCCCGGCAACCGGAACGCGCCGCGCTCCTCCCCCTGCGCAAGCATTTCGGTCTCTTTGCCAATCTCCGGCCCGGGGTCTGTTTCCCTTCCCTCACCCAGGCGTCCCCGGTTAAGCAGGAACTCATCGAGGGCGGATTCGATGTCCTTTGCGTCCGCGAACTGACCGGGGATGTCTACTTCGGTGAACCCAAATTCCTCGGAGAACGCGATGGCGAGCGGATCGCGATCGACACCATGATCTACAAACAGAGCGAGGTGGAACGCATCGCCCGCGTCGCCTTCGGTGCCGCCATGGGCCGCCGCCGCAAGGTCACGTCCATCGACAAAGCCAACGTCCTGCAAAACGGCGTGCTCTGGCGGGAAACGGTCAACGCCGTGTCCAGAGACTATCCGGAGGTCACCTTGGAACACCTCTACGTTGACAACGCCGCGATGCAACTCATCCGCCGTCCCCGGGAATTCGATGTCGTTCTCGCCCCGAACCTCTTCGGAGACATTCTCAGCGACGAGATGGCCATGATCGCCGGATCCTTGGGGATGCTTTCCAGCGCCAGCCTCGGACGGGCCAAGGACTCCGGTCTCCACTTCGGTCTCTACGAACCCAGCGGCGGCACCGCCCCGGACATCGCCGGCAAAGGCATTGCCAACCCCATCGCCCAAATCCTTTCCGCCGCCATGATGCTGCGCCATTCCTTTGGGATGGACGAGGCCGCCGACGCGATCGACGCCGCCGTCAAGGGAGTGATCGACGACGGTTTGCGCACCGGCGATATCTTCTCCGGCAGCCCCGGGACCCGTCTCGTGAATACCGCCGCCATGGGCGAGGCGATTGTCGCCCGTTTGGAACCGGGGCGGTCCGGGGATCGTAACGGTTGATATGCCGGACGCCGGACCATCGATGGAAGATCCGCCCCGGGTGAAATCTTGGACGGTCCGGCTCTGCGTGGCCTTGATGCTGGGTGGCGTGATCGTGGGCATCGCCTACCAGCAACGCAATCTCTACGAGGCCGACAGCCCGCGTCCGCCTTACATCACCAAAATCGAGCGCGACCTGACCGCGGTCGACGAGACCGGGAAGCCCTTTCATTTGTCCGAAATGAAGGGCAAAGTGTATCTCGTGGCCCTCTGTTCCGCCCAGCCCGGGGTGACTCCGCCCAGCCTGATTCCGCTGATCCGCGAGGTGTCCAAGGACCAGGCGGGCCGTCAGGATTTTGGTGTGGTTCTCTTCAGTGCCACGCCCGGAGCGGACACGCCGGACGCGATGCGGGCGTTGCTTCAGGGCCAGGGGATCTCCGGGGACGCCTGGCGCTTCGTGACGGCCCCTCCCGAGACGCTGGAGCGCTTCGTGAAGCGCTACCTCCGGCTCTACCCGGAGATGCCCGCCACAGCCGCCGTCCCGGGGGCCGCCCGCCACGATACCCGGGTGGTTCTCGTGGATCGCAAGGCCAACATCCGCGGTTACTACCGCCTTCTCGATCCCGCCCAGGGAGCGGACTACGCCACCACCCTGCGCACCCATCTCTTGCACGTTCTCGAAAACCCATGAGCACCGCCGATCTCCCGACCGTCAACGCCTGCCTCAACTCCGCTTCCACCGTGCTGATCCTGGCCGCCCTGGCCGCCATCAAGGGAGGGCACAAGAAGACCCACGGCAAGCTGATGTCAGCCGCCTTGGTCTCCTCCACCCTGTTTCTGGTCGGTTACCTCGTCCACAAGGCGTTCCATGGGACTACGACTTCCGCGCACATGGGGGGATTTCGCGTCTATTACCTCACCCTGCTCACCTCCCATACCATCCTCGCCATCGTGAACCTCCCGCTCCTCGTCGGCACCGTGTGGGCCGCCGCCCGCGGAAATTTCGCGCGGCACAAGCGGCTCGCCCGGTTCACCTGGCCGGTCTGGCTCTACGTGTCCGTGACCGGCGTGCTGGTTTACTTCATTCTTTACGTCTGGTATCCGGCCCCGCATTGAGTTACAGGGAAGCGATGCCCGACGAATCCTCCCCTCCGCCCTCCAGACCGCTCCAGGCCTTGGCGCTGGCCGGCTGGGTCGCTCTCTGTTTTGCCGCCGCCGCCACCGCCGCGTTTGTCTCGAAGGATGGCTGGTATCAGGCGTTGGCCAAACCCTCTTGGAATCCGCCCTCCCGGGTTTTCGCTCCCGTTTGGACCACCCTGTATTTCCTCATGGCCGTTTCCGCTTGGTTGGTCTGGCGTCAGGGAGGTTGGCGTGGGCAGGCGCGTGCCCTCGGCGCTTTTCTCGTCCAGTGGGCGCTCAATGCCCTTTGGACCCCGCTGTTCTTCGGTCTCCACCGTCCGGACCTCGCGATGCTCGACATCGCCGCCCTCTGGATCGCCCTGGCCCTGACCCTTGCCCTGTTCTGGAAGGTTTCGCGGCTCGCCGCCGCGCTGCTCGTTCCGTATCTCGGCTGGGTCGGTTTTGCGGCCGCCTTGAATTTTGCAATCTGGCGGCTCAACGGCTGAGGAGGCAAAGGTTCTTCCGGCACCGTGACTCCGCCTCCTCCCCACCCAACGTCCGGCGGTCCGCCCGTCGTGTGGATGCCCGCGGAGCGTTGCCAGGCGCTTCTGGCGTCCGGCACCAACGCTTTCCGCCTCGGATCCGGCCCCGGCGGCTGGGTGGAACGTCTCGGGGAGGACGTGCTGATCTCCCACAAGGGGGAGGCCGCCCTCGCGGAGTTGCTTGCCGGGATGACCGACCGGGGCGGGGCGCCCGGATGGAGCCCGGCGCGGATCTTCACCCGCTACCTGCCTCGGAAGAACGCCGAACGCGTCCCGCCCGTCCTCCACCATGGCGATCCCGCCCTGCCCAGCAAGTTCGTCGTCGCGGAGTCCGGAGTTCGTTATGAGATCGATCTGGCGGCCGGCTACAGCCACGGGCTCTTTCTCGATCAACGGCTGAACCGCGCCAAGTTGCGCGCCCTGAAACCGCGGCGGGTTCTCAACACCTTCGCTTACACCTGCAGCTTCAGCGTCGTCGCCGCCTTGGCCGGCGCGGAGACCGTGAGCATCGATCTCTCCAGAAAATCCCTCGACCGGGGCCTCCACAACCTGCGGCTCAACGGGGTGGATCCTGCGAAGCATCGTTTCCTCGCCGACGACGCCCTCGAGGTTTTGCCGCGGCTCGATGCCGCCGGGGAAAGATTCGATGCCATCATCCTCGACCCGCCCACCTTTTCGCGCGGGGCCAACGGGCGTCGCTGGCAGGTCGAGGAACACTTTGAAGATCTGTTGGGAGCCGCCCTGGAGTTGGCCCTGCCCCACGGTTCCATCCTCCTTTCGACGAATTGCAAGGCACTGGATCCGGCGGTTCTGGAGCGCCGGGCCCGGGCCTGCGCCAAGTCCAGACGCCGCTCCGCCACCTATCTCCATCCCGCGCCACCCGAGGATTTCCCGCCGGGTCACGGATCGAGCGCCATCTGGATGCTATTGCGGTGAAGCGGCCGCCACGGCCCATGCAATCAGGCGGGGCACAAAGCCGGTCAGGCCTTCGGTCTGCTCGGGATGCGGGCTGATCCCGACGACGCGTCCCTTGCCGAACGACCCGGTCAGGATGGCGGGGGATCCGATCTGGATTCCGCCGGGAGTGCCGTTCTCGGCCGTTTCGGTCTTGAACGTGGCGAGGATGGTGGAATCCGGGAGGTCGGCTGATCCGGCCGGTTCCATGACGGGGCCGTTCGCATATTTCACCGTGACGACGTCATCCCCCGCGCCGAGCAGGCTCCTACCCTCCGGCCCGAGGTTCAGCTCGAGCATCTTCACCCCCCGTTTCCATTTCGAGGACTTGGTCCTCGCGTCGAGGATCTTCAGGGACCACGGGTAGTTTTCACAGGCAAGGTAGCAGCCCGCGCAGATCCCGATATAACCACCGCCTCCCTCGACAAAGCGGCGCACCTGCTCGCGGCCCCCGGCACCCAGTCCCTCCGCCTGTCGACTGCCGCTGCCGCCAGGGAAAATGACGAGATCGAACCGGGCGAGGGCGCCCGTCCGGATTTCGTCGGGAGAGAGGAACCGGGTCGTGAATCGTCCTTCATCGCCCCCGAGCGTCTCCATGAGCGCCTCGGGCCCTTTCCCGCCGACCCCGGGCCCCCGGTAGATGCCGACCCGGATCGGATCGGCTCCACTGACCGGTGACAGGAGCGCGGCGAGGACCGACGAGGCGAGGAGAAAACGTTGCATGAAGCCCATCCTGCCCCGGAAGCCACGGGGGCGGCCAGTGCGGAATCAGGGATTTTGCAGCGAATCCCTCTCCAGCATTCTCCCGGTCGATGCCTGCCGAAACCCTTGACGAAACCGGCGGCGCGGGGTCCAATCGGCTCTGCTGCAGGGGAAACCTCCCTGCCGTCATGAGCCCGTGCTTGTCATGAATGCCGCTTCCCTCGTTGTCTGCGTCCTCCTGCTCATTCCCTCCGTCCTGTCCGTTGCCGGGGAGAATCCCGGGCGGGTCCTCAAAGCGGGCGCGGCGACGAGCAACATCACCCCGCCGCTCGGTATGGAGATCGTGGGAAACTTCGCCCCGAGACCCATCGCGGCGCATGTCCATGACGAGTTGCTGGCTCGCTGCCTCGTGCTGGATGACGGCACGACCAAGCTCGCCTTTGTCGTGGCGGACACCATCTCGCTGGGACGCGATGTTTGGGACGAGGCGAAAGGAAAAATCGAGGCCGCCACGGGCATCCCGGCGGCGAACATGATGTTCTCGGCCACGCACACCCACTCCAGCGTCGCCGCCGTGACGAATGCGGACCCCTCGCTGGACTACCGGCGGTTTATCATCGCCCGGGTGGTGGACGGGGTCCGCCGCGCCGTGCATCATCTGGAGCCTGCCAGGATCGGCTGGGGCACGGGGAAAGTTCCCCAGCATGTCTTCAACCGCCGGTGGAAACTCAAGGAGGGCATGACCAACCCCAACCCCTTCGGCGGGCTGGACCGCGCGGTGATGAATCCCGGTGGCGCGGTGCGCCTGAAGCTCGCCGAACCGGCCGGTCCGACCAATCCGGAGGTCTTTTGTCTCTCCGTCCAGGCGGCGGACGGCCGCCAGATCGCCCTCATGGCGAATTATTGGCTGCACTACGTTGGCGGCGTGCCGCGCGAGCATCTCTCCGCGGACTATTTCGGCGAGTTTTGCCGTCAGATCGAATCCAAACTCGCCCCGGGCCCGGGAGATCCCCCGGTGGTCGGACTGCTGGCGAACGGGCCGTGTGGCGACGTGAACAACAACGATTACAGCGGCAAAACGCCCGCCGTGAAGCGCGAGCCTTACGAGAAGATCAAAATCGTGGCCGGTGACCTCGCCGCCGAGGTGTTGCGCGTGCGGGAGACATTGTCCCATGCGGATTGGGTTCCGCTCCAGGCCGCGACGGCTGAGCTGGAACTCGCCGTGCGCCGTCCCACCCCGGAGATGATCGCCTGGGCCGGGAGCGTCCTTGCCAAGCCCAAGGGAGCCGCCGCCGCGCATCCGCTGGAGCAGCCCTACGCCGAGCGCACGCTCGCCGCCCGGGACGCGAAGCCGGACTCGGTGACCTGCGTGATGCAGTCGTTCCGCATCGGCGACCTCGGCATCGCCGCGATCCCCTTCGAGGTTTTCACCGAGGTCGGCCTCGAGATCAAAGCGAAGAGCCCGTTCCGCAGCACCTTCACCATTGAACTCGCCAACGGGAGCAACGGCTACCTCCCCACGCCTCCGCAGCACGACCTCGGCGGGTATGAAACCTGGCTCGGCACCAACCGCGTCGAACGGGAAGCCTCGGTGAAAATCACGGCGAAGATTCTGGAACTGCTCGGCCGGCTCAAGGGCTGAACCCGCTTTCCCCCGCCTTCCCGGGGCGCGGCCAACCCTTGCTTGACAACGCCGCCCCCTTCGGATTGAAAGGGGGAGGTTTCCCTCGAACCCTCACGAGAAATGGATCGGAAAGAAGGCGTCCCGGGCGGGCAGGCGGCCCATGCTTTCACCCGGATGCACCCCAGGGTGCGCGAGGGGTTGGTGGTCTCGGGCCGTCGGTCCGTTCTCAAATCCGGACTGGCCGGGCTCTTCGGGTTGTCGTTCCCCGACCTGTTGCGGCTCCGGGCCGGGAATGATGTTCCCTCCCAACGGTCTGTCATTTTGCTCTGGATGACCGGCGGGCCGTCTCACATTGATACCTGGGATCCCAAGCCTGACATGCCCCGTGAGATCCGGGGGCCGTTCGGCGTCATCCCCACACGGATTCCCGGGGTGCGCCTTTGCGAGTATCTTCCCAAACAGGCCCGCATGCTCGACCGTTTCACGTTGATCCGCTCGGTGGACTGCCGGTTCAGCAATCATGAACCGAACATGGTCATGCAGACCGCCAACCTGGCCGCGGAACCACGGACGAACCCCAAGGCGCGCCTCTATCCGGCCTTCGGATCCGTGGTGGCGAAGCATCACGGGGCCAACCAGTCCGGAATGCCGCCCTACGTCGTCCTCAATTTGAAGTCGCGTTCGCACGTGGCCGAGGGCGGTTACCTCGGGTCGCCGTTCGATCCGTTCAACGGGGACCAGGCCCACGACGCTTTCCGTCTGCCTTCCGGGCTGAGCATGGAGCGTTTGGACGAGCGCAGGGCCCTGAGCCACCAGATGGACCGTGTCCGCGCGGAGATCGATCAATCCGGCATGATGGCCGCGGCGGATTCCTTTTCCCAGCGGGCCTATGAGATCGTCGCAGGCGGGAGGGCGCAGGAGGCGTTCGATCTCACCCGGGAACCGGCCACCGTCGTGGAGCGCTACGGGCCGCACGATTGGGCGCGCCAAGCCCTCTTGGCAAGGCGCCTGGTGGAACGGGGCAGCAGCTTCGTCACCATCGATCTGAGCAATCACTCCAACTCCGGCACTTGGGATACCCACGGGGACAACATCCCGCCCTACGGCGGCATCTGGAACGGGTTGCGCCCTCTTTTGCCGGTCTTCGACCACGTGATCACGACCTTGGTCTCCGATCTCGAGGAGCGCGGGTTGTTGCAGGACACCCTGGTCATCGCGATGGGTGAGTTCGGGCGCACCCCGACTCTCGGCACCCAGGGCAGCACGGACGGGCGGAATCATTGGCCCGTGGTCATGTCCATGTGCCTGGCGGGTGGCGCTTTCCGGCACGGGCAGGTCATCGGAGCCTCGACCCGCGACGGGGGCGAGATCGCGGAACGGGCGGTGACTCCTGGCGACTTGGCTGCGACGATCTACCACCACATGGGCGTGCCCTTGAACGGCACCTATCAGGATCACCAAGGCCGGCCGGTGCCGTTGATCGAGCGGGGACAACCCTTGCGGGAATTGGTGTGAGGGTGGCGCTGCGATTTTTTTTGGACGAAAGAAGCTGGTCAACCGGGGGCGGCATGACGTAGGCTCCGACGGCAGTGATGACAAGAAGGCAGGTGACGGCCCTCGCGTTGGGCGCTTGGTGGCTCTTGGTCAACGGGGCCGGGGCGGTCCCTCCGGGATTCCGGGCCGGTGCCCATGCGGAGGACATTTCTCCGACGAAATTTCCTGCTCCGGTGAATGGCGGGATGAAGGGGGCCTTTGCCACGGGGATCCATGATCCGATGCTGGCGCGTTGCCTCGCGTTGCACGATGGCAGGCAGGCGTTGGTCCTGGTGACGGTGGACGCGTGCCTGCTGCCCCGGGAGATCACGGAGGAGGCGCGGCGGATTGCGTCCCAGGCCACCGGCATTCCGGGAAGCCAGATTCTGATGGCCGCGACGCATACCCATTCCGCGGCCGCGCTGACCCCGGCGTTCCAGTCGGATCCGGACCCGGAGTATGTGAAAACGGTGGGGCCGCGGATAGCCAAGGGCATCATCCAGGCGGTGGCGAACCTTGAGGAAGCGGAATTTGGTTGGGCCTTTGCGAGTGATCCCGACCATGTCTTCAACCGGCGCTGGTATCTCAAGCCGGGGCAGAGTTATGAGAATCCGTTCGGGATCCTGACGGATCGGGCGCAGATGAATCCCGGACAGGTCAATCCGAAAGTCTCGGTGCCGACGGGGCCGGTGGATCAGGACGTCGGGGTGATCGCCGTGCGCGGAGCGTCGGATCATCGGCCGATCGCGCTGTTCGCCAATTACAGTTTGCACTATGTGGGGGGAAATCCGGCGATCAGCGCGGATTATTTCGGGGCGTTCGCCGGAGAGATCGCAAGCCGCTTGAAAGTGACCGACGCCCGGTATGCGGGCAAGCCGCCGTTCGTGGGAATTCTTTCGAACGGGACGAGCGGGAACATCAACGGAGTGAATTTTGGTTCGCCCTTGCGACGGAAGCTGAATCCCGGCGAACAGATCCTGACGGTGGCCCGGAGTGTGGCGGATGCGGTGATGGAGGCTTACGACGTGATTCCATGGAAGCGCACGGTGACCTTGGATAGTGAGGAGTGTGAGTTGCAGCTGGGGGTCCGCAAGGGAACGGCGGCGGACTTGGAGCAGGCCGTCAAATGGATGGAGAGCATCCCCAAGGATCCGGACGGGCAATGGTCCGACCGCAAGGCGATCTATGCCAGGGAGACTGTGAAACTCTCTCAATATCCTGACAAGGTGCCGGTGAAACTGCAGTTGCACCGCATCGATGCCTTGACTGTGGCTGCGATTCCCTGTGAGGTGTTTGTGGAGATCGGACTGGAGCTGAAGCGGATGAGTCCCTTTGATAGGCATTTCACCGTGTCGCTGGCCAATGGATATAACGGGTATCTTCCGACGCCAGAACATCACGCGTTGGGTGGTTACGAGACTTGGCGCGCGCGGAGCAGTTATCTTGAGGTGGAGGCTTCCCTGAAGATGGTGAAAGCGTTGGAGGGAATGTTCGCCAATCTCAAGAGCCGGAGCAGCCAGCCGTGAGCGGAGGCTGCCGGGTGAAGCAAAACGAAGATTCATCATGGTTGCCATCGGTCGAAGCCTCCTCGTTTTCTGGTTGGTCCTGATCAGCGCCGCCTTTGCCCAAAAGCCAGGGCAAACGCGTCTGCCGGACGGTTTGAACGACTCCCTCGTCGCGCACCCGGGATTGGTTTACGCGAAAGTCGGGGAGCGGGAATTACAGCTTGATCTTTGGGCGCCCAATGGGGTCAGGGAGGCCTTGCCGGCGATCCTTTGCCTCCATGGCGGCGGATGGTTCAAGGGGGAGCGCGGCAGCATGGCCAACCTCGCCCGGGCGCTCGCGGCCCGCGGGTATGTCACCGTGACCATCAGCTATCGGCTCAGCGGTGAGGCCAAATTTCCGGCGGCCATTCAGGATGCCAAGGCGGCGGTGCGATGGCTGCGGGCGCAGGCTGCGAACCACGGCATCCGCGAGGGAGCCATCGGAGTGACCGGCCTTTCGGCGGGCGGGCATTTGGCGGCGTTGTTGGCGGGCAGTGGCGGAGTCGGGGAGCTGGAAGGGACGGGAGGAAACGAGGATCGGTCAAGCGCGGTCCAAGCCTGCGTGGCCATGGGGGCTCAGGCGGATCTGGAGACCGCGCGGATCCGGGACCTCAGCGCCAACCCCAAGGACCCGTTTTACCGGACCTTTCTCGGGGCGTCCCAAGCGGAAATCCCCGCCACGTATGCGCTGGCGTCGCCACGCCATCATTTGGACAAGGCGGACCCGCCGATCTTGTTCCTGACCGGAGAATTGGACGACCCGAGCACCCACGCGGACGAGACCCGCGCGGATTTGCAGCGGTTGGGGATTCCGACCGGTTTGACCATTCTGCCGGGCGCTCCGCACGCCTTCCTCGGCCAACAAGCCGCGTTCGATCTTGCGGTCGAGGCCTGTGACCGGTTTTTCCGGACCCACCTCCATTGAGCGGCTCAGGGCTTTTCTTTTACGGCTCCGCCCACTCCTTTGAGGATGTTTCCGTCTACGGTGATGTCCTTTGTTTCCGGTCCTTGGCGGACGGAGGCGATCGTTATGTCCGGACGCGACTCGATGAAGCGGTTGTCGCGGATCCCGATGGCCTCGGTGCCGCCTTGGATCTCGACGACGGCGCCCCCGTCCCTCCCGTTGTCGGCGAAGGTGTTGGCCTCGATGCGGTTGCGGTGCCCCGCGAACCCGGGACCGCGCTCCGGGCGGAAAAGCACGCCATGGTCGCGGCTTGCGCGGACCGTGTTCCCCGTGACGAGATTGTCGGTATCGCGATGCCCGATGGAAATGCCGAGGCGGTTTCCCTCGATCGTATTGTCCGCGGCCAAGCCGAATTTGACCCCCCAACAGAAGAAGATCCCGATGTCGCATCCGCTCAGGGTGTTGTTCCGGATCACGGGCCTCTGTGATCCCGACCCGGGATGCAGGGCGAGGTCTTTGCAATTCTCGACCCGGCAATTCTCGACGAGGACATCGTGGCAGATCTGCCAGGAGATTCCGTCGCCTTCGTAGTTCCGGGCCACGATCCCGCGGATTGTGATGCGGTTGCCGTCCTGCAGAAAGACGCAGCCCGCGTAGTTTCCGTCGAGTAACTCGTTGTGCGCCCGGTTCCCGTCGAGGACGAGGTTTTCAATCCGGAGATCCGCGACGAACTCGCCGCTGAGGATGGGAAACAGGGTCGCGCAGGTGGCCCCGTTCATCTGCCAGAGGTTTTCGCGGAGGGGCTTGTCGAGCTTGAACCGGTTCCCGCTGCGGGCCACCAAGGTCCGCTTCAGTACGGTGGCGGCTCCGGTCTTGGCATCCTTCGAGCGGAGGCAGACGCCGTCGCCGACGCGGAATGAGGAGGCGTCCGACAGGGTGATTTCCTGGTCATACCAGTCACTGTCGAGGGCGAGCGGGGTCGAGGCGGACGGTTCCTTGATGAGCACGGTCTTCTCTCCTTCGCCGATGAGATTCACGCCGCTCTGGAGATAAACCGCATTCCGAAGGCGGTAGGTGCCGGCCAGAATCTTCACCGTGCCGCCGCCGAGCCGGGCGATGTGGTCGATCGCGGCCTGGATGACCCGTTGGTCGCCGCCGGTGAGTGCGGCGTTGGCGTTGCCGGGGTTGCCCACGGAAATCGTGAGGGTTTCCGCCCATTCAGGCTGGACCGCGGTGTCTCCGCTGGTCTGTCGCGGATGGGTCACGGGCGGTCGCTCGGCGGCTTCAAGAAGACCGGACAGGATCAGCAGGGAGAGGAACAAGGGCTTCATCGGGTACGAGGATTTCGGGAACTTCGCGGCAGGCCGGAGCGCACGGGAAAACGTCTGATCCGCCCACCCGCCCACGAGTCAACGGTCGGCGTGGGATGCAGGGCGTTTCTCGCTCTTGCCCGGGGGATCCTGATCCTCTCCTCATGAAATCGTCAAGGTTCCCGGTGCGCCGGGGTGGATTTCCCGTCGATGACCCCGGGTGGAGCGATCCGGCACCCGAAAAGAACCGCAAGAGGGAGCAACCAAGAAGCCGGTCCGCGGTTTGATTGGGTGTTGATACCATGAACCCCGCGATCACCCTTTTCACCAGTCTTCTTCTCGCGATTTCGGCCGGGTTGCACGCCGCGGAGCCTCCGCCCTCGTTCCATGAGACCTTTGACGCCGGGTTCGACGCGAAGCGCTTCCTCACGCCCATTCCGAACAAGAACACGGAGGTGCGCGACGGTGTCTTGTGGACGCACGGCTCGAGCGGCGGCAAATACCCGCCGATGGTCTATCTCCCGGTCCAGGGAAAGGACCTCACCATCTCGTTCCGCTACCGCCACCTAGCCGCTGGTGGGTTGCTGTGGTTTTTCGTGGACGGCGATGACGGCTTCGGCAGCGTGGACCACATGTTGCGCGTGAAGCTGCTGCGCGATGGCGTCCAGCTCGAGGTCGATGCCCATTCCAAAGATCCCAATCATCCGCAGCGTCAAAATAATCGTCCGGCCGATAAAGTGGGTGGTGCCTATCGCCTCAATGAGTTTTTTCCGCTGGAGAAAGTGGACCTGTCGAAGAACATCTGGCGGGAAGTGCGCCTGGAGTTCGAGGGGGAGACCGTCACCATCAATCTGGATGGCAATGCATGGTCCAAGACCCTGGCACGGGCCAATTTCAATGCGGGCAAGCGCAAACTGCTCTGGATGCAGAACGGCGGCGGGGCCGGCATCGAACTCGATGACATCCGGGTTGAACCGACCACCGGAAAATCCTGATACCAACCGGATGCAGCCAATCCGAAACGCATGAAGGGTGATCCTCACTCCCTCTCCGCCAGGTGGCCCCGTTCATCCCAAGGAGCCCTGTTCATGGTCCTGCTGCTCATGCCGCTGGCCGGGTTGCGCGCCGCCGGGCCTCCGAACTTCGTCTGGATCATCGCGGATGACATGTCGCCGGATGCGGGGGCTTACGGTGTGAAGCAGGTCGGGACTCCCAATTTGGATCGACTTGCGGCGGAGGGGTGTCGCTACGCCCGGGCTTACGCGTCTGCGCCGGTCTGCAGTTCCTCACGCTCGGCCTTCATCCTGGGCTGCTATCAGACCACCACGGGGTTGCATCCCCATGATGTGGAGAATCCGCAGCCTTTGCCCGCGCCTTACCGGCATCTTCCCGGTTTGCTGCGGGAGGCGGGGTGGTTTGTCACCAATGCGGCGGCTCCGGGCGCGAAACGCAACGGCAAGACAATCACCAAGGGCAAGACGCACTACAACTTCGCGCATGATCCCGCGGAAATGTTCGATGGCGATGACTGGCGGAAACGGAAAGCCGGTCAGCCGTTCTTCGCCCAGTTCCAGATCACCGAGCCGCACCGGCCGTTTCCCATTCCGACGACGTTTGATGACGCAAAATTGCGTGCCATCGAGTTGCCGCCGAACTATCCAGACACGCCTCTGATGCGGCGTGATTGGTATGCCTATCAGCGCAGTGTGGAAGTCGTGGATGAACGGGTGGGGGGGATTCTGGATCAACTCAAAGCCGAAGGTGTTCTCGACCAAACGATCGTCATGTTCTTTGCCGATCACGGGCGTCCCATGCCGTGGGGCAAACAGTGGTTGAGCGTCGAGGGACTCCAGGTGCCGCTGATCCTGCGTGGACCGGGCGTTGGCCGGGGGCGCGTGGAATCCCGGCTCGTGAGCCTCATCGACCTTGCCCCCTCCATGCTGGAGCTCGCAGGGCTCGAAGTGCCCCCCTGGATGGAGGGGCAACCGGTGCTCGGTGCCGCCTTTCCCGGGCGCAGTGTGGTCTTTGCCGCGCGCGATCGTTGTGGGGATGCGATGGACCGAATCCGCGCGGTGATTGGTCGTGACTTCTGGCTCGTGCAGAACTTCAATCCCGGACTCTCGCGGCTTAACTGGTCAGGCTACAAAGAGGCGGGTTATCCTGCCATGCCGCTGCTCCGCGTGCTGCAAGCCTCGGGTCGTCTGGAATCTTTCCCCTCCAAGTGGTTGACCCCGGCTCGATCAGCGATTGAGTTTTATGATCTGAAAACCGATCCCCAGGGCTTGCATGATGTTTCGGGTGATCCCCGACATGCGGAGGCTCTGGCCTCGATGCGGCAGCAGCTCGACGCGTGGATCACCGCCACCAAAGACCGCGGAGCCTCTGGCGATCCCGTCACGGAGCCGTCGCTGGAACGGATCATGAAAGACAAACGCGCCGACTATGAACGCATCTGGAAGTCCCGCGTTCGGAAGCCCGGGCCCACCGATGCCGAGCGTTTGGCGTGGTGGATGAAGAGCTATGGTTTGGAATGAGCCGTGGCCACCGGATTGAGCCCCCGAAACATGATGAAAACCAGGACCATCCGTTATCATGGGAAAGTCCAAATGAAACACGTCCTGCCCTTCTTTTTGCTGGGAGCCTCCGTGGCTTTCTCAGAGCAAGCCCCGCGCTGGATCCTGCCCGAGGTGGAGGCCCCGGGCGTTCGGCGTGTCCTCTTTGCGAGCAAGGCCGCCGGCCGTGAGGTGAGCTGCCACGTCTTCACCCCGGAGATTTACGAGACAGAGAAGGACCGGCGCTTCCCGGTCCTCTATTGGTTGCATGGCACGGGGGGCGGTTTCCCCGGCATCCCGCGGCTCTCCGCCTTCTTCGGGCGTGCGATTGAGGAAGGAAAGATCCCGCCTCTGCTCGTTGTCTTTCCCAATGGACTGGCGGAAAGCCTGTGGTGCGATTCCAAGGACGGCGGCGCGCCCATCGAAACCATGGTCCTCCATGAGCTTGTCCCTCACATCGATGCCACATTTCGCACGGTCGCCGCGCGCGAGGGCCGCATCCTCGAGGGCTTCAGCATGGGGGGCTACGGCGCGGCCCGGCTGGGGTTCAAGGATCCGCAGCCGTTCGGAGCTGTTTCCATCCTCGCCGGCGGTCCGCTGGACTTGGATTTTGCCGGTCCCCGGGCCACCGCCAACCCTGCGGAGCGGGAACGCATCCTGGACGGAGTCTTCGGCGGGAACTTGGATTCCTATCAGGCAGAGCATCCCATCACCATCGCTGCACAGCAGGCGGATGCGGTGCGCGGCAAGGTGCTCGTCCGCATCGCCGTCGGTTCAGGTGACGATACCCTGGCGTTGAATCGCGCCTATTCCGAGCATCTCACCAAGCTCAAGATCCCCCACACCTTTTCCATGGTGCCGGAAGTTGGGCATGACACGCTCGCCTTGCTCCGGGGGTTGGGGGAGGCGAACTGGGAGTTCTATCAAACGGCGTTCGCCAGCCTTCGCGGGAAAACAACCGCCGTCACCCCCTGGATCCTGCCGGAGCCGGATGCCCCTCGCATGCAGCGCGTGCTTTATGATAGCAAGACAGTTGGCGGGAAAGTCAGCTTTTATGTCTTCACGCCGCAGCCCTATGACGGAGAGAAAGAGCGCCGCTTTCCCGTGCTCTACTGGCTGCATGGCAGTGGCGGCAGTTCACCGGCCTCCGCCGCTCAGGTGGCACGGCGATATGGCGAGGCCATGCGCGCCGGAAAAATCCCGCCGATGATCCTCGTCTTTCCCAACGGCTTGCCAAAGGGCATGTGGTGCGATTGGAAGGATGGCAGGGTGAAACTGGAGACAATGTTCATCGAAGAGATCATCCCTCACATTGACCGCACCTTCCGCACCCTGGCGAAACGTGAGGGCCGCATCCTCGACGGTTTCAGCATGGGCGGCTATGGATCGGCCCGGCTTGGGTTCAAGCACTCGCAACTTTTCGCGGCCGTGTCCCTGCTCGGAGCGGGACCTCTCCAGGCGGACTTCCTCGAGGCTCCCAGAGCCGGACCAGGCGAACGGGACCGGCTGCTCAACACCGTGTATGGCGGTGAGATGGCCTATTATCGCACCCAGAGTCCGTGGCAAGTCGTCGAACAAAACGCCGGAAAACTCCGCGGCGGCCTGCTCATCCGCCAAGTCGTCGGCGACCGCGACGAAACACTGAAATTCAATCGCGAGTTCAACCAGCACCTCGAGGCTCTCAAGATTCCCCACGTCTACCGGGAACTTCCCGGCGTCCCGCACGACCCCAACCTCCTCCTCACCACGCTTGGCGAAGACAACTGGAGCTTTTACCGGCAGGCGCTGGATCCGAATCCCGCCGACCCAACCAAATAGCTTGCAGGACTTCAAGACCTGCGGGATGGAGCCCTTGGCCTCGAAGGTTCAACCTTGTCACCAAATCATGAAACACCCCTTTGGATTCTTCATCATCCAGCTGCTTGCCTCCGGCACCCTGCTGCACGCCGCCGACCCCATCCGCGTGCTCGTCTGGGATGAGCAGCAACCAGAGCAAAAACAAGGGTATGGCGGGAAATTTCTTGGGGAGACCATCGCCGCGCACTTGGCGACCCGGCCCGGCCTTTCCGTGCGGACGGCCAGGCTCGATGACCCCGCCCAAGGACTTGGCGATGCGGCGCTGGCGGCGTCGGATGTGATGGTTTTCTGGTGCCATCGCCGGGTCAAGGAGCAGGACGACGCGCGCATGGAAGCCGTGGTGAAACGGGTGATGGAGGGAAAACTCGGCTTCATTGGACTGCACTCCACCCACTGGGGCAAACCCTTCGTACGGCTGATGCAGGAGCGCGCCAAAACGGATGCGATCCAATCCCTGCCGCCGTCCGCCCGGGCGGAGGCCACCTGGGAATATCTCAACACCTCGCCTTACTACCAACCCGTGGGCCGTGCCTTGCGCATCACTCCCTTTGTCCAGAAAGGGGAGGGGACTCTCTGGAAACTCACGCTGCCGGCCTGTGTCTTTCCGGTATACCGCAATGATGGGATGCCCTCCCATGTTACCACCCTGCTCCCGCAGCATCCCATCGCCGCCGGACTGCCCCCGCAGTGGGACATCCCGCGAACCGAGATGTATGGCGAGCCTTTCCATGTGCCGCCGCCAGATGAAGTCGTTTTCGAGGAAAAGTGGGACAAAGGGGAGAACTTCCGCAGCGGTTGTCTCTGGAAGGTCGGTCAGGGCCGGGTCTTCTACTTCCGTCCCGGCCACGAAACCTATCCTGTGTTCCAACAAGCCGAACCCTTGCGCGTCCTCGAAAACGCAGTGCGCTGGGCGGCCCCGGATTCCGACCCATGAAACCCGTCCTCACGCTCTTCACCGCTTGCCTGCTCACGCCTTGCGCCGCCTACCCGGCGGACCGCCCCAACGTGCTGCTCATCCTCGCCGATGACCTCGGCGTCCGCGACCTCGGGTGTTTCGGGAGCCGTTACCACGAAACGCCGAACATCGACCGGCTCGCCTCGCGGGGCCTCCGCCTGACCCAGGCCTACTCCGCCAGTCCGCTCTGCTCCCCCACGCGCTCCAGCATCATGGTCGGTCAGGCTCCCGCCCGCACGGGCATCACCTCACCCGTCTGCCACCTGCCTACCGTGGTTTTGGAAAAGCAACTCGGGTCCGGCAACGCGCGGGTCCAGGTCGCCAACTCGCTGACGCGCCTCAAGACCGAATACCATACCCTGGCGGAAGCATTGCGGGAGGCGGGTTATGCAACGGCGCATTTCGGAAAGTGGCACCTCGGACACAACCTGGCCCCCGGCGATGCCTATGAGCCCAAGGACCAGGGCTTTGAGGTGGACTGGCCGCACACCCCCAAGGCTGCCGGTCCCGGTGGCGGCTATTTCGCACCATGGAAAAAGTTCATCACAGACCCCGCCATCGAGGACGAGCCGGGCCGCCATGTGGACCATCGCATGGCCGACGAAGCCGGTCGCTTCATCCGCGAGAGCAAGGGCCGGCCCTTCTTCGTGAATTTCTGGATGTTTTCCGTCCACTCACCTTGGAACGCGCGCCCCGCGGAGATCGAGCATTTCCGGAAGAAGGCCGATCCCGCCAATCCACAGAAAAATCCGCTCTACGCCGCCATGGTGAAGGGCATGGACGACGCCGTGGGCCGTCTCTTGCAACACCTCGAGGAATCGGGTGAGGCCGAAAATACCCTCATCGTGTTCTGGTCCGACAACGGGGGCTACGCCTACCCTCCCAAGCAAACCGATCCCGCGGGATACGCCGAAATTCCCGCCACCAGTAACCTGCCCTATCGCAGCGGCAAGGCATCGCTCTACGAGGGCGGGACGCGGGAACCGGGCATCGTTGTCTGGCCCGGCAAGGTCAAGCCCGGCACAACCGCCGACTTCCTCATCCAGTCCACCGACCTTTATCCCACCCTGCTCCATATCTGCGGAGCGGCGCCGCGGGCGGACCAGAAGATGGACGGGTTCGACCAGACTGCAGCCCTGACCGGCGGCCCCCCGCCGCGCACCCGGATCTTCTGCCACTTTCCGCATGGCGAGGCCGCGCGAGATTCGGTCATGGACGGTTTTTATGCCGGTTCCTCCGTCCGCGATGGGGACCTGAAGCTCATCCGGTTCTACGCGCGGGCCGGTGATGGTTCCGATGAACTCGAACTCTACGATCTTTCCACCGACCCGGGCGAGCGCCGGAACCTCGTCAGGGAGCAACCCGGGGTCGCCACCAGACTCAACGGTTTGCTCGATGAATTCCTCAAGGATACCGGGGCCGTCATCCCCAGACTCAACCCGAACTTCGGAAAGGTCGCCCCGCGGAAGAAAGCCCCCGCGCCCGACGATCTCCCCGGCGGATGGAAGAACCGGGCCGGTCTGGCCGCGGTGCGCGACGGTGCGCTCAACGTCCAAACCAAGGGAGCCGGTTCTTTCCTCGGCGTCGGTGCCGGACTTTCCGCCGGAGTCTCCCGCCTCAGCTTCCGCGTCCGCGCGCCCTCGGCCGGGGATGGAAAAGTCACGCTGCTCGGGGAGGCGGGGGCCGCGGAGGGGCTCTCCGTGCCCTACAAGGTCGCCGGCGGGTCCGCGTGGGAAACGGTGACCGTTGACCTGCCCGTCAAGGAGAAGGCCGGGATCCTGCGCCTCTACCTGCCTTCAGGCTCCGCTGCCGTCGACTTCGACGACATCGTCCTCACCCCGCCGCAAGGCGCGCCGCGGCGCTGGACTTTCTGAGCATGAAATCCTTTGTCACCCTTTTTTTCCTGCCCTTCCTCCTCACGGCCCGGCCGGCCTGCTACGCCGCCAATCTGCCCAAGGGGCATGATTACTTCGAGCTGCGCGATGGTCTGGCGAATTGTCAGGACAAATTCCTCCGCGAGAAAACCGGGCGCGTGGTCTTTCTCGGCGGTTCCATCACGGCAGGGGGCGCCTGGCGGAATCACACTTGCGACTTCCTCTCCCGAAAGTTCCCTGACACGAAGTTCGAGTTCCTCAATGCCGGCATCGGCTCCATGGGTTCCGTGCCGCATGCTTTCCGCTTGGAGCGGGACGTTCTCTCGAAGGGGCCGGTGGACCTGCTGTTCCTCGAGGCAGCGGTGAACGACACTTCCAATATTCCGACCCAACCCGAACAGATGTTGCGCGGGATGGAAGGAGTGGTGCGCCACCTGCGCACCGTCAGTCCCTTCACGGATATCATCCAACTCCATTTCGTGATGGAGCCTCACATGGAAGACTATCGCGCCGGTCGCGTCCCCGATTCCATCGACCGCCACGAGCGTGTGGCGGTGGCGTATGGAAATCCCTCACTGAACCTCGCGCGCGAGGTGACCGATCGCATCGATGCCGGCGAATTCACTTGGGCGGAGGATTTCCAAAACCTGCATCCTTCCCCCTTCGGTCACCGGCTTTACGCCAACAGCGTCGCCCGGTTGCTCGACGCCGCGTTTGCCAAACCGCTCCCCGCTTCCAGGCGGGCTCATTCGCTGCCCGCGGCGCTTGATCCCCTCAGTTACGCCCGGGGGCGCCTCGGGGCGCTCACCCTCGCCAAGCCGCGGCAAGGGTTTTCGTTGGTGTCATCCTGGAAACCTGTGGCGGATGAGAAACAGCGGGATGGCAGGCCAGTGGGCGTGCGGGAAGGCTTTGTCAACGTCCCGGCGCTCGTCGGCACCGAGCCCGGCGCGGAGTTTGCCTTCAGCTTCGATGGCACGGGCTGCGGTCTTTTCATTGCCAGCGGTCCCGACGCCGGCCGGATTGAATGCAGCGTGGACCGGGGCGCTTGGCGCACGCTCGACACCGCGACCCGCTGGAGCGCCGGCCTCCACCTCCCCTGGGCCCTGATGCTCGAAGACAATCTCAAAGCCGGCACGCACACCGCGCAAGTCCGCCTCTCACCCACCAATGCTCCAGGGCAAAGCTCCCTGCGCGTGTTTCATCTGTTATTGAATTGAGAGGAAAGCCACCCTTGTTCCGGATGATTGCTTTTTCGAACAAATTACCTGGTATGGCTTGTGGAGGAATCCCGCAGGCTTGGCCCCGCAATCGAGGCCGAAGAGGTTGAAGTCTGAACCTCCTCCATCCCACCCCGACCGGTGAGTCGTGGGCGGGCGGGCAAGGTCAACTCTCCGAAGGAGTTCAATCAAACGGCCGTTTGTGCCCACTGGAAGCTGGAGAAGCCTTCACAAGTTCCCTGGGTAGCTCCGATCTCTCAGACCCACTGGAACTCCAGCGGGTGGGGACGGGCTTTCTCGTGATCTGTCCGTAAGATCAAGAGAAGACACCCTCGTTCCACGTAAGGCCGCAACGGCAGCGATACTATTGTTTCGGGGGCGGCGCAGGCGGGTCGGTGGTCCGCTTTCTGATGGAATACGATCATCTGGACTTGCCGACGGCGGTTCGGCGGCTGGCAGGGCGGGAGGGGAACTGAACTCCATCCATCCCAAGCAGACTGAGGGATCGGAGACAGATCGCCCGAAAAGGGCAACATCCGCGAATCGTCCATTTTAACGGTCTTTTCCAAGATGGTGCCGCCAATTGGCAGCATCGTTGATCTTGGACTGCCAGCAATGGACCCAACGGTCGGCGGGCCCGGACGGAACCGCCATCCCCGAGCCACTCCAGCTTTCCGCTCGACGGACAACACCTTTGAGAGTAAAGTAGACCCCGTTGGAACCTCGAAAGGCGACTGGCCGAATCCGCGGCACCCTCCAATCCCAATGGGGGCGTAGCTCAGCGTAGCTGAGAGCACCTGCCTTATAAGCGGGAGGTCGTGGGTTCGACACCCGCCGCGCCTTGAAGACAATCAGGCGCTTTTCGAGGGGAATCGACTCGTATTGCCCTTTCACCATTTCCCGAAGAAGTGCGGAAAACGGGCTCTTGGGATTCCAGGTGGAAAGTCGGGTTCGCCCGACTTCCCTCGAAACCAGAACTCCACATTCCTCGAACCGGTCCAGTTGGCGCTGCACGGGTTGCAGTGTGACCCCCATGTCATTGGTCGCGGCTCGGCCGTAGGTCTCGCCATAATGAAAGAGGTGAAGGCGCACGGCATCGACCCCGTTCTCGTGGGCGGAGCCGTGGTCGCCATCTACACGGGCGGAATCTATCGTTCCGGTGATCTTGATCTGGTTCCAGAAAGGGGATACCGGTAGCAGGCTGAATCAATCGGTCGTTCCGCCGGACGCCCCTGCCGATCGTTCAAAGAACCAAACGTATTCGTGAACTTCAACTTCTGGATCCGCTGCGACGAAGCAGATTCATCCGTAAGAGCGGACGACCTGTTCCCGGACAAATGGCCCAAATCGATTGGATTCGACGCTGGCTTTACTTGGATGCACCTGGGAGTAAAATGAAGGCGATGACAGCTTTGGCATCGGAACTCGATCGCACGCTTCAAAGGTTGGACGCCGCAACCGCTTCCCGCTTGGAACGGTTGGTGCGTGACGCGATTGAACTGGTCCGGCCAGAAGCCCTGACGGAGGAGAGCGACGGTGAACGCGACGAGTGGTTGAGCCGTCTCGACCAATTGAGGAGTTCGGTAGGCACGGGAAAGTCTGGGCCTTCCACGGAGGAGATTCTCCAAGATCTTCGGGCTGAGGACGGGGAGTGAGCTACTGGGATACGTCCTGCCTGGTCAAGGTCTATACGCCGGAACACGATTCGCTCTTGTTTCGCAATTACCTCCTCGCTTCGGCGCGTTGCGTGACCAGTGACATCACGCCGTTGGAATTTTGGTCCACGGTCCGTCGAAAGGAATCCGAGGGAATCCTCGCGCCCGGCGAGGCTGCGAAAGTTCAATCCGCTCTCGAAGGCGATATCACCGCCGGCCTCATCACGGTTGTGATTTGCGACAGCCCGGTGCAAAGCCGGTTCCGGCTTGTCGTTGATCGATGCTACGCCCGGAATCCGCCAATTTGGATTCGAACGAACGACGCCTTGCATCTCGCGGCCGCCCAACAGGAGGGTGAATCCGAGATCGTCGCCACGGATAAGCGGCTCAGGGAGGCCGCTCTCGCTTTGGGGTTCAACATCTTCCCTCTGCCCTGATTTCCCTGCGATCGTTCACGCAAACGCTCCGCAGACCTTCGGGGAGACGGGCAGTTCGTCTGTTCAAAGAACCAAACGTATTCGTGAACTGCCATTCTTGACTCCATGCGTCAAGAACAACCTGTGGAAGGGTAGCCATCAGAAGCTGCCCTCGAACTGGTTCCCTGCACCGCAGGGACCTGAATAGTTACATATCACGGAAAAATGTGGCCGGCGGGGTGTGTTCAAGAGTGTGGGCGAGTTGGAGCAAGCGATCCGTGACTACATTAGCGATCCGGCTCCATTCATCTGGACGGCAAAGCCTACCGATCTCCTCGAGAAAGTGAAGCGCGGCCGGGCGGCTTGGAAAAACAAATTCCCATCAGTCCACGATCAGTTCCGTTATGAGTGAAAGAACAGGGGTTGGCTTGCGTGGAAAATCCCCGTCATGAGGGCCTTCCTTTTCTTACTGCTTCTGGCGCTTCGTGCCCATGCCGGGGATCTTCAACTCACGCTTCCTCCGGTGGTTTACGCCGTCCCGGGAGTGCCGCTGAGCATCTACTACGACAACGTGGTGCTCACGCCGAACCCCGAGCGGTATCGATTTGAGGTCTCCTGCGCCGCCGGGGTGGGTGAGGCCCGCCGTTGGACGCTCACCGCCACGGAGGCCCAGGTTGGCGATCATCCGCTTTCGATCGTGGTGAAGGACGCCGCCGGCGCGGTGATCGAACAGGGAAAAACCACCCTCCACATTTCACCGCGCGAAGCGGGCCAAGGCAAGACCGTGCGGTTGCTCCTTGTCGGGGACAGCCTGACCCACGCCACCCACTATCCGAACGAACTTGCGCGCCTCTTCGCGGAACCGGGGAACCCGCGAATGGTTTTCTTGGGCACGCACCGACCGGCTGCCGCGCGCGGCGGGGTGGCGCATGAAGGTTATGGCGGTTGGACTTGGTCCAGATTTCTGACCCAATTCTCTCCGGCGGAATCGGGAGAGACTGCAGGTCCACTCGCTTCCAAGGCCACCAGTCCCTTCGTTTTCCCCTCGGTCGATGGCAAGACGGGAGTTTTCGACCTGCCGCGTTACTTTCGGGAGCATTGCGCCGGGTTGCCCCCGGATGTCGTCCTCTTTCTTCTCGGCATCAACGACTGCTTTGGCGCGGATCCGGAAAATCCCGATCCGCGGATCGACCTGATGCTCAAACAAGCGGACGGGCTTCTCGCCGCGTTTCATCAGGCTGCCCCGGAAGCCATGCTGGCGGTTGGATTGACCACGCCGCCGAACTCCCGGCAGGCCGGCTTCACGGCGAACTACCAGGATCGATACCCACGATGGGGATGGAAGCGCATCCAGCACCGGCTCGACGAACGCATGATCGAGCATCTCTCCGGTCGGGAATCCGAAGGTATTCGCATTGTCCCCACGGAGCTGAACCTGGATCCGGTGGACGGCTACCCGGAGAACAACGGCGTGCATCCAAATGCTGTTGGCTACGCCCAAATCGCGGCGAGTTTCCATGCGGCGATCAAAGCGGAGTGGTGAACCCGGTCTCCGGCCGCGATCACGTCAGGGCCTGCGGAAAACCCCCGGGACTTGCGCCGGTCCTGGCCAGGCGACGATCCCGGGCTTTGAGGAGCTCGATTCCAAGCCCGCATTTCTCAAGTTCCCACTGCTGCGGCTTGGCAAATGGCATTCCAGCACCACACGACGCGATCCTGGAGAAATGCATGCCAGACGCCAGGGCCCGTTTCTTTCAGATTGAGCCGGGGTCCGGGGCGGAGTAGAGGCAGGGAGTTCTCTCATGAATGCGCCGCAAGATCCTTTTCACGATGCCCGGGTGGAGTCCGGGGTGTTGCCCTGTGAGTTTCAAGGCGAGGTGGTGCCGATGATCCTGCGGCATGAGTCGGTGCGCAAGGCGGCGAGGGATTGGCAGACCTACAGTTCGGACGCTCCGTTCCGGGTGCCGATTCCTTCGGAGGAGGCGGTGCGGTCGATGCGGCAGCTGCCGATCGAGACCAATCCGCCGGAGCACACCGAATACCGGGAGATCGCGGAGCCGTTTTTCCAGAGGGCCAAACTGCCGGAGGTGATTGGCAAGATGGAGCATTTGATCGACCGGATGCTGGATGAGGTCCTGGCCCGGGACTCGGTGGAGATCGTGGAAGAGTTCGCCCTGCCGATCCAATCGCGCGCCCTGACCTACCTCCTGAACGTCCCGGAGTCCGAGGGGGACGTGTGGATCGGTTGGGGGATCCATGTCTTCAAGGTGGGGGACGGGGCGAAGAAGGGGGATGCGTTGGAAGCCTACCTGCACGCCCGTTTTGATGCGGCGGAGAGGGAGCCCGGGCCGGATTTTTTCAGCGCCCTGACACAGGCGGAATTCCGCGGGCGCAAGTTGACGCGTGAGGAATGCATGGGGTTTGGCAACCTGACCTTTGCCGGGGGACGCGACACCATCATTCACACCATTTCCTCGATTGTTGCCTACGTCGGGCGGAACCCGGAGGCGCTGGCTTTCCTCAGGGAGGACCCGAAGCGGGTCACCCATGCGTCCGAGGAGTTTTTCCGGGTCTTCATGCCGTTGACCCACATCGGCCGGGTTTGTCCGGTGGAGACGGAGGTGCACGGGGTGACGGTGCCGCCCGGCGGACGGGTCTCGCTTTGTTGGGCTTCGGCGAACCAGGATGAAACCGTTTTCGCGGCTCCCGGGGAAATTCGTTTGGACCGGAAGCCGAACCCGCATCTTTCGTTCGGGTTTGGCGCGCATCTTTGCCTGGGCGCGCCGCACGCCCGGTTGTTGGTGCGGACGTTGTTGCAGAAACTGATCGAGCGGGTGGAAGGGGTCACCATCCTCGAGGCGCAAGACCACGTGGAGCACGAGTCGGGCTATGACCGGACGGTCGGTTTCGATTCCCTGACGGTGCGGTTTTCCGGCTTGTGATCCCGGGCCGTAGATCGTGGTGCCCGGCGCGCGGTCCGAATGTCACTCCTTGCGGGCGACCGGAATCGATTTGAATCGGCGGGTCAGGGATTCGAGCGAGGACTCCACGGCCATCCGTTCGAGACTGCTGGCGCCGACGAAGCCGACGGCGTCGGTCCGTTCGTTGATGTAAGCGGCGTCCTCGGGAGTGAGGATGGGGCCGCCGTGGCTGAGGAACAGGAGGTCCTTGCGACCGGATTTGCGGCCGGCCTCGATGAGGCGTTGGGTCCAGCGGGCGGCTTCCTCGAGACTGACGCTGGCGCCGGTGACGCCGACGCTGCCGCCGACGGTGGTGCCGACGTGGGCGATGATGGCATCCGCGCCGGCTTCGGCCATGGCGAGTGATTCCTCCTCACTGCTGACGTAGACGATGGTGAAGAGATCCATCTTGCGGGCGAGCGCCACCATCTCGAATTCCTTCTGCACGCTCATCCCGGTCTCCTCGAGAATCTGCCGGAAGCGGCCATCGATGATGCAGTGGGTGGGGAAGTTGTTGACCCCGCTGAACCCCATTTCCTTGACCTGGAGAAGCCAGTGCCAGAGCCGCCGCCGTGGGTCGGTGGCATGGACACCGCAGATGACCGGGATTTCCTCGACCACCGGGAGGACCTCGTGTTCGCCGATCTCCATGGCGATGGCGTTGGCATCTCCGTAGCTCATGAGCCCGGCGGTGGAGCCATGGCCCGCCATGCGGAACCGGCCGGAGTTGTAGACGATGATGAGATCGGCCCCCCCTTTCTCGATGAACTTGGCGGAGATGCCGGTGCCGGCACCGGCGGCGATGATGGGTTCTCCGTTGTCGAGGGTGGCGCGGAGGCGGTCGACGACTTCGGTGCGTGTGTAGGGATTGCCTTTTCCAGTCCAGATGTTGGGCATGATCAACGGGGTTCGTGGTTGCGGATGCGGGCGAGCAGGGATTCAGCGCAGAGGGCGGCGAAGTCCGGGTGATTGATCGGTTCCGGGGATTCGAGCACAGGGATGTCCGGGTGAAGCCGGGATTTCAAGGTAGCGAACAACGCTTGGTCCGCCGCCGGATCGTGGAAGGGCCCCCCCGGGGCCGCGAGGACCGAGACGCCTCCGAGTGGCAGAGCCACGATGGGGCGGACGCGGTAGCCGTTCAGCTTGCGGGCGATGAACTCCGCGATGGCCACGTTCTCCTCCGGCGTGGTGCGGAGGAGGGTGACCTGATCATTGTGGGCGTAAAGCAGACGTCCGGCGAAGGCTTCCGGCACGGTCTCCCTCGGGCCGAAGTTGACCATGTCGACACATCCGGGCGCGATCAGGGCGGGGACTCCGGCGGTGGCGCCCGCGTCGAGTCGACCCGGTCCGGCCCCGAGC
The DNA here is from genome assembly GCA_018970725.1 of Verrucomicrobiota bacterium. Classification (GTDB taxonomy): domain Bacteria; phylum Verrucomicrobiota; class Verrucomicrobiia; order Verrucomicrobiales; family DEV007; genus V1-115. The sequence goes on from JAGWVU010000014.1 coordinate 77,265, forward strand.
ACGCCGCCGACGATTTCATCGGCGATCTCGGTGGTGGTGACATCGAAGATGCCGTGGACCGCGCCGGAAGCAATGACCGATTCCATGGTGCGGCCGCCCGTGCCGGTGGCGTGAAAGACGAGCACCTCGAATCCGGCCTGGGTGAAGAAGTCCCGGGCCGCGTTGACGCAGCCGGTGGTGTTGCCGAACATGGAGGCGACGATCAACGGTTGGCCCCCGGCGCGGAGCGGGTCCGGCGGTTCGATCGCGGCCATGGCGCAAACGGCACGGGCGGCGGAGGCGAAGATGCGTCGCGAGACGGCATTCAGCCCGGAGACATCGACGATGGCGGGCACCATGACGATATCGCTGATGCCGAGGTAAGGCGCGGTGTTTCCGGAGGCGAGGGTCGACACCATGACCTTGGGCAAGCCGAGCGGGAGGGCGCGCATAATCGCGGTGGCGATGGACGTGCCGCCGCCTCCGCCGAGGGAGATGATTCCGTGGATTTCACCCCTCGCCGCCATCGCGGAGACGAAAACCGGGGCGGCCCGGGCCATTTCCGCAACGCACCGACCGCGGTCCCCGGGTTGGGAAAAGGAGGGACAGATCGCCGGGGCCGGGATGTCCGCCTGGACGGCGGAGGGCCCGCGGGTGCCGAAGTCGATGAGGAGGGCGCGGTGCCCGAGCGAGCGGATGATTTCCGCGACGAAGGCGTGTTCCGGGCCCTTGGTATCGAATGTTCCGGCGACGGCGATGGTCCGCATGGGCGTGAAGATTCCGTGCCGGGGAAGAAGAATGCAAGTGCCGCGCGTGGTCGGACTCGACAAGTGGGCCGGGATGAGGACAGTTCCGGGGTGCCCACCGTCCAGATCAAGACCGTCAGTTTCCACCCCTCGATCTGGCCGAAGATGATCGGCGAGGTTTCGCGCGACGCCAAACCGGGGGATTTGGTGCGGGTGTTGGGGAAGGACGGTGCGCCGTTCGGTTGGGGGCTCTGGAATCCGAGGACGCGGATTCCGTTGCGGATCGTGGCGCACACGGCGGAAGACTTGGATGAATCTTTCTTCGAGGGCGCGATCCGGCGGGCGGCGGAGTTGCGGCGCGGCATTTTGGAATTGGACCGGGAGACGGACAGTTATCGGGCGATCAACGGGGGAGCGGACTTTTTGCCGGGGTTGGTGGCAGACAAATTCGGCGACGTGCTTTCGGTGGAGATCAGCAGCCTGGCGGTCTGGCAGCGGTTGCCGGGTTGGCTGCCGTTGTTGCACGAGTTGTTCGGGACGAGCCGGGTGGTGGTGGACATCGATGAGGAGATCGGGCGGGTGGAGAACATTCCGGCCCGGGGCGGGGTGGAGTCCGCGGGCGTGCGCGGCTTAAAAATCCGGGAGCACAACGTGCGGTATGAAGTTGATTTCAGTTCCGGGCACAAGACGGGATTTTTCTGTGACCAGCGGGAAAATCGCAAGAAACTGGGCGGGCTGGCCAAGGGGCGGACGGTGCTTGATCTCTGTTGTTACACCGGAGGTTTTTCGATTCATGCGGCCCTCGGCGGGGCCCGGGAAGTCACGGCGGTGGATCTGGATGAGACCGCGGTGGAGATGGCCAAACGGAATGCGAACCTGAATCAGGTGAAGATCAGGTTCACGCATGCCGATGCCTTCACCTGGATGCGGACGATGATTGAGAACGGGCGCAAATGGGATCTGGTGGTGGCGGATCCGCCGAAGTTCATCCAGGGGAAAGAGGATGAGAAGGGGATGGGGAAATACGCCGACCTCAACAAACTGGCGGTGGATCTGGTGGCCCCGGGCGGTCTTTTCGTGACCTGTTCCTGTTCCGGCCAGCTCTCGGCCGAGGCCTTTGAATACGCGGTGATCACGGCGGCGCACAAGCGGCAGAAGCGGCTGCAAATCATCGACCGGACCGGAGCGGGTCCGGATCATCCCACCCTGTCCAATTACCCGGAGTCGCGTTACCTCAAGGTGATTTGGGCGCGCGTCGTCTGAGCGGAGGCTGTCAGGAGCCGGGCAGCCGATTCAAGGTGTAGAATGCCCGGGGATCGAGGAGCGGGGCCCCGGCGGCGGAGCGGAGTCCCGGCGCATGGAGTTCATGCACATACAACTCGCGCAGCCCGGAACAACGGAGGCGGACGGAAAGTCCATCGGCGGCGGGTTCCGCGGAACGGATGGTGACCGGAAGCGTGTCCATTTCATCGCTGCCGTAGGCGGAGCTGTGGAGGTAGGTGAAGCTGGTCATTTGCCAGGAGTCCGGCCGAGAGGCGGAGCGCGGATCCACGGGCTCGGTGAAGGTGAGCTCGAAGCCGTCGGGCTTGGCCCGCATCTCGCGGATGGCGAACCCCTGCTTCCCGGTCCAGCGCACCCGTTGCAAGCCGTAGGCGCGGTTCCCGAGGGACGACCACCCCCGATTGGTCATGCCGACGAAGAGGCTGCCGTCCGGGGCGAAGGCGAGCCGCAACACGGCCGAGGGGAACCCGTCGAGGAAAGAGAAACAGGCCCCCTGCCATTCGCCCCCGACCTTCTCCAGAAAGACGCGGTGGATCGCGGAATTGGTGAATTCCCCGACGAGCAATTGTCCCTCGAACGGTCCGAACTTGCCGCCGGTGTCGATCAGTTGGAGATCGGTGGCACTGCGGCCCATCTTGTTGTAAGGCAGCCAGACTGCGGCCGGGACCATCTCGGGCAGGGCGCGAACCGCTTCCGGGTAGAGAACGTTCGCGGGCATGGGGGCGGAGAGTTTCAGGGGAGACCCGGGCAGAGCCGCGGAGGCGATGCCCTCGGGGTTGGTGTGGAAGACTCCCTTGCGGAGGTGGTGGATCGGTGTGGCGGGCACCCAGGTGCCTTGCTGATCCGTGACGAAGAGATCCCCCTCCCGGTTCGTTCCCATGCCGCTGGGGGACCGGAGGCCGGCGCTTTGGGGCAGGATTTCTCCGTCAGGGGAGGCGATGAGGGACCAGCCGCGCCACCCCTTGGTATTGTCCGAGTGTTCCCCCATGTCGAGATTCAGGGTGATCCAGAGATGGCCCGCCCCGTCCCGCTCCGGTCCGTAGGCATACCCATGATAGGCCCCGGTGACTCCCCAGCCGCGCGCGGCGGTGCGGTATTCGTCCGCCCGACCGTCGCCATCGGTGTCGCGCAGTCGGGTCAGCTCGGCGCGTTGGGCCACCAAAAAGCCATCGCCATCCGGGAGCAGCCCGAGCGGTTCTTGCAAGCCGCTGGCGAACAAGGTGTATGTCATCGCGGCCGGGTCGTCCCCGAGCACGCCGTCGATGAACCAGATTTCTCCCTTGCGGATGGCCACCCCGAGGCGGTCCGGACCGATCCAGCAGAGCCCGCTCACCTCGAGGACCAGGCCTTTCCCCGGTTTCCAATCCTGGTCGCGGGAGTTGGAGCCGGTCGATGCAGTGAGAATATCGAGACGCTGGTAACTCGTTTCCGGTCCGGCGGGGCTCGAGACCGTGAGGTGGAGAAGGAGCGCGGCGATGGAGATCCTGCTTCTCATGGTTTCCAACGGTAAACAAAGCAGCGCTTGGCGGGGGCACCGGCCGGTTCTTCAATGACCGCGGCACCGGACGGGTGGGTCCAGACCGGCTCGACAAGGGGGCCGGTCCAACTCAACTCCCGGCGCAAGGCTCCGTCCCGCGCGGAGAAATGTTCCGCGATCTCCACGCCGCCGGTCTCAAGAAGGAAAACCGGGGAGCCATCCGGTTCGAGCCGGTAGCCCCGGAAGCGAATCGCCGGGGTTTGAGGCTCCGAAGGCCAGTCGAGGATGTCGGTGCCGAGCGGCTCCTCGAAGGGCGCGGCCCGGACGAACCAGGTGGAATAGGCATCGAAAAAGCGGCCGCGCCACATCCGCGCCGGTTGGCCGGTCTCTCCGTTGTAAGCCAGATTCACGCCCCCGGGGAACCCGGCCAGAATGGCTTGGGGACCTGCCCCGTGGAGAAAGGCGCGCTGCACGATGGCGCGGTCCTTCGGGATGAGTTCGAACGCCCCGGAAGCCAGGTCCGGAAAACCGGCGGGCAAACCCTCACCCTTGGCGATGAAGGCCCAGATGGAGGCGATCTGTCGTTCCGGATCCCCCTCGAGAACGTCCGGGATCATCGATTTTCCGCCGGGCCAGAGGGGCGGCATCAGGGTGCCAGGACGGTAGGCCGCCGGATCGAGCAGATAGGTGCGGAACCACTCCGGCTGCAGGCGCTTTTCCAAGGCGCTGAGGTCCAGAGCCTGGATCCCGAGGGAGGGGCGGGAACCCCAGGTATGGCAGGTGATGCAATTCACGCCGCCCTGCGTCCCCAACAACGTTCGCCCCGCCTCCAGATCGGTTCGGGATTCGTCCACCATCGGCGGGAGGGGATGGGCTTCTTGAAAGGCCGCCGCCAAGACCGCCGCCTGGGCGGGATAGAGCGGCATCCGGGTCGAGAGATAGGGCCTGACCCGGTTGCCGCCCTTGAGCACCCCGTCCAGCCAGCCGGGTTGGAGCTTGTGCCCGATCCCGGTGAGGGGCGGCGGGAGGCGACCGCTGTCGCCCAAGGCCTCGTCGCCCACAAAGTAGCGCCCGCGAGCCGGATCCGGCCCCCCGGTTCCTTGGTCGCTATGGCAGGCCAGACAGTTCAGGGCATGGATCGGGGAGGGAGTTCCGTCGGGGGCTTGCAGGGCTTTTCGCTGCGCCTCGTTCAAGTCGTAAAACGGGAGTTCCCCGCCCCGCCCGGCCGTCAGGCAACCGCCGGAGGCATCGGCAATCGGGACCGTGGCGACGACCGCGCCCGGTTCATGGCAGGCGGCACAGCGCATCCGGGCGTAAATTTCCGCGCCCCTGGCCACGAGGGCTGGATCCGGAGAGAAACGCCCGAGTTTGGCGGCGTTGCGGGGATCGCTGTCTTGGAAATCGAGGAGATGGGCCGCGATGTCGGTGGCTTCCGTTGGTTTCAGTCCGAACCCGGGCATGCGTCCATCCGGGCGGACGGCGGCCGGGGCCTCGAGGAAGCGGGCGAGGGACTCCAAGCTGTATTTGTCCCGGAGTTGGGGAAAGGCGACCGCAGCGTAAGTGGCCTCTCCGGGTTGCGGACGGCCGGCGGGCGGATGGAAATCCGGTGAGGGATCATGGCAGGCGGCACAGCCGATGGTGTGATAAAGCTCGCTGCCGCGTTCCGCGTTAACGTCCTTGCCGAGTTCCCGTTTTTTGGCGGAGGGCGGCTTGAGGCTGAGGAGGTAATGGAGAACCGGTTCGATCCTTGGATCGTCGGGGCCTGAAAACAGGGAGGGCATGTTCGATCCGGGGCGGGAAGCCCGGGGATCCGCCAGAAAGGAGCGCACCCAATCCGGCCGGGCGCGCTGGGCCAACCCGGGGAGGAGCGGGGCCTGGCGCGGCAGACCGGGGCGCGGGCCCGGATGGCAGTTGGCGCAACCGAGTTCGAGAAACAGGAGCGCCCCGCCGGTCGGGCCGGGAAACCGGTCAAAACCGGGGACGAGGGGGGCAGCCGTCGCGTTCAGGGCGACCGCGAGAAGCCCGCAGGCGATCAGGCGCGCGAGAGGCATTTCTCGATGTAGTCGCGCGATTCGTTGATGGCATCGGTGATGGCGGCGACGGTGGGCAGGATCGGCACGCCACGCGGGGTGGGGTGCATGAAGATTTCGACGAAGCCCTCGAAGGCGATTGCCCGGAGGGCGGCCACGACGGGCGTGTAATCGAGGGGGCCGCGCCCGGGCAACTGCTTCAATTCGATCTCCTTGGCGACCTTTTGCGAGGAGCCGATGCCGTGTTCCTGGAAATAAACGAACGGGAGATTTTTCTTTCCGAGGGTGCGGATGAGATCAGGAATCTGGTCGGTGGCGGTGTGGAGGTGATGGGGAGCGAGGGCGACTCCGAGCGCGGGGTGATCGTTCAGTTCGGCGAAGCGCCGGATGGAATCCGGTGAGGAGAGGAGCTGGTTGGAATGATTCTCCACGGCGATGACCAGTCCGTGCCGGGCGGCGGCGTCGGCATGGGGTTTCATCTTCTCCAGAAAATCCTTCATGAGGGGCTTGATTTCGGCGGGCGGGACATCCTTGGGGCCGGAAGAGCCGCAGACGAGAACCTTGCCGCCAAAGCGTTGCAGCACCGGCATTTCGGGCTGCAGGCCGAAGCAGCCGAGCGGGTAACGCGTGGAGACGGCCACCTTGACGCCCGCTTTCTCGAAAAGCGCGGCGGCGGCCTCGATGCCCATGGCCTCGACTTCCTCCCGCTGGGTTCCGTGCGGCTTGCCCCAGAGATCGAGTCCGACCGAACCGGTTTTCGCCACTTCCGGGAGGATCTCGGTCAGCTTCATGTCCCCATACAGGGCGGAGGAGAGGACATGGCGCAGGGTGAAGGTGGGCTCGGTCTGGGCGCGGGCGATTCCGGCGAGGGAAGCGGGGGCGGCGCAGGAGGCCAGGGTTTTCAGGGCATGACGACGGTTCATGGAAAAGGGGGGAGGTTGCCGACAGAGCTTGCCGTGGCACTGGCCTATTCGGACTTCGGAGGTTCAATCTGGATGAGATCCGCAGGCTTTTTCTTCACGGCCACGAGGGCTAGGATGCCTCCGAGGCAAGGCACGAGCCAGATGAAGGCGAGCCAGGCGGGGACGGCAACGCCCTCGAGGCGATCGATGACGCGGCGAGTGGCCAGAACGCTGCAAACAAGGAAGAGGAGGAGCCCGAGGAATCCTTCCGGAATCCCCCCGAAGATGAATCCCAGCAGGGGTGTGGTCATGGGAAAAAATCACCCCGGCAAGCCGGGTTTGCCACTACAAAGAACGAAATCGGTTGCAATGCCCGGTCATTTCCAGACCACCTGGGCCTTGGGAAGGGCTTTTTCCAGTTCCTTGGCACCCTTCTCGGTCACCGAGGTCTTCCAGAGATAGACGGAGCGCAGCGCCTTGAGTTTCGCGAGCTCGGGGATCCCGGCGTCGCTCACCCCGGTATCGTAAAGGTTCAGGTAGGTGAGGTTGGGCAGGCCGACCAAGTGCTTGAGGCCGGCATCAGTGATCTTGGTTCCGTGCAGATCGAGGCGGGTGAGCCGGGGCAGCCCCTTGAGCGGGGCCAAACCGGAGTCGGTCACGGCCGAGCGGGAGATATCCAGATGGGTCAACTGGTTCTTGACCGCGGTGATGCTGGCGATTTTTTCATCCGTGGCCTGATCCCGGGTGACGAGGAAATCGACGGCCAGCAGCGGGCTCGAGGCGGCGAGAGGCGCGACCCGTCCACCGGCGGCGGTGACCTTGCCCAGATCCGCTTCCGGGGCCGGGGCGAGGCCCTTGAGGAGAGCGTCATAGTGGGTCTGGATCCAGGAGACGGGGGCGCTCGGAACGGAGGCTTTGGCGAGCGGTTGGCCGTCCTTGTTCCCTTCCCAGCTTCCGAAGTCCGCCCCTTCGGAGATCCACTTGGCCACGAGGTCCTTCTGGACGGAGGTCCACTTCGTGCCCTTGGGCGGCATGAAATCGTCGTCGTCCTCGGGCAGGAGTGTCCGTTTCAGGAGTTCGCTTCCAGCGGGATCACCCGGGACAATGATCTTGCCTCCCTCGCCCCCTTGGAGGATGGCCCAGGCGGCATCGAGCCGGAGGTTCCCCTTGGGCTTTTTGAGTTTGCCGTCCTCTTGGTAGGGGGCGCGATGGCAGTCGAGGCAACTTTTCTCAATCAGCGGCCAGACTTCCTTGGTGAAATCGATTTTGGCGGAGGCGGAGAGGGGAAGCAGGAGGAGAGCCGGGAGGAGGACGCTGCACCGGGGTAGGACGGACTGGGACGCTTGCATGGGAACAACAGGGAGCCGATACCACACGTGGCAACGAGTGCAAATCTTGCGGGACGGTGATCTGGAGCCGGTGAGGAAAAGATTCACCAGGCCAAATTATGTGTTTCCCTTTTGAGTCAAATCATCGAGACTTCCGGGTAATGTTCCGCCTCCCCCTCCCGGCTTTTTTTTGGTTGTTGTCGTTATGGTGTTTTTCAGCAGTCGGGGTGGTTTGCGGAGGTGAGACCGGGCCTTGCAAGTTTCTTGAGTTTTCCGAAGCGGATCAGGCGAAGCTGCGGGCGGGTGAAACGGTGGTTTGGACCCAAAGTTTGCGGCCGCGGGAGCCGAAGCGGGTGTCGGTCTTGTCCGCGATTCTCCTGTCGGTTCCCTTGAAGGACGCCTGGGCGGTGGTGGATGACAAGGAGGGAGCCTGTGAATACATCTCCGATCTGGAGAAGTGCCGGATCATTGAAAAACATGGCAACGAGGAGCTGGTGGAGCAGACCACCCGCCCCCCCGGAGCCCCGCGCTCCTTTACCTACCGGTTGCGGCACGAGGCCAGTTTTCCGACCCGGATGGATTTCCGCCGGGAGAGCGGGGATTTGCGGGACATCGAGGGTTCCTGGATTTTCGATCAGGTCGATTCCGGGACCCGGACGCTGTTGATTTACGCCCTGCACATTGATGCCGGGGTGTTGGTGCCGCAACGTTTGATCCGGCGTTCTCAGGAGAAGCAGCTTCCGGCGGTGTTGGTGGCGATCCGGGAACGTCTGGCCTTCCAGAAAGCGGAGGGCATGTGCTGCCAACCGTCGGAGATCGGGCCGGTTGCCGTTCCGGTCGTTCCTTGACCGTCACACGGTGATGCGGCGGTTCCGCGCGAGCACCGGCCAAGTTTCGCCGGTGGCTTTGCCATCGCGCACCACCACTGTTTCCATGTGGAGGGCGACGGTGGGGCAGACATGGCCCGGGAGGGCATAGAGTGCGGTCCCGAGTTCGATCGATTCCGTGCCGGGGGCTTCCAGAACGAGGTGTTCCTCGCTGTGCATCACGGGCTCGGCATCCTTGAGATCGGGAAACGAGGCACGGCGTGCGAGGATGCCTTCGGCGGCCACGGCCTTGTGTCCGAGATCGAGGCAGAGGCGGCCGACGGTTGGTTTGCTGATGACCCGGGTCAGGAGGCAGACGGCGGGTTCAAAACCGAGGTCCGGATGGCGTCCGCCGTAACCGGCGTCCCAGAGCAGGGTGGTGCCGGGGCTGCACTCCCAAGTCTCAAGGTTGGCGTGGAGGGCAAAGGTGGGGGAGCCCCCTCCGATCACGGTTTTGGGGCGGATCTCGGCGACGAGGTCGTGGACCGGTTCAAAGGCCTGCCGCATGGCGCGTTCCCGATCGGCCGGATCGGCGTCGTGGATCTGACCGTCGTAGACGTGCAAGCCTTCAGCGATGACGCCCGGGGTCGAGGTGGCCTGCCAGTAAAGGCCGGCGGCCTCACCCACCGGAATCCCGGTGCGGTGCATCCCGCAGTCGACATCGATGAAGACGCGGAGGGGAGCGTCGCGGAAACGCCGGTCGAGAGCCCAGAGGACCGGTTCGGCGTCGATGATGGCGGCGAACGAGGTTTGCGGGAAAGTTTCCCGGAGTTTGGCGAGGCGTTCGATATTGGGACCGACCGGCTGGTAGGCGAGGAGGACGTCGCTCGCTCCGCAAGCGGCGGCCAGTTCGGCTTCGGCGATGGTGGCCGCCTTGTATTTGGTGATGCCGGCCTCGATCTGCAGGTGCATCACCTCCGCCATCTTGTGGGTTTTGACGTGGGGCCGGAGGCGCTCCACCCTGCCGTCCACGATTTGCAGCATCCGGCGGATGTTGGCCGCGACGCGATCCGGGTAGATGAGCAGGGCGGGGGAAGGGACGGACCCGGGATTATCGAGCCGATACCAAGAGGGGCTTTGGTTCATGGGATCAATCGCGCACTTCGATGATGACCTCGATTTCGACGGTCATGTTGCCCGGGAGGGCGTTGGTGCCGATGGCGCTGCGGGCGGCGATTCCGCGTTCCGGGCCGAAGACATCGGCCATGAGCTGGCTGAAGCCGTTGATGACCATGGGGTGTTGGTGAAAGTCATCGGCCGAGTTGACCAAGCCGAGCACCTTGATGAGACGGGCGACGCGATCGAGGGAACCCAGGGCGTCCTTCATGGTCCGGAGCAGGGCCAGGCCGGTTTGTTTGGCGGCCTCTTGACCGGCGGCGAGATCGAGATCCCGGCCCACTTTGCCGATGATGTAACCGGATTCCCCCCGGTAAGGACCGTGCCCTGAAAGATAGCCGAGCGCGCCGGTTTGCACGAAGGGTTTGTAGATTCCACCCGGTGGCGGGGAGGGAGGCAGGGTCAATCCGAGTTCGGCGAGCCGGTTGGAGATGGTGTCCATGGGAAGATGCTTGGCGGCTTCCGGCCCGGAGCGCAATCCCTTTTTGGCGGGGCGGGTTGACGGGAGAGCGCGAATTGATCGTAAAATGACCGGCAGTGCGTGGAGATAAGAGGAGGAGAAGCGATGTCCCCAGCTGAAACCGAACGTCATCGATGTTTCCTGCGCCTGTTCACGGCGCACGAACCGGCCATCCGGGCGCATGTGCGGCGTTTGGTGCCGGCCCGGGCGGATGCGGACGACGTGATGCAGGAGATCAGCGTGGTGCTCTGGGAAAAGTTCGATGCCTTCCGGCCGGGCGGGGATTTCCGGCGCTGGGCGTTCGGGGTGGCGCGCTTTGAAGTGTTGGCGTGGTTGCGCGACAAGGGGCGCGACCGGTTGGTGCTCGACGAGGACGTGGTGAGCCGGTTGGCGGAGGAGACCGCGGACGAGGAGCCGAAGTTGGCGCGCCAGCGGGAAGCCCTGGAGTTCTGCATGGGAAAAGTCCCGGAAGCGCAGCGGGATCTCTTGATGCGCGCCTACCAGCCGGAGAACCGCATTCAGGAGGTGGCCCGGGGGAGCGGACGCACCGTCGCCGGTTTTTATCAATGGCTGCACCGGATGCGACGGATGTTGTTGGACTGCGTGCGCCGGGCGCTGGGACAGGAGGCGGCCTTATGAGGACGGAGCTGGACACCCTGACCGGCGCTTACGTTGACGGGACGCTTGACGCGGCCGGCATCCGTCGGTTGAACGCCTTGTTGCTCCAGGATGCGGACGCGAGGCGCGCCTTTGCGGAGATGCTGAACGTGGATTCGGCGCTCGCGGCGATGGCGGCGGACTGGAGACCGCGGTCGGAAGCGGGGCGGGGACGGCGGTGGATCTTGGCGCTCGCGGCCTGTGCCGTGGTGGGAACGGGCCTCTGGTGGTGGCGGAGCGCGGCGGTTCCCTTTGCGGAGGTGGTCGCGGCCGCGGGTTGTGTCGGATTGGAGGAAGGGAGGGAAATCCGGGGCGGACCGTGTCGCCTCAGCGCCGGGACGGCATCGCTCCGGACGGCTCGCGGGGTGGTTCTGGTGATCGAAGCGCCGGCGGACTTTTCGTTTGATTCGGCTCAGCGGTTGCGGATCCGGCGGGGCAGGCTGGCGGCGGAAGTCAATCCGGCGGCGAGAGGATTCACGGTGATCACGCCTTCGGGGGATGCGATTGATCTGGGCACCCGGTTCGGCGTGGATGTGACCGAGGACGGCGCGGCGGAAGTCCATGTTTTCCAAGGGGAAGTGATCGCCAAGGCCTCCGGGGCGGCCACCCGGCGGAGCTTGCGCGAGGGGGATGCGGTGAGTTTCGGCGGAAGTGCCAGCGAGGCGAGGGAATTGCGGAGCGCGGCCTTTATCCAGCCGGATGAAATGGCCAGCCTCAGCGCGGGATTGGCGGCGGGCCAAAGGGCGTGCTCGGAAGCAGCCTTGGCGACCCTGCGGCGTGACCCGGACCTGATCGCGTTGTTCGATTTCGAATCTCCGGGGGCGATGCCCGGAGTGTATCGCCGGGTTCAGGGGCGCTGGCCGGGATCGCACGCTCCCGAATTCGTCGAGGTTGGCGACCACCTGAAGCTGGACGTGGGCGGGTCGCGCGCCTGGCCCCGGCTCACCCTGGCCGCCTGGGTTCGGCTTGACCGGTTGGGGGCTCCCTACCAGTCCCTGCTGCATACGGACGGCTGGCGGGAGGACCGTCCCGGCCAGGTGCATTGGATGATCACCCGGCGGACGACGATGCGGTTGGCGCTCCGGGGAAACACCCTTCCGCCCGGGGCGGAGGAGACCGAGGGGTATCCGGACTCGCGCACCCCGGTGCTGCGGCAACAGGGGCGTTGGGTCCATCTGGCCGCCACGTATGACGCGGACGCCGGCACGGCGCGGTTTTACCTGAACGGAAAGTTCGACAACGAAACCCGCCAGGCCATAGCCCTCCCGGCCTTGCTCGGCCCGGCCCGCATCGGAAACTGGGACCGGCAGGATCGGAAACTGAGCGGGCGGGTGGATGAACTCGTTTTATTGGGGCGTGCGATGAGCGACCGGGAAGTGCGCGACCTGTTCGAATCCGGCACACCCTATCGTTGAAATGAACCTGGTGCTCTCCTTCTCACTGCTCGCTTCGGTCGTCGGGCCCGTGGACTTTGTGCGGGACGTCCGCCCGTTGTTGGAGCGGCATTGCCAGGAGTGTCACGGAGAAAAGAAACAGAAGTCCGGGCTGCGGTTGGATGTCAAATCGGAGGCCTTGCGGGGCGGTGACAACCACGGGCCCGACATCGTCCCGGGGCGGCCGGGCGAGAGTCCGCTGATCCGTTTTCTCCGGAGCGATGACCCTGACGAGGCGATGCCACCCGGGGAAAAGCTGGCGGCGGCGGAAATCGATTTGTTGACCCGTTGGGTGGCGGAAGGGGCTCCCTGGCCCGACGGGGTGGATACGGCGAGGATCGCGGACAAGCGGGATCATTGGAGTTTCAAGCCGGTGCAGGCCCCGGCCGTGGGGGGAGTGGACCGGTTGATCGACGCCAAGCTGGCCGAAAAGGGGTTGCGACGTTCCCGGCCCGCGGAGCCGGCCAACTGGTTGCGGCGGGTGACCTTGGATCTCACCGGGTTGCCGCCGTCGCCGGAAGAGATGGAGGCGTTCCTCAGGGAGCGGGATCCGGCCGCCGTGGTCGACCGGTTGTTGGCTTCCCCGCGTTACGGAGAACGCTGGGCCCAGCATTGGCTCGACGTGGTGCGTTATGCGGATACCCACGGGTTCGAGGTGAATACCGAGAGACCGAATGCCTGGCCCTACCGGGATTACGTCATCCGCGCGTTCAACGACGATGTCCCTTACGACCGGTTCATCCGGGAACAGATCGCGGGCGACGCCACCGGTCAGGATGCGGCCACCGGTTTTCTCGTCACCGCCTCGGTCCTCCTGCCCGGTCAGATCGGGAAGGACGAACCTTCCAAGCGTTTGGCCCGTCAGGACTCGATCGATGAGATCGTGGTGAACATCGGGCAGACTTTTCTCGGGTTGGGGATCGGCTGCGCCCGTTGCCACGATCACAAGTTCGATCCGATCCGCGCCCGGGATTACTACGCCATGCAGGCCTTCGTTGCCGGGGTCGAGTATGGGGAGCGTGACCTGCGTTCTCCCGAGGCGGACGCGGCCCGGGCCAGATTCCAGGAGATCAAGGCCGGGATCTCCGGGATTGATCAGGCGCTCTCCCGTTTCGTTCCGCTGGCCGGTTCCGGCGCCAGGCGTTCCATGGTCAACGCGCGGGAGAACCGCGACCGTTTCGCCCCGGTCCGGGCCAAACGGGTGCGTTTCACGATCCGGGCCACCAACCAACTGGAACCCTGTGTGGACGAGTTGGAAGTCTTTGCCACCAGCGGCGTGAACTTGGCCCGTGACGCCCGGGTGACGGTTTCCGGGGAACGTTTCTCCGCGGGGCGGCACGAGCAACGATTCCTCAACGATGGTCTTTACGGAAATTCCAGCAGCTGGATGTCCTCCGAGACCGGCAAAGGCTGGGTCATGGTCGAATTTGCGGAGGAACGGGAGATCGATTTGGTCGTCTGGGGCCGGGATCGGCAGGGGCGGCTCAACGATCGCCTGGCCACGGAGTATGTCATCGAAGCCGGCGATGCGGCGGGCGTTTGGAAGGTGGTGGCCGATGCGACCGACCGGCAGGCGTTCGACCCCGCGGCCCGTGAAGCGTCCGCGTTTTCCCTTACGGGGCTTTCTCCGGAAGAGGCGGACGCGGCCCGGCGGCTCTTGGAGCGGAAGCGCCCGCTCGAGACCGAACTCGCGGGACTCGAGGCCGGCCAACGGGTTTTTGCCGGGACCTTCCGCACGCCGGACGTGATCCATTTGCTGAACCGCGGGGACCCCGAGCAACCGGGGGAACCGGTCGTCCCTGCCGTGCCGGAGGCCTTGGGGACGCTCCGCCTGGAGAACGGGAGCCCGGAACAGGAGCGGCGCCTGGCTCTGGCCGGGTGGATCGCCAGCCCGTCCCATCCGCTCACCGCGCGGGTCATGGTGAACCGGATTTGGCAGGGACACTTCGGCGTCGGCTTGGTGGAGACGCCGGGTGACTTTGGAAGAATGGGGATGAAGCCGACCCATCCCGAGCTGTTGGACTGGCTGGCCGCCGAGTTCATCCGGGGCGGCTGGAGCATCAAGCGGCTGCACCGGATCATCCTCCTGAGCGGCACCTACGGCCAATCCTCGGAGGATTCCGGAGGAGCGCGGACCGACGCCGAAGCCCGTTTCCTCTGGCGTTATCCTTCCCGGAGATTGGAGGCCGAGGCGATCCGTGATTCGATGCTCGCGGTGAGCGGACAGCTTGATCGCCGCATGTATGGCCGGGGCTTTAATCTGTTCGACAAGCGGGGCGGGCTTTCGGGCTTCGAGCCGGTCGAGTCCTTCACCGGGGAGGGGTTGCGGCGGATGATCTACGCGCACAAGGTCCGACGGGAGCCTGAAGCGGTGTTCGGGGCGTTCGATTGCCCTGACGCGGGGCAGAGCACCGCGATCCGTCGTTCCAGCACCACGCCGATCCAGGCGCTGAATCTCTTCAACAGCCGGTTCACGCTCGACGCCGCCGCGGCGCTGTCCAGAAGGGTCGAGTCGGAGGTCGGCTCCGATCCGGTCCGCCGGATCGCTCGCGCTTACATCCTGGCCCTCGGCCGGGCTCCGGCGGCGGTCGAGATCAGCGAGGCGGAACCGGTGGTGCGGGAACACGGCCTGACCGTCCTCTGCCGTGCTTTGTTCAACTCCAACGAATTCCTCTTCCTTCCATGATCCCGGGGCATCCTCTGCTTGACCGACGTTCTTTTCTGGGGCGGAGCGCCACCGCGCTCGGTTCGGTGGCACTGACGCAACTTCTTCACGCGGAGGGGCTTCTCGTTGCGGATGATCCCGGGATCGATCCGGCCCGTCCGCATGCCCCGCGGATGCCGCATTTTCCGGCAAAGGCAAAGAACGTGGTGGTGATTTTCTGCGCCGGGGCAGTGAGCCAGCTCGAGACCTGGGATTACAAGCCGGAACTCATCGATTGGGACGGGAAACCGTTGCCGGGCGGGCCCGCGGTGACGTTCCAGGGCCCGGCCGGGGCCTTGGCCCGACCGCAGTATGCGTTCCGGCGGCGTGGTCAAACCGGGAAGTGGGTGAGCGAAATGATTCCCCATCTCGCGGAACTGACCGATGACCTGGCGTTCGTCCACTCGCTGACGAGCAAGTCCAATACCCATGGTCCCGCCGAGAATTTCCTCTCCACCGGATTTGTCTTGGACGGCTTTCCCTCACTCGGATCCTGGGTGACTTATGCCTTGGGCAGCGAGAATCAGGATCTCCCTTCCTACGTGGCCATACCCGATCCGCGTGGAGTGCCGCAGAACGGAGCGAACAACTGGGGGCCCGGGTTCCTGCCGGCGGCGTTCCAAGGGACCACTCTGAGTTCGAAGAGTCCCGTAAGGCATCTCACGGCGCCGGGAGTCTCCGAGGGGGCGGATGAGGCGGCCCGTTTCCTTCTGCGGAAGATGAATGCCCGTCATCTCGAATCCCATCCGGGCGATCAAAAGCTGGCGGCGCGGATTGCCAGTTACGAACTGGCGGCGCGGATGCAGTCGAGTGTTCCGCAAGTGGCCGACTTGCGGGGCGAACCGGACCACATTCTCAAACTCTATGGAGCGGACGATACCCGGAACCCGGACAAGGCCGCGTTCGCCCGGAATTGCATTCTGGCCCGGCGTCTCATCGAGCGCGGCGTGCGTTTCGTGCAACTCTTCAACGGGGCTTACGCCAGCGGGGGCAAGTTGAATTGGGATGGGCACAGTGATCTCAAGGCGCAATACGACGTTCATGCCGCCATCCTGGACCAGCCCGCCGCCGCCCTGATCCGGGACCTCAAACAACGCGGTCTCCTGCAAGACACGCTGGTCGTTTGGTGCACGGAGTTCGGCCGGATGCCCTTCTTTCAAAAAGGAGCCAAAGGACGGGATCACAACCCGGATGGATTCACCTGTTGGATGACCGGAGCCGGAATCAAGCCCGGAGTCAGTCATGGCGTCACGGATCCTTTCGGCCAGAAAGCCATCGAGGACGTGCACCCCCTCTATGATTTCAACGCCACCATCCTGCACCTCCTCGGGCTGGATCACGAGCGGCTTACCTTCGAGCACAACGGGGTGCGCCGGAGGCTCACCAACGTGGAAGGGGAAGTGATCCGCGCGATTCTGGCTTGAGCTTGGCTGGAGAAGACGGGGGAGGCTGACGCCACCGGCAAAACCGCGACCTGCCTCAGGAGGTCAACCGCCCTCAGGCGTGGAGTTGCCTCTGCCGGGGCTTCTTGTCTTCTTCCGACTCCACGATGGAATCGTAGTAGTGAGAGGAATAATGGTAGTAATTGTAATAATTATGCAACTTCTTCAGGTCGACCCGGTTGAGGACGAAGCCGAAGAGGTGGGCGCCGGATTTTCGCAGGATGCCGAGGGCGTCCAGAATATCCTTCCGACTGGTCTTTTCCGCTTGGACGAGGAGAACGACACCATCGACCACGCGTTGCAGGGAGGATGATTCACTCAGTCCGAGAACCGGGGGCGTATCGATCACGATGCGGCTGTATTGGGTTCGCCAGTGGGTGAGGAGCGAGGCGAACTCCTGGCCGCAGAGCTTCTCGGTGGTGCCGGGGATGATGGGGCCGCGAGGGATGACCCAGAGATTATCGACCTCCGTGTCGAGTATCACCTCGGACTCGGTCGATTGCCCGGCGAAGAGAGTGGTCAGGCCCTTTTCGTTGTCCAGATCCAGAACCCGGTGAACGCGGCCCCGTCGGAGGTCGCAGTCCAAGAGCAGGGTGGTTTCTCCCATGGAGTAAAAGCTCCACGCCAGGTTGACCGCCGCCGTGGTTTTGCCTTCGCTCGGCCGCGCACTGGTGACCATGATGACTTGAGCCTTGCCGGTCCGGCCGGGGTGAAGGATGAGGTTGCTTCGGATGAGCCGGAAGTTCTCGAGCAGATAATTCGGAACCACCGCCCCGATTCTGGGGGAGCGGGCGACGTGTTCCAATTCCTCAGGTTCCGCCTTGGGGATGAGTCCGATTCCGGGGATGCCGGTGACATTTTCCAGTTCCGTGAGGGTGGAGCTGCTGGTCTTCATCATTTGCAGACCAAAGGGGACTCCCAGTCCCAAGCCCAGGCTGAGCAAGAGCCCCATCGTCACCAGCTTGCCCTTGTTGGGAGAGATCGGATCCTGATCGCGGAGGTTGATGAATCCGTCCATGTGAAGGATCACCGCCTCATGATTCGTGGCGGACCGGGCCTTGGTCACCTCCTTGGCGATCTGCTCATACATCTTGGACCAATCCAACTCGCCGCTCTCGGCCAGTTTGGCGTTCAGATTCTTTTTACTCAGCTCTTCGGTGGCCGCGAAATATTCGGGCATGCGCTTTTCGAGTGCCGCCACTTCGGCCTTGAGGGATTCCCGTTCCATGACGAGTTGGCGCTTGGCGGTTTCCAATTCCCCGGTGAGCCGATCGGTGGTGACCCGGAGACGCGAGTTCAAATCCTCCATTTTGGGATGGCCCGGGAGGTAGAGGCTTTTGGATTCGGTCAACTCCCGTTCGATCTTGCGCTTTTCCCGCTCCAACTCGACCCAAGGAGTGAGAGGATCCACAGCCTCCGGCTGGATCACCACCATGGTGTTCGGCTTTGAGGTGGGAACGGGTTGTCCGGCTGCTTCGGTCGGCAGGGCCGGGGTGGGCAGCCCGACGGTGTCGCCCACCTCAAGGGACTTGGAAGAGCGGTAGCCTTGGATGAGGGAGAGCTGGCCCAGGGTATCCAAGGCGCCCTTGGCGGACTCGCGTTCCAGCGTCTGCAAGACCCTTTCGATCTCGCCGAGTTTGAAGGTGGCGACCTCGAGGTCGATCGGAACGTTGCTCAACTGGCGGTGGCGCATCTGGGTGCGGGCGAGGTCGTTCTCCTCGTCCTGCCTGAGATCCTTGGCCACCTTCTGCTCGAGTTTGCTCCGGAGGTTTTCGAGTTCGGTTGCATACCGATCCAGCGAGAGTTCCCAAGCGGTTCGGGCATCCTGGATGCGGTCTTCGCGGAACTGTTCGATCATGGCCTCCGGAAGCTCGCGGACAATCCGGGGGTTGTAGGAGTAAAGCTCCAGTTCCAAGATGTTGTCCCCGATGTAGTTGACCACCAATTTGGGGACCAGGGAGTCGCGGACCCCTTCGTAAGATGCGTTGGGCCCGGCTTCCCCGAGGCGCTGCACGCTGCGGACCAGAAGCACGGGGGTCTGCAAGGTTTGCAGGAAGCCTTTGACCACAAGCCACTCGTCCACTTCCGTGGCCATCTCTCCGGTGTTATCGACGCTGGCCTTGAGGGTGTTCACCCGGATGAGGGCGCGGCTCTGGTAGACGGGGCGGGCAAACACATAATAGGCCACGGAGAGGCACAAGCCGAGGGCGATGAGGATGCCGATGAGCCGGAGGTAACCCTCAAAGAGCAGGATCTGTCGGATGATTCCGGAGGCGTCGAAAGCTTTCTTTGGAGTCTCCGCTGGCATCGGGTTTCGAGGTGGAAAAAAGGGAAGGCTCCGGAGAAAAGAAACTGAGGGCGGATGAGGCCGGAGCCCCGCTGGTCAGCCCTTCCTGCGGTCCGGCATGAATAGTCCTAACTGATGAAGATAGGAGTAATCAGCCCGCAGCAGACAAAAGAGGCAGTAAAAAAACACGCCGGCGACCGGCAGACCGCTGACAATGAGCACCCAGAGGACTTTGGCCCATGAAGGGATTTCCTGACTGGAAATGCTGATGAAGTTCACGATGAGGATCCAGAGCCAGATGGCAGCGAGTGCGACGTAAACCTCAGGGATTACATTCAGTGCGTCGAGCGCAAAGAAACGGGTGAGAACGTCACGCATCCGGTAGGATCAAGGCGGTGGGGCTGGGGAGAGTCAAGGCTCGGGGCGTTGCCGGCGTCCGCCGCCGTTACAACAGCTTGCGGGTGGGGATGGTGATGACGTCACCGTTCCCGATGCTCGGGTCGGGTGAAGCTCCGTCGATGATGGACTTGAAATTTACCGGGATTTTCTGCCTCATGGCGTCTCCGCAAGGCCGGGAAATGTAAGCCTTTTTCAGGTCAGCGAAATCGCCAAACCCGCCAGTGATGAGAATGGCTTCGTAGAGGCCCATGCTGTCCGCCTGGCCGGGAGGCAGGGTGAGGATGTGCTGCCCAGGACGGTTGACAGCCCCCGTCAGATAAATGATCAACTTGTCTCCTTCAATCCGCGGATCCATTCGGGGCGCGCGGCCGAGTCGGTCGATGAGAACGGTTGCCTTGGTGAGCTGGTTCGTCTGCAGGTTCTTGCGGATCTTTTCCTCCGCCTCGGGCAATGTCATGCCGGCGACTTGGACGCGCCCGATGCGGTTGACCATCACATGACCGCCTTCCCGGACGTCATAGACTCCGTTGAAGCTGGAGTCCTCGCGGACGGTGACTTCGAGCCGATCCCCCTCGATGATCGGAACTTGGCGCTGAGGGGCCTGGGGGACGGCGGGTCGTCCGGCTTGCACGGCGGCAGCGGGAGCGGCCGTTTGCGAGAGCTGCGGGTTGGAGCAGGCGCCGAGGGAGAAGACGGCGAGGAACAGGAATTGATGAGGGCGCATGGGGAGGGTGAGAAGAGCAGCGGGAAGGATCACTTCGGAGAGCCGGATTCGGCGACGCTCAGCCAATCACCTTCGATGTTGTTGTTCACGAACACCTTGGGATGTGGCTCCTTGCCAACGGTGATCAGGATGTGGTCGAACGAGGTCCGGAAGGCTTTCAAGAGACGCTGGTTGTATCCCGCGTCCGCCGGGGTGGCATCCACCTTCTCCACCACCACGGTCTTCCCGGCCGGGGCCGCACCGAGCCACTCGCCCATCGGTGGACGGGTCTCTCCTTTGTTCCGGTGGGAGATGGTGACAAGGATACGAAGGTCTCCGAGGTGCTTGGGCGAGGCTTTGACTCCCTCCACGAAGAAGAAACGTGGGTAAATGGTGGGAAGATTGGCCGGGTAGGCGCGCGCATCCGCGACCCATTCGATGAAACGGCGGTTCGGATCCGCAGAATCCAAGAGCAACTCCTTGCGGTCGGCAGCCTTCCAAACGCGAATCCGGCCGGTGCTCGCCACCTCTTGCTCAAGAGAGGTGAATTGTCCGCTTTCATCATCCCGATTGATTCCCGCGACCTCAAGGGTGATGACCACGTCCCCGTCGAAGTCGACGCGGTAAGGCGAGACCCGGATCAGAAAGCGACTCATCTCTCCGGTGCCGATCACCAAACCCGGGGGGGTTTGCTCGAAAGCGCCGCCATCGGCAGGGTCGTTTCCGTTGATGATGCCATCGTAGCTCAGGTCGGCATCGAGGTCCAGCTTGGCCACCTTGCGTTGGAGATCCTTGAACTGATTGACCCGTTGGCCGAAATATTTGTGAAAATCTCCGGGCAAATCCATTCTGGTCTGCTTGGGCGTCCCGGGTTCGGTGACCGTGGCCTTGTCACCCTGGGCTTGAAGCCCGGCCGGCAGAACGGCGAAGAGGAGCGCCGGAATGAGCGGGATATGACGCCAAAGGCACGGGAGGGACCGGAGCATTGCTGTCGTTTTCATGGAGCTGGATCAGAGAAGGCGCTTGAGGAAAAGCCGGTCTCCGGCTGACATACTTTAAAAATAACGGCGAATAGTCAACCGGTAAAGATATTCGTCAAAAAAATCAGCTTCCTCGTATTGGGCCAGGAGTCCGGCCGTAAGCCGGGAAAGTATGCGTTGGTTGACGCCGACCTGATAGATCGAGCGATTCATTTCAAGCGTTTGGGGGGTGTGCTCGGAGTGCTGCCAGGCGGTTGTTGCGAAGACCTCGGTGTAGTCCAGAGGGCGGAAGCTCATGCGGACGCCGGCGGTGTCGGAAGTCACTTGGTCGCCGACGTTGCCAAGGGGTTCCGCTTTGGTGTGGCTCAGGAAGGTGCTGCCGTAGATCCGGTTGCTGACGCGGTGGGAAATCCTGTAGTTCAGGAGCGAGGCGACAGCGAACTCATCGGAGAAATCATTGGCGAAGAAATTCCGGCCGATGCCGACGGATTGAACGGTGCGCTCGGACAAATCGTGGCTGAGGACCGCTCTCCACAGCAGGGATTCCCGGTCGGCGGGGAGGTCCGTGGTCCACAGGTAGCCCGCGGAGGTGGAAAGGCTGAGATTCTCCGAGAGCTTGCCCCGGAGACCGGCATTGGTCATATGATAGAGGGACTCGAAAGTGTCGTTGCTGAAGACGTCGTAGGATACATAAGGAGCCAAGGGGAGGACGGCGCCCTCGTAGCCGAGCAGAGCCCCGATTCGCTCCCGGCTCCCCGCGTCATCCATGTCAAAGGTCCTCCACAAATCTGCATGGGACGCCCTGAAGGTGGTGCGCCAGGCTGGGTTGATCAGACCGGAGACAGAGGCTCCCACCACGTTGGAGAACACAATCGCGTCCTCGTCGAAGAGACTGCCGGACCCTTGGTCGTTGAATCGTCCGCCCAGACCGAAAGTGTAGCGGCCGGCGGCTTCCATGGCATCGTTGTCGAAATTTTCGAAATATTGCAGCGAGCGGAATCCGCCCACGAAGTTGTCGTAGATGCGGTAATCCCAGCCGTTGCGGGTCGCATGGTGATCCATGGTCAGGGAGATGCCGGGCGCCGAACGGTTGGTGACCAGAAAGCCTAGCTTGTTCGAGTCCGGCAGGTAGATCAAAGAAGTGCCGAGGGCGAGATAGAACTGGTCGGTGAGCTGGGCCACGGCCCGCACGCCGAAGTCGATGTAGCTCATGAAGCCGTCTTCCCTGCCCTCCGGGAAGGTCCGCGGGCCGTTGTAGTCCGAGTAGAGGGCTCCCGCCCCCAGATAAAGGAGATCCGCGGTAAACGGGCCGGCCCTGACATGGGCGCGGTCGGGTTCGTAGGTTCTGGTGAACAAGGGGAGCAGGGTCCCGTCGAGCGAGACGGAGGTATTCTGAAGCCGGCCTCCCTCGAGGGATAGCGCCTGATTGGGGCCGAAGAACCCGAGGGTCCGATTGATGGGCCCAAAGACTTCAGGGTGTTGCGTGTAAATTCCTCCGTAGGTGCTGTCGTAGGGGAAAATCCCAGTGGAGGTCTGGTA
Source organism: Verrucomicrobiota bacterium (assembly GCA_018970725.1). Lineage (GTDB taxonomy): Bacteria > Verrucomicrobiota > Verrucomicrobiia > Verrucomicrobiales > DEV007 > V1-115. The sequence continues at coordinate 99,594 of JAGWVU010000014.1, forward strand.
AGCTGAGTCGGGTCCACCCACGCCACCGCCAAAGCTTCGCATGTAGTCTGACTTTGAGCCGTCGGCACCGCCCCCCATCAGCATTTTTTCCCCGTAAGTGGGGAAAACGCCCTGGCCCATCGAGCCGGTGGCCTCGGCGGAGGGCACGATGGAGGGGACATACGTGTCCACATAGGAATCGACGACGGAGGGCTCGGGGGTGATCAAAACGGATTGGGGGGCTCTGGAGGCGTGGGAGCCGAAGCCTGCCCCCAGCGGGAATCCGGACGTGCGGCCGGAATTTCGAGGTTTGGGGACTTCGACGACAGCAGGCGGAGCCGCCGGAGGCGTGGAAGGGGAGGCGGCGGGGAGCCGGCTGGCCGAAGGTTTGGGGTGATCCTTGACCAGTTCCTTGAAACGATTGGAGATCGGTCTGGGTTCCTCGGAAACTTCGGCTTTCTCCGGACGCGCCGCCCTCCTCAAAGGTTCGGGAGGTGCGGGAGGAACCGGTGGGGAGGACATGGGCTCTTGGGGCGACGCAACCGTGCGTTCCGCGCCGCGAGCCGTTCCACCCACCGTGCGAGGGGGCATGGAAGGAGTTTCAGCCTTGGGGGGAGAAGGGGGAGGCGTGACCGGGGCTTCGGGCATGGAGTCCACCGATTTCGCCGTTCCGGTGGCCAAGTCCTTGAGGCGATTGGAGACCGCGCGCGGTTCCGAGGAGACCCGGGATTCCTGCGCCCGGACCGGATGAACGAGCGTGCCGAATGGCAGGGCGAGAGCCAAGGCGATCCGCAAGGCGCGATGGAGGCGCATCACCCCAGCCCGGGAGACGCGGTCGGAGCCGGTGATCGGAGAGATCCCGGTTCCCTGGCGAAGGGTGGCTGGGCGAGCTTGTGGCATTGGTTCCGTTCGGAAAAAAATGGAGGGTGGCGTGGCGGCTTGCGGTTACGGGTTCCCGACCGGCCCCTTGGTGTCGGTCTGGGGAGCCGCGTTGGACCCGGTTTCAGGTTTGCCAAGCGGAGAATCCGAGAGGTCGGACAGCGACGGCATGGAAGCGGGGTCCTTCTGGTAGCGGATCCAAAGGGATCCCACGATCATGGAGAAGACGAACAGCGTCGCGATCATCGAAAGGGCTTCGATGGCCGTGAATCCTGAGGCGCTGGAGTTCGACTTCATCCCGGGGGATCGTTGGGTGGGGCTCGTTCAGAAAACCGGCAGCCAGGGCTCGGTGCGCTGCACCTCCCTCGGCACATGATGCTTGGGATTGATGAAGTTCCCATGTCCACCGAAATAGCGCTCGGGTCGGGCGGTTGAGCACCCGGCGAGGAGGGTGATCAAGGCCAGAACTCCGAGGCGGGCGGCGTTGGAGGGACGAATGTTCATACGATTGCGGCGGACTCCGGCGACATTTAGCCAGTAAGGTTGCACCAAAAGAACGGCAAGCGAATTATCCGTTTCTGTGGGTTTTTTGTCGCAAGTTTAGCGTTTGCTTTATAAATCCTAAATTCTTTTTAAACCGTATAATCAGGATTAAGCATTCAGTCAAGTCAGTCAGCAGGAACATTTTCCGGC